>NZ_SDLA01000001.1:0-765875 GCF_013096845.1 Geobacillus sp. BMUD
CCCATGTCCCATTCCGAAATAATTCACAAAAAATTTAGCACATTCTTTCGGAAAGGGGGAGAGGGATATTCCGAAGGAATGTGCAAAAAAGAGTCTTTTTTGTGCGGAAATAAAGTGATAATTTACAATTAATTATTGGACAATTTCTATTTTCCGATGATAAACGCCTAAAAACCTGTGAATCCACCAAACAAACCTGTAAAAAAGGTAATGATTTTTGTCATCCAATCAAAAAACAGCAGAATCCCCGTGACAATCATAAGAAATCCTCCGACTTTTACGATGACAGAATTATATCTTTTTATCCAATTTAGCTTGCCGATAAAAAATGACATGATGAAAAAAGGTACGGCAAAACCTAATACATAGGCGAACATGTATAAAATTGCTGCACTTGGTTTGATAGCTGCCAACGCTATAACTGATACAAGAATTGGGCCGGTACAAGGAGTCCAGCCTGCGGCAAATCCTATTCCAATTAAGATAGAACCAAAATAACCGGAGGGCTTGTTGCGAAAGATGAACCGCTTATCTTTCATCATAAAGGAAGGTGAAAATACACCTAAAATTACTAGACCGAAAAAGATAATGAATAAGGCGCTAATTTGTCTGATTAAATCCTGATAATCAACGAATATTTTTCCTATTACAGAAGTACCGAAACCAATAGCAATGAAGATGACAGAAAAACCGAGTAAGAAAAGGAGTGTATGAAGCATTGCTCGTTTTTGAAGCATCACGTTCTCTTTCTTTACTTCATCAACTGATACCCCTGTAATGTAGGATAAAAAAGCTGGATATAATGGTAAGCAACAGGGGGATATAAAAGACAGTAATCCCGCTCCGAATGCTAGAAATACATTGATATCGCTCATATTGGTTTCCATCCTTTTCTCTTCGATTCTGTAACGAAAGGCATATCATTCCAATTGTAAAATAAAATTATGCATTTTTTATGGAGAAATTTATACTTCTTAATATTAAATCTTAAATAATTTTCTTATTAACAATCTTATTGTCACTTAATTTTCTAAATTTCTTCATAAAATCTCCATGTTTAATTTTTAATATGATTATAAATTAATATCCTATAATGCAAGAAAACAAAAATGTACAATTTCTCCACATAAGGGGGATTATGGAGGAGAATGAACATATTTCTTGCATCCATAACAAAAATCATCACCATCATCACGACCATGGTTATCATAATCACACTTACTATCACGAGAAACATTCATGTCATCACAGACCGAAAACTTTAAGTCCTTGTCCGACATGTCACTTTAACACCTTACATCAAACATTCGAGAAAGAAAACTATGAAAATGACGAACAATTGTATCAAGAAATAATGAAAAAGTGGTGGTGGATACGGTTAAACAAGATTCTTTAGAGGCAATTACAGCAATGAAGAACATCGGATTAGAAGTTATCGTGAGAAGAAAGGAGAGAAAGAAAAATGAATTGGGCTAATCTCTTAATATTGTTACTGTGTCCTTTAATGATGCTATTTTGTATGAGAGGACATAAACATCATAATCATCATTCTTCTGATAATCATTCCATCAGGGAATTACAGGATCAGATTGCAAAATTGCAGGCAGACAATGAACAATTAAAGAGACAATTAAAAAGTAAATGAGTTGTGAGCAGCCAACCTAATAAGTTGGCGTTTTTTTTGTTATATCTAATTGTACTTTAATAATTTTCTCGTACAATGCGGCTTGTACGTATTCAACCAGTTCATATATATACACTGAACATTTTCTTGATACTGAAGGTGAACCGATTAAGTAAAATGAGTCATTTTTATTATTTTGTTACTTTTTCTACATACCTTCTGCAAATTTATTTATTAAAAAAATAATAAGGTAGAGGGTGCTGGTCACTTCGGTTAAAAACAATAAAGACTTAGGGGGAACCTTTATGCATGGCGTTAATCAAACTGCTTACGGATTATGGACTGCTGTTATATTCAACATAGTTATCTTTGGGTTATTTGCATACTCAGCTTTCAAACCTGCAACAAAACGGGATTGGAGAACTTTTGGTGCATTTACAGCGTTTATTGTAGCGTTATTTAGTGAAATGTTTGGATACCCCTTAACCATTTATATTCTTTATTCTATTCTAGGTAGAAATTATCCGGTGCTTGATCCATTCACCCATTATAATGGACATTTATGGGTAGCTCTGGCAGGTGGGTCACCAATTTTATTTAATATACTGCATCCTTTAAGCAATTTATTAATTTTTAGTGGACTTGTTGTCATTTCAATAGGCTGGAGAGCGATCCATTCTGGAAATGGTGGATTGGTAACAAGTGGAATATACCGATTTGTACGTCACCCTCAATATAGTGGCTTCATTTTAACTATTATAGGGTTTCTTATCCAATGGCCCACAATTATTACATTAATAATGGCTCCTATATTATTCGTTATGTATACAAGGCTTGCAAAAAAAGAAGAAAAAGAAATGATTAAGATGTTCGGGGAAGAATACATAAAGTATATGAAGGAGGTGCCCCGGTTTATCCCTAAGATCAATTTTAGAATTGGTAAACATTAAAGCGTTTGGAAAGATATACGACACTAAGTTGTTTCAAGGAATCCAAGTAATTGTTGTTTGCTAAATATATTTAATTTTGAAGACATGCGAACAGTAATAGAAAAAGAAGGTATTCATATCACTAATGATACAAAGGAAAAATTCTTGGTGTTTTCTCATTCTACATCTGGAATCAATCAAGAAATGAAAAGGATGTTATTAGCAGCACGGAGAATGTGGGCAAATGCAGGAGAGATTACCGTCGTAATTGAAGAAATCTCTTCAATTGCGAGAGAAAATAATCAAAATTTGATTCAAGTTTCCTTCTCAACTCAGGAACAACTGGCTGCAATTGAAGAAATTACATCATCAACAATATCACGGTCTAATATTGCAGGTGAATTGCAAGCAATGACAAAAAATTCACAGCAATTGTAAGGAACCTATAACCCATTTCCCTTTTTACTGGTTTAGATTATGTTACATAATGTAAAGTCGATAAAATTAAAATTTTTTGCATATTCAAGTGTTATGTTACAAACAAAAGGAGAGAAGCCTTATGTTGAACAGGAGAGATTTTCTTAGCAGATCGTTAAAAGGAGCAGCTGGATTATTTGCTGTTTCGGTATTGCCTATAGGGTTAGCTGCTTGTAGTAATGATAAGAAAAATATCGATACAAGATCCATGGCCAATCTAGGTCCTTTAAGCGAGTTAGAAAAGGGAGAATTTCCGAAAAAGGTGTCGTATAAAGTAAAAATAAAAGATGCATGGACCGAGCAAGAAATAGAGGGATTTGTGTATATCAATAAAAATAAAGAAGATAACTCTTTGCTAATTATGTCCCCAGTTTGTACCCATCTAGGCTGTATAGTAGGAGAGGCTGAATTAGAAATGCAAAAAACGGGTATCCGCTTTTTTTGCCCATGCCACGAAGGACAATACGATGAATATGGTATCAATGTAGGGGGACCGCCACCAAGACCGTTAGATATATTTGACTCTTACATTCAGGATGGCAATGTTTATATTGCTGTGTTGAGTCCGATAAAAAGGGAAAAATAAATTTCAGTAAATAGAAAAAACAGCAGACTCTTTTCACTCAATCTGCTGTTTTTTCCTATGTGCGACCGGCATGGATGTAATCTATAGGGTGGAAGTCCCGAGCTGTGGAAGCAGAAGTAGCGGTTAGCTTAACGCAAGGGTGTCCGTGGTGACGCCGAATCTGAAGGAAGCGGGCGACAAACTTCCGGTCTGAGGAACACAAACTTCATAGGAGGCTAGATATCACTGGGTGAGTTTGGATAACAAAACAAAGTCCTTTCTGCCGAAGGTGATATAGGGTAAATGAAGCAGATGGATGGAAGGAAAGATTACATCCTTACCCGGGAAGGTCTGGCTGGTACGCCAAAAATACTAGGTAACTTTATGAATCAGGAAGCACATGGGGGACCTGTATCAAGAGAGTTTTTAGAAAGCCTTCACCTGCCTGATTTTATCATTAATCAAATGTATATCGAAGGAAGTTATTATCATCCAACATTTTTGTATGAGTTTCTATGGAACTTGATAGGGTTTCTGGTTTTATTGATATTACAACGTTTAAACTTAAAACGTGGAGAAGTATTCTTGACTTATGTTATATGGTATTCGATTGGTAGATTCTTTATTGAAGGGATGAGAACAGATAGTTTAATGCTAACGGATAATTTAAGAATGGCTCAAGTTTTATCTGTTGTTTTAGTAGTTACAAGCACAGTTCTTCTATTATACAGACGTACTAGAAAAGATTTGACGGCTAGATATAAAGATTAGATCAAACTATTTTTAGGCTATCGAAGAAAATTTTTCCGTGTTTGTTTTTCATCGTTTACTCTTGTGTCTGAAGACATTCAATGGTTTGTGGTCATTCGTGATTTGTAAATTGATCCTCTTCTTTATTTACACGTTTAGGAACAATACAGACAAGGATAGGTGTCAGTCGGAAATTCAAATTGAATTTATATAAATTTAATCAAATTACTAATAAAAAAATAGTGGCATTTATGTTGATAATTTGATTGTTATTTTGTACAGAACCCGTTACTTTAAAGAACGAGTTCCTTTCGTATCGATACAGCTTTAAACAGGAAATAATTGAATAGATGTACGTTACCCTGATTCAAAATAGGAATAAAAAAACTACACATGGAAAATCATACATTAAGTAAGATATCAGTTGTATTTTATACCCCATACCGGTATAATGTATTCGAAGGTAACTGTTATAAACAAATGAGGTGGTGGCAATGAATCAATATGAAAACAACAATATAAATGCCAAAATGGTTCCGCGAACCGAAGAAGAGATCGAAAGCATCGTCAAGCGCCTGAAGCGCATTGAAGGGCAAGTACGCGGAGTGCAAAAGATGGTCGAGGACAATCGGTACTGTATTGATATTTTAGTGCAAATTTCCGCGATTCAAGCCGCTCTAAACAAAGTCGGGTTGAACTTGCTGGAACGACATGTCAATCATTGTGTTGCCAAGGCGATCCGCGAAGGAAGCGGAGAAGAATCCATTCGGGAATTAATGGATGTCATTAAGCAATTCTCAAAGTAAGGGAGGGAAAGATGGATGAGTGAACAAAGAACCGTGACACTGAAGGTAACCGGTATGACATGTGCCGCTTGTTCCAATCGTATTGAGAAAGTGTTGAACAAAATGGATGGGGTAGAGGCGAATGTCAATTTGGCGATGGAAAAAGCAACGATTAAATACGATCCATCGAAACAAAGTATAGCTGATATCCAAACGAAAATTGAGAATTTAGGATATGGTGTTGCTACTGAAAAGGTAACGCTAGATATTGAGGGTATGACATGTGCGGCATGTGCGGCACGGATTGAAAAAGGGTTAAATCGTATGGAAGGTGTTACGAGCGCTGCTGTAAACTTGGCGACAAACAGTGCCGTTGTAGAATACAAGGAAGGCATTACATCTGTAGAGGACATTTTAGAGAAAATCAAAAAACTTGGGTACAAAGGGCAGATCCGAAACGAAGAACAAGATCATGCGGGGCGGAGAGAAGAGTTGCTTAAACAAAAACAACGGCAGCTTGCCATTTCTATCATCTTATCGCTGCCTTTGCTTTATACGATGATTGCTCATATGCCGTTTGATATAGGTTTACCGATGCCGCACATGTTGATGAATCCGTGGTTCCAGCTTCTTTTGGCTACACCCGTTCAGTTCTACATCGGCGGTCCCTTCTATGTAGGGGCGTACCGGGCATTACGAAACAAGAGTGCCAACATGGATGTACTAGTGTCGCTTGGAACGTCGGCAGCGTACTTTTACAGCTTGTATGAGGCTTTCAAAACATTAGGAAATCCTGAATATATGCCAAGATTGTATTTTGAAACAAGTGCCGTGCTGATTACGCTTGTACTTGTCGGAAAATACTTTGAATCGTTGGCGAAAGGGCGGACAACAGAAGCCATCTCTAAGCTGCTGAGTCTGCAGGCAAAAGAAGCTACTGTCATCCGTAATGGGGAAGAAATAAGAGTTCCACTTGAGGAAGTGGTGATCGGTGATACCATTCTCGTCAAGCCGGGAGAAAAAATCCCGGTAGACGGTACCGTCATCGCCGGAGCATCCTCCGTAGACGAATCGATGATTACTGGTGAATCCATTCCGGTTGATAAGAAGGAAGGCGACTCTGTCATCGGAGCGACCATTAACAAAAATGGTGTACTAACCATTCGTGCGGAAAAGGTAGGGAAAGATACAGCACTTGCCAATATCATTAAAATCGTCGAAGAGGCACAAGGTTCGAAAGCACCTATTCAGCGTATGGCTGATGTCATTTCAGGTATTTTCGTACCAATTGTTGTAGGAATTGCTGTCATTGCGTTCATTATATGGTATTTCTTTGTGGCGCCGGGTGACTTGCCAAAAGCGCTTGAGGTGGCCATCGCGGTTCTTGTTATTGCGTGTCCTTGTGCGCTTGGCCTTGCCACACCGACATCCATTATGGTCGGTACAGGCAAAGGCGCAGAAAAGGGAATCCTCTTTAAAGGAGGTGAGTACCTAGAGGGAACGCATAAAATCAATGCCGTGTTACTGGATAAAACAGGAACAGTTACAAAAGGAAAACCAGAAGTAACAGATGTGCTTAAGTTCCGGGAAGACATGCTCGATTATGCCGTTTCCGCCGAGAGCGCTTCGGAACATCCGCTGGCTCATGCGATTGTGGAATATGGGAAGAAACAAGCAATTTTGGTTAAGCCACTGAAGTACTTCTCCGCCATTACTGGTCACGGAATTGAAGCTGTCATTGATGGCAAAAACGTCCTTGTTGGAACGCGAAAACTCATGAAGGAACGCTCTATAGAGATTGCCATGCATGAAGATAAAATGATAGAACTTGAAAAACAAGGAAAAACTTCCATGCTAGTTGCCATCGATGGTCAGCTTGCTGGCATCATTGCTGTCGCGGATACGGTAAAAGAAAGCTCTAAAGAAGCGATTCAAACATTGAAACAAATGGGTATAGAAGTGTACATGGTAACGGGAGACAACAAACGTACAGCGGAAGCCATTGCTAAGCAAGTGAATGTGGATCGTGTCTATGCAGAGGTACTTCCTGAAGAAAAAGCTAATATAGTCGAGGAGCTGCAAAAGCAAGGGAAACGAGTGGCGATGGTCGGCGATGGAATTAATGACGCTCCAGCTCTTGCGAAAGCGGATATTGGTATGGCCATCGGCACAGGAGCGGATGTCGCCATCGAAACGGCTGATGTTACCTTGGTCGGCGGAGATTTAGCCCATATTCCGAAAGCGATTGAGTTAAGCCGCAAAACAATGAAAAACATTCGGCAAAACCTGTTCTGGGCGTTGTTCTATAATACCATTGGCATTCCTGTAGCTGCCGTTGGATTATTGGAGCCTTGGGTTGCTGGAGCGGCAATGGCATTCAGTTCCGTATCTGTGGTGACAAACGCGCTTCGTTTGAAACGCGTGAAAATATAAAATTGAGACAAATAAGGAGGAATTAATGATGACCATTACATTACATGTACAAGGAATGACTTGCGGCCATTGCAAAATGGCAGTGACGAACGCTCTTAAAGAGCTAGACGGGGTAAAACATGTAGAAGTACATCTGCAAGAAGGTACTGTCGATGTCGATTATGATGAAACAAAGGTAAGTGTAGAAAAACTCAAAGAAGCAATTGAAGAGCAAGGTTACGATGTGAAATAACATAAAGGGGGGGGTCCCAAAAGTGACCACTTTAGGGACACCCCCCACAATAGTATTATGATGACATTTTACGGCATTCTTCAGCGCATTGACGGCATAAATTAGCACATTCCTGACAGTGTGTATCTTGGAATTTTGCACATTCAACTGCACAAGCATCGCAAATTGTCGCACAAAGTTGGCAAAACTGCTTCGCATACATGCTTCCGCGTGATATCCATTGAGCTGCCATGGCACAAATATCTGCACAATCCCTTAAAATGTTGATACAATGTGTTCTAGCTTGTACGTCAGCTTCTTTTAAACATGAAGTCAGACATTCTTCACAAGCTTGCATACATTTGTTACAAGCATCAAGACACGGTTGAAATTGTTGAACGGATGAATCAATAACCGTTGTCATATATAATCGCTCCTTTTCTTTTGATTTAAATTCATTTTTATTTTTTTTCTAACTAAAAATAATAAACTGGAAATACGGACCAAGGACAAGAAATAAGAGGCTGCCTCAAAAGGTTGCTAAATCGACCTTTTGAAGTCAGCCTCTTTTATTTACTACGATAAGCTGTTATTCACCTTTATTGGTTGTGTCGTTAGGATCCGGTATATAGTCAGATTTGTAATCTTTATATTTTACTTCTGTGACCATTCCGGCTGAAGCATGGTGCAAGTCATGGCAATGGAACATCCAATTTCCCGGATTATCTGCTTTAAATGCGACTACATATTCTTCACCCGGTTTTAAATTCAAGGTATCCTTAATCAATGGGGAGCCTGTAATTGGCTTACCATTTTTACTTAATACTTGGAAGAAATGTCCGTGTAAATGCATAGGATGTAAATCTTTCGGTGAATTGTTCACCAATTTTACTTTTACTAGATCTCCTTTATTCACATTTACGGGTGCTGTTTCAGGATACGTTTTCCCATTAATCGTGTAGACCATGCCATCTTTGCCCATGGCTGTTCCTAAATCCATTGTGTACTCTACATCATATTTTTGGTCTAATGTAAATTGACCTAATTCATGTTTTCCGTATTTTGTCATATCAACGATAGGGAGGTCTTTTTTTGCATTTTCTTTATCCGTATTGTTTGTCTGGTCTTCGTATTGAATTTTCACTTTCATGCCATCGGTACCTTCCATATCACCATGACATTCTAATAACCATTCACCCGGGTTATTCGCGATAAATTCAATATCATAACGTTCACCCGGAGCAATATTTAAAAGTTCATCTTTGATTGGTTGCGGATCTTTTAACGGCTGCCCGTCAGTTGCGACAATTTTAAACTCATGACCATGCAGGTGAAGTTTGTGGGACATGTATCCTGCGTTTACAAGGCGAAGCCGCACCTTTTCGCCTTTCTTCACTTTTAAAGGTTTGACAGCGGAACCGCTTTTCCCGTTAATCGTGAAAATATCATACATACTCATATCATGGCCCATGCTGCTCATATTCATATGTTGGTCATCAGAGCTATTTCCATGTCCCATATTACTATGATCCATTCCACTCATATCCATATTTCCTTCATCCGGATTGCTCATCCATTCATCTAACACAAGTGTATAATCTCGATCTACTTTTTCCTCATTCTTAGGCTCTACAATTAATGTACCGTATAATCCCTTGTCCACTTGTTTCGCGCTTTCTTGATGGGAATGATAAAAATACGTTCCCGGTACGGTTGCAGTAAATTCATACGTAAAGGTTTCCCCCGGTTTAATTGCGTTCATCGTGACACCCGGAACTCCATCTTGACTATTCGGAACAGGGTAGCCGTGCCAATGAATGGTCGTCGGTTCCGGTAATTCATTTTTGAAATGGATTCTAACTCTGTCCCCTTGTTTAATACGGATTTGTGCACCGGGAACAGATCCATTGTACGTGTAGACCGGAAGTTTTACTTTATCATTTATTTGTAATAATGCTTCCTTAGCAGTAAGATTAATCTCTTTACCGGATAAAACTTCTGTGTTTGTTGCCAAAGGCAGTTTCTTACTGGAGTCCTGTGCGGTGTTTTCTTCCTTCATATTCATGTTTGACATATCGTGTCCTTGCATGGAACTGTGCGAAGTATTATTTGAGCAGGCTGTACCGATAGCAACGACTCCTGCTAAGATGGTTCCAAACAATAATTTCTTCATGCATACATCCCTCCGTAAACATGTAATCTGAATCACTACTGATATCATCATAAAGAATAAATGTGCAAAATTTATGGAGAAAAATTATATTTTTTTCACACGAAGTAGTTCGAAGATTAAATTATTGTTTGACATTAATAGGAGTCAAATTACATTTTGAAATAAAAAAGATAAGCCACTATCTATAACCGGTTAATTGCGGTTATAGGTAATAGCTTGTTTGCCCATTTGTATCCAAGCTTGAATAAATTCAGACTTAGGTGCTTTTTTATTTTTCGTACCTGTCAATGGGTCATTAAAATAAATATATTTCTCATCATATCCGGTGATTAACACGGAATGCTCCCGGTATGTTATTTTTATAGGGCCTTGCGGGGTCTGCCATTCAATAAATTCAGACGGAGGAAGTATACGAAAGGTTGTGTTGGTAATAACCCAAACTGGGGTACCTTCAGACAAATACTTATATATTTCTTCAAATGATTGTCCTGTTAAATCAACGATTTGGTTTGGTAAATAAATCTCGGCTAATTCTTTTATAGGTTTATGATAGACACCATATCCCGGTTTCTTTATTGTATACATGTCACCAACAAACCCTTCATTTGGATGTCCATAAAATACTTTTCCATTATGTATTCGATAAGGGGTTGGATTTTTCTTTATTTGCTTCGCTAGTGTCATCTTGTCTACATTGATTCCCGCGTGATTCAAAAGCATTGCCAGACTTGTTACCTCGCACCCCCTTGGTAGTTCTGGGAGTTGCGAGAAAAGGGGGGCATCAATGAGAGCTGATTTAACCGGGATTTGTTCTTTTGAATGTCTAGATGATGGATTTCTCGCTTCAACTTTATTTTTATATGATGTTTTCTGTACTAGATTGTTTATAGCGTCGACCATATTTTCAGAATTTACATAATGGAAAAATAGAGTTAAAAACAATAGGAAAAAAGCGATATAGGATCCTATTGCTAGTTTATATAACTTCTCATTGGTTGGCTTTCGTAAAAGAAAAATAGAAAGTGAAACAATCATAAAGGCTAAAAAAAGTATAATCCCTAACATGACAGTTGCAACTCCTTTGTTAAACTTGCTGTTTTTATATTATCAACTAAATTTGCAGAAACAATGGAGATGATTCTTATCATGTAATTATTGTAACAATCTCTAAAAAATCCATAATTTCTCCACATTTTATTGTTTTAATATGTTTGTGTTTGAGGAATGAGAATATCATTGAGTGAAAAGCTACTAATTTTTGTGTTGATATGTTTCTAGTATGAGAATATCGTAACAGGTTTCAGGAGGAATAATTTATGTTAAAAGTTCATTACAGGAACCTATAGATGGTATAAAAATAGAGTTTGTTAAATTTAAATAAGATCAAAATATTATATTTTGCTAACCCAAGTCTTGATACAATCTATAAAATTTAAATTTGATAAAGTGGGGGAATAGCAATATCATGTGCGGTTTTATTGGTTGTATTCATGATCATCCAAGAATCGTCGATGAAAAATGGAAAGAAACGTTTCAAGAAATGAATGATATCATTACTCATCGCGGTCCTGACGATGGTGGTTATTTTTTTGATGAATACGTGAATTTTGGATTTCGACGCTTGAGTATTATTGATCTTGAGACAGGGCGCCAGCCATTGTCCTATGAAAATGAACGATATTGGATCATATTTAATGGGGAAATCTACAACTATGTGGAATTGAGAGAAGAATTGCTTGCAAAGGGATATAAATTTACTACTCATTCCGATACAGAAGTCATTATTGCTCTTTATAGTGCTGAAAAAGAAAAAGCTGTAGAAAAGCTTCGAGGTATGTTTGCTTTCGTTATCTGGGACAAACAAGAGAGAACGATTTTTGCGGCACGTGACCCGTTTGGCATAAAACCATTTTTCTACATGGAACAGGGCGACCGTACGTTTTTTGCTTCCGAGAAGAAAAGTATTTTGCTCGCTCTTAAAAATGATTTATTAGACTATGATTCACTGCAGCATTATTTAACATTCCAATATGTACCTGAACCGATGACGATGTCTGTTGGTATTAAAAAGTTAGAACCGGGTCATTATATTAAGAAAAAAATCGGTGAAAAATTAACCATTCATCGCTATTGGAAAGCCCAATTCCAACCTATCATCAAATCAGAAGATGAACTTGTCAAAGAAATTCGCAACGCGCTGTTCGATTCCGTGCAAGTGCATATGCGCAGCGATGTGCCGGTAGGTTCGTTTTTATCAGGAGGAATTGATTCATCCTTCATTGCAGCAATTGCTAAACAATTCAATCCTAATATCAAGACATTTTCTGTCGGCTTTGAGCGGGAAGGCTTCAGTGAAATTGATGTGGCAAAAGAAACAGCGGAAAAGCTGGGCGTTGAGAATATTAGCTATGTCATTTCACCAGAGGAATATATGGCGGAATTACCGAAAATTATGTGGCATATGGATGATCCACTTGCCGATCCTGCGGCAGTACCGCTTTATTTTGTTGCCCGGGAAGCAAGAAAGCATGTAACGGTCGTTCTTTCCGGTGAGGGAGCTGACGAGTTATTTGGCGGTTACAACATTTATCGTGAGCCACAGTCATTGGAACTTTTTGAGCGAATGCCAAGTACGGTTAAATCAGCTTTGAGAGTGATTGCAGGGCTACTCCCGGAAGGAATAAAAGGAAAAAGCTTTATTGAGCGCGGTACAACACCAATGGAAGAACGATATATCGGCAATGCGAAAATGTATAGCGAGACAGAAAAACAAGAACTGCTAAAAGGATATAAGAGGGGATTAGAATATACATATATTACAGCTCCTTTTTATAGAGAAACAACTCATTATCCTCCTGTAAACCGGATGCAATATATTGATATTCATACATGGCTGCGAGGCGATATTTTATTAAAAGCCGACAAAATGACGATGGCCCATTCATTAGAGTTGAGGGTTCCATTTTTAGATAAAAAGGTATTTGAAGTAGCCGCCAAAATTGCTCCGGAAATGAAAACGACAAACAAAACGACGAAATATATTCTACGAAAAGCAGCAAAAGGAATTGTTCCAGATCATGTTTTAAATCGCAAAAAATTAGGATTTCCGGTGCCAATTCGTCATTGGTTAAAAAATGAAATGCATGATTGGGCGAAAAACATTATAAAAGAAAGCGCAACCGATCATTTATTTAATAAAGATGTATTGTATCGTTTACTAGACGAACATTGCAAAAATAAAGCAGACCATAGCCGAAAAATCTGGACCGTCCTTGCTTTTATGATTTGGCATCAAGTATACATGGAAAAGAAATACGATTTTACAAATATATATAGAAAAGACAATATATATAGAAAAGACAAGCTGTCGCTATTAATCTAATTTGACTGATTTTCGTTGCCTGTCTTCTATTTGCACCCAAGCTTCTAAAAATTCAGCTTTGGGTGCTTTTCTATTTGATGGATATGAGTTTACATTAAATGATGTGTTTAATTATTTTCTAGACCATCCAAAGCGGAAAGTAGAAAAGGTAGATGGTTTTGAAGTATTGATTATTTCAGGAGGAATTAAACCAGAAAGACTCGATTTAAACTTGATAGAAACAACGAATCCAGTTTATGATAAGTCGATAACGAAATATTTAACTGAGAGTTCAAAGAGCGCCTTTATTTTTCCTTTTGGAGGTAATACGTTAGTCCCCGATGAGATAGCGTATTATTAACAAAAAATTCGGGGAGAGAATGGTTTGACAGTATTACAGGAGTTAACCAAGATATATGCAGAGTATAAAAAACAAAATAAAAAATGATTTTTTATTACATAAAACATTATTACATGTTTAATATACATAAATTGGTGTATTAATAATTAATTGACAGTAAATGTAGTTACTACCTGACAATATTTATTTAAACACGGGGCTTTGGCTCCGTGTTTTTATATTTGCATATTCAATAATTATCAATAATTATAAATTGATTCCGTAGCCACATCGCATGTTCAATAAAAAAGCAGGATTGAACCCCTTGAAATTTAAATGATGCTTAGTAAGAGAGCAAAATAACGTAAGATAAAAAAGGAGGAGTTCTCATGTCAGAAATACAGTCGTTAATTGCATGGGCAGAAAAGGCCTCAGATTTTTGTTTGTTGCTGTTTGTTTTTATAATCATCGTCGCATTCGCTGATTTAGCCATTCATCTTTGCTTTAAAAATTTTTCCCAAACGAAGGTTTACAGATACGTGAAATATGTTATTGGAATTGTAATTTTACTGTCGATTTTTGGGGCAGTCATTTATTCGTTTTTAATGATTTGAGCAGAGGGTGAACATGGATGAAGCAGAAGGAAAACGATAAAAGTGGGATTAAGTTTTTGATTAGTTTAATCACTTTGATCATTTTGTATTACATCCGCGATTTGCTGAAATGACATACGGATTAAGGTATAGGGAGGAGAACAGTAGGCTTTTTAAGCTTAACTGTTCTCTATTTTATTCATAACGGTATTATATAAGACTTTTGCAATAAATACAGGTGATTATAAACATAAAGGTAAGAGATGAAATAATGTAAGAAGGGAGGGAACGGACATGAAATACACAGTAGAAGAATTAATTGAAATCAATTTTCTGTATAAAGATTCTGCTTTGAAAAGTGCTGTTGAGATTGAGCCGTATAAACAGGTTTCTTTAGTACTTAAAACAGAAAACGGAACCGTTTTACACTGTGTCTTGCCTTATTTTGAATACATGCAGATTAACAAGAATTTTTACATAGAAGAAATTCCGATGTTGATTGACCTGTTTAAACAAGATGTCGCTTATGAAATTGTGAAGACTCCAAAGTATAACTACTACAAATTAAGTTTTCCAGACATTAAACAGAACTATATATTGCAGGAAAAAGTGTTTCATTACATCATGAGTAATTATTTGATGGCAATTAGCCGTAACTAACAAATAATTTAATAAAGATATACTCACAAGTGGAATTTTTCCAGAATAGTCCTAACAAGGTATATAAACAGCGTTATACTTAAACATCATTTACACTTTTTGCTACTTTTTCATCTTCATCTTTTCGTGGGGAGAAGAGAGGTTTAATTATAGCCTCTTTTCTCATTCGAAAGGGATGCAGGAGATAAGAGAAAAAGCACGAAACTCAATAAAATATAGATGATTAGTTTAGGGGGGAGGAATGGGGCAATTTTCCTATTTTATTAATGGAATCGGTTGACTTCTTTATTTTGTTTATGTATCTGATAATGTAGAATTTTATATTTCAGTTTATAATATTTACTATACAGATAACGGTAATTTCGTTAGGGAGGGGAATATATTTGTTAATACAACCGAATTCTGTTGTATTTGATGGGGAAGAAAATAGTTATAAAGTATTAGAGCCTATTGGAAATGGGAGTTTTGGATATGTTTATAAAATCGAAAAAGAATCTGATAAAAGTATTTGGGCATTAAAAACTTTGCCGTCTAATTTCCCGAACAGCGAGCAACTTCTGAGTTTTCAAAATGAGAGCGTCATGGCTATGAAGGTTTCGCATGAAAATGCAGTGAATTATGTTTTTGTTCATGATGGAAGCAAATATTCTGAATTGCCTCCATACATTATAATGGAATATGCTAACGGAGGAACTCTTCAGCAGGTAATAAAGACTGCAATCCGAAAGAATGAATTTATTTCTAATAAGGATTTGCTTGACTATTTTCACCAGTTAATTAATGGCATGGAGCATATCAATAGTATTTTAATTCATAGAGATATTAAGCCGGATAATATCTTGCTGCATAACGGAATAGTAAAGATATCGGATTTCGGTTTATCCAAAATAGTTCATGATGGAACTAGGCAAATGACTTTTAAAGGGTTCGGCCATATTAGATATATGGCACCAGAAGGATGGAAACTGGAGAAGAACACTATACAAATGGATATTTACTCAATGGGTATTATATTTTATGAACTAGCCACCTTACAGCATCCTTTTAATCTGCCGCATCACGCAGATGTTCAGGATTGGAGAAACGCTCATTATTTTACTAATCCGCCATCGCCTAAATCAATAAATCCTGCTTTAACTACTACAATGACACAAGTAATTATGAAAATGATAGAAAAAAGTACTGCAAAGAGATATAAAAGTTGGCAGGAAATTAGAAATGACTTGCTTATTGATAATGAACCACCCACTGAAAACTCTAAAATCATTGAAAATATGATTAATATTCGTTTAAGTAAGGATATCTCAATTCGGGAAGAACAATTAAAGCAGGAGAAAGAGAGGCAAGAGAGAAAGAACTACTTAAAAATGATTAACTATCAATACGCCAATGATATTTACAATCCTATTAAAGAATTTATTGAAGAGTTTAACAGAAGATATACTGGCGGACAAATAACAATGACACCGCTGAACTCGATGGATTCAAGTGAGATATATACTAAGATCCACCTTGTCTCAGGCAAAACACTAACAATCCAATTAAAAGCATTATTTGACAATGATTTTATCCGAGAGGTGCCATCACAATTTGACAGGGGAATAACTCATAAAAAAGTTGTAAGACCTGTACTTAGAGATAATAAGAAAATACTGGCTTGGGGATATTTAAAAAGCCCGGATAATACAGGGTTTAATATTCTGCTTGTAGAGAATAAAGAAGATATATATGGCGAGTGGGTTATGCTAATCAATACAAATAGTGGTTTTGGCAGAGTGAGAAGACCAGAGCCGTTTCCATTTGAATTTAATGAACTTGAAAAAGAAATTCCATTAATATATGCACTGCATATTTATAACACAGAAGTTCTTCCCTTAAATATTGAGAAATTTCAAGAGTTTATCGTAATGTATAATTAACAGCCTAAACACTAAATAACTTTTGATAAACGGTAGTAGTTCATCATAATCAGTAATACATTAATTGCACGCGTTTTTTAATACGGGAAAAGAGACTAATCACAGACCACTGGAAATTATTCAGTGGTTATTTTTTACTAAAATATTTGGTACAATCGCCAAAAACAGTTTAGAAGTTGGAGTATATTTTTACAGAAGTAACTTTATATAGTAAAATATTGTAAGAAATTAGTGGACTATAATAAAAAACATTGTTGGAGGGAATTATGAGTCTATATCGGTACCAAATTGAAAGAGCAGTGTTTTTTAGAGTTCCCGGAATAAAGAAAATTAATTCAATCGAAAATGGTTTAGGAAGAATTACATTATTTATTGGAGATGAGAACGGTAATGCTACGAAGGAAATCATTGATTTAGCCAGACAAGTGGTAGAAAAAAACAGACCTTTAGGAATACAAGTAATCATTGAGCCTTTTTGTAATAGTCCTTTTCCAAATAAAGGTTTATATGAACTGCCTGAGCATATAAGAAGAGCGCACATATTTTCTGCTACTCATTCTGATATAGAATTTTTAGTAAAAAGTTGTATTCCTAACTGTGTTTATTTTGACTTAATAACTGTAAGTGGTGGAGTTATTCACGTATATATTGCTGATAAAAACTTTGAAGCAGACAAGGAGATGATTGAAAAAGCAAAATCTATATTAAAAGAGTTATTTCCTTCTGATATGTCTATATCGGTTTATAAATTTGAGGAAAAGATGTTAGACTCTATTGAAGAAAGAAGAAAAAATTTTTTTATTCAAACTAGTCGCTTTGATGTTTTGGATTATGAGGATGATCATATAAGAGATATTGCTAAGCGTGATGAAGAGCGTTTCGGTGATACGTTAGGTAAATTAATAAACGGTGAAATCAAATACACATCTATTATCGATAATAGGTTACCTAAAGGTGGAACAATTTATGTCGATCCCTTTATTACAGAACAACAACTTTCAATTCTTTTAACACTATATTCTAAAGTGTTTTATCCCATTTTACCGGATAAAAATAATTCTTATAAGGCATTAAATTCTTTACCTATAGATTTAGTTCTTGCATTGGCTAGAAAAGGTAAACTTATACCCATTTTCAAAAATCCTTTGCATAAATACAAGCCATCTACAGTTAGAAAATTTTTAGAGGATAAGGACATAAATGTTATATTACCTCGTCAATTAGATGGTTTGACTATCCTTACCTTAGCAAATCAATTCCCATTTTGGAAAACGTTTAGGGAGAACCCACAAGTTGCTGCAGAAGTGAGTTATAACGTATCTTTGATTAATAAAAAACTGTTAGAAAAAAATCCAACTCAAACTTTACTAGTAAACGCATTAACAGAAACAACTGATATCCACATACAAGTTGCTGAGGCTGGAGAAGCATGGTTTATGAATGAAGGACATATTGCTGCCGGAAGTATAACTGCTGGAGGAGCCGTACAATCATTAATTTCATATTTGAGAAATAAATTGTCTTCAGAAGTATCCGATACAATATTTATAGAATCGCATATGTACAGCACGCAATTGTCAATAGCAAGAGCGCTTGGAGCAGTATTTTATCCTAGCATTGTTCGTAATGAAAAAATTTTAAATTTAGTATCCCATTTACATGCTGGTTCAGATACAAATTTGTTGGTTCCTAAAATCGATGAAATGGGCGTTGTATTAAAGAATTTAAAAATAATATGTCCAGAAAATGTATCGATTCTTGATTATATAGATGTTTTGAATGATTCTGAGGTGAAGAAATTAAGGAACATTATCACAGAAATAGTCAACCAGTCTAGTGGTTCGTATGAGAAATTGCTTGAACAAGTAGAAGTTGTTAATAATGAAATTCGTAAATGGAATAAATCCTGTGGTCGTCTTATTCAAGAAAAAATTGATATACTAGGTTTAGGTTTAGAATTTGCTTTATTACCTACCGGATTAACTGTTCCGCCACTAACCACCTCTTTTGTAGGAATAATTTTAAAGGCGTTGCTTGGGGAAAGAATTGAGGATATCGAAGATCGGATTTATGCGAAAATAGGCGGTGTTTCTCCTGCTGCATTAAGAATTCAGAGGATTCGAAGCAATATTCAAAGGTTGGAGTAAAGAGTTGCTTTTACTGCAAACTTAAATTTTTTGATGATCCGGGTGAGACGGTGTTTAGCGAAAAAATTTACAAAGAAGTCGATAGTGCTATAAAAAGTTTTGGTTAGAAGATTATTAAAAAAGATTAATTATTTGCAGTATAGTTTGCTGAAAGAGGATTCATTGAAAAATGCTTTTTATTATCACTTGAGAAGACGATTGGGCGATCATTACTTATTGAATAATCATTTAAGGATATATACAGAATTTTATTATATGGGATTGCGTGCAGATTTGGTTGTTGTCAAACTGAATGAAAATCCGGGGGAAAATGGCCATTTGAAAAACGACGTAGACGAAATCATTGCAGTGGTTGAAATGAAATATAAATATGATTTATCAGACAAACCATTTCTAAGTGACATTGAAAAAGTGCGGAGGAGTATTGAAGAATATAAAATAAATGCTCTCTATTATTTAGCGTTTATCCATGAAGTTGAATATGAAATAAATTCAACATTTTCTTGGATAGACATAGAGAAAATCTCCATGGGCAAAAGGGCGAGTCGTTGAATTGAATGGCTATTTTGTTGCAGAAAAACAAGAGCCTGTTTGGGAAGTTGTTTCTTATAACGGACTAAACGAAGATAATATGTAAACAATAGTGCTAAAAATATAATTGAAACTGCATTAGCGTAAGTCAAAAGAGGAACAAAAAATTCCTTCTTTATTATTTTGGATCTTTACAAAATTATAGTTATATAGTAAGATTTTTATAAATAATTAATATTTGTAAAAAAACGAAAAAGGTCAGCAATAAGAAAACCAATCAAAACACTTTAATTCAAAGCACTAATCAACACCCTTTACTGGAAACATCGGTTAGAACACTTTATTTAAAACACTAATTAAAATACGTCTGACCTCCGAATGGAGGTAGATTGTATGTATAAAAACGAAGATGAATTACCAATTACTTTAACTGCAGAAGACATCAAGGAGATCCTGCAAATTGGTATAACAAATGCATATGAATTACTCAATAGTGGACAGTTTCATGTTGTTAAAATCGGAAGACAATTAAGAGTAAGCAAAACTGTGTTTCTTAAATGGTTAAATGGTACAAACGAGGCTGGATGATGTACAGCCTCGTTTTTTATTGCTTTTCGTATTAATTTGGAGGATTTGGTGTGGATTTTGGCGGAGGAATAGGTGAAAAAAGATAAAAAAGGATATAATTAAATAAGAATTTAATTTCTATGAGTATCAATAAAATATTGATTTAATAAGGTTTTTTAAGGTTAGATAAAACTAATTAAAATTATGTATAAATAATAAATTCCACCTTGACAGGGTGGAGGTCGCTGGTTCGAGCCCAGTCGGAATCATCAAGTGAAATCCCTTGAGCCACAAGGCTTCAAGGGGTTTTTTATTTTTCACCTCAACCTCATGAAAAACTTGTGGATTCCTTGATGATGTGCTCATCGATTCATGAGACATGAACCTCCTTGCAGGGAGTTATAGGCACATTAGTGCTGGATGGGAGCATCTACGTGCAATGTGATTCGGAGCGACCGGCGATGGTAAAAACGTATTACTATCGCTGGTTGTGTTGGTCGGAAGTGATTCTAAAAAACGAAAACAATTCTTTCTTTCATCCCTGTTCGGATGCGGAAAGTGAGTTTACCATTCAACCAGATTGTAAATAGTGATGTTGAAGGGGATGGTTACAAATGATTGATTTACCTGATAAAATCAAGAGCCTAATTCATGAAGAGGAGTATTCTATTGACGATGTAGGAATGTCAGGTTCTACAGTCGTTCTGTTTAAGGATAAAGTGCTTAAAATCCAAACCATAAGTGAAGAAGCAGAAAATGAATATTATGTGATGGAATGGTTGCAGGGCAAACTACCCGTTCCTAAGGTTTTGGGATATGAAAAAGATGAAAAGAAGACCTATTTCTTAATGACCAAAGTACCTGGAGAAATGGCGTGCGCAGATAAATATCTGAAAGATCCAGAGCAATTAACGACGATGCTAGCAGAAGGGGTGCAAATGCTATGGAATGTTGATATCCGTAACTGTCCATACAGTTGGAATCTAGAGAAAAAATTGCAGATGGCGAAATATAGAGTGGAAAATAACCTTGTGGATATAGATGATGCAGAGCCAGGTACATTTGGTGAAAATGGATTCCAAAATCCACATCATCTTCTTGAATGGCTTAATAAGAATAAGCCAGAGGAAGAGCTTGTTCTATCCCATGGAGACTTTTGTCTTCCAAATATATTTTTAGCAAATGGAAAAGTTTCAGGATATATTGATTTAGGAAGGGCAGGGATCGCAGATAAATGGCAGGATATCGCTTTGTGTTATCGCAGCTTGCTCCATAATCTTAATGGGAAGTATACTGGAAAGCAACATCAGGGATTTTATGCAGATATGCTGTTTGAAAAGTTAGGATTAGAACCCAATTGGGACAAGATTCGGTATTACATTCTTTTGGATGAGCTTTTTTAATGCCTCCGCAAAAGAGAAGCTGTCCTTCATGATTTCAGGGCTAGAGCAAAGTTATAAAAAATACAGACGCATTAGCTGTTGTGAAGTTATTACTTTGAAGGAAAGACAGTTGAGAAGATACCTGAGAAATTAAATTTACCGCCAAAAAAGTTACAGATAATAAAAGAGAGATTTGAGTCTACAGCAACTTGAATGAAAACGTCCTGCGTTTGCACAGGACGTTTTTTGAAAAATTGATTCGTTTTTTGAAAGAGTGAAGTGCTGAGAATCCGAGTTCGACAGTTTTGAACTCACATTTCTCATTCTTTCGATGAAAATCGGGAGGATTTTGTGTCCATTGTCGCATGAATCGTCATATCCATGCTGTTTTTTCCACTTGTCTTGTGCCACTTGATTAAGAAGCTGTAGTTGAGTTTTAATGTCCGCTACGAGTGATCAACATCTTTGGTCAATGCGTTTATGAGCACGAAGCGTGACGGGGATGGACTTCCCGCCCCTTAAGATACTGCCGTGGCGGTCGACGGCGTTGTTTCTTCCATCCACTGCAAAAAGGCTTCCACCATTTCTTCATCCCACTGTGTCCCTTTTCCTTGACGCAAAATAGCGGCTGCTTGGTGAATTTCCATGCCTTTGCGATACGGGCGATCTGATGTCATGGCATCAAATGCGTCAGCGACGGCGATGATTCGTCCGAACAGAGGGATGTCCTCGCCGCGCAGTCCATCTGGGTATCCTTTTCCATCGATCCGCTCATGATGGGAGCGGATCCCCGGCAACAGCGGCTCAACCGGTTTTAGCGGTTGGATCTCGCGCAAAATCGATTCGCCAATGACAGGATGTTTTTTAATCCAGGCAAACTCTTCCTCGCTCAGTTTCCCTTCTTTCAGCAAAACAGCGTCGGGGATGCCGATTTTGCCAATATCATGGAGAAGGGCTGAGCGGTATAGCACCTCAAGCTGTTCCGGCGGCAAAGCCAGTTTCTCCCCGATGGCGCGGGCATAATGCGCCACGCGCAACGAATGTCCCGCGGTGTAAGGGTCGCGGGCGTCCAACGCCGCGGTCAAAACCGTGATGAAACTGTCCAGCAGCTGTTTATTCAGCTGATCACGACTGTGTACAGCGCCGATCATATGGTTGAATCCGCGAAGCAATTCAGCGAACTCATCCGTATAGACATTGTGGGCGATCGGTTCATACGCTTCCGTTTCCGCCCGTTTCATGTGAGTAAGCAAAACGTTGACCGGTTCATGGATTTCTTCGACCAATAAGCGCGCCAAAAATATAGAAAAGCCGATGCAAAAGAGCAAAATCGTGGCAGCCCAAGGCCAGTAGGACCAATGGGCCCCGTTTGGATCGGTCATCGACCATTTGATTTCAGTAGCAAGGCTAAACAGCAGAACAGGAAACGCACTGCTGAATAACACCGTGAGCTGCAGTTTCGTTTTTAAGGAAATGGAAAGCGGCACTTGTTCCGTCCTTGGACCGATTTGCGCTGATAAAGATGCCAACAATGGTCGGCATGCTTTCGTTGTCAAAAAAAACTCAATGAGTGCATGGAGCGAGGCGATCAGCACAGCCCCGGCCAACGCGTACATAATATATCGATATGGAAGGGACAAAATATGGTAGTGAATGCACAAGGCGGTCAGCCCGGCGCCCGGGATCGATAATCCGAATAAGTGCGGTCCTAAAATCCGCCGAACGGCCAACAGCGGAAAGCGCTGCACTTGTTTGAAGGCTGCGAGCGCCAATGACGGGTCTGGAGATTGGGATGCAAAAAAGCGGCGAATAGGGGCTACATCCCGGGCGAAGACGATCGCTTCCGCGGTCGCCATCACCATTGCCGATGTGAATAAAATGGCGATCAGCCATTTTCCTTCCTGCGCTGATACACGCAACGTTGTCAGCATGAACGTTGTGCCTACTCCTCCGACGGCCATTGCGGATCCAATGACGTAGTAGCGCCATAATTGCCGCAAAAAGGAACGATACATTGGTTTCCTACCTTTCTTTGTCTAATTCGGCAAGTGATGATGTCTGGATGCTGTTTGTTTGAACAGAGGCGTGATTCCCGTCCGCTAAGGCAGAGCGAGCGATGAAACCTTGGATTCGGCGCACCTTGCATTCTTTCGTTCCTCATTTTTTAAAGGGCCGGTGACAACGAGGCACCGGAGGGATGAAAAACCGAAAAGCCAATGGTAGTCCTAAGTCTACTATACTAGTTCTTTTGAATAGTGACAATGTGCGCAAGCGATTTTTTCAAATGACGTTGACTGATGGTCGTTGTCCACTCGTTCGTCGGCGGAGGGGGGCGGTTAAGACTGCCGATGGCCTCAAAGCTGCGGCATGTGAGCGAGAAAGACCGGCTGTGCCTATGTATGGCCAATAGAGCGTCCCATGGTGCTGAGACACTCCATTGGCCGATAAAGTGAATTATTGTTGATTGTGTTGGAAAGGAAACGGCAAGCCGCCGAGAACGTTGAGCAGTTGCTGCAATACGGAGAGGGCTTGTTGCAAGGTGGATGAAATCGTTGGCAAGGTCGTGTTGATCGTATTGATTGCGCTAGGCAATTGCTGCAGTATCGTTTGGATGTTCGGGAGTTCAGCGGTTAGGAAGGCCAACAATTAAGCGGCTTGAGCTAAAACGGGCGCCAGCGTGTTGGATAAGAAATCGGGAATGGCTTGCACGGTCGTTTGCAAGTTGGCCAACAGATTGTTCAATGCATCGACAATCGTTTGCACCAGCGGCTGCAACGCTGTCGGCAGATTGACGACCGCATCGAGAATCGATTGCAAAATCGGCTGCAAATTGGCAACGGCATTGTTAACGGCATTCAGCACATCTTGTAAAATCGGCTGCAAGCTAGCCAGCACATCGTTGAGGGCGTCAACGATCGTTTGTACGAGCGGCTGGAGCTGCTCTGGCAAATTGGTCAGGGCGTCCAGAATGTTTTGCAAAATCGGCTGCAGCGCAGCGGGCAAACCTGTTACGGCATCGAACAAATCTTGCCAAATCGGTTTTAGAAGCGCGGCAAAAAATAGTGATGGCCCTTAGCTGACGTCGGATGGCATGAAACGAGAAGCTGATGGCAAAAGGTTTTTAGTTTGCGAAACAAGGCGGTGAATCAGCATGCTCCTTACATCACCAGCCTTCTAGAAGGGCGTGATTTTAAGGAAGATGCGAAACAACAGATCTTCTTGTTTATACGGTTGACTGTTTTGCATGCATGGTTGCTGTCGCTTTGGAAATGAGAAAAACCGTTTGGTTTTACGGAAGGATGGGGAACGTTTGTTTTCCGTACGCCACTCGTTTTTCTTCAGCCTTTGTGCCCGCTTGGACGTGCGAGCGGAAAAACAGAGATGTCGCGTTTGACAATGAATCAAACGCGACTCTTGAGTGAAGGGAATTTAACGAACGGATTCGAGTTGCTTGGCAAGATGGTGGAGCTTTTTCTCGTGCTGGATGGTTTTCGACGCGAGGAAATGGACGGTTTCTTGCGTTTCTGTCAACTCCACGCGCAAGCCGGCGAATTTTTGTTCGAGTCGATCAAACCGCTCGTTCACCTCGGCGCGAAATTGTTGCATTTCCGCTCTCAATTGGTTGGCTGTGTCTTGCATTTCCGCTCTCAGTTGGTTAGCCATGTCTTGCATTTCTGCCCGCAGCTGGTTGGCTGTGTCTTGGATTTCTGCTCTCAGCTGGTTAGCTGTGTCTTGGATTTCTGTTCGTAATTGGCTTCCCATTTCGTCAATTTGGGTGCGGATGTCGCGGGAAAATATTTTCAGCGCCTCGACTACTTCTTTCACGATGGTATCGCGTTCCATGCTTGTTCACCTCCTCTGGGTTTGATTATACAACGTGCAGCAAGGAAAGAACATAGCGTTTTGAACAAGTTTTTTCTCTGGTGGATTGCCTTGAGCCGCAGGGCTAGGGGGAAGAGAACGTTCGTGTCAATGGCCACGGCCGCGAGTGGCAGGAATGAAGGGGTCACTTTTCAACTTCCGTTGTGTTTTATACCCATTACCGGTATAATGTAATTGAAAGAGGTGATGTTGGATGAACCATTATGAAGATCACCATATCGATCCCAAAATGGTTCCACGGACGGAACAGGAAATCGAACGCATCATCAAGCGCTTGAAGCGCATCGAAGGGCAAGTGCGCGGGGTGCAAAAAATGGTGGAGGACAATCGGTATTGCATCGATATTTTAGTGCAAATTTCCGCGATTAGAGCAGCGTTGAACCAAGTCGGGCTACAGTTGCTTGAACGCCATGTGAGCCATTGCGTGGCCAAAGCGATCCGTGAAGGGAGCGGAGATGAATCAATTCGCGAATTGATGGATGTGATGAAACAATTTTCAAAGTAAGGGAGGGAAAGGGAAATGGGGGAGCTGAAAACCGTGACGCTGAAGGTGACCGGCATGACATGCGCCGCGTGCGCCAGTCGGATTGAGAAAGTATTAAATAAGATGGACGGCGTCAACGCCCATGTCAATTTGGCCATGGAAAAAGCAACGATTCAATACGATCCATCGAAGCAAACGATCGCCGATATCGAAACGAAAATTGAGCATTTGGGGTATGGCGTGGCGACAGAAAAAGTAACGCTCGATATTGAAGGCATGACATGTGCGGCCTGTGCGACACGGATTGAAAAAGGGTTGAATCGGATGGAAGGGGTGACAAGCGCTGCGGTCAACTTGGCGACAAACAGCGCGGTGGTCGAATACAAGGAGGGTGTCACATCTGTCGAAGACATTTTAGAGAAAATCAAAACGCTTGGGTACAGGGGGCAAATTCGAAACGAAGAACAAGACGGTGCTGGCCGGAAAGAAGAGCAGTTGAAACAGAAGCAGCGGCGACTCGCCATTTCCATCCTCTTATCGTTGCCGCTGCTCTATACGATGCTGGCGCATATGCCGTTTGCTATCGGCTTGCCGATGCCGCATTGGCTGATGAATCCGTGGTTCCAGCTTCTTTTCGCTACACCCGTTCAGTTTTACATCGGCGGTCCCTTCTACGTCGGGGCGTACCGGGCGTTGCGAAACAAAAGCGCCAACATGGACGTCCTTGTGGCGCTGGGAACATCCGCCGCGTACGTGTACAGCTTGTCTGAAGCTTTTCGGACGCTCGGGAATCCTGACTATATGCCGAGGCTGTATTTTGAAACGAGCGCCGTCTTGATCACGCTTGTGCTTGTCGGCAAATATGTTGAAGCTTTGGCAAAAGGGAGGACAACCGAAGCCATTTCGAAGTTGGTCAGCCTGCAGGCGAAGGAAGCGACCGTCATTCGGAATGGGGAAGAAATGAAAGTTCCGCTCGAGGAAGTGGTGATCGGCGATACGATCGTTGTCAAGCCCGGAGAAAAAATTCCGGTAGACGGTACGGTCATCGCCGGAGCATCTTCCGTAGACGAATCGATGATTACAGGTGAATCGATTCCTGTCGATAAGAAGGAAGGCGACTATGTGATCGGGGCAACCATTAATACAAATGGGGTGCTGACTATTCGCGCCGAAAAAGTCGGAAAAGATACCGCGCTTTCTCATATCATTAAAATCGTCGAAGAGGCGCAAGGGTCGAAAGCCCCGATTCAGCGAATGGCGGATGTCATTTCCGGCATTTTCGTACCGATTGTTGTCGGAATTGCGGTTGTTTCCTTTCTCATCTGGTACTTCTTCGTTGCGCCGGGTGATTTGGCCAAAGCGCTTGAGGTGGCCATCGCTGTTCTTGTCATCGCGTGCCCTTGTGCGCTCGGTTTGGCGACACCGACATCGATTATGGTCGGCACCGGCAAAGGGGCGGAACAAGGCATTCTCTTTAAAGGAGGTGAGTACCTAGAGGGAACGCAGCAAATCAATGCCGTATTGCTCGATAAAACAGGAACAGTGACAAAAGGAAAACCGGAAGTCACCGATGTGCTGGCCTTCCGCGAGGACATGCTTAATTATGCGGTTTCCGCCGAGAGCGCTTCCGAGCATCCGCTCGCTCAGGCGATTGTCGAATACGGGAAGAAACAAGCGATTTCGATGAAGCCATTGGAGCACTTCTCCGCTATTGCCGGCCATGGCATTGAGGCGGTCATTGACGGCAAAACCGTTTTGATCGGGACGCGGAAATGGATGAAGGACCGCGCTGTCGAGATTTCTCAGTGCGAAAATCGCTTGATAGAGCTTGAAAAACAAGGAAAAACCGCGATGCTTGTGGCCATCGATGGAGAGCTGGCCGGCATCATGGCGGTCGCGGATACGGTGAAAGAAAGCGCGAAAGAAGCGATTCAAACGTTAAAACAAATGGGCATCGATGTCTATATGGCAACAGGGGACAATCAGCGGACAGCGGAAGCGATCGCCCATGAAGTAGGCATTGAGCATGTGTATGCCGAGGTGCTCCCGGAAGAAAAAGCGAACATCGTCGAGGAATTGCAAAAACAAGGAAAACGTGTGGCGATGGTCGGCGATGGGATTAACGATGCGCCGGCTTTGGCCAAAGCGGATATTGGGATGGCGATTGGCACAGGAGCGGATGTGGCGATCGAAACGGCCGATGTGACCTTGGTCGGCGGGGATTTGCGCCATATCCCGAAAGCTATTGAGTTGAGCCGGCAAACGATGAAAAACATTCGGCAAAATCTGTTCTGGGCGTTGTTTTATAATACGATCGGCATTCCGGTCGCCGCTTTCGGATTGTTGGAGCCATGGATCGCGGGAGCGGCGATGGCGTTTAGCTCTGTGTCGGTTGTGACAAACGCGCTTCGTTTGAAGCGTGTGAAAATATAAACATTTAAGGAGGAATGGATGATGACGATTACATTGCAAGTACAAGGAATGACATGCGGACATTGCAAAGCGGCGGTGACGAACGCCCTTCAAGCATTGGATGGCGTCAGCCGCGTCGAAGTGCATTTGCAAGAAGGGACGGTCGATGTAGAGTATGATGAAACAAAGGTCAGCGTAGAAAAACTGAAAGAAGCGATTGAAGAGCAAGGATATGATGTGAAATAACATACAAAAGGGGCCCCGAAGGGAAGACGGGGCCTTTTTTATCGAGAGCGTAACGGGACATGGTCATCGCCTAAACGAGTTCTCGGCTGGGAAAAGTTTTTTTCTCTTCTTGAAGAATATCGGGAAAGCGGGATGTTATAATGAAAATAACAGGCGCGGAAAAAGGGGGGATTTATTTGCGATCGCAACAAGACATCCTTAATGAAATGTCGAAATGTTTAGATTTATGGAAGAAAAAGTATGGTGTGAAGCGAATTGGGTTATTTGGCTCGTACAGTCGGGGGGAACAAAGGGAGTCGAGTGACATTGATGTGTTGGTAGAATTTGTGGATCATGCGGTGACGTTTGATCATTATATGGAGTTGAAACTGAGTTTGGAAGATCATTTTCAAAAACCAGTGGATTTAGTGATTGTAGATGATATCAAACCAGGATTAAAGCCGACTATTTTAAGGAGTGTTAAGTATGCAGAGGGATCCTAGCGTCTTTTTGCAAGATATTTTGGCTGCTGCAGAGAAATATGGTAATAAGGAAAGAGGGACTGACCCAAAACGCATTTGTGTTTTGGGTCAGCCCTCTCAGCTTTCTTATTCACCTTTATTCGTTGTGTCATTCGGATCTGGAGTATAGTCCGATTTGTAGTCGGTATATTTGACTTGTGTCACCATTCCCGCTGAAGCATGGTGCAAGTCATGGCAATGGAACATCCAATTTCCCGGATTATCCGCTTTAAACGCGACGACATATTTTTCACCAGGGTTTACATTTAAGGAATCCTTTATCAATGGAGAGCCTGTGACCGGCTTGCCGTTTTTGCTTAACACTTGGAAGAAATGGCCGTGTAAATGCATCGGATGTACATCCATCGGCGAGTTGTTCACGATTTTTACTTTTACGAAATCTCCTGTCTTCACATGGATCGGTGCTGTGTCAGGATACGTTTTCTCATTAATCGTGAAAATCATGCCATTTTTGCCCATGGCCGTTCCTAAATCCATTGTGTACTCTACATCATATTTTTGGTCTAACGTAAATGGACCTGTTTCATATTTTCCATATGTTGTAATATCCACAACAGGGAGGTTTTCTTTTGCATTTGCTTTGTCCGTATTGTTTGCTTGTCCTTCGTATTGAATTTTCACTTTCATGCCATCAGCACCTTTCATATTCCCGTGGCATTCTAGCAGCCATTCACCTGGGTGATTGGCGATAAACTCAATGTCGTAGCGCTCGCCCGGAGCGATATTCAACAGTTCATCTTTGATTGGTTGCGGGTTCTTTAATGGTTGTCCGTCTGTTGCGACAATTTGAAACTCATGTCCATGCAAATGAAGCTTGTGGGACATGTACCCTGCATTGACAAGACGAAGTCGCACTTTTTCCCCTTGTTTCACTTTTAACGGTTCAATAGCCGCTCCGCTTTTTCCGTTGATCGTGAAAAGATCATACATGCTCATATCATGGCCCATATTCATCCCCATTTGTTGGCCGTCGGAGCTATTTCCATGTCCCATATGGCTATGGTTCATGCTGCTCATGTTCATGTCCGTATGGCTTCCGGCGTTCAGATCGCTCATCCATTCGTCCAACACAAGAGTATAGTCCCGATCGACTTTTTCCTCGTTTTTCGGTTCAACGATCAATGTGCCGTACAGTCCTTTGTCCACCTGCTCGGCGCTTTTTTGATGAGAGTGGTACCAATATGTTCCCGGCACGGTTGCTGTGAATTCATACGTAAACGTTTCACCGGGTTTAATGGCGTCCATCGTGACACCGGGTACCCCGTCTTGGCTATTTGGCACAGGATAGCCGTGCCAGTGAATCGATGTCGGTTCCGGCAATTCATTTTTTACTACGATTTTTACTTTGTCTCCTTGCTTCACGCGGATTTGCGCACCGGGCACGGAGCCATTATACGTGTACACCGGGAGTTTGACTTGATCATTGATGGGTAATAACGCTTCCTTCGCAGTAAGGTGAATTTCGTTCCCGGATAACACTTCTGTATCGGTTGCTAAAGGCAATTGCTGCTTGCTTGTTTTTGCGGAAGTATTTTCTTTTTCCATATTCATGCCGGACATGTCGTGCCCTTGCATCGAAGACTGATTGGAGCAAGCGGCGCCAATCGCCACTACTCCTGCGAAAACGGCGCTAAGTAGCCATTTTTTCATGTCGTTTTTCCCTCCTTACGCTTGTAGTGGGAGATACAAGAAATAGGATAAAAAATAGATGTGCAAAATGTATGGAGAAAATGGTTCGATTCATCACCAAAACGTGTACTTGACAGACGGTGAACTTCTCTGAACAGGTGTAGGCAAAACATGATTGATTTCCTGTTCTTTCGTGGATGCATCAGTAAGATGTGTGAGGAAAAAATCAAGTACAACTTTTGGTGAAGAGCCAATTGTTCAATGAAAATGGAAAAAAAGCAAGCGATTCGGATCCGCCGAGCTTAGCGGCGATACGTAATCGCTTGCCGTCCCATTTGAACCCAAGCAGCGATAAACTCTTGCTTCGGTGCTTTTTGATTTTTGATGGCGGTCAATGGGTCATTGAAATAAATGTACTGCTCATCGTATCCCGTAATGAGCACTGCGTGTTCCCGATACGTGATTTTGACCGGTCCTTGCGGTGTTTGCCATTCGCGAAAGGCAGAGGGAGGAAGAGGACGAAAGGTGGTGTTTGTGATCACCCAAACCGGTGTGCCTTTGGCCAAGTATGTATAGATGTTTTCAAACGATTGCCCGGTTAAGTCGACGATTTGGTTCGGCAAGTACCGTTCAGCCAACTGCTTGATCGGCTTATGGTACACGCCGTATCCGGGCTTCGATAATGTATACATATCGCCGACAAACCCTTCATTTGGATGTCCGTAAAACACTTGGCCATTCCGCACTTGATATGGAACAGGATTTTTCTTGATTTGTTTCGCCAACGTCATCTTGTCGACGCGAATGCCGGCATGATTCAAGAGCATGGCCAAGCTGGTCACTTCGCATCCCCTCGGCAGTTCCGGAAGCTGAGACAAAAGGGGAGCGTCAATCAGGACGGATGTCCTTAGCGCTTGTTTCTTTGAAGGAGCAGTTGATCGATTCGCCTCCTCCGCTTGATTGCCGGGGGACGGATTGGTTTCTCTGCTGTTTCTTTTCTGTACGAAGGCTTTGATGGCATCGCCTGTCTGGGCCGAATTTGCATAATAGGATAATGAGGCGGCCAATAGCAAGAAACAGGAAATATACAATCCGAGCGACAGTTGATCCATCCTCCCATTTAAAGGTCTCCTCAAGAGAACAAAACAAAGGGAAACGATGAGAAAAGCAAGGGTAAACGCTAACAAGCTATTTTCCACTCCTTTATCATGCGTGTGTGTTTTTATCGTAACAGATCTATGTGCAAAAATGGTGAAATTCACACTTTCTCCATATTTTATCGTTAATGTTATGAGAAACTGAAAATGTTGCAAGCAGTTTTCCTGAAAAAATGGAAACAGATTGTTTTTGAAACTTGATTTTGTGTACGATAGAATGAAAGTGTCTTTGTATAAATCATTCTTCATCTTCGGTTTAAATCAAAAAGTTTTTGATGTTGGTTTTGGATTCTTTCTTAACAAAGTGGAGGGACAATCATCGCCATGTGCGGTTTTATTGGCTGTATTCATGATCGCCCGAAAGCGATGGAGCAAACATGGAAAACGACGTTGGCGGAGATGAACCGCCTGATTATCCATCGCGGCCCCGACGATGAGGGGTATTTTTTGGATGACTACGTGAGTTTTGGTTTTCGGCGTTTGAGCATCATCGATCTGGAGGCGGGACATCAGCCGCTGTCTTATGAAAACGATCGATATTGGCTCATTTTTAACGGGGAAATTTACAACTATCTTGAATTGCGGGAAGAGCTGGCGGCGAAAGGATATTCGTTTGCGACGCATTCGGATACCGAGGTGATTGTTGCTCTTTACAGCGCCGAAAAAGAAAAAGCAGTCGAAAAGCTGCGCGGGATGTTTGCGTTTGTCATTTGGGACAAGCAAGAGAAAACAGTGTTTGCGGCGCGGGATCCGTTCGGCATTAAGCCGTTTTTTTATGCGGAGCAAGGAGACCGCACGTTTTTCGCTTCGGAAAAGAAAAGCATCTTGCTGGCCCTCGGACAGGAATCGCTGAACGGCGACTCCCTGCAGCATTATTTAACCTTCCAATACGTCCCTGAGCCGCTGACGATGTCGGCCGGCATTTACAAGCTGGAGCCGGGGCATTATCTCAAGAAAAAAGTCGGAAAACCGCTCACCATTCATCGTTATTGGAAGGCATCCTTCGAGTCCATTCGCCAATCGGAAGAGGAGCTTGTCAAGAAAATCCGCGATGCGCTGTTTGATTCGGTCAACGTCCATATGCGCAGCGATGTGCCGGTCGGTGCGTTTTTGTCGGGAGGCATTGATTCATCGTTCATCGTCGCCATCGCCAAACAATTCCATCCGCACCTGAAGACATTTTCCGTCGGGTTTGAGCGGGAAGGGTTTAGTGAAATCGATGTCGCAAAAGAAACCGCAGAGAAGCTTGGGGTAGACAACATTAGCTATGTCATTTCGCCGCAGGAGTATATGGAAGAATTGCCGAAAATAATGTGGCATATGGACGATCCGCTTGCCGATCCTGCGGCTGTGCCGCTGTATTTTGTCGCTCGTGAGGCGAGAAAGCATGTCACGGTGGTGCTTTCCGGCGAGGGGGCGGACGAGCTGTTTGGCGGCTACAACATTTACCGCGAACCAGAGTCGTTGCGGCTGTTTGCCCGCATGCCAAACATTGTAAAAGCGGTGTTGCGGGTGATCGCGAAGTTGCTTCCGGACGGAATGAAAGGAAAAAGCTTTTTGGAGCGCGGCACGACGCCGCTTGAAGAACGGTATGTCGGCAATGCGAAAATCTATAGCGAAAAGGAAAAAGCGGCGTTGCTCAAAACGTACCAAGAGGGGCGCGAATATACGGCGGTGACGGCTCCTTTTTACCGCGAAACGATTCATTACCCATCCGTCAACCGGATGCAGTATATTGATATTCATACATGGCTAAGGGGCGATATTTTAGTCAAAGCGGACAAAATGACGATGGCCCATTCGCTTGAGCTGCGCGTTCCCTTTTTAGACAAAAAGGTATTTGAGGTTGCTGCGCAAATCGCCCCTGACATGAAAACCGCCAACGGCACGACGAAATATATTTTGCGCAAAGCGGCCGAAGGCATCGTGCCGGATCATGTATTAAACCGGAAAAAATTAGGATTTCCTGTGCCGATTCGCCATTGGTTGAGAAACGAAATGTATGATTGGGCGAGACAACTCATCCACGAAAGTGAAACCGATCATCTGTTCCATAAGGACGTACTCTATCGACTGCTGGATGAGCATGCCCGCCACAAGGCGGACCATAGCCGCAAGCTGTGGACGGTCTTGGCGTTTATGATTTGGCATCAAGTCTATGTGGAAAAGAAGTACGATTTTGCTCAATCCGTACAAAACGAGAAGCGGCCAGCGTCTGTTTTGGAGGCGTAGCAGAGAAAGGAAGCGTCCCGGGGCTCAGCCGGGACGTTTGTTCATCTCTTGATTGAAAGAGGCTGACTTTCAAGTGAAGGAATTCAGCCCGTTTTGATATTCGAAACAGGACCCCATTGTTTTAGGGGGTGGTGAAAAACCATGATTTCCTTGAACATGGTCTGTTTTTTTGTTCAGACAAAAAACGATTTCGTAAGGTTTCTCCATTTTAGAAATCCTCCCGCTCAACCAAAGTTTTCTATTCCATCACAACCTTCTAGATGACGAGAGCAATGTCGCGAAATGGGCGTTTCACCAAAAGGAAGAACATGCTGCTCGTTTGTTTTTGTCATAGGGAATGGAGAGGGCTAAGAAACCGGACCATGAACGGGGAGTTCCACCGTAAAAGTCGCTCCTTCTCCCGGCTGGCTCTGCACGGAGATGATTCCATGATGGATATCGACAATCTTCTTGGCGATCGACAACCCGAGCCCGCTGCCCCCTGCGGCGCGATGGCGGGATTTATCGGCCTTATAAAATCGTTCAAAAATGCGGAGCTGGTCATGTTCGTTGATTCCTGGCCCTGTATCGGAAACGGTGACGATGGCTTGTTCACCGCGGCGTTGTAGCTGGATGGTGATGGTTCCCCCTTTCGGTGTAAATTTAATCGCATTATGGATCAAGTTCAGCCATACTTGGCTAAGCAAATCTTCATCGGCTGTAATGATGACTTTTTCAAGCAGGACACACATGTCCAATTCTTTTTCCGCCCACTGTGGCTCGCAGTGAAGAATGAGTGTTTGCAGCTGTGTGTCCAAGCGATAGGATGTGGGATGAAACGGGTAGCGATCAGAGTCTAACATCGCCAACCGCAGCAAATTCTCACTTAACTTCGACAAACGGACGCACTCCGTTTCAATAATGTCGAGATAATGCAACCGCTGCTCACGGCTTAGGTCCTCGTTTTTGAGCGCTCGGGCGAACCCGCGGATCGATGTGAGCGGAGAGCCGATCTCATGAGACACATTAGAAATAAATTCTTGCCGCATTTCTTCCATGGCCTGCAAATTCGCGGCCATGTCGTTAATGCGTGTCACGAGTTCGGCAAACGGATGATTCCGTCCGCCCCAGTCAGCCTGTAGATTTACTCGAAAATCGCCTTTGGCGATTCGATTAATGGCATCTATTAAGTGCTGCCAAAATACTTTTTCGCGCTTTCGCAAAAAAGGACTGATCGCGCTCATAGTTATCCCGAACAGCAAAAAGCCGAGGATCGATGAAATGATTTGACGAACGAGCGGGTGCGGCCGCCAAGCGAATCGGGTGTAGAGCGCTTCTGTGATGAAATATGCCGCAGTCCAAAAGAGAGAGACGATGGACATTACAGCGATAACCGTCAAGATGGATTTAAGCACAAATCGCAATCGTTTCATGACTGTGCCTCCAACCGATAGCCGAGCCCGCGAATCGTGCGGATGGAAAATGGAGAATCTGGTTGGGCAAACCGTTCGCGCAACCGTTTGATATGCACGTCCACTGTTCGTTCATCCCCATCATAATCGTAGCCCCAGATCTGTTCAATCAACTCGTCGCGTGTAAACGTTTTGCCCGGATAGCTGGCCAATTTAAAAAGCAGTTCAAATTCTTTCGGCGGCAAGAAGATCTCTTGGTCTCCCAAACGGCATTCGTACGTCTTGCGGTTTAACGATAAACGGCCTATTTGTACGATTTGCGATGTAGCGATTCGATACCGTTTGAGCAATGCTTTGACCCGGGCGACGAGCTCAAGTGGGTCGAACGGTTTGACAAGATAATCGTCCGCCCCGAGCTCGAATCCTTTCACCTTCTGTCTTGTTTCCCCTTTGGCCGTCAACATTAAAATGGGGACATCGTCGTAGTCGCGCAGTTCGCGACATAGCTCCCAACCATCCATTTCCGGCATCATAATATCCATAATGACCAAATCCACTTTCACCGTTTCCAATACGTCAAGTGCTTCTTTTCCGTTAGCCGCCTCATGGATTGTAAATCCTTCTAAGTTTAAAAAGTGGCTGACGAGTTCGCGGATATGCGCGTCATCATCGACGATTAAAATTCGTGCCATCGTCATCCCCTTTCATTGTCCTTTCATGCTATTTTCCATTGTGTCGCTTTTGCTTGGCCTTCGTCAATGTTGAAGCTGGTTCGTTTATAATTTCGTCGTGACAGCAGATAATGAAACGATGGGTTTGATTCTTAATATTCATTGGAGAAGCGGGGATGCTCATCGCGGACATCCCCAGTGGTTATGCCCGGCGCATATAGACACGAACGGTGATCGGAGCAAAGATCGCAACAATGGCCGCCGCGCCGAGCAAGGAGAGGACGAAATCGGTGCCTATCGTTCCGTGATTCGTCAACTCGCGGACGGCCGCGATCATATGGGAAATGGGATTGACTTTGGCAATCCATTGTAGCCAATCGGGCATCGTCTTGATCGGCACGAACGCATTCGATACAAACATCAGTGGGAACAACGCCAGCATGGAGATTCCCTGTACAGCGGCCGCATGACGGGCAATGACGCCGAAGAAGGCAAAGATCCAGCTGACGGCCCACGCGCATCCAATGGCGAAAACGCCTGCAAGCGCCACACTGGCGATCCCTCCTTCCGGACGGTAGCCGATAAGAAATCCCATGGCAAACGTCAGGGTGGTGGCGATGACATAGCGGACTACATCGGCTAATAACGCCCCAGCCAACGGAGCGATGCGGGCGATCGGCAGCGATTTAAAGCGGTCGAACACGCCTTTATCCATATCATCGCGAAGTTGAACTCCTGAAGTGACGGAAGCCCCGATCAACGTTTGGATGAGAATGCCGGGAATGATCATGGGCAAGTAGTTATGAACATTCCCCGCGATGGCTCCACCAAAGATGTAGGTAAACATCAAGGTGAAGATAATCGGCTGAAAAGTGACGTCAAATAATTGTTCGGGTGTGCGCCGCACCTTCAACAAACCACGATAGGCCATCGTCAGCGAATTTCGTACAGCTTGGGAAACGCTTGTACGGTTTTTCTGTTGGCGTTTGACCTCCAATTGAGGAGACACTGGTTTCATCTCATCGCTTCCTCCCTTACATCATTGGATTCATCTGCACGTTTTTCCACTCCATGGCCGGTAATGGTCAGAAAGACCTCATCGAGGGTTGGTTTTTGCACACTTAACTCGGTTAAGTGGATGCCCTCTTGACGCAAGGCGACAAGCAGGTCCGTCACATGGTCTGGATCGGCCATCGGCGCCGTGATGTTCCCGGTTTCTAAGGATACTGTCGGCCGAACATGGAGAACGCGCTCAATGATGCGCTTGGCCGTTTCGATCTCTCCAGGATGTTGCAGCTTGACTTGCAATGACGATTGACCGATGGACGCCTTGAGTTCATCGGGTGTCCCTTCAGCGACGACTCGGCCGTGATCAATTACGGCGATGCGGTCTGCCAATTCGTCCGCTTCTTGTAAATATTGGGTTGTCAGCAGCACCGTTGTCCCCATATTCACCAAGCGCCGGATCGTTTCCCACATTTGATTGCGCGTGCGCGGGTCGAGTCCGGTGGTCGGTTCGTCAAGAAAAATGAGCGGCGGCTGGGCAATGAGGCTGGCGGCGAGATCCAGACGCCGGCGCATACCGCCAGAGAAATGTTTCAATGGGCGCTTGGCTGCTTCTGTCAAGCCAAATTCCTCCAATAATTCGCTTGTTTTTCGCCTTGCTTCTGTTCGGCTCAGCCCCAGAAGCCTAGAAAAGATCATTAGATTCTCTGTTGCGCTGAGCGTTTCGTCAACAGAGGCGTATTGACCGGTGACACCAATCAATTGCCGGACGATTTGCGGTTGTTTGACGACGTCGTACCCAAAAATTTGGGCGGAACCGGCGTCCGGGCGCAATAACGTCGCTAACATTCGGATTGTCGTTGTCTTGCCGGCACCATTGGGGCCCAGCACACCATAGATGGTGCCCGCGCGCACACGCAAATTGAGACCGTCCACGGCCCGGTGGTCGCCAAAGGTTTTCACCAATTCGTGTGTTTCCACTGCCCACTCTTGATGGGCGGGTGAGATTTGGGGTTTGTATCCCATTTTGTGTCCCCCTCCTTCGTATGATTCTCGTACATGGTGAATCGTAGCATGCTTTTATGAACGGAATGTGAACAACGGCATGATTTTTTGAGGAAGAGAAAATTTGATTCACCCACTCTTGCAATTCTCCCGGTTTTGGTATATGCTTGTTCCATCAGGATGATCATCTACTATATATTGTTTTGTTCTCTTTTTTAAACAACTATATATCGTTTCGCCAAGCAATGGTGTCCATCAGGACTTAATAGGGAATCCGGTGTGAATCCGGAACTGCCCCCGCAACTGTATGTGCGGACGAAATGGGATGGCCACTGGCGGCAAGAGCCATTCAGCGCGCCGCTGGGAAGGACCCAAAGTAGGACGATGCACGAGTCAGGAGACCTGCCTTGCTTGGAACGTTTCATGTTCTTCGGGGTGTGAGAAGATGAAACGATAGGGGAAAAGAAAAAGGGAGTTCGTCTGCCTTTTTCCGTCTGTCGTTTCATCCGCTCGCCTGCCCGAGCGGATTTTTTTATGGAGGAGAGGGGAAACGAATGACAGTGTCCACGAAGTCTATTGTTGTCGATGATCAAGGAAAAGAGAAATCATTTTCGCGCGAGGAGTTTGCTAGGTTGGTGGAGCAGGCGGCGGCAGACTTTGTCCGTTTGTCGCTCGAGGAATATGAAGAACGTGTATGGCAGCTTCTCAGCCGAAAAGAGATGGTCACCTTCGAGCAGCTGTATCAAACCGCCATTTTGGAAGGGCTGTCGTATATTAGTGAGGAGGAGCCGGAATGGACGTTTGTGTGCGCCCGGCTGTATTTGCAGCAACTGTACCGCGAGGCAGCACGGCATCGCGGGTACGAGGAGCGCAAGCGGTATGGCGATTTCTACTCGCTCCTTGTTGCGCTGACGGAACAAGGAGTATATCATCCGCTGCTGCTTGAACGTTATACGAAAGAAGAAATTGAGTCCATCGGTGCGCTTCTTGATCCGGAGAAGGACAACTTGTTTACGTACATAGGATTGCGCACGCTTGCGGATCGGTATTTGGCCCGCGATTATGAGCGGCGGCTGTATGAATTGCCGCAGGAGCGATTTTTGGTCATCGCCATGACGCTCATGGCGAATGAACCGCAGCAGCGGCGGCTTGAGTTGGTGAAGGAAGCGTATTGGGCGTTAAGCAACCTATACATGACCGTGGCGACGCCGACGCTTGCCAACGCCGGGAAGTCATACGGCCAGCTGTCGAGCTGCTTTGTCGACACGGTCGATGACAGTTTGCAAGGGATTTACGACAGCAACACCGACATCGCCAATTTATCGAAATCGGGCGGCGGCATTGGTGTCTATTTAGGGAAAATCCGGTCGCGCGGCAGCGACATCAAAGGATTCAAAGGGGTCTCCTCCGGCGTCATCCCGTGGATGAAGCAGCTGAACAACACAGCGGTGAGCGTCGATCAGCTGGGGCAGCGAAAGGGAGCCATTTCCGTCTATTTGGATGTGTGGCATAAAGATATTTTTGCGTTTCTCGATGCGCGGCTCAACAACGGCGACGAACGACTGCGGACGCATGACTTGTTCACCGGCGTTTGCATCCCTGATTTGTTCATGGAACAGGTCGAACAGCGCGGCGATTGGTATTTGTTTGATCCGCATGAAGTGCGGAAGGTGATGGGATTTAGCTTGGAAGACTTTTATGATGAGGAAAAAGGGAGCGGCAGCTTTCGGGAGAAATATTGGCAATGCGTCAACGAACCAAGGCTGTCGAAAGAAAAAGTGCCGGCGATCGAAGTGATGAAAAGCATTATGCGCAGCCAGCTCGAGTCGGGGACGCCGTTTATGTTTTACCGCGATGAAGTGAACCGGCAAAATCCGAATCGCCATCTCGGGATGATTTACTGCAGCAATCTTTGCACGGAAATCGCGCAAAACCAAAGCCCGACGGTGATGAAGCGGCAATATGTGAAAGACGGGATGATTGTGATCGAAAAAATCCCGGGCGATTTTGTCGTCTGCAATTTATCGTCGATCAACTTGGCACGTGCGGTGACCGATGGGGTGTTGAAGCGGCTCATCCCGATTCAAATGCGGATGCTTGATAATGTCATTGATTTAAATAACATTCCGGTGCTGCAGGCCGGCTTGACGAACGAAAAATACCGCGCTGTCGGGCTTGGCACCTTTGGCTGGCATCATTTGCTGGCGTTAAAAGGCATTCGCTGGGAGTCGGAGGAAGCGGTCCGCTACGCCGATGAACTGTATGAAACGATCGCGTATTTGGCGATTCAAGCGAGCATGGAGCTCGCCAAAGAAAAAGGGAGCTACCCGGCGTTTGCCGGATCGGATTGGCAGACGGGCGCTTATTTCGAACGGCGCGGCTACCAAAGCCACGGCGAGCTCGATTGGGACCGACTCAAGAGCAATGTGGCCCGCTACGGGGTGCGCAACGGCTATATCATGGCCATTGCTCCAAACGCCTCGACGTCGATCATCGCCGGCAGCACGGCGAGCATTGATCCCATTTTCCTAAAAGTGTATGCCGAGGAAAAGAAAGATTATAAAATTCCTGTGACCGTGCCGGATCTAAACGAACAGACGACATGGTATTACAAATCGGCGTACCATATCGACCAACGTTGGAGCATCAAGCAAAACGCCGCGCGCCAGCGCCATGTCGACCAAGCCATCTCATTTAACTTCTACGTCATGAATACGATCAAGGCAAAGGAGCTGCTCGATTTGCATTTGACGGCGTGGAAGTCGGGGTTGAAAACGACGTATTACGTGCGTTCGACATCGGGGACGATCGAAGAGTGCGATTCGTGCGCGAGCTGACCGGGGCCAAAAGAGGCTCACTTCCTTGTGCCGGAGAGGCGTAGGCGGTTGGCCGCTCACACGATACTATATAAGCTGCAATTTGGTTTTCCATGGCATTGTTCGCTCTTCTTGTCACCGTGCCAGCTTGTCAGGTGATCAAGACGGGACATGGAGATCAGAAATTCTTTTATAGAAAACGAAAGGAAGGAATGGACGATGACGATCGGCTTAGTCAAACGGCCCATTATGGATCCGGAGGCGCCGAACCGTTCGACGGGCATCATCAACGGCCGCTGCTCGAATGTGTTGAATTGGGATGATCTTGCCTATCCGTGGGCGTATGGCAAATATAAGCGAATGCTCGCCAATTTTTGGACGCCGTTTGAAATCAATATGGCGCAAGATGTGAAGCAGTTTCCGCAATTAACCGCCCGCGAGCAGGAGGCATTTTTGAAAATCATCGGTCTCCTAGCGCTGCTTGACAGCATCCAAACCGATTACGCCGGACGTGTCGCTGATTACATTACGGACCCGAGCATCAACGCGCTCATGATTATGCTTGCCCAGCAGGAAGTCATTCACAACCATTCGTATTCGTACGTGCTTTCGAGCCTTGTGCCGAAAGCGAAGCAAGATGAAGTATTCGACTTTTGGCGGAACGAACCGACGCTGCGCAAGCGGAACGATTTTGTGACGAACGGCTACAAGGCGTTTGCGGAAGAGCCGAATGTGGAAAACTTGTTGCGCTCGATCGTTTTTGACGTCATTTTAGAAGGACTGTTTTTCTACTCAGGGTTTGCGTTCTTCTACAACCTCGCGCGCCAGCAAAAAATGGTGGCGACGAGCACGATGATCAATTACATCAACCGTGACGAGCACATTCATGTCGATTTGTTTGCGAAAATTTTCAAAGAAGTGTTGAACGAATATCCGGAATATCGGACGCCGGAGTTGGCGGATTTTGTCCGGGAAACGTTTAGGAAAGCGGCTGAGCTGGAGATCGAATGGGCGCGGGAAATCATCGGCCATGAGATCGATGGCATCGACTTGGCTGATTTGGAGGCGTACATTAAGTTTTACGCCAACGTCCGCGCCCACCAGCTTGGGTTTGACCGCCCGTTCGACGGCTATCGGACGAACCCGCTTCGCTGGATTAAAGCGTATGAAGAAGTCGACCTTGGCAAATCCGACTTTTTCGAACAAAAACCACGCCAATATACGAAAGTGCAAGTGGACAACGGATTTGATGAGTTGTAATGATGGAGAAGCCACGTTTGACAGCGGTCAGCGTGGCTTTTTTGTCAGGTAAGGCCGTTCGCCTTTTGCTTGACTTGCCGTTTTTTGAACGAACAGCAGCGGGCGTTTTGGCAAGGACATGGCCAAGCAGTCTACAAACGTGAGTGGACGATGAGGATATAAGGGGGCATTCGATGGGGGATCGTTCTGTGCTGCTGGCGCGCAAAGCAGCTCACCTGATTCAAGGGTGAGCTGTTTCCGTTCAGAGCATACATGGTTTGTGGCAATGTCTCGTGTCTGTTCAAGGGGAATGACGACATCAAGGCAAGCGTTCAAACGATATCTCCGAGCCGCCCTTTGGCTTGCTGACGGCTGACGAGTTCGTCGAGCTGGCGGATTTTTTTCCATGCTAAATCATCGCTGATTGTTCGATAATGGTGGCGGCCGCCGGGTTCCTCGTCGGCTTCGTCGGCCCATTTGACGATGGCTTGGAGCGGCGTTCGTTTCCATTCTCCTTCTGGAAGGTAGGAATCGGTATGAAGCAAAATCGCCAGGGCAATTTCCTTAGCGTTTTGCGGATGTTCGCCCAGGCGGATGAGCAGCTTATGGGCGCGTTCGGCCCCTTTGATGGCGTGGATGTCGTTTTGCCGATATTGTTCGTAGTCCCAACGGCCGTTTTTGTACCATGTGTAATGGCCAATATCATGAAGCAGTGCGGCTTTTGTCGCCAAGTCGACGTTCACTCCGTGGCGGAGGGCAAGGTGGTAGGCATGGTACGCCGCGTTGATGGCGTGGGCGAGGCCAGATCGTTTTAAATATTTTTGCGCAACCGGATGGGCAAAGACGTGGGTTAAGGTGACCGTTCTCATAGGCATCCCTCCGTTTTTTTGTATTTCCCACCATCATACCATGGCGTAAAGAGTCAGGCAATGAGAGAAAGAAGATGGGAACGATTACACGGAGAAAAAATAAGACGATCGTGTTATAATAGCGCTCAACTTATTGGATTGGTGCTTGGCAGGCAAGCCGTTTGGCTGGTTGATCCGTTTTTTCGCGCTCGCGCCGCGTTTTCGGAGCGAGAAGGTGAGCGCCGGCGAGAACGGTGACCATGCAGCGGCCGCACGTTCCTTTTTTGCATTTGTAATCGAGCGGGATGCCTTGCCGAAGGGCGGCGTCAAGGAGCGAGAGGCCACGGGTGGGTTGTATGGCAAACGATGTTCCGTTTTGTTCCACTTGAATGACGGTTGGGCGCGCTGTTGGTTTGGTTGGTTCGGACAGAACGGGGCGCATGGGCGAACGTGCCATTGGTTTGAGTGATCCGACTGTAAAGGAACGTTCCATTTTTTTACTCCCTTTCTTTCAATTACATATTTGTTTTGAAAATGAATCTCATTTACATCATGAAAGATGATTGCTATTATAAAAGTAAAAGGCATGATGACAATACTAGATTGGCATGCAAATAAAGGGGGAGCAACATGGGAACTCCAATGAACGGACTGCGCGATATGAACGCGATTTTGGCCAACGAGCGAAAAGTCGGCGGCGCCATCGAGGCTGCATTTCTCCGTCTCCGCTCCGGGGAAGAATATCGAAACGCTTGCATCGTCCATATCGATCAGCTAGGCGCTCAATATTACTCCGTCGGTTTTGTGACCGAGCAAGGCGAGCGGATGGTTGTCAACGTTCATGACATTAGTGTCATTTCCGCTCCCGAGCATAAAAAAATCCGCGATCTGAACAACGCCGCTTATAAACGGGAAGCGATCAACAACAAGCGGCGCTATTTAAAACGCCTCTTTGAGATTTATGAAGGCAGCTATACCGTTCATGTTTGGCGGGAAGCGAAAATGATTATCGATGACATCGGCGTTGAGGCGCTCAGCCCCGAATTGTCGCTGCTCGTCTCCAACGTTCAAGGGCAAACGGCCCGCACCGCTTAATGGGAAGCTCAACCAACCGCCCGGCGATCTCCCCTATCGTTCGGGCGTGTTTTTGTGAAGCTGGTGCGGGTCGATGCCCTTCCGCTGTTTTTGCCGTCTGACGGCAAGGGGGGCTACGCTCCGCTCACGCCGACTCGTTCGGATCCTCGAGCGTGCAGATGGCGCTTGGCCGTTTGATGCGCGGCACAACCGATTCGTAGACACGGAACAAGTAGTTCATGTTTTCCATATCTAAAAACGCGGTTTGCACATCGACAGCAACAGCGAGGTCGATGTTTTGCCGCCCTGTGTCAATGACGACGCCGCGTTTGCCTTTGATGACCGGCGTTTGGTAAATGCCGGCGGTCATCAGCTCGCGGATATGCTCAATTTCAAGGACGTGCGTCCCTTCATGGACGCGGTGGATCAGCGCATACAGTTCCGGCGACAGGACGAGGGCGTACGGGCCGGTATGGCCGAGCTGAAGCAGCTTGTTGCGCGCTTCGACGATGTCAGTGAAGGCGTTGCCCGATTTCATCCAGTCGCTGCGAATGTGGGCGATCTTTCCTTTCACATTCATAATGCCCGGCACATCAAATTCGGCTGAACCGTTAAAAATCAAGTCGTCCTCGAGCAGGGCGCATTGCTGGGCGGCGTTGGCAGCGGCGGAAAAGTCGATCGGGCTGCCGAGCTGTTTCGCCTGTTCCACGTCGCGCCAGTATAAAATAAAGTCTTTATACAAAAGCGGGATCGTTACATGCACGCGGCGCGCCGGCTCGGAAAGGCTCAGCTCTTTGCCGTGGAAGCTCATGTCCCCGTGCTCCGGGTTCGTATAAATATCGTTGGCGATCGATTGGACACCTTCGCCGAGCGGACCGTACAAATCGATAAACCGGCGGCCGACGAGCTGGCGTCGCGCCGTTTCAATGACTAGTTCGTCAAGCTCGCCCCATTGGCTGCTTGTGAGAGGGGCTTCTGGGTACAGCTTCGTTTTATCCATGTTTTCTCTCCTTTCTTATCTGTGTTTTAAGCTGCCGACTGTCAGCTGCCGTCTTGTTCCAATCGATGGGCGATCCGGCGCCGATGTGGCGGGCGGGGCGGCGTATTGCGCTAGTTTTACATATTCTTTTTGATTTTCTTTTTCGTCCGTTGGCGTTGCGGCGGCGAAGGAAACCGGCGCGTCCAATGCGCGATTCAGCGCCTCAAGGGCGTTTTTCATCTGTTGGTAATCGGCAGCGGTCATGTCGCGCAGCGCCGCAATCGTCGATTCATGTTCCGTCCCTTTATAGTGGAAGAGGGACAAATCGAGATGCTCCAAAAAGTTGTGCAAGCCGAATTTTTCAAGGCTGATGTCTTGCAACAGGCGCAAAAAGTCGCCGTTTTCCCGCGATAAGAATGCTTCGTCCGCCAATGCCTCCTCCAACTTTGGCAGCAAGGCGGCCAAACGGTCAAACCGGTGTTCCTCTTCTTCGTAAATATGATGCCAATACAGCCGTTCATGGTCGTCCGCGGCTTGTTCAATCGTCGGTTCTAAAATCGCTTGAAACTGGCCGAGCGCTTCTTTCGACCGGCTGAGAATGGCGTGAACTTCCCTTAACGTGTCGTGCAATGAACTCCCTCCCCAAACATGGTCGTATACCATCTTTTCCATATTGAAAGAGACGTAAACATCTCGGCCCCTTCGAACGGTCACCTTTTGGCCCAGTGTGGAATAAAACAGAATAAGGAACATTGCCCACTTGATATGCGACGCGATTCCGGCGATAATGGAAACGGTGTGGAATGAATGCCGCTGGGCGGCACGGAAGAAGTAAAGAAGGTGACAGAACGATGGAACATGCGGAACATATTTATCAAAGACTCGTAGAGATTTGTGGAGAAAGAAATGTCCTTCGCGATGAGCCGATGAAAAACCATACATTGGTGCGGATCGGCGGCAAGGCCGATTTTCTCGTCTGGCCGGAGACGTACGAGCAGGTCATTGAGGTGTTGCGGCTGAAAGAAGAGTACGGCCTGCCGTTTACGCTTCTTGGCAACGGTTCGAACGTCATTATCCGCGACGGCGGGCTGCGCGGCATTGTCATGCAACTGAAGCATTTGAACCGCATTTGGCGTGAAGGAAACAACGTGATCGCCCAAAGCGGGGCGGATATTAAAGCGGTGTCGCGGTTCGCGCTCGAACAACACCTCACCGGGTTGGAGTTTGCCTGCGGCATTCCGGGATCGGTCGGCGGGGCGATTATGATGAACGCCGGAGCGTACGGCGGTGAAGTGAAAGATGTGCTTGACCATGTCAAAGTGGCGACGCTCGCCGGTGAGTTGAAAACGCTGAAAAATGAAGAGCTGGAGCTTGGCTATCGAACAAGCTTGATCAGCCGGACGCATGATATTGTGCTGGAAGTGGTCTTTGCGCTCCAGCCGGGCGACTATGCGCAAATCAAGGCGAAAATGGATGATTTAACCTTTCAGCGCGAATCGAAACAACCGCTTGAGTATCCGTCGGTCGGAAGCGTGTTTAAGCGTCCGCCGGGCTATTTTGCCGGCAAGCTCATCCAAGACAGCGGCCTTCAGGGAAAAGGATTCGGCGGTGCGGAAGTGTCGACGAAGCATGCGGGATTCATTATTAACAAAAACAATGCGACCGCTGCCGATTACATTGCGACGATCGAAATGGTGCGCAAAACAGTGAAAGAAAAATTCGGGGTCGATCTGGAGTTGGAAGTCAAAATTATTGGCGAGGAATGACAGAGGATCCGAATCCGGTTTGCGGGTTCGGATTTTTTCATTTCAACGAGAGGAAAAATGAAACCAACGGCCAATAGGTAAGAAAAGGGGTTATGAATGGGGGAAGAGGATGAACCTTTATTTCATTATCAATCCAGCCGCCAAAAACGGCCGGTCCGTGTCCATTTGGAAGCAGCTGCAACCGTTGCTGGATCGGGAAGGAATCGCCTATCAGGCGTATTGGACGAGCCGAAAGGGAGAGGGAAGGGAAATCGCCCGACGAATCGGCGAGGAACGTGTTGAACCGACGGTGATCGCGGCTGTCGGGGGCGATGGGACGGTGCATGAAGTGGTGAACGGCGCGGGAATGTTTCCGCACGTGGCGATAGGCTGCATTCCCGCCGGAACGGGAAATGACTTTGTCCGCGGTTTCCGTCTGGCCCGAAAACCGAAACAGGCGCTCCAACGGCTGGTGAATGGCGCTCAGTCCGGCAAGGCTTGGGCTTTCGATCTCGGCCGTTTTGCCAGCAGCGCCGTGCCGGACGGCGTGTTTGCCAGCAGCATCGGCTGCGGATTTGACGCCCACATCGCCCGCGCGGTCAACCGCTCGAAATGGAAGGGAAGGCTGAATCGCTTCGGGCTTGGGGCGCTTACTTATGCCGTTTATTTAGTGAAGGAGCTGTTTTGCTATCAACCAACGAACCTCGAACTTTTCATTGACGGACGGGCTTATTCGTTTCCTAAAGCTTGGATGGCGACGGTGTCGAACCATTCGTACTACGGCGGTGGAATGCGCATCGCTCCGTCAGCGCGGGCGGACGATGGCCTGCTTCATGTGACGGTTGTCGGAGCGATTTCCCGCTGGAAAATTCTTGCCCTGTTTTTGTCCGTATTTTGGGGCGGACATGTGCGGATGAAAGAAGTTTGCGTGTTCGCTGGACGAAACGTGTGCATCCGCCCGACAGCCCCTGTTCCTGTTCACGCGGATGGGGAAGAGGCGGGAGAAGGGGAAGTGTCGGTTTGGATAGAGGCTAGAGGACTGAAAGTGATCGGCGCGGAAACGACCTGAACGGTTGAGACGTATATAAAGAAAACGGTGGCGAGGGGAGGAAGACGATGGGAAACGGGTAGCCATGCTCGATTTTGTCTTCTATGTTGTGTTTCCGATCGTTCCCCGTATCTCGAAAATCATCTCGGAGCGGGAGAACCGTCATCACCTGGCGTGAGTGTGAAGGAGAAGTCTGACGAAAAAGGGGCTACGCATGGCGAAGAACGGCTGTTTTCAACGCCCGTTGAAAACAGCCGTTCTTATCTGAAACCGGGAAGAATCTCCATTTCCGCGTGTACGCAGGTGGCGGGGATCAGGCTTATTTCTTTTCTTGCTTGTTCGGTTTGTGAACGGACCGATGGTCGGCTTTCGCTTGCGGTGTGGCCGCCTGCTTCAGTTGGTGTGAATGAGAAACCGAGATACGGGCTTCTGCTTGTTTCGAGACATGGGCCTCTGCTTGTTTGTTCACCACGGCCGTCGCTTGATGTTTTTGGCCGTTTGCTTTGGCGCTGGCAGCAGCATTCCGGTGAACATTTTCTTTTGTTTCCATATTGATCACTTGCATGGGGGACGATGTCGTTTCTGCTTTTATGCCGGTGTTCGTTTGTTCATTTTGCTGAATCGCTGTCTCGTCTTTCACCGGTGCGGATACAGTAGCTGGCTTTTCCGTTTCGGTTGATTCAGGAGCGGATGGCGCGCTTTCGTTTTTCAATTCCTCCGTTTCGTCCGTTGGCGTTGTCGTTTTGTTGTTCGTTTCCTCTACCTCACCGCTCCGTTGTGCTTGTTTCGCCAGCCGCTTTTCGATTTTATTTTCCAGTTTTTGTTTCGCTTTTTCAATGTTGCGGGCGAGCACCTCTTTGGCGTGCGGGTTTTTCACCCGTTCCAGTGCGGCTTGCAAAGCCGTGATGTTTTGCGAAAATTTTTCTTCCAGCTGTTGGCGCAATGCTTCGGCATCAGGTTTTGCAGTTTCCTCGCTTGGTTCATCCGCTTGTTTTGTTTTTTCATACACATTCCATGCTTGATCTTGTTGTTTCAGGGCATTGGCGAGCACTTCTTTTGCCTGCTCGACGTCTCCGCGTTCAAGCAGCGCCTTTGCTTCGGCTAGCCGCTCTTCAGCGAATTCAGCGAGCCGTTTCGCCTTTTCCGCATCGTCAAACGTGAGGGCAAGTTCGATTTTTTCCATCATGGTTTTGACAAAGTAGAAAAAGTCGCCTGGCAACAAAACCGGGACGTCGTGGTTGACACCGGCCTCTGCTTCGGTTGCCGTGCTGCCGTCTGTTTTCCCCTCGATTCCTGTGCTGGCGAACACCGCCGGGCCGTAAGGAGCGAGCGCAACAGCTGCGGCGAGTGCGCTTGTTGATAGTATGCGAGGGAGCGAAAATCGCTTGTTCATCATCATTGTTCCTCCTTTTGCTTGATCGAATGTGAGATGTTTCGCTATAACGATTTCGCCGTTGGCGAGCCTTTTTTCGACTGTGGGAGCGAAAAATCGGGCGAAAGGAGTAGAAAAATAGTAAAGAAAGGGAAATGGTGAGATTCCCTTCACGGTTTGGCAGTTAGCCGCCTGTTTGGTATAATGGAAACAAGTTTGGTAACGACGATATCCAAGGCGACTCCTGCCAATCCGTTTGGTGGGAGTTTGTTTTTGCGATGAGCGCCTAGTGGGGCTTAACGTGATCAGGAAGCACCGGCCAATGCCATGCCGAGCAGAAACGAAAGGAGCAAACCGGTCATGACGGAGCGGGTGGATGACATTGTAGATGTTTGTTTATTGGCGGGAAAATTGATGCTTGAAAGCGGTGGGGAGACATACCGGGTGGAAGATACGATGGGGCGTATTGCCGCTTCGTTTGGTGTCTCCCGCTCTCACAGTTATGTGACCCCAACGGGCATCATGTTTTCCGTTGAGGGAACGAATGTAACACGGTTTATTCGCATTTCCGAGCGTTCGACCGATTTATCCAAGGTGGCGCTTGTCAACCACATTTCCCGCCGCATCAGCAGCGGCGAACTGTCGCTCGATGGAGCGCGCAAAGAACTGGAACGTGTTCAGCAACAGCCACTCGGTTATCCGCTTTGGCAGCAAACCGCTGCCGCAGCGGCGGCGAGCGCTTGTTTTGCCTCGCTGTTAGGCGGCATGAATCATTTTCTCCCTTCCCTTCTTTCCGGTGGAATGGCGTTTTGGTGTTTTGAAATGATGCATCGGCTCGTGAAAATCCGGTTCTTCGCTGAATTTTTTGCCGCTTTTGTCGCCGGTGGGATCGTGTTGTTGATGGAAAGGGCCGGATTTGTCGAAGACATAGGAAACATGATGATTGGCTCGGTGATGCCGCTCGTGCCGGGGCTGGCGATTACCAATGCGGTGCGCGATTTAATGGCCGGCCATTTGATCGCCGGTTTGTCGCGCGGTGCTGAAGCATTTTTAACCGCGTTTGCGATCGGCACCGGCATTGCCTTTATTTTATCGATTCGTTAGCAGGGAGTACTGATGATGATTGTGCAGCTGTTGCTTAGCTTTGTGGCGTCATCGCTGTTTGGCGTCATTTTCAATATTCCGAAACGATTGCTGCCGTACAGTGGATTTGTCGGCATGAGCGGCTGGGCGATGTATATGGCTGCCGCCCGGTCGGGGGTGGACGGTGTCGCTGCCACGTTTGTAGCGGCGTTTTTCGTCGCTTTTGTAAGCAACGGGTTCGCCCGCCGCTATCGAACGCCGGCGACTATTTTTGTCGTGTCCGGCATTATTCCCCTTGTGCCGGGCGGAACAGCGTTTGAGGCGATGCGCCATGTTGTCATGAACGATTACAATGCGGCCATTTCACTAGCGGCGAAAGCGTTCATGATTTCTGGGGCGATTGCGATGGGGCTCATTTTTTCTGAGGTCGTCAACCAACTGGCAAAACGTCGCCCTTAACTGCGTGTAGTTGTTTTTTCCAATCATTTGCCTATCGTTGTATTTGTTTGCTTGAATATTATAATGAATATAACCATGTTTTTTCTATTGATTTTAAACAGCGGGGGAGAGCGGGATGAAAGAAATTGTCCAGCAGATGAAAGCGGAGCTATGGGAGATTTTCGATCACCTTCATCGTCATCCAGAAATCAGTTGGGAGGAGTGGCAGACGACAGAATTTGTTCGTCAGGAGCTGGAGCGCGAAGGGTATCGGGTGCGGACGTTTGCCGATTGCCCGGGCGTGGTGGCAGAAATCGGCGCCGGCCCGTTTACGGTCGGGGTGCGCAGCGACATGGACGCTCTTTGGCAAGAAGTCGACGGCGTTTGGCAGCCGAACCACGCGTGCGGGCACGATGCCCACATGACGATTGCGCTTGGGGTGGCGAAATTGCTTCGCCGCATCGGCTATGAGCCGCCCGGGACGCTCCGGTTTTTGTTTCAGCCGGCTGAAGAAAAAGGCACAGGGGCGTTGAAGATGATGGAAAAGGGAGCGGCCGATGGCTTGGCGTTTTTGTATGGCGTTCATTTACGGCCGGTTCAGGAAGTCAAAAGCGGATACGCGGCGCCGGCGATCCTTCACGGGGCGGCGCAATGCATCGAAGGTCGAATTCGCGGTGTGGCGGCGCACGCGGCGCGACCGCACTTAGGCGTCAACGTCATTGAGGTCGGCAGCGCCATCGTGCAGGAGCTGGGCAAAATTCATATCGACCCACAAGTGCCAGCGTCGATCAAGATGACGAAGTTTCACGCCGGTGAAAAAGATGCGAACACGATCCCGGACTACGCGGAATTTGCCCTTGATTTGCGGGCGCAAACGAACGAAGCGATGGAGCGGCTCATCGAGGGGCTGCGCCATGTGATCAACGGGGTCGCTGCGATTTACGGAGCTGATATTGAGCTTATGGAGCGGACGCGCATCGTCGCCGCTAATCCTGATCCAGATGCTGTGCGGCTGATGGAGGAGGCGATTATCACGACTTTGGGGACGGAAAAGTGCGTTCCGCCGGTCGTGACGTCGGGAGGGGAGGATTTCCATTTTTATCCCTTTAAAAAACCGGAGCTGAAAACGACGATGCTCGGATTGGGATGCGACTTGCACCCTGGACTCCATCATCCCAAGATGACATTCCGGCGCGAGGATTTGCTTTCCGGCGTGGAAATTTTGGCGCGGGTTGTGATGAATACGTTTGCGATGTTTGCGCCGCGGGGGGAGAACGAGCGTGCCTCTGTCGCTGCAAATCATTGAGACGATCGAACAGTTGAACGAGATGGCCAGGCTTGAGGAGGAGATTTGGGGAACAGCACCGATTCCGCTCCATCAAACGCTGACGGCGGCGAAAAACGGCGGCTTGATCATCGGGGCGTATGCGGACGGGAAGCTCGTCGGCTTTGTCTACAGCTTTCCTGGGTTTCGGAACGGGGAAGTGTATCTTTGCTCCCATATGATGGGGATTGCCGAATCGTTTCGCGATCAAGGGATCGGCTATCGCTTGAAAATGAAACAGGCGGAAGAAGCGCGACGGCGCGGCTATCAGCGCATCCGCTGGACGTACGATCCGCTGCAAAGCCGCAACGGCTACCTGAACCTAGCGAAGTTGGGGGCGGCAGCCGTCGGCTATGTGGAGAATTGCTACGGCGAAATGAATGATGCGCTGAACGGTCAACTGCCGTCCGACCGCTTCATTGTCGAATGGCGGCTTGATGAGCGTCCGACCGGGGAGCGGAGCTTGGCTACAGCCGATTTTCTCAAAGCGAGAAGTCTGGCGGTGCTCGATGCAGACCAAAAGGCTGACGGCCTGTTGCGGCCAGTGCTGAAGGACGTCGATGAAAAAGCAGCGCCGTTGTTGTTGGCTGCGGTTCCGCTTGACTTTCCTCAGTTGAAAGAGCGGGATCTGGCGTTGGCGCTTGAGTGGCGGCTGACGACGCGCGCTCTGTTTCAGCGGCTGCTCACGGAAGGCTGGATTGCCGCCAGCGCTTGGCGCCGTTCCGGGGAGCCGGCGATGTATTACATATGGGTGCGGAGAAACGAATGGCTGCCGCAGAAAGGGGAAGAGGAATGACGATCAGCATTGAGTACGTCATCTTGCGCCATTTGCACATGGAGTTGAAGTCGCCGTTTACAACGAGCTTCGGCACGTTTCAAACGAAAGAGTTTCTTTTAGTGGAAGCGGTCGATCGCGACGGCGTTTCCGGCTGGGGCGAATCGGTCGCGTTTGCCGCCCCGTGGTACAACGAGGAAACGGTGAAAACGAACTGGCATATGCTCGAGGACTTCCTTGTCCCGCTTGTGCTGGCGGAGCCGATCGATCATCCAGAGGAACTGTCAAAGCGCTTTGCCGCCATCCGCCAAAACCATATGGCGAAAGCGGCGCTTGAAGGAGCGGTGTGGGATTTATATGCCAAGCGGCTCGGCGTCCCGCTTTATCAAGCTCTCGGGGGGACGAAAAAGGAGATTGAAGTCGGCGTCAGCATCGGCATTCAGCCGACGGTGGGCGACTTGCTGCGGGTCATTGAACGGTATGTGGCGCAAGGATATCGGCGAATCAAGGTGAAAATTAAGCCCGGATGGGATGTCGATGTCATTCGCGAGGTGCGGCGCGCGTTTCCGAACGTGCCGCTCATGGCCGATGCGAATTCGGCGTACACGCTTGCCGATGTGGATCGGCTGAAAGCGCTCGATGAATTTGGGTTGATGATGATCGAACAGCCGCTGGCAGCTGACGATCTCATCGATCATGCGCGATTGCAGCCGCTTCTTGAGACGCCGATTTGCCTTGATGAAAGCATTCGTTCCTATGACGATGCGCGCAAGGCGCTTGACATTGGCAGCTGCCGCATCATCAATATCAAAATTGGGCGTGTCGGCGGGCTTGGGGAGGCGAAGCGCATCCACGATCTTTGTGCTGAGCGCGGCGTGCCGGTTTGGTGCGGGGGAATGCTCGAAGCGGGCGTCGGGCGCGCCCACAATATTGCGATCACGACGTTGGAAAACTTCACACTTCCTGGCGACACCGCCGCGTCGTCCCACTATTGGGAGCGGGATTTGATCATTCCGGAAGTCGAAGTGGCTGACGGCTTGATTCGTGTGCCGGCCGCTCCTGGCATCGGCTACGACGTTGACCGCCGCCAAGTCGAGCGGTATACGCAGTTTGCCAAGGTGTTTCATCGGGCGACGACATAAAGCGGATGGCATTCAATAAGCCTTCCATTTAAAAGGGGAAACGAAAAATGATCATAAGACCGATTGAGGTGAGCGATGCGGCAACGGGGAATTTGTCAACGAATATTATTATGTACAAACTGTTATAGCACTCATTTTCAGCTGGCCCAAAACGCGTTGGCGCTTTGGGCCAGCTCTTTGTTCGTGGCGTTATACCCGTCCGATTCCGGTGTTCGCTTTGACGACAATTTCGGTGTATTTCTTTTCATCCGCTTTTTTCGACGAGACGAGCGTGCCGACGACGGCGCCGATAAAGCCAAGCGGGATCGAGATGATGCCCGGGTTGGCGAGCTTAAAGAGCGGTTCGCCGACGAAAATGGCGGCCCCTGGCTGCGGCGACCAGACGTTCGGGCTGAAGAAGACGAGCACCAAGGCGCTGATAAGCCCGACAAGCATCCCTGTAATCGCTCCAGTCGTGTTAAAACGGCGCCAGAAGATGGTGAATACAATCGTCGGCAAGTTGGCGCTTGCGGCGACGGCAAAGGCGAGCGACACAAGGAAGGCGACGTTCATTTTTTGCGCAAACAGCGCCAACAAAATCGAGAGTACGGAAACGCCGACCGACGCCCAGCGGGCGGCGAGCATTTGTTCTTTTTCCGTTGCTTGGCCGCGCCGCAAAATATGGCTGTAAAAATCGTGGGCAAACGCCGAGGCGGCTGACAGAACGAGCCCGGCGACAACGGCCAAAATGGTCGCAAACGCGACAGCCGAGACGAAGGCGAACAAGAAATCTCCGCCAAGGGCTTCGGCCAACAGCGGGGCGGCCATATTGCCGGCCGGGTTGGCGGCGACAATTTTGTCATAGCCGACGAACGCGGCGGCGCCAAACCCTAAAAAGATCGTCAACACGTAGAAAGTCCCGATGATCCATGTCGCATAAACGACCGATTTGCGCGCGGTCGGCGCGTCTTTGACCGTAAAGAAGCGGATCAAAATATGCGGCAGCCCGGCCGTCCCCAACACGAGCGCCAAGTTGAGCGAAAGGGTGTCAAGCGGATCCTTAAATTTATTGCCTGGATTTAAAAACGCCTCGCCAAGCGGTGTGGCGGTTTTGACTTCATGGAACATTTTGGCGATGCTGAAGTCGAATTTGGCAAAGACCATTAAGGAAATGATAAACGTACCGACCATCAACAAGACGGCTTTGACGATTTGCACCCAGCTCGTTGCTGTCATGCCGCCGAAGACGACGTACACCGTCATCAAAACGCCGACGATCAAGACAGAATAAACGTAGTCTAGGCCCAACAGAAGCTTGATCAGGCCGCCGGCGCCGACAAGCTGGGCGATCATATAGAAGGTCGAAATGGCGATCGTATTTAACGCCGCGACGCCGCGCACTTTCTTATCATCAAAACGGGCGGCGATCATATCGGCCATCGTGTACTTGCCGAGGTTGCGAAGCGGTTCGGCAACGATGTACAAGACGACGAGATAAGCGACAAGGAAGCCGATACTGTAAAAGAAGCCGTCAAATCCTGTCAGCGCGATCATGCCGGCGATGCCCAAGAAGGATGCAGCGGACATATAGTCGCCGGCGATGGCCAGCCCGTTTTGCCAGCCGGTAAGACTGCTGTCGGCCGTATAAAACTCGCTGGTGGTTTTGGTCCGTTTCGAAGCGTAATACGTAATGATCAACGTCAGGGCGACGATGACAAGAAAGAGGAAAAAGGCCAGCCCGTGCATTAGGCGTTTCCTCCTTCCTTTGCTTCTTGCTTCACTTGCTCGACGATGTCATCAAATTGTGCTGCGCGTTTCGAATAAAGAATGCATAAGGCCCATGTCATGACAAATTGCGCAAAGGCAAACAGCCAAGCCCAGCTGACCGGTCCGATCGCCGGCGCATTGAGCGCTTTCGAGTACGACGTTAATACCGGAAGGGCGAAGTAAAAGACGAAGAAGAAGATGGTTGCCGGGATGATAAACCGCTTCTTTGCCTGAATGAGTTCGCGAAACGAAGCGGATTGGGCGATGGCTTCATAGTTGATGCCCCCTTCACCGGCTAATGATTCCTTTTTTACTGCCATCGTGATCCCTCCTTGTTTGTGTTAAAGCGTTTGTGAACTACCCACCACTTATCGCCCTTATGGGTCGCTTGAAGTGGGGGCTTCTCGGGTAATCCCGTCTAGTGACAGGAAATGGACCGAGCGATCCCTCTCGTTCCGAGAGTTCATCCTACCTCTCCCACCTGCTCACTGGGCTGTCGCCCTTCACGCTCCTTGAGGGGGAGACTTCTTTCGGAAATTACGTTAAAAAGGGCAATGGAACGTTCTGCCGCAAGCGGCGGATGTGAATCCCCCTTTCTTGACACAAATTTGTCACATATTCATTATACATTTATCTGAAAAATTTGTAAATTAATCTTTTTTGTTATATTTAGAAAATATTTTGGCTTTGCCGCACAAAACGGAAAAAATTTTTTGCTGTTTTTCTTATTTTCGCACTTTACAAAAAAACGAGGATCATGTAGAATGACAACTGTATTCGACAATAAAATTCAACAATTTTCTACAAAAAACGACAAGGGGAGACATCTATGAATTTGTTTCGTAAAAAACCGATTCAGTTGCTCATGAAGGAATCGGGGGCAAAAGGAGCCTCGCTGCGAAAAGAGTTAGGGGCATTTGATTTGACGATGCTTGGCATCGGCGCCATTATCGGGACAGGCATTTTCGTCCTGACCGGGGTGGCGGCGGCGGAGCACGCTGGTCCGGCTCTCGTTCTTTCGTTCATTTTGTCTGGGTTGGCGTGTGTGTTTGCGGCGCTTTGTTACGCAGAATTTGCCTCAACCGTGCCAGTGTCCGGGAGCGCTTACACTTACAGCTATGCCACGTTTGGTGAGCTCATGGCTTGGATTTTGGGATGGGATTTGATTTTGGAATACGGAGTTGCTTCGTCGGCGGTCGCCGTCGGTTGGTCCGGCTATTTCCAAGGGCTGCTTTCCGGTTTTGGCATCGAGCTGCCGAAGGCGCTAACGAGTGCGTATGATCCGGCAAAAGGAACGTTCATCGATTTGCCGGCGATTTTAATCGTTCTGTTCATTACGTTTTTGTTGAATTTAGGCGCGAAAAAATCGGCTCGTTTTAATGCGGTGATCGTTGCCATTAAAGTGGCGGTTGTGCTGCTCTTTTTGGCGGTCGGCATTTGGTATGTCAAGCCGGAAAACTGGACGCCGTTTATGCCGTATGGCTTCTCTGGCGTGGCGACCGGCGCGGCGACAGTCTTTTTCGCTTACATCGGCTTTGATGCGGTATCGACGGCGGCGGAAGAAGTGCGCAATCCGCAGCGCGATATGCCGATTGGCATCATCGTTTCGTTGCTTGTGTGCACCTTGTTGTATATTGCGGTTTCGCTCGTATTGACAGGTATCGTTCCGTACGAGCAGCTCAACGTGAAAAACCCGGTGGCGTTTGCATTAAACTATATCCACCAAGACTGGGTCGCGGGCTTTATTTCGCTCGGAGCGATCGCCGGCATTACGACCGTCCTCCTTGTGATGATGTATGGGCAGACGCGTCTCTTCTACGCCATTAGCCGCGACGGTTTGCTGCCGAAAGTGTTTGCTCGCATCAGCCCGACGCGCCAAGTGCCGTATGTCAATACGTGGCTGACTGGATCGGCTGTAGCGGTATTTGCCGGCATCATCCCGCTCAACAAATTGGCCGAACTGACGAACATCGGTACGCTCTTTGCCTTTATCACCGTCTCGATCGGCGTGTTGGTGTTGCGTAAAACGCAACCAGATTTAAAACGGGCATTCCGCGTTCCGTTTGTCCCGGTCATTCCGATTTTGGCTGTCTTATTCTGCGGCTACCTCGTTCTTCAGCTTCCGGCGATGACATGGATCGGTTTTGTCTCGTGGCTGCTGATCGGTCTAGTGATTTACTTTATCTACGGCCGCAAGCATAGTGAGCTGAATGAAATGGCACGGACTGAAGAAAAGGCTGGATGAACGGCCAAACAATGAAAAGGGGGCTGTCCTCATGGGGGAACAGCCCTTTTTCCATTTCGTCAAACTTTTCGGCAACACCGCGTTTCACCCCTTTTTCCTTATTGGATTTATTATAGATGCGGCGAAGTCCTTGACGAAAAAGTCGCTGATTCATTTCTCGAATGTCGAGGAACAAGCCTGTGGCTTGCCTCCGTCACGCCTTGGCGTGACGAAAGACCGAGCAACTGCCTGCTTCACAGACCCATCTATGGGCCTGGAAGCGGCGTTGTTCGGTCGCCCGACAGTCGATCAAATTCTTGGTAAAAACTGCAAATGGTAAAACTTCAAATGGCATCTATCCTGAAAATACCCGAATTCCAAAATGCGTAAAGTTCCAGCATTCAACATAAGGACATTTTCATCCCTCCGATGGTGACGAAAATGTTTCGTCATGGAAGTCTATATAGCTGGGAAAAACATCTGATTTTTTGCTGATGGAAGGCGTGTGCTCGGTGCGGCGTCGGACCTTTTTGGGAACCTGTGTTCACTTGCATATTTTGAGAAAATTCCCTTTGAACGACGGCCATATTTGGTTTACGATGGGCGAATAGTATAAAGAACGAGCGTCAGTCCGGCTTGTATAAGCGGGGTGAAAAGGGTGTTTGGGACATTATTGAAAAGAAGAGAGAGAACGCTTGAACAGACGGTTGCGGAAATTCAGCGGGGAAATGAAGCGTTGCGCAATGAGCTCATCCGGCAATATAAGCCGTTTATCGTCAAAACCGTCTCCAATGTATGCAAAAGGTTCATCCACGAGGAAGATGATGAAGCGAGCATTGGGCTGATCGCTTTTAACGAAGCGATTGAAAAATATGCGTTGCACAAAGGAGGTTCCTTTCTGTCGTTTGCGGAGCTGCTCATTAAGCGGCGCCTCATCGATTACATTCGAAAAGAGGTGAGAACGCGAGAGGCCATATGGCATGTCGAAGATGGAGAAGACGGCGAGCAGGCGGCGCAAACGTACGTAGATGCGAAATTATCGGTTGAGGAGTTTTATAGGCAAATCGAACAGGAACAGCGTCGGGAAGAAATTCTCCATTACCAGCAAGTGCTGAAACAATTCGGCATTCATTTTCACGATTTAGTCGAACAATCGCCAAAACATAAAGACGCCCGCCTCAACGCCATTCGCGTCGCGGAGCTGCTTGTGGCGAACGAGGAATGGCTCGCCCTGTTGTTTCGAAAAAAGCAGCTGCCGATCAAACAACTGGAAACGATGGCGTCGGTCAGCCGCAAGACGATTGAGAGAAACAGAAAATACATTATTGCGGTCGCGGTCATTTTGGCGGGCGATTACATTTACTTAAAGGACTATATAAAAGGGGTGCTTTCATCGTGAAAAAGGGGATTGTGCTGGAGTTGGATGAAGAGTTCGTCACGGTATTGACGCCGGAAGGAGAATTTCTCCGATTGAAAAAAGAAAAAGAATGCGAGATTGGAGAAGAGGTCAAAGCGAATGCGGTTGGCCGTCCTTTTCCGTTTCGCCGCCGTTCGTTTCGATATGCGCTCATAAGTGTTCTGACGGCGGCCGCGGTGCTCCTGGCGACTTGGATTCAATGTCCTTCCAATACGGTGTACGCCTACATGTCGATCGACATCAATCCAAGCATAGAAGCGGGTGTCGACGCGAAACTGCGTGTGTTGACGCTGAAGGCTTACAACGAGGAAGGAAAGAAGATATTGGCGGCGCTTCCGTCATGGAAAAATGAACCATTCTCTTCGGTAACGAAACAAATCATTGCGTTAAGTGAACAAAAGGGGTATTTAAAGGCAGGCGGGGAAGTACTGATTACGACAGTAGAAAAAGAACATAATACCTCTTCCGCACGTAGGCTGTCCGCTGAGCTTGCAGAAATTCAGCGTGCCGTCGCAGATGATCGGATCGTCATTACCGCGGCGAACAGTACGATGGATATGCGCAAACGGGCTGTCGAGAGGGGCATGACGACCGGAAAGTTGTTGCAAATTGAGAAAAAGGTGAAACTGGCTTCGCCGGCATCTGTCCGCTCGGCGCATAGCAACGGCCGTAAAGGAGAAGATGGAAAAGATAAAGACAACGGCAGAAAAAAAGGAAACCAAACGCCGGCAGTCAAAGAACAACCGGCACAACAGCCGCCAAAGAAACAGAACTATAACGAGTCAAAACCGAAACCATTGAAAAACGAAAAACAGTTGCCGAGCAAGCAGAAACATTCCGACTCGATCCAAGGAAGCCTCTCTCCTGAAAAAGAGAGTGATGTGAAACCGAAAAGCCATGGGAACGCCCGTCCGTTGCGGCCAGGCGCTCATGATGAAGCGAAAAAGGCGGCGAATGGGCGTGGAGGCGACGAGAAGGACGAGCGCCGTCCAGCACACATCGATCACCAACAAAAACGGATGAATCCCAAAATGAAAAAAGCCGAGTGACCAAGCTCGGCTTTATTCCGTTTTTTGTCCTGCCAATTCGCTTTGCGCTTGAGCAATGAGCCGTTTCGTAATCTCTCCGCCGACGGAGCCGTTGGCGCGTGAAACGGTGTTGGCCCCAAGTTGTACGCCAAACTCTTGGGCGATTTCGTATTTTATTTGTTCCAACGCTTGTTCGATGCCTGGAACAAGCAGTTTGTTGCTGGAGCGAGCCATATGCCATTCCTCCTTGATCACTTTTTTGATGCGTCATGATTAGTATGGATAATTTCACAAAGAGATATGGATGGGAATTAAAGGAGGAGTTTTTCATTAAAAAAAGGATTGCAAACGTTTTCGGTTGTTGTTTATAATGAAAACGAGCAGATGATCGAAAACGTTTTGGAGGAATGGAAGTGACAACCATTAAAGATATTGCCAAGGCAGCGGGAGTTTCGATTACAACGGTGTCACGTGCGCTGAACGGCTATCCTGATGTGAATGAAAAAACGAGACAAAAAATCATGGATATCGCGAAGCAGTTGAACTACAGCCCCAATACATTGGCGCGCGGGCTTGTCATGAATAAATCGAAGACAATCGGGTTGCTTGTTTCTGGACTAACAAGAGAAAGTGCCAAGGATAATTTTACCTTTGAGGTGCTGGCCGGCGTCAATGAGTATGTCAGTGAAGTTGATTATGATATGGTGCTGTTCAGTACGACATCGACCAAGCAAAGAGAAAAAACGTATACACAGCTTTGCCGCGAGCGGCGCGTCGATGGGGCGATTTTGCAAGGGATCCGTACGGATGATCCGTATTTGCATGAGGTCGTGGAAAGCGATATTCCATGTGTCCTGATTGATATTCCCATCGAGTCCAAAACCGTTGGCTATGTGACAACGGACAATGTGCTGGGCGCAAAGAAAGCGGTGCGCCATTTAATTGAGCTTGGGCATAAACGGATCGCTATGATCAATGGATATGAATACGCATTTGTGAGTGAGCAGCGTGAGAAAGGATTCAAGGAAGCGTTGATTGAAGCAGGTCTGCCCGTACGCGAATATTGGATTGCCAATGGAGCGTTCCGCGAAGAAATCGCGGAGCAAGAGGCATTGAGGCTGCTTCAGCAATATCCAGAAATTACCGCTTTCTTTTGTGCAAGCGATTTAATGGCGCTAGGTGTCATCAAGGCCGTAAAACGGTTGGGGAAGCAAGTTCCTGATGATGTGGCCGTGATTGGCTATGATGACATTATTTTAGCATCCTATTCATCGCCTGCACTCTCCACCATCGCTCAAGACAAATTTGCCATGGGATATGAGGCTGCCAAGCTGTTGATTGATATGCTGGAAGGCAACGCTCAGTCTCATGTCAAGATTCTGGAAACAGAACTGAAAATACGGGGGTCAACGGTGAAAAAAGAGTGACGGAGGCTTTTTTCACCGCCCTGAGTCAGTTTCAGTTAGAATCCAAAACGTTTCGGATTTTTGTGTTGTCATGAAGACAGACTTTTTTGAATCATGAATGAAAACGTTTTGGAATTCGTTTGTGAAGCGTGATTGGCGCAGGAAAGACATCGTGCTGTTAAGCCGATGATGACAACCTAGAATCAGGGGGAAACAACATGGATTATCGAGTGATTAAGGAAAACGATGTGTTTTTATTGACGGATCAAGACGGAAATATTCCTGAACATCATCCGTACGGGCTAGGGCTGTATACAAAAGACACTCGTTTTTTGAGCAAATGGAGTTTGCGCATCAATGGGGAAGAACCGGTGCTGTTGGCGTCTGATGCGGCGCAAAATTATGTCGCTACCATTTTATTGACCAATCCTCATATTGAGCGGGACGGAGAGCTGATTTTGTGGCGCGAATCCGTTGAAATTGAACGCAAGCGATTCATTTATGCGGGTGTGCTCTATGAAACCATTAAGCTGAAAAACTATCATCCCAAGCCGGTGCAATTGGAAATCAGCGTGCACATGGATGTCGATTTTGCCGATATGTTCATCGTTCGCGGCTTTCAGACAGGAGAGGTGGGAAAGCGGACAGGCCAGACCATTGGGAAACGTTCGCTCACGTTCCATTATGAGGGAGCCGACGGAGTAGAACGGGCAACGAAGGTCAGCTGGGATCGAGAGGAGAAAGCCGTTAAGGAGCACGGGGAAATTGTTTTTGACTTTGCGCTCGACCGAGCGGAAGAGCAGACGGTTACGTTGGTGGTGGAGCCGATCATCGGCCAAACAGACAGAGTGGAGGTCATTCCACCGGAACAGGCGCTTCAACTATTGCAAGAATCATACCAACATTGGGAAGGGGAAACAGCGAACGTCATCACGGATGAACGACAGTTTGAGCGTTTAGTCCGCCGGGGCATCGGGGATTTGCGGGTGCTGCTTACGGATCTTGGCTGTGGACCATTTCCGGTGGCCGGACTTCCATGGTTTGGCGTTCCCTTCGGCCGGGACAGTTTGATTGCGGCCTTGCAGCTGCTCCCGTTCAACCATGAAATAGCTAAAGGTACGTTGTTGACAATGGCCCGCTATCAGGGAACGAAAGTAGACCCGTGGCGCGATGAACAACCTGGAAAAATCATGCATGAAATCCGATTCGGTGAGTTGGCCAATACGAATCAAATTCCGTTTACCCCTTATTACGGAACGATCGATGCGACGCCGCTCTTTTTAGTTCTGTTGGTGGAGTATGTCAAATGGACCGGCAACTTCGATCTCGTCCGGCAGCTTCGATCCAACATCGATGCGGCGCTCCATTGGATTGACCGGTATGGCGACCGCGACGGCGATTTATTTGTCGAGTATTTCCAGGAGTCGAGCAAGGGGATTGCTAATCAGGGATGGAAAGATTCAGGCGATTCGATTGTGCACGAAAACGGCGAGTATGCCCGCGCGCCGATCGCGCTTGTTGAAGTCCAAGGCTACGTTTATCACGCCAAAATGGGGCTTGCCGATATTTTTGAACAGCTTCAGGAAGCGGAAAAAGCGGAAGCGCTTCGAACGCAGGCGGAGGCTTTGAAAAAGCGCTTTGAAGAACAGTTTTGGATGGAAGACCGGAAATTTTACGCTCTCGCGTTAGATGAAAACAAAGCCCCTGTCAGGACGATTACATCGAACCCAGGTCATGTGCTGTTTTCAGGAATGCTCGAAGGAAAGCGGGCGGATGCTGTCATTGACACCCTTCTCTCAGAAAAAATGTTTTCGGGTTATGGCATCCGAACGATGGCCGAAGGAGAAGCGGGATATAACCCGATGAGCTATCATAATGGAAGCATTTGGCCGCATGACAACAGCCTTATTTTGCTTGGCTTAAGCAAACTGGGGCGGCGGTGCGAGGCAAAGACGGTCATTGAGGGGCTCATGGAAGCATCGATGCATTTTGAGTATGATCGCTTGCCAGAGTTGTTTTGCGGCTACAGTCGGTCAAATGGAAAACCGATTCGCTATCCTGTCGCCTGTTCGCCCCAGGCGTGGGCGGCCGGCACGCCATTGGTGTTTGTCCAAGCGCTGTTAGGCTTGTTCCCCAATGCCATCGAGCAAAGCATTTATTTATCACCGACTTTGCTTGATTCCATGAATATGCTGAAAGTCGAGAATATCGCGATTGGCTCCGGGCGCTTATCACTGACGGTGATGCGTGAACATCAAGGCTGTCGTGTTCATATTGACGAAAACACGACAGGCTGGGACCTCATCATTCAACAATAACAAGGAAAGGTCTTCCTTTCCTTGTTATTATAAAATACTTCATTGATAGAAAAAGGGAGGTTTTGATGGAGATGAAAAAATGGCTGGCAACAGTCGGCGCAGCATCAGTGCTGTTCGGCAGCCTTTTGGCTGGCTGCAGCGGAGGAGAGAAAGCTGAGCAAACGAATGGGGGAGGCAAAGCAGAAGAAAAAGTAGAAGTGACGTTGGCAGGTTGGGGCGGCAATCCAACGGAGCAAAAGTTGTTGAAACAAACGTTGGATGATTTTGAAAAAAAATATCCCAATATTAAGGTCAAGTATGAAGTCATTGCCGACCAGTATATGGATGTGATTAAGACCCGTTTAGCGGGCGGTCAAGGGCCGGATGTGTTTTACTTGGATGCATTTGAAGCGCCAGCCCTGATCGAAACGGGAGCCATTGAGCCGCTTGACAAATACGTGACGGATGAGTTTGATATTGATGATTTTGAAAAACCGATGCTGGATGCGTTTAAAGGGAAAGATGGAAAAATTTATGGGTTCCCGAAAGACTATTCGACGCTAGCACTGTTTTACAATAAAAAGATGTTCGAAGAAGCGGGTGTTGAAGTCCCGAAAACTTGGGACGAACTGCGGGAAGTGGCGAAGAAGCTGACAAAAGGGAAACAAGTATACGGGTTTGGCGTTGCTCCAGAATTGGCTCGCTTATACTACATTGCTGAATCCAAAGGCGGCAAAGTTGTGACGGATAATAAAGCGAGCTTCGCCGATCCGAAAGTCGTCGAAGCGCTCCAGCCGATCGTCGATATGCATTTAAAGGATAAATCGGCAGCCCAACCGAATGAAGTAGGGGCGACATGGGGCGGTGAGATGTTCGGCCAAGGCAAGGCAGCCATGGTTATCGAAGGAAACTGGGCAATTCCGTTCCTGCAAGAGACGTTCCCGAACCTCGAATTTGGAACAGCTGAAATTCCGACCATCAACGGCAAAAAAACGACTATGGCTTATACGGTTGCCTATGTTATGAACAAAGATTCGAAAAAGAAAGAAGCCGCTTGGAAGCTGATCGAATATTTGACAGGAAAAGAAGGAATGAAAACATGGACGAGCAAGGGATACGCTTTGCCGACGCGCAAATCGGTCGCTGCGGCATTGGGATTTGACAAAGATCCGCTGCGTGCACCGCTTGTCGCTGGCGCATCGTATGCGACCGTATGGCAGAATGGAACGAACTTGCCGATTATTACGAACAACTTCAATAACCAATTTGTCAGCGCTTTCCTCGGTGAACGTCCGCTTGCTGAGGCGTTGAAAGAAGCGCAAAAAACGGCGAACAGCGAAATCGAAAGCAAATAAGGCGAATCAGCCCCTGGCAGACGGGGCATGCTCTGCCAGGGAGCTGTTCCTTTCTTTCTAACCGCAGCTATTTTTGGCTGCGTTAGAAAGAGAGGAATAGCGATTTTCGATTCTCGGCAAGGAGAGGGAATAAAATGAAAAGAATGGCAACGAAGCGAATGTGGCGTGAAGTGGGGACGAGCTACTTGTTTTTGTCTCCTACTTTATTTGTGCTGCTTCTTTTTATTATCGGCCCGATTTTGTTTGCGATTTTTCTAGCCTTTCATAAAGTGCAATTGTTGGGCACGACTTCGTTTGAGTTCGTCGGGTTGGACAATTTCCAGCGGATCGCCGATGATACTCGGGCCAAAATCGCATTATGGAACACGTTGAAATATGTCGTCATTGTCGTTCCCTGTCAGACCATTTTAGCGCTTGTATTAGCGGCGACATTAAATGCAGGGCTCAAGGGACAAAAGTTTTTCCGCATTGTGTACTTTTTGCCGACGTTGACGTCCTCGGCCGTGTTAACGCTCATTTTCATGTGGATGTACAACCAAAATGGACTCATCAATCACGTATTGAAAGCGGTTGGTTTGCCGACATATAACTGGATCGGCGATCCCGATGTAGCATTGAATGCCATTATGATCATGAACATTTGGGCGACAGCGCCGTATTTTATGGTCATTTATCTTGCCGCGCTGCAAGATGTCCCTGATTCCTTGTATGAAGCAGCGGAACTGGACGGAGCCAGCGCCTGGCAAAAGTTTTGGCATATTACCGTTCCCTATTTGCGGCCGGTGACCTCATTTGTCGTAGTCATGGGGCTGATTGGGACATTCCAGTTGTTTGACCAATCGTATATTTTCTCGGGCGGTTCTGGCGGACCGAACAACTCGACGTTGACGGTTGTGCTTTTGATTTACCAATATGCGTTTAAAACATTGGGGACAATGGGATATGCCGCTGCGCTCGCGTTTGCGTTAGCGATCTTGATTTTCATCGCGACATTGTTGCAACGGAAGTTGTCAAAAGAAGAGTCTCTTTACTAAGGGGATGAGCATGGATGAAAAAGAAAATGGGCATTGGAAAGCTGTTGCTGTATACGGTCTTGATCACATATGCCGTGATTACGATGATTCCGTTTTTATGGGCGCTGTCTTCGTCGTTTAAGACGCTTGAAGAAATTGTGAGCGGAACCATGTCCTTTATTCCGAAAAAGTTTACGCTTGATAATTATAAGCAGATTTTTGTCGAACAAGAGCTGTTTCCACGCTGGCTGCTAAACAGCGTTGTGGTTGCGGGAACTGTGACGGTGCTGAATTTATTGTTCAACTCTATGGCTGGCTATGCGTTGGCTCGGCTGCAATTTCCCGGCAGAAAACCGCTGTTTCTGATCATTTTGGCTGTCTTGATGATTCCAGCCCAAGTGACGATGATTCCGAACTATTTGATTTTGAAACAGCTCGGTTGGTTGAACTCGTATCAAGGAATGATCGTGCCGACGATGGTGAACGCTACGTTTATTTTCATGATGCGGCAATTTTTCATTAACTTTCCAAAAGAGTTGGAAGAGGCGGCAGAACTTGATGGACTCGGGCGGCTCGGGATCTTTTTCCGAATCGTATTGCCGCTTGCCCGTCCGGCGCTGGCGGCTCAGGCTATTTTCGTTTTTATGGGTTCGTGGAACGACTTTATGCGCCCGCTCATTATTTTGTCTGATCCGCAGCTGTTTACGCTGCCGCTTGGCCTCAACAGCTTCAAAGGACAGTACATCAGCTATTGGAACTACATTATGGCGGCATCGATGGTGTTTACGCTGCCGGTGTTGGTCATTTACGCCTTTTTCAACCGCTACTTCATCAAAGGAATTTCGTTCACAGGCGGGAAATAATAGGTGTTTTGCACAATGGTTTACCGATCATGGCAAGAAGAAGGGGCTGTTCGCCAAACGGAAGGTTGTCCTCCTTTGGCGGCAGCTTTTTTTGCTACGGCATATCCGTAAATGCTGAGCAGGCTGGCACTGCTTGGCGGTACTATCGCGATCTGGATGATCCGTCCGAACCCGGAAATAGATGAAGGAGAAAGAGGATGAAAGCGATCACATACCCAAGGCATCAAAGAGGTCGCTGCCGAACAAAGGCCCGATCCAAAAGGCCAATGCGACGAGTCGAACCCGAATGGCGAAACGGGGCATACTTTGGTTATTCCGAGACGTTTGGCGGGTATCCAGGTGGACAAGCTGAATATTTGCGTGTGCCGTTTGCCGTTTGCCAACTTCACTCCATTTGTTGTTCTGGACGATTGTGAGCTCGAAGATGAAAAACGAATATGTAGGCGTATGAAATTTTCGATAAAAAGAAAGATGGCTCCATTAAAATCGTACTAAAAACGCAGCGATGCATAAAGAACGTTCGGTCGAGACACGATAAGAAAAAATGCGGGAAGGAGGATATATGTGACCAACATTGCGTTTCCAGTGGCCCGTTTGCAGGACGGGACGCTTCGCCAGCTCCAGCAGCTTGAACAGCGGCTGCGCGAAGAGACGGGAGAAGAAATTGTGCTTGTCGCTTATGAGCGAAAAACGGTGGATGAAGGGGAGACGAAACGATGATGAAGCGAAAAGTGAAATTCGACGCGGCGAAAAACAACAACAAAACGCCGACGGAAAGCTTGCCGGATACGGAATTTGCGGCCCAATACGCTGGTGAAGAAGACATGATCCGCGGCGCAAACCGCAATTCAAAAAAAGGACGCCAAGGAGGCGGCGATGGCTGATCAGAAGAACGAACGATTCTCACTGGTCCATGAGGAAATGGCGTTTGAATGGGGGGATTTCGCCGTTCATCAGCCATTTTGGCTGATCGAGGAACAAAAGCAAGCGAAAGAGAAGGAGACAAAACAAAAAAAGCTGCCGCGGTGAGGACGCCGTTTTGCGGGGAGCAGGTCGCCAAACGGACAAAAAAGAGCGCTGGAAGCAGCGCTCTTTTTCGTTTGGGCGTTTAAGCCGATGCAGATGATGCGAACAGTGAAGCAAGCGGCGCGGAAAACAGCGTTGCACCGGCGCCAGATGGGTCAAAGTAGGCGACGATGGCCGTTGGCGCGAACGAGAGTTGCCTTGCAGCGAGATAACGCCCGACATCGACCGGCACAATTTCAACGATCGTATGCTTAAATAATTCCTTTTCCCCGAGCCCGAGGGCGGCAAAGTCCGCGCCGAGCGTCTCGGGATGTTCAAGCAGCGCACGGTAGACGGACGCGCGCGTTGATTTGTCCGTTTTTTCCTCCCACCACGGCTTGCGCGGTTTGTATTTTTGGTTTCGCAAGTAGTCATATTTCATGAGCGATTCGGCGACAGGCAAAGCGTCTGGCACAGAGGTGCGCAAAAACTCATGCAGACGGCGGAACAAGTCTTCTAACTGATGGCCGATGCGCGCCCAGCCGCGTTCATCCCAATACGTGCCAAACTGCTGGAAAAAGTCAAACGGCGATGGGAAGACATCGGTCACCAAGTATTCAAGTGTTTCGTCCATCCGATGGGCGTTCCAGTACTTTTCCAGAACATCTTCCACCTGCTTGATGCGGATGACATCATCAAATGACAAGACATTGTTGGCGAGCACTTCGTATGGTGCATGGTCCATATACACATATCCGTACTCTTCGGCGCGCAGGCGCAGCCCGGTGCCGCGCAGCAGTTTCAAAAAGCCAAGCTGCAGTTCTTCCGGGCGAAGGGCGAACACGTCGTTAAACGTCTTTCGAAACGAGTTGTAGTCTTCTTCAGGCAAGCCAGCGATCAAATCCAAATGTTGGGCGATTTTCCCGCCTTCTTTAATCATTGTCACCGTTCGCGCCAGCTTGGCGAAGTTTTGCTTGCGCATAATGAGACGGTTCACTTCGTCATTGGTCGACTGAACGCCGATTTCAAAGCGGAACAGCCCAGGCGGCGCTTCCTTGTTTAAAAACTCGATCACTTCCGGGCGCATAATGTCGGCGGTAATTTCAAACTGAAATACCGTTCCCGGCGCGTGTTCGTCAATTAAAAAGCGAAACATATCCATCGCATAGCTGCGGCTGATGTTGAACGTCCGGTCGACGAACTTGATCGTCCGCGCTCCGTGCTTCATTAAATAGCGCAAATCATCCTTAATTTTTTCACGATCAAAATAGCGGACACCTACTTCAATCGAGGATAGGCAAAACTGGCAGCTGAACGGGCAGCCGCGGCTCGTTTCGACATAGACGATTCGGTTTGGAAGATGTGGGATGTCTTCCGGAAAGCGAAACGGCGACGGCATGTCAGCCAAGCGGATTTTGTTTCGCTGCGGATTGACGACGATGCGCTTTCCGTCGCGAAACGCCAGTCCGGCCACCTCGTTCACTTCTCCACGGCCATCTAGGGCAAAAAGAAGCTGTTTAAACGTTTCTTCCCCTTCGCCGATGACAATAAAATCAAACTCCGGCACTTGTTCCATCCATTCGCGCACATCGTACGACACTTCCGGGCCGCCAGCGACGATGATGACGTCCGGCGCTGCTTTCTTCAACAGCTTGACGACTTTGATCGTCTCTTCAATATTCCAAATGTAGCAGCTGAAACCGACGACATCCGGACGGCGTTGGTACAAATCCGTCACAATGTTCAGCACCGGGTCTTTGATTGTATACTCAACAAGCTTGACGTCAAACTCTGGCTGCGCGTATGCTTTTAAATAGCGGATAGCCAAATTCATATGAATGTATTTCGCATTTAATGTTGTGCAGACGATGTTCATCGCAGCAAACCCCCCTTTGCTGATAGAGGCAATTTGGGACTTTTTCATTTGCAGCTTTTACAGAGCCAATCGGCCTTTGATTGACTGTCGAGCGGGTGAACAACAACGCTTTCTGAATGACGCATAGGGCTGTGAGTGGGGGAGGGCCTCTGTCGACGCCTTGGCGCGACAGAGGCAAGTCACAGATTTGACCCTGTCCATTGAAAAAATAGACAAGTGGCTTTTTTCGTCAAAGATTTGTTGCCCTTTTTCGCTGCATCTATGATTCATACTAACCTTATTATTATAATGCAGTTTAGCCAAACAAAGAAGCAAAAAAACTTGTCGAACATTGCGGAAAAGATTTTTCGAAAATCTTCGTGAATCAAAGGAGGAGTAAATTTTTCCACAGCGAATATATATTTCGGAATGGTTTGAATGGACAAGGAGAGATGGATATGGCCCAAAGCCTTTCTCCTCGGGAAGAACAAAATGCATCGCCGGATGTGCGGTTGCTTGAAGAGGAAAATCGGCGGCTAAAAGAGCGGTTGAACAGCTATTCGGTCATTTTCGAGCGGTCGCTCGATGCGATCGTTATTTTAAATAAAAATGGTGAATTTGTCGATGTGAACGAAGCGGCGTGCAAGCTGTTTGAAATGGATAAGTTTTCGCTGATCGGCCGTTCGTTTTCTTCGTTCCTTGAACTCGTGCCGCCCGATATTTTGCTGTTTCAGCGCTCGATGTTGCAAAAATTCGGTTCGTTCAGCGATGAGCTGCTCATCAAGTTGCCAGACGGCAAAGTAAAGCATGTGGAATTTTCGATGAAAAAGGATGTATTCGACGAATTTGACCTTGTCATGATGCGCGACATCTCAGCTCATAAGGCGCTTGAGCGTGAACGCATCATTCATGAATTTTTGTTCCGTGACGTATTCAACCGCGCTGTTGACGGCATCGTCATTTTCGATGAATTTGGGCGGTTTATCGATGTCAATCCGGCGTTTTCGATGAGCTTGAACTTGGAGAAAGGAAAACTGCTCAATTTGTCGTTTCAGCAATTCGTCGCCCGTGAATGCGCCAATGAATTCGCTCGGTTGCTCGCCGAAGTGAAAGAAAAGGGAACGGCCAAAGGAGAGTTGTCGCTTGTCCGCCCGGACGGAACGGTGAAAATGTTTGAGCTGACGGCGACTTCCAACGTCTACAGCGGGTTTTACATGGCCATTATGCGCGATGTGACGGAACGAAAAAACATGGAAATCAAGTTGCAAAAAAGTGAAGAACGGTTCCGGGCTATTTTCGAGCAAGCGCATGAAGCGATCCTCATTTGGGACGATTTTGGCTGCATATTGAACGCCAATCCGGCGGCGAGCCGGACGTTTGAGCTGCCCTTGAATTTGCTTGTGCGCCGCAATTTGTTTGATTTTGTCGACTATGGGGACGAAAAGGTGAAACGCATTTTCAGTGAGTTCCGCCGCAAAGGGGAAATCCGTGACGAGCTGACGTTTCATATGCCAAACGGTGAGGATAAGCAGCTTGAGTTTACAATGAAAAAAGGAGCGATCGACGGGTACCACCTGACGATTTTCCGCAATGTGAGCGAGCGGCGGAAAATTGAGCGCGAGTTGCGCGAAAGCGAGCAAAAGTTCCGGAGCATTTTCGATCATGCAATGGATGGCATTTTGCTTTGGGATGCGCAGCATCGGATCATCGATGCCAATCCGGTTGTCTGCGGCATTTTTTCCGCTGAAAAGGAGGCGCTGCTTGGCCGGATGGTGGTCGAGCTCGTTCCGGAGCGGGCGCGCCGCCAGCTCAATAAGTTGCTTCAACAATGCCAACGCACCGGCGAAGCGAGCGGTGAGGTCGAATTTTTCGACAAGGGAAAAGGAAGGATTATTGAGTTTTCGCTGAAAAAGGAAGTGATTCCCGGCGTCGGGATGATGATGCTGCGCGATGTGACCGAGCGCAAGGAGATGGAATTGCAGCTGCGCAAGTCGGATACGCTCAACGTCGTCGGGGAACTGGCCGCCGGCATCGCCCATGAAATCCGCAATCCGATGACGGCGCTAAAGGGCTTTATTCAGCTGTTGCAAGGAAGCATTGAGGGCGACTATTCGATGTATTTTAATGTCATTATGTCGGAATTGAAACGAATTGAGTCGATCATCACCGAGTTTCTGGTTTTGGCGAAGCCCCAGGCGGTTCAATACAAGCAAAACGACATTTGCAAAATTATGCAAGATACGATCGATTTGATCAGCGCCCAAGCGATGATGCACAATGTGCAAATCATCGCGGATTTTGAAAACGGGCTGCCGCCGGTGTATTGCGAGCCGAACCAGCTGAAGCAAGTGTTCATCAACATTTTGAAAAACGCCATCGAAGTGATGCCAAAAGGCGGGGACATTACGGTGCGCATCACCCGCGCCGAGGGCTATGTGCGCATCTCCATCACTGACCAAGGATGCGGCATTCCAAAAGATAAAATCAAAAAGCTTGGCGAGCCGTTTTATACGACGAAAGAACGCGGCACTGGCCTCGGTTTGATGGTCAGCTATAAAATTATTGAAGAGCATCAAGGGAAAATTGAAGTGGAAAGTGAAGTCGGCGTCGGCACGACGTTCCATATTACGCTGCCAATCGAGCGAACGGAGAGGGAAGACGACGATGACGATTGAGTTTGCGATGTACCATTCTAAACAATTCGGGGAGATTTACATCGCCTCTGACGGCGAGGCGATTGTGAAAGTTGAGCTGTTTCCGGAAGAATGGCGCGCGTTCATCGGCGAACATCCGTCTGTTCAAAGCCGGTCGCTGCTTCTTGAACGCGCGCTTATGCAGTTGGATGAGTATTTTCACGGTCGACGCCAGGCATTTGACTTGCCGCTGAAGTGGAAGGGAACAGCCTTTCAAGAAGAGGTGTGGGCGGCGCTTTGCCGCATTCCGTACGGCGAGACGGCGACATACGCTGACATCGCCGCACAAATCGGCCGCCCAAAAGCGGTGCGCGCCGTCGGCCAGGCAAACCGGGCGAATGAACTGCCGCTCTTCGTTCCATGCCACCGTGTGATTGGCAAAAACGGCGCTCTCGTTGGCTATGCGGGAAGCCGCACCGATGTGAAGGCGAAGCTGTTGGAGCTTGAGCGGCGCTATAAATAGAGGAGGTCCTTGCATTCGCAGAATAGGCAAAGGATTTGGAAAGACTTGTAAGCGGATGCTGCAATGAAGTGGGCGGAAAAAGAGGCTGGCGGTGTGCCCAGAAGGCCGGTGATTTAAGGGGAAATACTGCTCTCCAACAGTGTTTCTCAAATTGAAAAACCTTGCAACGTCATCATTTTATTCCTGGTGATTTCTCACCAATCGAGCGAATCTGTTGTTTTTCACCAGCCTTCTAGAAGGCTGGTGAAAAGCCGTTATGTTTGCCGAATGGATGGAAGTTCGTCGGAAACGAAGAGCTGATTGTACAAGGCTTCTCAACTTGAGAAGAGCTGGTTTTGAGCCGCATTTTCATTCGATCCCCGGCCTCCTAGAAAAACGCGTCTGCCCCCGGGGGAGACATCCACGGGGGCAGCGATCGGGCGTTATTTTTTTTGCCAATGCGACAACGCGAGGGCGCCGACTAAAATGGCGCCTTTTATAATATCTTGGGCGTAATACGGAACGTTCATCATCGTCAAGCCGTTCAGCAACACGCCCATTAAAATCGAGCCGAACAAGGTGCCGACGACGTTCGGCTTGCCGGCGCCGAAGACAGAAAAACCAATGTAAGCGGCGGCGACGCTGTCCATTAAAAGCGAGGCGCCGGCGGACACTTGTCCGGTGCCGATGCGTGAAGCGAGGACGATGCCGCCAAGGGCGGCGAAAAAGCCGCTAATGACGTACGCGTACGTCCGGTAACGGTTCACCGGAATCCCCGACAGCCTTGCCGCTTCCCGGTTTTCCCCCGTCAAATAAAAGAGGCGCCCCGGTTTGGTGTATGTCAAAAACAAATGGGCAGCTATAACGACAAACAGCATCAGCAAAACGGAAAACGGCACGCCGAACAGCTCTCCTTGGCCGATAAATAGAAAGGAAGGGATGAATTTGCCCGGCGCCGTGCCGCCGTCTGGCAGCGGCATATCGTTATAAATCGAAAATCCTTTCGTATAGGTGAGCTGTACCCCGTTGATGGCGTACATCGTCGCCAATGTTGCAAGCAAATCCGGCAATTTGAATTTGACGATCAAGAGCGAGTTGAGCAGTCCGACGGCGACGCCGAGCAACAGCGGCACGAGCAAGGTGACGAAAATTTCTTGGCGATACAGAACAAGCGCCGCCGCACTGGCGATCGTCGCAAGGCTGACCGTTGACCCGACCGATAAATCGAAGCCGTCAACGATGAGCGAAAACGTGATGCCGATCGCCACGAGCGTCACGATCGAAATCGAACGCAAAATGTCGCTGAAGTTTTCATACGTGAAAAACCGGTCTTGCGTGATGCCAAAATAGGCGATCACGGCCAGAATGGCGAGCAATGTCCCATGTTTATACAAAAACTCAAGAATAGACGGCGCCGTTTTTTTCGACGGCGTCGCGGAAACGGCCGGCTGATTCATCGATTTCACCTCCGCTGCAATAATAAACAAGCTGCTCGTACGTGAGTTCAGCGGCCGGCAGGCGAGCGAGCAGCCGACCGTCGACCATCACGTAGATGGTGTCGCAAATGTCAAGAAGCTCTTGAAATTCACTGGAAAAGTACAGCACCGTTTTTCCTTCATCGGCAAGGGAGCGAATGATGGCAAACACGTCCTGCTTCGCGTGGACATCGATCCCTTTCGTCGGCTCGTCGAACAAAAAGACGCGCGCGTTCGTGTTCAGCCATTTGCCGATCACGACTTTTTGCTGGTTGCCGCCGCTCAAATGGCGGATGGCTGTGGCGCTTGACGGCGGATGGATGGCGAGCGAGCGCACGAGAGCATTGGCGGCTTCCGCTTCTTGTGCCCGCTTGATCCATTGCCAGCGCGTCAGGTGGGAAAGAAGGCGCACGGTGATGTTTGCCCGCACCGATTCGGGCAAAAACAGCCCTTGTTTGCGCCGCTCTTCGGGAATGAGGCAAAGTCCGGCTTCGATGGCTTCGTAAGGTGACGAGAATACATAGCGCCGCCCCTCGATTTCCCATTCGCCCGCCGTTTTTCGATGGGCGATCAAGCTTTCAGCAAGCTCCGTCTTGCCGGCGCCGACCAAGCCGGCGATGCCGACAATTTCGCCGCGATGGGCGTATAGGTCGACGGTCGTGCCGGTTTTGTCAATCGTGATTCCGCGGGCGGCAAAGGCGATGTCGCCCCCGGACGTGCGCGCCTGTTTGGCAGACGTTCTTCGCTTCGTCCCGGTCATATGCAGGACGATGTCTTCAAGCGACAGGCTGTCGGCCGCGCCTTGATAGACGACGCGGCCGTCGCGCAAAATCGTCAGCCGGTCAGCGATTTCTTGCACTTCTTTCAGCTTATGAGAAATATAAATAAAGCCGACGCCTTGCTGTTTCAGCTCATGAATGATGGCAAACAGCCGCTTCGTTTCCGCCTCGCTCAGCGCCGCGGTCGGTTCGTCCAAAATGATGTAGCGCGCGTCGGATGACAGCACTTTCGCGAGCACGATCAGCTGCTTTTCGTGGAGTGAACAGTCGCGCACGAGCTTCGTCGGCGGGATGGAAAGGCCGACGCGGCGAAGGAGAGCAGCCGCCCGCTCTTTTTCTTGGCGCAGCGAACGGATCGGCCGCTGCGTGGCGCGAGCGAGTTCATCGGCGGCGATGTTTTCGTACACTGGCAAACCAGGAAACAGCGCTGTGTCGACTTCTTGCACGACAAAGCCGATGCCGGCTCGTTTCGCGTCAAACGGCGAGGAAAACGCGCATGGGGCGCCGTCGATTGCGATCGTGCCGGCATCAGGCGAAATGGCGCCGGCCAACATGTTCATCAGCGTGCTTTTGCCGGCGCCGTTCATGCCTAAAAGGGCGTGGACTTCGCCCGGACGAACGTCGAAGTCCACGCCGTCAAGCACGCGCACGGCGCCAAACGATTTTTCCATGCCCCGCATTGACAACCCGTTCATTTTTTGTTCACCTGAGCTTCCAACGTTTTCATCCACGGCGAGATGGCGACGTTCGATTGCCCCCAGCCCGGGATGTATTGCGAGAGATCGCTCATCGATACTTGTTTGTCCGGCAGGTCGGACCGTTTCACTAAATGCGGCTCGAGCGAGTAAATGTTCGGCGTTTTTTCACCAGCAATTTTTTGGTAGGCAAAGCGAACTTGCACGCGGCCGACTTCCGCCGGATCCGTCGCCGTCGTCGCCACCCACGGGCTGTTCGGTTTTTGGATCATTTGCAAATCTTCATCGCTCAAATCGATGCCGTACACTTTAATTTCCGTGCGCCCGGCTTGCTCGATCGCGCGCGTCGCCCCTTTGGCGAACTCGTCCCATGTCGCGAAGACGGCGTCAATGTCGCCTTTGTTCGGGTATTTTTTCAAGATGGCTTCCATTTGCGTTTGCGTGTCCAGCGCGGTGTTGGCGCTCGCTGTACCGAATTTGGCAACTTCCTTAATGTTCGGGTAGCGTTTTTTGAACGCCTCATAAATGACGTGGCGCCGTTCCATTGGGGTAAAGCCGCCGACCCAAATCGTGACGATGTTGCCCTCGCCGTTTAAATCTTCGGCGAGCGTCTTTAATGTTTTCCAAGCGAGGCTATAGTCGTCTTGGTCGATGACGGTGACGCCGGGAATGTTCAAATCGTTGTCAAACGCCACAACCGGAATGCCTTTGGCGACGGCTTTTTTTACCGGACCTTCGAGCGCATCGGCGCGGCCGTGGTCAAGCAAAATGGCGTCCACATTTTGCGTAATGGCCGTTTCAACATACGATGCCATCTTTGTCAAATCGTTGTCGGCGTTGTAAATTTGCACTTCGCCGCCGAATTTTTGCACTTGTTCTTTCACGCCGGCGATGTATTGCGAGGAGAATGTGCCGATCGACAGTTGCATAATGGCGGCGATTTTCACCGGTTTTTTCAGTTTTTCCGGAATGGCCGCCTGCTCGCTGCTCGCGGCGGTTGAGCTGTTGGACGATGCGTCGTCGTTGTTGTTCGTTTGTTTCGTTTCATTGGCCGGCTTGGCGCTCATGGCGTCTTGCTCGTTCGTGCAGCCGGCTACGATGGAGAACACAGCAAAGAAAAGAAGAAAAAGGAACGATAAGGCCTTAAATTGTTTCATGGTGCTCCTCCTTTGCGAATAACGATGGCAGCGCCGTTTCGTAACGGCCGCGGACGATGCCTTTTTCGGTAATGATGGCGGTAATGAGTTCGTTTGGCGTCACGTCAAACGCCGGGTTGTACACGTTGACGCCTTCCGGGGCGATGCGCACGCCGGCGAGATGGGTCACTTCGTCCGGATGGCGCTCTTCAATCGGGATGTCCGCCCCTGTTTTTGTCTTGATGTCGATCGTTGACAGCGGGGCGGCGACGTAAAACGGAATGCCGAACGATTGGGCGAGCAAAGCGAGACCGAACGTGCCGATTTTGTTCGCCGTGTCGCCGTTTCGCGCGATCCGGTCGGCGCCGACGATGATGGCGTTAATGTGTTTCGCCTTGATCGTTTGCGCCGCCATGTTGTCGGTAATAAGCGTCACATCGACGCCTGCTTGCATCAGCTCCCATGTGGTCAGGCGCGCCCCTTGCAAAACGGGACGTGTCTCAAGGGCGTAGACGGACAGCTCGATTCTTTTTTCTTTCGCCAAATAAAACGGGGCGAGCGCCGTCCCGTAGCGGGCGGTGGCGATCGAACCGGCGTTGCAAATCGTCATCACCCGGTCGCCCGGGCGGAAAAGGGACAAGGCGTATTCACCGATGCGGCGACACACATCCTCATCTTCGATTTGGATGCGGATCGCTTCGTGAATGAGCGTTGTTTTCGCTTCGTTGACGGAAGCGGCGCTGTTCGCGGCGGCGACGAGCCGGTCGAGCGCCCAAAACAAGTTGACGGCCGTCGGGCGCGCGCTCGCTAAGTAGTCGCGGTCTTGTTGCAAGCGGCGCTGAAATTCGTCCACCGCTTCGGTTTCATAGCGCGAGGCGGCGAGCGCCAAGCCGTAGGCAGCCGTGATGCCGATCGCCGGCGCCCCGCGCACTTTCAACGTCGCGATCGCTTCATGGACGTCTTCGATTGTACGCAAGTCGATGTATTCGGTGACCGATGGCAGTTTTTGCTGGTTTAAAATCGTGATATGCGTCTCGCGCCATTCGACAGAGCGCGGGATGACAAATGAGTTCATCGTCGTCTTCCTTTCTCGGTTGGTCGATTGGCCTGGGCTGGCGTTGGACGGCCGGCCCGGGCAGAGGGTGTCATCGTTCCGTTTCGACGAACAGGCGGCGGAAGCCGTCCGTTCCCGCCAGTTCGGTGCGCTCAACGATCAGGCGGCGACCGAGACGGAGCGCGTGCCGTTTCGCAGCGAGCCGTTCGTCTTTTTGTTCAATGCCGTCGAGATCCGCCACATGGGCGAGGCCGATCGTCCGGCGGATGACTTCGCAGCCGGCAAAACCGACGGCGTCAACGAACGCCTGCCGCAGCACCTCATCAAGCAGTCCGGGCGTCGCGGCGTACGTTTCGACGCTTTCGGTGCGCCAAAGCTCCGAGAATACAGACTTAAAAACGTCCCACGTCCGGTCGATATGATCAAAGAGCGGACGGCGCTCCGATTCAGGGCGGGACAACGCATTTAACAGCAAGTTGGCGAAAAATTGGCCAAGGTCAAACCCGATCGGGCCGTAAAAGGCGAATTCCGGGTCGATCACTTTCGTTTCGTCGTCGCTGGCGAAAATGCTGCCAGTGTGTAAGTCTCCGTGCAGCAGTACATCCGCTTCAGTTAAAAACTTGCGCTTCAGCTTCGCTGCTTCGAGGCGGAGGCGGTCATCTTGCCAAAGCGCTTCAACGTCTGGGCGCAATTCGTCCTCAAAGTTGTTCGTGTCATGGTCGAAAAACGGATCGGTAAAGACAAGGTCTTCCGTAATTTTGCACAGTTCCGGATTGACGAAGTTTTGCGCCAGTTTCTTTTTCTCCTGCTGGTTCATGCCGAAATCAGACGTGTAAAACGCCGTTTTGGCGATGAATTCGCCGATATGCCGCGACAACAGCGGGTACGTTTTCCCTTCGATCAGCCCTTTGCGCGCGATTTGCAGGCGAGACAAATCTTCCATCACCGTGATGGCGAGCGATTCGTCAGAATAGTAGACTTTCGGGACGTATTGCGGCACATAGCTGGCAAACGTGCGCAGCGCGTTGCTTTCAATGACGGCGCGCTTTAACGTAAGCGGCCAGCTTTCCCCGACAACTTTCGCGTACGGCAGCGCTTGTTTGATGATGACGCCTTGCTTTGTTGCTTGGTCAACGATATGAAAAACAAGGTTCAAGTTTCCGTCGCCGATCTCACGGCACAGAAGCGGCGCCCCGTCGCGGAACAAGCCGAGGCGGACAGCGAGCGCCACCGCCTTTGGTTCGGTCAGCGGTTCGTAAACCGATGTTTGCACAGTCGTCATATTCATGTTCCCCCTTTTTTCATTTCGCTCATTTTCAAATGCCGATGTTGACGCTGCACCAGAAGTTCGGCGTTTTCGGCAAATGAAAAAGCCTCTTTCGCATATGAAAGAGGCTTGAAGATTCATGGATTCTTCGCGCCTCTTATCTTTCAGAAAGACATCGGTCTTTCTGTTGGACTTAGCACCGTGCCCTGCGGAAGCATAACGCTTCCGGCGCCGCCCTTGGCGTGCGCCCTATCTCACGATAGCATTACGGTCGGTTGCTGGGCTTCATTGGGCCAATTCCCTCAGCCAACTCTTGATAAGAGTACCGGTTTCTCGTATTCAATTTTGGGAATTTTCGCGATGTTCCCAATCGTTTGGTTGCTTGATTCGAATGATACATGGTCGATCCATCGATTGTCAATACGTTTTGAAAAATTTTTTTGCCGCTTCGTAGTCATGCGGCCGGCGGTCGGCAAATACTGGGATGCGCGTACGGACGTCCGCAACGAGCGCAGGGTCAATGTCCGCCGCGACCATGCCAGGCTTCTCATCCGCCTCGGCGATCACTTCGCCCCATGGATCAATGATGAGCGAATGTCCGGCGAACACGTTGTTCGGGTCGCGCCCCGCCCGGTTGCAGGCGATGACGTAGCATTGGTTTTCAATCGCCCGCGCCATCAGGAGCGTCCGCCAATGGTGCAGGCGGGGAAGCGGCCATTCGGCGACGACAAACAGCACTTCCGCCCCGGCTAAGGTGTGGGCGCGAATCCACTCCGGAAAGCGGATGTCATAGCAGATGACCCCGGCGCACGAAACCCCGTCGAGCGAAAACAAACCTAAGCTGCTTCCCGGCTGCAAATACAAATGTTCATCCATCAGCCGAAACAGATGAAGCTTGCTGTATTCACTGACGATTTGACCGCTCCGGTCAGCCACGATCATCGTGTTCGTCACGCCGGTTGCTGTTTTTTTAGCGACCGAGCCGGCGACGAAATGAACACCGTACGTTTGCGCCAGGCGGGAGACGAATACTTTCGTCCGTTCGGCGTTGTCATCGGCAATCTCATCTAAGCGCGTTAAATCGTAACCGGTCGTCCATAGCTCCGGCAGGACGATGATGTCAGCGCCGTCCTTGGCGGCGGATTGCACGGCTGTTTCGGCTCGCTGTTCGTTTGTTTGTGGATCGCCAAACGCGATATCGAGTTGGAGGCAAGCGATGCGGATGGTCATTGTGTTTCACCCCAATAAAAAATTTGCTTTACATTTTGCTTTTTACGATATATGATTTTGCACTAGAATTTCAAGAATTTTTCAAGAAGGTGTGGGCGATGACGATGGAATTTCCTTTTTCCGAGCTGCTTGAGCAGCTGCCAAAGCAATTTTTCGCCTCGCTTGTCGCAAAAGTTGGGGAGAAAATCAAAGCCGGATGCGACGTGATCAATTTAGGGCAGGGCAATCCGGACCAGCCGACGCCCAAGCATATCGTTGAGGCGATGCAGCGGGCGGCGGCCAATCCGAAATACCATAAATATTCGCCGTTTCAAGGCTACTCCTTTTTGAAAGAAGCCATCGCCGCGTTTTACGCACGTGAATATGGGGTGAAGATTGACCCAGCCCGCGAAGTCGCCATTTTGTTCGGCGGCAAGGCCGGGCTTGTCGAGCTGCCGCTTTGTCTCGTCAACCCGGGTGATGTGGTGCTTGTTCCGGATCCAGGCTATCCCGACTATTGGTCGGGGATCGCGCTTGCTCGTGCGCGGATGGAGATGCTGCCGCTTTCTTCGGAAAACGGGTTCTTACCGGATTACGAAGCCATTCCGGCGTCGATCGCCGACCAGGCGAAGCTGATGTTTTTAAACTATCCAAACAATCCGACCGGTGCGACGGCGACAAAAGAATTTTTCGCGGAGACGGTGGCGTTTGCTGGGAAATACGGCATTGCCGTTGTGCACGATTTCGCTTATGGGGCGATCGGCTTTGACGGCCGAAAACCGGTCAGCTTCTTGGAAGCCGATGGGGCGAAAGACGTCGGCGTCGAGATTTACACCTTTTCGAAAACATACAATATGGCCGGCTGGCGCGTTGCATTTGCCGTCGGCAACGAGCGGATCATTCAGGCGCTTGAGCTTTTGCAGGATCATTTGTACGTCAGCTTGTTCGGTGCCATCCAGGAAGCAGCCGCCGCGGCGCTCCTCGGTCCGCAAGATTGCGTCAAAGAGCTTGTCGCGCTGTATGAAGCGCGCCGCAACGCATTCATCGCCGCGTTGCGCGAGATCGGCTGGGAAGCCCCGGCGCCGTCCGGGTCGTTTTTCGCTTGGCTTCCGCTGCCAAAAGGCATATCATCCACACAGTTTGCCGACATGCTGCTTGAGCGGGCGCATGTCGCCGTCGCACCGGGCATCGGGTTCGGCGAGCACGGCGAAGGGTATGTGCGCGTCGGCCTCTTGACCGACGAAGCGCGGCTTCGCGAAGCGGCGGACCGGATCGGCCGCCTCGGATTGTTTGAAAAAAATTTTTGAAAAATGATTGACAATGCCAATTGGTGATGTCATAATTCAAAGTAAATTTGCCAATCGTTTGACAAGTGCATAAATGAGCAGGCTTTCTTATCAAGAGCAGGCGGAGGGACGAGCCCAATGAAGCCCGGCAACCGGCTTGGCGCGCGCCAAGCACGGTGCTAATTCTTGCAGCGGAAACGCTGGGAGATAAGAAGAGCGCCATGGATGAGTGACGCCTCTTCTTATGAAGAGGCGTTTTCATTTCGTTGCATTGAAAGAGGGATGGACGATGAGTGCAGTGATGGCAACGTATTTGCTTCATGATGAAAAAGACATTCGGAAAAAAGCGGAAGGGATCGCCCTTGGTTTGACGGTCGGCACATGGACGGACTTGCCGGCATTAGAGCAGGAGCAGCTCCGCCAACATAAAGGGGAAGTGATCGCGGTCGAAGAGCTTGGCGAAAGCGAGCGGGTAAACGCCTATTTCGGCAAGCGACTGAAGCGGGCGATCGTGAAAATCGCCTACCCGACGGTCAACTTCAGCGCTGACTTGCCGGCTCTGTTGGTGACGACGTTTGGCAAATTGTCGCTTGATGGGGAAGTGCGGCTGCTTGATTTAGAGTTTCCGGGTGAATGGAAGCGACAGTTTCCTGGGCCGCGCTTTGGCATCGACGGCATTCGCGACCGAGTCGGGGTGCATAACCGCCCACTGTTGATGAGCATTTTTAAAGGCATCATCGGCCGCGATTTGGCGTACTTGACGTCGGAATTGAAAAAACAGGCGCTCGGCGGCGTTGACCTGGTCAAAGACGATGAAATTTTGTTTGACAGCGAGCTTCTTCCGTTTGAGAAGCGGATCACCGAGGGCAAGGCGGCGCTTCAAGAAGTGTACGAACAAACAGGCAAGCGAACGCTTTATGCCGTCAACTTGACCGGCAAAACGTTTGAGTTGAAAGAGAAGGCGAAACGGGCCGCCGAGCTAGGCGCTGATGTACTGTTGTTTAACGTCTTCGCTTATGGGCTTGACGTGTTGCAGGCGTTGCGCGAGGATGAGGAGATTGCGTTGCCGATTATGGCTCACCCGGCGTTCAGCGGCGCTGTTACGCCGTCCGAATTTTATGGGGTGGCGCCTTCGCTTTGGCTTGGAAAGCTTTTGCGGCTCGCCGGTGCCGATTTCGTCCTGTTCCCGTCGCCGTACGGCAGCGTGGCCTTAGAGCGCGAACAGGCGCTTGGCATCGCAAGGGCGCTCACCGACGACCAAGAGCCGTTTGCTCGGGCGTTTCCGGTGCCGTCGGCTGGCATTCATCCGGGATTGGTGCCGCTCATCATTCGTGATTTTGGCCTTGACACCATCGTCAACGCCGGCGGCGGCATTCACGGCCATCCGGATGGGGCGATCGGGGGCGGTCGGGCGTTTCGCGCGGCGATCGACGCGGTGTTGGCCGGCTGTCCGCTTCGTGAGGCGGCAGCAGAAAACGAAGCGTTGCAGAAAGCGATCGACCGCTGGGGCGCTGTTGAGGTGGAAGCATGACGAGACAGCTTGTTCTCTTTTGTGATTTTGACGGCACCATTACGGAAAACGACAACATCATCGCTATTATGAAACAGTTCGCTCCACCGGAGTGGGAGGCGTTAAAAGACGACGTTCTCGCTGAGCGCATTTCCGTTCAGGAAGGAGTCGGGAAGATGTTTTCCCTCCTTCCGTCCTCGCTGAAGGGCGAAATCATCGATTTTCTGCGGCGCACCACCCGGTTGCGCGCGGGATTCCGAGAGTTTGTCGCGTTTACGAAAGAGCGAGGCATTCCGCTTTATATCGTCAGCGGCGGTATTGACTTTTTTGTCTATCCGCTGCTTCAAGGGCTCATTGAACCGGAGCGCATTTTTTGCAACGGCTCCGATTTCAGCGGTGAGACGATCCGCATCACATGGCCGCATGCATGCGACAGCGAGTGCCAAAACGGCTGCGGCTGCTGCAAGCCATCGCTCCTTCGCAAGCTTGCCCGCTCAGACGGGTACCATGTCGTCATCGGCGATTCGATTACGGATGTAGCAGTGGCGAAGCAAGCGGATTACGTGTTGGCGCGCGATTTTTTGCTCCAAAAATGCCAGGAGCTTGGCTTGCCGCATGCGCCGTTTGCGACGTTTTTTGACGTGATCGATGCGTTGCAACAGATGGAGGTGATCGTATGAGCATCGTCGTGAAAAAGTGGAACGAGCTCGCGGAAGTGAAAGCCGAGCTCGCCGCCCGCGACTGGTTTTTCGCGACAAGCGGCAATTTGTCGATCAAGGTGACGGACGATCCGTTGACATTCCTCGTGACAGCGAGCGGCAAGGATAAGCGGAAGCAAACGGATGAGGATTTTCTGCTCGTTGACGCTAACGGAAAACCGGCCGAGGACACGCACTTGAAGCCATCGGCCGAGACGCTCTTGCACGCGGAAATTTACGGACGGACGAATGCCGGTTGCGTCTTGCACGTTCATACGGTCGACAACAACTTGATTTCTGAACTGTATGCGCAAAACGGGGAAGCGGTCTTTTCCGGCCAGGAAATCATCAAGGCGTTTGGCATTTGGGAGGAAAACGCCGCCGTGCGCATCCCGATCATTGACAATGACGCCGACATTCCGGCGCTCGCTCGGGAGTTTGCCAGTCATGTCCATGACGACGCCGGCGCCGTGCTGATTCAAAACCACGGCATCACGGTCTGGGGCCGCGATGCATTTGAAGCGAAAAAACATTTGGAAGCATGGGAGTTTTTGTTCCGCTGGCAGGTGAAGCGGCTGCTTTTGCAGCGGGCCGGCCTGCCGGTTGGCTAATCCATATACATGTTTTTTAAGGGGGATGTGAACCATGGCAGTCATCAAAGTGAGGAAAACCGGTCAAGTGATTGAAGGAGAAGACAATGTGCGCGCGTTTTTGAACAGTCAAGGGGTGTTGTATGAACATTGGGACATCACGAAACTGCCGGAGCATTTGCGCGATAAATATGTTCTGACAGATGAAGAAAAAAATGAAATTTTAGCGGCGTTCAAAGACGAAATTGAAGATTTAGCGGCGCGCCGCGGCTACAAAACATGGGACATCGTCGCTTTGTCCGACGCGACGCCGAACTTGGATGAGCTGCTGAAAAAATTTGAACAAGTGCACATCCATACGGAAGATGAAGTGCGCGCCATTACGGCCGGCCATGGCATTTTTATTATCAAAGGCGACAAAGAAACCGGTTATTTTGATGTCGAGCTGGAAGCCGGCGACGTCATTTCCGTGCCGGAAGGGAATCCGCATTACTTTACGCTCATGGATGACCGTCGGGTCGTTGCGGTGCGCTTGTTTATCGACCCGTCCGGCTGGGTCGCTCACCCGTATGAAGAAAAAGAGGAAGCCGTCCAATAACAACGAACGCCCCGCTGCTTATATACAGGCGGCGGGGTTGTTTTCGTTAAAACGATTGTGTTAGAAAAATCATAAACAAAATGCCGACAATAAACGCGTACGTCGATGTCCGTTCATTTCCATCGCCATGGCTTTCGGGAATGAGCTCTTTGTAAATGATAAACAGCATCGCCCCGGCAGCAAACGCCAGCCCGTACGGAACGAGTCCGCGAAAGAGGGAGGTTAAGTAAAAACCGAGCAGCGATGTGACGATTTCCACGGCTCCGGTCAACGTGGCGATCACAAACGCTTTAAAGCGCCCGATTTGCTGGTTGATTAAAAACAAAGCGACCAAAAACCCTTCCGGTGCATTTTGCAAGCCAATCGCCAGGGCGATTAAATTGCCGATTTGCGAAGAGCTGTCGGAGGCGTAGCTGACCCCGACCGACAGACCTTCAGGCAAATTGTGCAACGTAATGGCGGCGATGATCAGCATGGCTTTTTCATCAAACTGCAGATCGCTTTTTGTGTGCTCTAAATCAATATGCGGAATGGTCATCTCAAGCAGCGTCAAAATCAGTACGCCAGCGGAAAGCCCTACTGTTAACGTGTTGAAGCCCCCTGATTTTAACGATTCCGGAATGAGGCTCATCATCGAAGCCGCCATCATAATGCCGGCTGAAAAGGCCAGCAGTACATCACGCCACCGGTGGGTGAGTGATTTGGCCATAAACAAAATCGGCACGGCGCCAAGCCCGGTGGATAAGGCGGAAAGCACGCTTCCGGCCAACACTTGGTTCATCTACTTCCCTCCCTAATCTCCTTTCTCTTTCTTCATATGCATCATTCGGCGGAATGTGACAGTCGCCCAAACGCCGACATATAATAAATTATCATAGCCGAAGCAAAAGCCATCGGCGAGGAAAATGCATCATGGCAAACAAAAAAAAAACGGTTGCCCGGGAATTTGCTGTTCCAGTATAATGAAAGTAAGAAAATGTAAAATTTAAAGGGTTGGATGCTATGGAACAAAAGGAACAGGCGTTGCAGCAGTCATTAAAATTATTCATTGTGTTATCGCGGGCCTATCGGTCAGTCAGCGATCAAGTAAACAAATCGATTCAATCGTTCGGCGTCAATCCGACCGAATTTGCGGTGCTCGAACTGCTTTACCATAAAGGTGATCAGCCGCTCCAACAAATCGGGGAAAAAATTTTGCTCGCCAGCGGCAGCATCACGTATGTCATCGATAAGCTTGAAAATAAAGGCTTGATCATGCGCCGCGCCTGTGAGCGGGATCGCCGCGTGACGTATGCGTCGATCACCGACAGCGGCCGGCAGTTCATCCAGCGCGTGTTCCCCGAACATGCCGAGACTATCCATGAAACGGTGGCAGCGCTGACGCCGGAAGAAAAGGAACAGGCGATCGTGTTGCTGAAAAAATTAGGCTACGGCGCAAAAAGCAGAGACTGACCTCGCCTCAGTCTCTTTTTTTAACACATTCACCGAGAAGTCTCCCACCTCGAAATGGAATGTAGGTGGGAGAGGTTCATTTTTGCCGAAAATGGACACGTTATATAACGAACATCATATTGCAGGAAAAAAGGAGAGATCGCCATTGATGATTCCCGTTGGGGTGTCCAACCGTCATATTCATTTGTCAAAAGAACATATGGCGGCGCTGTTTGGCGAAGGCGTCGAGTTGACGGTGCTCAAGCCGCTGTCGCAGCCCGGGCAGTTTGCTGCGAAAGAGACGGTGACGGTCGAAGGACCGAAAGGGAAAATCGAAAACGTCCGCGTCCTCGGTCCCGTCCGTTCGCTGACGCAGCTGGAGATTTCGAAAACCGACAGCTTCAAGCTCGGCGTCGCGCCCCCGGTTCGCTTATCCGGCGACATTGACGGAACGCCGGGCATTACGATTCACGGACCGAAGGGGACGGTGACCGTCGACAAAGGGGTGATCATTGCCAAGCGGCACATTCATATGACGCCGAAAGATGCCGAGACGTTCGGCGTCCGCGACAAGCAGGTCGTGAAGGTGAAAACGCAAGGGGAGCGGGCGCTCATTTTTGATGAAGTCATCGTCCGCGTCAGCGAAGATTTTGCCTTAGATATGCACATCGACACGGATGAAGCGAACGCGGCCGGCCTGAAAACGGGCGATTATGTTGAGCTGCTTCCGTCATGAAAATCATCCGTGTCAAAGGCGAACAAAGCGCCCTCTCGTTCGTTCCGAGAGGGCGCCTCCCGTTAACGTGGACGCTTCTTCTCTGATCGATCTAGGGTGCCGACCAGATGAAACGGCGCATCACGCCGAATGGCATCAATGACGCCGCCGCTGATTTCTTGATGGGTGAGCCAGCGCGAACCGTATTCTTCGGCGACAAAACCGAGCTGAACTTGCCGATAAAGGCAAGCGACAGGCAAACAGAGTTCCGATTTCGCTTCGGCTGGATCGGCGCGGCTGCCGAGCACATGAAACAACCGCCAAGGGCCGGGATGTCCGCTATTTTTTTTGATGACAGTGGACAGCGCTTGGTTTCCGTCCGTATGCACCCACGCAATGATTAGAGCAAACGTTCCGTTTTTTTGGATGGCCCGGGAAATCAGGGAACAAAGCGCTTCTTGATCGCGATAATCAACAAGAAGCGGGTTGATGGATGCCATTGGTCCAGCGCGGTCGATGAGCTGCTTCATCCGTGCGTAGCGGCGGGCGATGACGGACACATCATATCCTTCCCGCACAAGCCAAAGCGACACATCAGCCAACATGCCTGTCCCGCCGATGACAAGGGCGTGCATGGCGGCTCCTCCTTTCGGGTTAATGCAGCGATTCTTTCAAATAATGGTCAAACCATTCGACGATATGGCGAAGCCGCTCGAGGCGAAGCGTCGGGTTGCCGGTGCGCGACAAGTCATGGTTGGCGTCCGGAAAGCGAACGAATTTCGTTTCTCGCCCGAGTTGTTTCAAGGCGATAAACAGCTGTTCCGCCTGCTCGATCGGGCAGCGGTAATCGCGCTCACTGTGAAGAATAAGGAGCGGCGTGTTCATCTGTTTGACGTATTTGAGCGGCGAATGATGCCAAAGCCGCTCGGCGTCTTCCCACATGTCGCAGCCGATCTCCCATTTTGTGAAAAAGTAGCCGATGTCACTCACGCCGGAGAAACTGAGCCAGTTGGAAATCGAACGTTGGGTGACGGCCGCTTTGAACCGGTTCGTATGCCCGACGATCCAGTTTGTCATAAAGCCGCCGTAGCTGCCGCCGGTGACGCCAAGCCGTGTTTCGTCAATGAAGTCGAATTGGCGAATGGCGGCGTCGACGCCGGCCATAATGTCTTCATAATCCATGCCGCCATAGTCGCCGCGCACGGCATTGACAAATGCCTGGCCATATCCGTGGCTGCCGCGTGGGTTCGTGAATAAGACGGCATAACCGCGCGAAACGAGCAGTTGAAATTCATGAAAAAAGGTAAACCCGTACATCGCATGCGGCCCGCCGTGAATTTCGACGACAAGCGGCGCCTTTTCCCCTTCGCCAAGCCCGGGCGGTTTCATGATCCAGCCTTGAATGTCCGAACCGTCTGTTGATTGGTAGGTAAACGGTTCGGCATCAGCGAGCGCGACTTCGTTCTCGAGCGCTTCATTGACCGTGGTGAGCCGCGTTTTTGCGCCGCTTTCAAGTGAGATGGCATACAAATCCCCAATCACTGTCGGCTCGCTAATCGCGGCAACGGCCTGCTGTTCGTTCGGATGGACGGCGAGGCCGTATACATGGAAGTCTCCTTCGATGATCGGAACGACGGGTCCGTCAAGCGGGATGAAAAATACGTTGACGCGCCCGCGATCCGAGACGGTGACATACAGGCCGCTCCCGTCGTTTGCCCATATCGGGCCCGGGCCTTTCGCATCAGCGTGCATGTCGCCGATCATGACATCGCCGAGATGGACGTCCCAATCGGCGGTCAGCACCCGCGCCGTTCCACGCTCCGGCTCAAAAACGTAAAGCCGGTGAAGCGTCGCCCCGAGATAAGCCAAATCATGGCCGATGGCGGCGAGCTTCGTTCCATCCGGCGACCAAGCGAGCGAGGCGAAGGTGCCGCATCCGTTCGTCACATTCGTTTCCGCTTTCGATTCGAGGTCAAGCAACACAATGTCGCGTGTAAAGACGGTGTCCGGATCCTCGTTTCGGTTGGCCACAAAGGCAAGCGTCCGTCCATTGGGCGACATCGCAAACGAACCGATTTCCTCCTCGCGGCTCGTCAACGCTTCCGCTTTTCCCGTCGCCGCATCGATGCGCACGAGCACCGCCTGTTTGCCGTCAAGAAAACCTGCCGCGTCTGATTTGTAATAGAGCCGCTCCACCATGCGCGGTTTCAGGTCAGCCGGCTTCGTTTCCTTTTTTTCCGGCTCCTCGCGGTCAGCGATCGTTTCGTCATCGCCAAGCGCCGTTAGGGCGATGAGAAACGTCCCCTCCGGCGACCAGATGTAATCGCGCACTCCATTTTTGAAAAACGTCAGCTGGCGCGCTTCGCCGCCATGGGCAGGCAACAGCCAAAGCTGCGCGCGTCCGAAGCGGTCGGATAAAAAGGCGATGACTTCCCCCTTTGGGGAAAAGCGCGGCTTCGTATCGCGCCAGCGCCCGAACGTCCATGGACGGACGGCGCCGTCTTCGGTCCACATATATAGATGGGAGCGGTATTGTTTTTCCTCGTCGATCGATTTTTCCACAAACACGACGCGCGTCCCGTCCGGGGCGTAGTGCGGGTCGCGCACTGAGCGGAGGCGAAGCAAATCTTCCGCCGTCATGCCGCACCGTTTCGTCGGGTGTTCGTTGTTGTTCATCAGCTGGCCCCCTCTTTCTTTCAAGTAAAATGGAACTACCTTATAATTTCGTTTTCCGAAAGAAAAGATCCTGCCCAAAACAGAAAAAAACGAACGCCCATCGTTCGGGCGTTCGTTTTCGGGCGCTATGCCGACAGTTTTTGTTTTTCATTCGCTTGTTTCGTCGCTTTTTTTACTTGTGGATAGAAGATGATGCCGCTGGCGAGCAAGGCGACGCCAAGCAGGAACGTCTTTATATCAGCCGTGCCAGCGATGACGACCCAGATGGAATACACCGTCGCTAAGGCCGCAATGATTCCGTCAACCATCCGCTCACGCGCCTTTCGGTACGTTTCCCCGGTGAGCGTGAGTTTCAGCTGAAAGATGGAAGCGATCAAATACGGAACGAGATAGGCGAGCGTGGCGATGTAAATGACGAAGTCAAACGCCGCGGCCATTGAGTGGGAAACGGTCGAAAAGATGAACAATTGCGCCAAGGCGTTTGACAACGTGAGCGAGAAGCTCGGCACCCCTTTTTTGTTTTCCTTCAAAAATGCCGGCAAAAACATCCCTTGTTTCGCCGCTTGGTACGGCACTTCCGCGCTCAACAAAATCCAGCCGAGCGTCGAACCGAGCAAGCTGATGAGTCCGAGAGCAGCGAGCACATAGCCGCCAGCCGGCCCAACGATGGCGACAATGGCGTCAACGAGCGGTTTTTCCGATTGAATAAGTTTGTTTTGCGGCAAGACGCCCATCACCAAAAAGCTGATGCCGATATAAATGGCTAAGGCGATGAGCAGGCCGGCGATCGTCGCCCACTTCACATCGGCTTGTTTGCGCGCCCGGGAAGCGAACACCATCGCCGATTCGACGCCGACAAACGCCCAGAGCGTCGATAAAGCGGCGTTGTTGATTTGCCCGAGCAGGCTGATCGCTTGCCCGTTCCCGTCATAGCGCGGAGCGTCAAGCGGGCCGATGACCGCTTTGTCAAAGGCAAACAAGGCGATGACGATAAACAGGAAAAAGCCGAGCACTTTCGCCGCTGTTGCCACAAAATTCAGCTTGCCGGCGTCTTCCACCCCGCGCAAAATGATGACATGCATCCCCCAAAGAAGCGCCGTGCAGACGAGAAACGTCAGCAAATTTCCCAGCTTCAAGGTAAACGAACCGATCACGAGCACCGTTTTGTCGCTCGTCAGCACCGGGAAAAACGTCGACAAGTAGCTTGTAAATGTCGTAATGATCGCCACGTTGCCGGCAAAGTTGCCGATCCAATACCCCCATGACGACATAAAGCCGGATAAAATCGACAAATGCGAGCCTTTCGAGAACAGCTCTTTCGCATAAATTTGCGGTCCGCCGTTCAAGTCGGGCTTGCGGATCGCCAAGTTGCCGAACACAAGCGCCGTCATCAAGACGCCGACCCCGGTCAACAGCCAAGCGAACATGACGCCGAGCGGACTCGCCGCCTCCGCCAACGATCGCGGCAGCATAAAAATGCCGGAACCAACCATATTGCCAACGACAAGCGCGGTTAATACCGAAATGCCAAGCTTTTGCTGATTGGCCAAGATTACAACGCTCCTTTCTAAAAAAGAAAGCACCCGCGCCTCTTCAGCGGGTGCACAACTCGTTCGCATCCTACTGAATGGCGATAGCGCTCCACCGCCGTAGGCGATGGCAGTCCTGCGCCTGTTCGGCCGCAGGCCCAGCTTGCGCCGCCGGAGCGCGACGCAAACTTCGGCGATGAACCCTTTCCCGCTGCGTCATGGACCGCTCCGGGCCTCGGCAGCGCTACTTTTGTTCACCGCAACCTCTATCCCATTGAAGTGGAGAGGGGGTATGTCGTTGCCGACAATATCTTACTTCATTCGACAAAAGGCGTCAATATCTTTTTGTAGAATAAAATATGGAAGCCAATCGTTCATTGCAATAGCCGATGGTGGAGGAATGGGGCAAAAAAATAATGTTTGGGAGTTGGAAAAGGAAGGATTTTTTGAGATCATGGCGAATATACAATTGGCTGGCCAAAGATAGGAAAATGCCGTCGTCACGCCGAGTGCCGGCTCATTGGCCACTATCATTTTACAGAAAGAGACCCATGAGCGCGTTTCGCACTCCACCCGGGCATGAATGTGTATTTCCACCGAAAAATGATCAGGAAAGAAGGGATTGGCGTGAAATTTTCCGAGTTTCGTTATGAGCGGCCGGACATCGATCGATTGCAGGACGCGTTTCAAGAAGCGCTCGATGCGTTCCGCCGCGCCGGGAGCGCCGCCGGGCAGCACGAGGCGATGAAACGGATCAACGAACTGCGCCGCCGCTACAGCACGATGGCGAACCTGTGCCACATCCGCCATACGATTGATACAAACGATGAGTTTTATAAGAAAGAACAAGACTTTTTTGATGAAACGGAGCCGATCGTTAAAGGGCTCGTCAACGACTATTACCGTGCGCTCGTCGCTTCGCCGTTTCGCAGCGAGCTTGAGCAAGTGTGGGGAAAACAGCTGTTTGCGTTGGCCGAAACACAGCTGAAAACATACGCGCCGGCGATTGTCGAGGACTTGCAAAAAGAAAACAAGCTGGCGAGCGAATATACGAAGCTGATCGCATCGGCAAAAATCATGTTTGAAGGGGAGGAGCGGACGCTCGCCCAACTGCAGCCGTTCGTCGAGTCGCCGGATCGGGCGATGCGCAAGCGGGCGAGCGAAGCGCGGTTTTCGTTTTTCACGGACCATGAGAAAGAGCTTGATGAGCTGTATGATGAGCTCGTCCATGTCCGCACGGCGATCGCCCGCAAGCTCGGGTTCCACAACTTTGTGGAACTCGGCTACGCCCGTTTAGGCCGGACGGATTACAATGCCGAGATGGTCGCCAACTTCCGCCGGCAAGTGAAAACGCACATCGTCCCGCTCGCCTCCAAGCTGCGCGAACGCCAGCGGCAGCGGATTCAGGTGGACCGGCTTACGTATTATGATGAGCCGTTCATGTTCCCGAGCGGCAATCCGGCGCCAAAAGGGGACGCCGCTTGGATTGTTGACAACGGCCGGCGCATGTATGAAGAGCTGTCGCCGGAAACGGGCGCGTTTTTCCGCTATATGATCGAACATGAATTGATGGACCTCGTCGCGAAAAAAGGGAAGGCGGGCGGAGGCTATTGCACCTATATCGATGACTATAAGGCGCCGTTTATTTTCTCCAATTTCACTGGTACATCCAGCGACATTGACGTATTGACCCATGAAGCCGGCCATGCGTTCCAAGTGTATGAAAGCCGCCATTACGACATTCCGGAATACAACTGGCCGACGCTTGAGGCGTGCGAAATTCACTCGATGAGCATGGAATTTTTCACATGGCCGTGGATGGAGCTGTTTTTTGCCGAAGACGCCGACAAATACCGGTTCGCCCATTTGAGCGACGCGCTCTTGTTCTTGCCGTACGGCGTGGCGGTCGATGAATTCCAGCACGCCGTCTACGAGCGCCCGGACATGACGCCGGCCGAGCGGAAGAAAACATGGCGTGACATTGAGAACGTGTATTTGCCGACAAGGGATTACGACGGCTACGATTACCTTGAACGAGGCGGCTTTTGGCAGCGGCAAGGGCACATTTACACTGACCCGTTTTATTACATCGACTACACCCTCGCGCAAGTGTGCGCGTTCCAGTTTTGGAAGCGGGCGCAAGACGACCGGGCTGCGGCGTGGCGCGACTATGTGGCGCTCTGTCGATTGGGCGGCAGCCGGCCGTTCACCGAGCTCGTCCAAAGCGCCAACCTCCAGTCGCCGTTTGCCGACGGGGCGGTCGCTTCGGTTATCGGCCATATCGAACGGTGGCTGGACAGTGTCGATGACAAAGCATTGTGAATGAAAGAGGTGGAACGGCATCGTTTCACCTTCTTTCTTCAAGACGGAGAAACACTTATTGCGCTAGGGGGAAAAACGATGATTCGGAAAGCAGTTTTCACTGATGCGCCGGCGATTGCCGCTGTCCATGTGGACAGTTGGAAGACGACGTACAGCGGCATCGTGCCGGACACGTACTTGGAGACGTTGGCAGTGGAAGAAAAACAAACGTTATGGGAGAAGGGGCTCAGCCAAGCGGACCATTCCGTGTTTGTCGCCGAGGAACATGGGCGCGTCGTTGGATTCGTCTCCGGCGGACGAAATCGGGCGAGCGACGGCCCAGCGGCCCACTATGACGGGGAGCTGTACGCGGTGTATTTGCTCAAAGAGGCGCAAGGAAAAGGATGGGGACGGCGGCTTGTGCAAGCCTTGGCCCGCGACTTGGCGCAAAAAGGCATTCATTCGCTCGTCGTCTGGGTGCTTACCGACAATCCGTCGCGCTGTTTTTACGAACGACTTGGCGGTGAAAAACTGGCCGAGGAAAGGGTGGAAATCGGTGGAAAAGTGTTATCGGAGTGGTGCTACGGCTGGCAAGACATTCAAACGATGAACCAGTAGATGGGCTGCCGAACTGTCGGCAGCTTAAAAAATGTATTTTGTGAGTGATTACTCACTTTACAAAAAGGTTTATCTTCATTATACTATAAATGAGTGATTGCTCACTACTATGTAAAGGGGAGAAAAACAATGACCGCCAATCCATGTATTCAAGTCGAGCGTGTTTCCAAGCGGTTTGGAAAAAAAGTGGTCATCGACGATGTGTCGTTGGATGTCCGCGCGGGGGAAATTTTCGGTCTGCTCGGCCCGTCGGGAGCCGGCAAGACGACGTTGGTGCGCATGATCGCCGGCATTGATTTGGCGAGCGAAGGCACGATTCGCGTGTTGGGCGTGAACATGCCTGATCTTGGCGCCATGAAGCGGATCGGCTTTATGGCGCAGTCGGATGCCCTGTACGGAGAATTGACCGCGCTCGAGAACATGCAATTTTTCGCCTCGATCTATGGATTAAGAGGAAAAAAACAAAAAGAACGGATCGATGACATGCTCGCGCTCGTCAACTTGACGGATGACCGGAAAAAGCCGGTGCACCAATACTCAGGCGGGATGAAGCGGCGGCTGTCGCTGGCGATCGCCTTGCTTCACGAACCCGAAGTGCTCATTTTGGATGAGCCGACAGTCGGCATCGATCCGGTGCTGCGCCAATCGATTTGGGCGGAGCTCGAGCGGATTCGCCGGCGCGGTACAACCATTGTCGTCACGACCCATGTGATGGATGAAGCGGAAAAGTGCGGGCGGCTTGGCATGATTCGCGAAGGTCGTTTGATCGCCGTCGGCCGCCCGGATGAATTGAAACAAAAAGCAGGCGCAGAAACGATTGAACAAGCGTTTTTGACGTTTGGAGGTGCTCGTCGATGAGAGTGTTGGCCATTGTCGTCCGCATCATCCGCCAGTTTTTCCGCGACAAGCGCACGCTGGCGCTCATGATTGTCGCACCGATGTTCGTCTTGTTGTTAATGGATTTGGTGTTTAATGGCGAAGAATACAAACCAGCCATTGCCGTCAGCGAACACGTGCCTGAGGCGGTTGTTGACAAGTTGAAAGAAGTGGGAGCGAACGTGAAAGAGCTGTCAGCAAAACAAGCGCGAAAGCAGCTGGACGATCAAGACATTGACGCGTGGCTTGACATGAGCGGAAGCGCTCCGCACCTTACGCTGGAAGGAAGCGACCCGACGGCCAATCAGGCGGTGATGGCCGCGGTGCAACAGGCGTTTCAGTCCATGGCGCCCAAGCCCCCGTTTCAGCTGAAAACAACGTATTGGCACGGATCAAGCGATATGGCGTCATTTGATTATTTCGGCCCCGTGTTGATCGGCTTTTTCGTCTTCTTTTTTGTCTTTTTGATTGCTGGAGTGTCATTTTTGCGCGAGCGGACGAATGGGACGCTCGAGCGGTTGATGGCGACGCCGCTCAGGCGCTGGGAAATGGTCGCCGGCTACATGATCGGGTTCGGGCTGTTTACGACGATTCAGGCAAGCTTAATTTCATGGTTTGCCATTGATGTGCTCGACATGATGATGGAAGGTTCGTTCGTGTATGTGCTGCTCATCACGTTTTTGCTGGCGATGACGGCGCTGGCGCTCGGGATGCTGCTGTCGGCGTTCGCCAACAACGAGCTGCAAATGGTGCAGTTTATCCCGCTTGTCGTCGTGCCGCAAGTGTTTTTCTCCGGCTTGTTCAATCTTGACACGATGGAAGAATGGCTGCGTTCGCTGAGCGTCATCATGCCGCTCACCTACGGGGCGGATGCGCTGCGCGATATTATGGTGCGGGGGGAAGGTTTTCGCGCCATCGCTGTGGATGTGTACGTGCTGCTTGGCTTTACGTTGCTGTTTATGGTATTCAATGTAGTAGCATTGAAAAAATACCGCAAGCTGTAAGGAGTAGAGTCATGAGCGAGCATTCATGGATTCAGGAATTGCTGCAAATCGGCGGCAAGGAAGGGCAGTTCAGTGAAAAGCAGCTGAAAATTTTGGAAGCCGCGGTGGAAATGTTTGCTGAAAAAGGCTATGCGGCGACTTCCACGAGTGAAATCGCCAAAAAGGCTGGGGTGGCGGAAGGCACGATCTTCCGCCACTATAAGACGAAAAAAGACTTATTGTTGGCGATCGTCACGCCGACATTGTTTCAGTCCGTCGCCCCGTTTTTGGCGAAAGAGTTTGTCCGCGAAGTGTTTGACAATGAATATGAGACGTACGAACAGTTTTTGCGCGCGGTGTTCTCCAACCGCTACGCCTTTGTGAAAACGTATTTGCCGGCGATTCGCGTGCTCTGGCAGGAGCTGGCCTTTCATTCCGAGATCAAACAGTGCTTTCAACGCGTGTTTACCGAGCATGTGTATCCAAAATTCGCCCGCATTGTCCGCCATTTTCAAGAGAAAGGGGAGTTGGCCGAGCTGCCGGTCGATTCGGTCATCCGCTTGACGATCACATCGCTCGCCGGCTTTTTGGCCGCCCGCTTTCTCCTTTTGCCTGACCACAACTGGGACGATGAGGCGGAAATGGAACGGACGATCCGCGTGTTGATGAACGGTCTGCGGCGCTAACCGGCCGGCTTCCGCGCAGGAGCCGGCCTAGTTGTTTTCTTTCGCATAACGGAGGATAGCTTCGGCATCAAGCAGCGTTCGATCACGCTGATCTTGTAAAAAATGAAATATATTTCCATATATGGTACATATTTCTGTAATTTATTGTAATACCGGCGCTCTCTCTTCGTTTAGCTTCACATCACCAAAAGTTGTCCTTGATTTTTTCATCACATACTTACGTATGCAACCAAGAAAGAACAGGAAACCAATCATGTTTTGCATACACTTGTGCAGAGAAGTGAACCGTCTGTCAAGTACATGTTGTGGTGAAAAGACAGAAAACGAAAAAAGAGGCGATGGCGACCGTCCCTTTTTCAGCGAAAATCCTTTATTCGTGCGAAAGAGTCTGACCTCAAGAAACGGACGTGCGTTCGGTCAAAACGTTTGACCGAACGCACGTTATTTTCTGGTACCACCGTCTTCCGAAATGACGCTGGATCCTTTGTTCGGGTCGAACGATTGGTACCATTGAACATCATTGAAAATATGCACGGGGAACCGTTCTTTGTCCAAGATGAAAAGATTGTACCGCAAGTCTCCATGATTGATTCGATTGATCAAATCTTTTGGTATATCGTCTATCCATGAGGAAGAAATGGTGATGGTATATGACAACTGTCCGTTGGCCGGCAAAGGGCCTTTGACGGCGTTCGAACGGTCAACATGGGTCACGCGAGAAAGTTCCTCTGGATATTGAATGACGAAATAGTAATCTCGATACTGTTCAAGCAACTGATACAGCTGCTCTGAGAGGGTGTAACGCATCGTCAAGTGAATCGAGCGGCTCGTTGCTTTGGCGGTAAATTCATTGACTAAAAAATGCGGCGGCAGAAATTTCTCCTCTAGCGATAACGGCTTCTGTTCCTTTTTTGCTTTTTCCTTTTGCTCGTTTCCTTGCGCCGCTTCTTTCCCTGCATGGTGCGGAGCGGGGGTAGGATCATGTCCGCGCTCGCACGCCGCCAGCAGGAGAAAACAGATGAAAAGAGGATGGAAAAATTTTTTGCTCATAAAACCACCATTCATGAGAGTTTAGTTTTGCTTAATGCTGTCGGAATATCCCTGATATGTCCATTGTCCGCTGACGGTTTTCGAGCTGATGAGGGTTCCTCTGCTGTAGTAATTTTCTTTACCGGTCGCTTTCACCCAACGACTTCCATATCGAAGAGTATAGGTGGAATAAGGAGGGATCGTCCAAGTAACAGTTGTTGTTTTTTCCACCCGCGCTCCTAAACTCACTTCCGTACTAATTCCTACTTCTAGGACCATTTCGTTAAATGTGGACGACGAAGAAACAGTAGCGGTTGCATATGCTTCTCTCTTGACTGTGTGGGAAACAGTGTCAGTAGTAGATTTGTTGTTTACATGGGTATGGGTCCAATAAATGGTCAGCCCTTTTGTATCTGTGCTATGAACGTATTCATATCCATCATAAGGGATATAGGTGTTGATTTCTGCTTCCGTCTTATGAAATGGGGTAAGAGAAAGTAATCCAGCCAAAAGAATCGGACTGATGGTTTGAATCATCTTTTTTCTTTTGAACATCACAATCCCTCCTAATATTTAGAATTTATAACTTATTTTTAGCAAAAAAAAAAAAAGTAATTGTCAATAATATTTCTAAAAAAAATATTTTATAAAATATTCACCTTTTCGCTAAAAGTATGCTTGACTGAATCAAGGTGAAAAATCAGTTTGATAAACAGCCCATTGCAAAGAAAGATCCGCCGAAAGCAAAATTTGATGTTCGGCGGACTCTCTGTTGTAAGTTATGATACGATTTTTGCCACGATGGCGTCTCCTTCAACATCGATGCGGATCGCGCGCACCGATTGGTCAGCGTCAAGCAGGCAGTCGGCGATGTTGTCTTCGACATGCTCTTGGATGACGCGGCGGAGCGGGCGGGCGCCGAAGGCCGGATGGTAGCCGAGTTCGGCCAGTTTTTCTTTCGCCGCTTCCGTCACGTCGAGTTCAATGCCTTGTTCGCGCATCGCCGTTTTGACATCGGCGAGCATCAAGTCGACAATCTCAAGCAAGTGCGCTTTTTCGAGCGGCTTGAACTCGATGATGGCGTCGAAGCGGTTCAAGAATTCCGGCTTGAAGTAAGCGCTGAGTGAGTCAAGAACGCTTGATGGGCCGCCGCTTTGTTTTTCAAAGCCGACGGTGATTTTTTTGTCGGTGACGCCAGCGTTGCTTGTCGCGATGATGACCGTGTCTTTGAAGCTGACGGTGCGGCCTTGGCTGTCGGTCAAGCGGCCGTCTTCTAAAATTTGCAGGAAGATGTGCTGCACGTCCGGGTGCGCCTTTTCAATCTCATCAAGCAAGATGATGCTGTACGGATTGCGGCGCACTTTTTCCGTCAGCTGGCCGGCTTCTTCAAAGCCGACATAGCCCGGAGGAGAACCGATCAGTTTCGCGACCGAATGCTTTTCCATGTATTCGCTCATATCGAGGCGAATCATGGCGTCTTTCGTGCCAAACAGCTCTTCAGCGAGCGTTTTGGCGAGCTCCGTTTTCCCAACGCCGGTCGGGCCGACAAACAAGAACGAACCGATCGGGCGGTGTTTCGCCTTCAAGCCGGCGCGGCTGCGGCGAATCGCTTTGGCGACTTTTTTCACCGCTTCCGCTTGGCCGATCACTTTTTTCGCCAAGTTTTCTTCGAGATGTTTCATTTTTTCTTTTTCATCGGCTTGCAGCTTGCCTACCGGGATGCCGGTTTTCTCGGCGATGATTTGCTCGATATCGGCGGCATCCACGACAGGGCGTTCTTGGGTGACGCCTTGTTCGAGCTGTTTCTCCAGTTTCAGCTCTTCATCGCGCAGTTTCGCCGCCAGTTCATAGTTTTCTTCTTTCGCCGCTTGTTCTTTTTCTTTCGCGATTTGCATCAGCCGCTCTTGCAGCTGTTTTTCATCGGTCGGGCCGAGGCGCAAGTTCGCTTTCGAGCCGGCCTCGTCCAACAAGTCGATCGCTTTGTCCGGCAGGAAGCGGTCTTGGATGTAGCGGTGCGCGAGTTTGACGCACGCTTCGATCGCCTCGTCCGTATAGCGGACGTGGTGGAACTGCTCATATTTTGGTTGAATGCCTTTTAAGATGGCGATCGCTTCGTCAACGGTCGGTTCGTGGACGATGACCGGTTGGAAGCGGCGTTCAAGAGCGGCGTCTTTTTCAATTTGCCGGTATTCTTTCAACGTCGTTGCCCCGACGACTTGCAGCTCGCCGCGGGCAAGCGCCGGTTTTAAAATGTTGCCGGCATCCATCGACCCTTCGGCAGCGCCGGCGCCGACGAGCAGATGGATTTCGTCAATGAACAAGATGACGTTTTTCCGCTCTTGCAGTTCGGCGATGAGCCGTTTCATCCGCTCTTCGAATTGACCGCGGATGCCGGTGTTGGCGACAAGCGACGCCACATCAAGCAGGTACACTTCTTTGTTCAGCAGTTTTTCCGGAACTTGCCCTTCGGCAATCTTCAGCGCAAGCCCTTCAACGATCGCCGTTTTCCCGACGCCCGGCTCCCCGATCAACACCGGATTGTTTTTGTTGCGGCGGTTCAAAATTTCAATAACGCGCGCAATTTCTTTGTCGCGGCCGATGACCGGGTCGATCAAGCCCGCTTTTGCCATTTGCGTCAAGTTGCGGCCGAACTGATCCAAAAATCCGCCGCTATGGCTTTGCGAGCGTTTCGTCATCGTTCCCGGCGAGCTCATTCCTGCGTTGGCCGCTGTGAAGTGGCTGGTGAAGAAGTCATCAAAGGAAAATGGCGAAAAGCCAAAGTTCATCATTGGAATCGACAATTGTTGTTTTTGTTTTTCATAGCATTCATGGCAAAGATGAAGCTGTTGTTTTTCCCCGTTCCATTGCAAGTTGACAAATACGGTTGCTTCACGTTGCTGGCATGCTTGGCAACGCATGAGGAATACCCCCTTCTCCGTTACTGGTGGTTTGACTTTGACTTTCTTTGACTTTACGACTTTATTATACTTTGACCTTTTTTGACTTTCAAGTGTTTTGCGCAAAAAAATTTGTGATAACGATGAAATGTTTTTGAAAAAATGGTGAATACTAATATAAATGCGGCAAAGCTATGATAAAGTGAAAAGCAGAAAAAGAGGCGGGAACGGCCTGCCTTCAGTGCCGAGAACGGGGCGGCTGAACAGTGTTGGTTATAAAAACTTTGAAAGAAAAAGGAGAAAGGTGAAGATGAGAAGACGTGTTGGTTTCGCGTTTGCTGTTGTACTTTTGGGGATGATGGTCATGGCTGCTTGTACAAATCACAACAAGCAAGCCGATACGCCGGCTGTGCTTGATGTGAAAATGGAGGTGCCGGATCACATCGACTTGAACAAGCCGACGAAGCTCGCCTGTGTCGTGACGTATGGCGGTGAAAAAGTGGACGATGCGAGCGAAGTAAAGTTTGAAGTATGGAAGCACGGAAGCAGCGATCGGGACATGCTCGAAGCAAAGCATGACGGCAATGGCCGCTATTCCGTGGAAAAAACGTTCACCGAAGCGGGAACGTATTCCGTTGTCGCCCATGTGACAGCGCGCGATATGCATAACATGCCGAAAAAAGATGTTGTCGTTGGCAACCCGGAACAGGCGGCAGCAGCCGACGGGGAGGGCGAACATTCCCCAGGCAGTGCTGAAGAACACCGTCATGCCGCCATCGCTATTTCGCTGTCATCCCGCTCGTTCGAAGCTGGAAAGCCGGCGGCATTGACCGTCCATCTCACCAAAGATGGGAAGCCTCTCACGAACGCCATCGTTCGCTTTGAGATTTGGCAGGCGGACAATAAGCATGAATTTGTGGATGCGGATGACAAAGGAAACGGCAAATACGAGGCTGTTGCCACGTTTGCCAACAAAGGGACGTATTCGGTGAAAGTGCATGTGGAAGCAGATCAATTGCACGAACATCAAGTCGAACAAGTGACTGTTCAGTAACGAAGGATGCTGAGGAAGGCATCCTTTTTTTGTCTATTCGTCTTTCCTGTCCACTGCAGACATATACATGGAAATAAAGCAGCGGACAAGGAGAAGGGGAGAGCAGAAGGTGAAGAAAGCAGAATGGTCGGAAGCGTGGCAAATCGCCGCTGTTTACGTCGGCACGGTGATTGGAGCGGGATTTGCGACCGGAAGAGAGATTATGGAATTTTTCACCCGTTATGGGGCGGCCGGAACGGTTGGGATCATCATCAGCGGTTTTTTGTTTATATGGGGCGGCGCACGACTCATGGTGATGGCGCGCCGCATTGGAGCCATATCATACGATGAATTGAATCGTTATTTGTTCGGGAGAATGTTGAGCCCGTTTGTGACGCTCGTGATGACGGCGATGATCGCGGGGGTGACGGCGGTGATGATCGCCGGGGCGGGCTCGGTGTTTGAAGAGCAGATCGGCTGGCCGCGGCAGGCGGGGATTGCCCTGACGCTCGGTTTGGCGCTTGTGGTCATGTTGCTCGACCGCAAAGGGCTGTTTGGCGTCAACGTGTTAGTCGTGCCGATGATGATGATATTTAGCGCCACCGTATTGATCAAAATGATGATGGTTGGCGACTTATGCCGACCGGATATGGTGGCATCGGATTATTCGCTTAAGGCGATGTTGTCCCCGTTTTCCTATGCGGCGTTTAACTTGGCGATGGCCCAAGCGGTGCTTGTGCCTGTTGCCCGCGAAGCGACCGGTGAGCGAGCGGTGAAGCGCGGGGCGATGTTGGGGGGAGTGATATTGACAGGGTTGTTGCTGCTAAACCATATCGTGCTGCTATCGTTTCCGCAAAAGGATGATTACGACATTCCGATGGCTGAAGTGGTTCGTACGTTTTTTGCCATGCTGTATTGGTTGTATGTCGTAGTCATTTACGGAGAAATTTTTACATCGGTCATCGGCGGCCTGTTTGGGCTTGCCCGTCAAGTGCGCGTTTGGGTGCCGAGCGGCGGAAAATGGCTGGGCGTGCTGCTCGTGTTGTTGTTTGCGGCGGTCAGCCCGTTTCGCTATGGGGAGTTGTTGTCATTTCTCTATCCACTGTTTGGCTACATGAGTCTCATGTTATTGTGGCTTCTTTGGCGTCGACGGCTGCCGCACCGATAAATCGGCCCTTTCGTTCCCTGACATTTCTTTGGTGAAGGGGGACGAAAGGGCTTTGTTTCGTTATGAGTGGAATCGGGCGATCATTTTTTCTAAATCGTGCGCTGCAGCAGCCAACGTGTCTGCTTCCCGGGCTAGTTGGTGAAGGGCGAGCGTTTGTTGCTCAAGTCCCGATGCGGTTTCTTGCACCATGTTTGAAAAATCGGCGGCCACGGTGCGTACGTCTCCCATCAGTTCACCGAGCTGCTCGCCGTCGGCGGTGATGGCGTTGACGTAGGATTCGTTTTGCTGAAGCAAGTCGTTCAGCTGGGCGAACATGCCCTGAAACGATGTGAACGTCTCTCCTGTTTTCCAAAGCGAGTTTTTCGTCGTTTCAACACGGAGACCGCTTCCTTGTACAGCTTGCACGGCTTCCTTGAGCGCGTTCGTCATGGCGTCGAGCGAGGCGAAAATTTCAGCGGCGAACGCGTTTGTATCTTCGGCGAGTTTTCGGACTTCTTGGGCGACGATGGAAAAACCGCGGCCCGCTTCACCCGCCCGCGCCGCTTCGATCGAGGCGTTTAGGGCGAGCAAGTTCGTCTGTTTGGCGATCGTGCGAATGGCGGTGATCATGTCATGGGCGCGCGCCGCTTCATGGGCGGCTTTGTCAATGAGGGCGGTTGTTTCATTGATGCCGTGCTGCATCGCGTCCATGTTTGTTTTTGTTTCCTCAATGAGGCGAATGCCTTCTGCTGCCGACGACCAAGCGTCGCCCGCCTGCCGTACGACGCGTTCAACGGCAGCCCGCATGAGCTGCACGCGCTTCACCATCTGCTGGATGACGTCACCCGCTTGCTCGACAGCGGTCGTTTGTTGTTTTGCTCCTTCGCGGAACGTTTCAACAGCAGCGGCGATTTCGTCGAATGATTCAGAGAGGCGGCGCATTTCCATCTGCTGTTCAACGCTCACATCATGCACAGTTTTGGCTGCTTTGCCAAGTTCATTGATGATCGTGCGGATGCCGAGAATCATTTTGTTGATTTCGTAGGCGATTTGATGAAATTCATCTCGTTTTTTCTTCGTTTTCACTTCCGTTTGCAATTGACCTGAGGAGACGGTGCGCGCGACGCTGTACCAATGGCGAAGCTCGGCGGCAATGGCTCGATGCCAAGCGGCGCTGAGCCCAAGCCCAAATAAAGCGGCAAACAGCGCGGCAAAAACAGGCGTCGCCCCGGCGGCGGAGGCGGCCAGCCCGACAGCTGCCGGAGCGATGGCGATGCTTGCTAACACCCATTGCAAATACGGACGATGCATGAGCCTTCCCATCCGCAGATTGAACCGTCTTCCGCCTGGCTCCATCCAAAGCGGGCAGCTGGCGTCAATCAACACTTCGCCGGTATCGCGTTCGTACACTTGCAATAGCGGCTCGTTCGTGCGGGCGGCGGCGAGCCCGACTGGGTCGGCAAACACCCTTCCCTCGCGGAGGCGGTTCGTATGGATAAGCCCGTATCCGCTTTCATCGACAACAACAAAATATTCATCACGGCCGAGCCGATCGTCTAAAAAGGCGCGGATGCGGTCAAGCTGTTCTTCGAGCGGACGCGTTCGATCGATCACCTCTCGCAGCGCTTCTGCCGTTGCCGTCACTTTTTTCAAGGCTCGTTTCGCCCGGCGCTGTTTCGTCAGTTCGCTCATAGACGATTCTCCTTTTTTCGTTTGTCTATTTTCAATAATATATAGAAGATTTTGTCGAATCAATAGGATGAAAGGGGGATGCATAAAAATATCTATCGATTGGAAGACTATGCTGTAAACGGAAAGGCGAGGGGATGGCCATGGGTTTGTTCATGTTTTGGAAAAAAAAGAGAAAACGCCCTCCCAAGCGCCCGATTTCGCAACTTTGGGAACAACTGCGGCAATCGAGCGATTTTGTCGAATTATCATTTCTTGTTGGGGACAAGGAGCTGTCCATTTACTATTTTGATTCGCTCGTCGATCCCCAACTATTGCAAGAGCGGATTCTTTGTCATCTGCAAAATGACATTCCAAAGCATCCGACCATCCGGCTCGAAGAATTGCAACAAATCGTGCCGATTCAGCGCATTGAAGTGAGCGAAGACATCGCGCTGATTGAAGAAAAGGTGCTGAAAGGGTTTGTCGCTGTCACCTTCCGCGAGCAACCAAACAAAGCGGCGCTCATGAGCGCCGCCGCTGAAAATTTGGGGCTGCGGGAAAACAACGATTCGGAAAATGAGTTCAGCGTCGTCGGACCGAAAGTCGGTTTTGTCGAGAACGTCGGCGTCAATCTCCATCTTCTCCGGCGGCAAATCGTTGCGCCCAACTTAGTATTTCGTGAAATGTCAGTCGGCTCAATGTCCAAAACCAAAGTCGTCGTCGCCTATATCGATGGCGTGGCCAATCCGGAAGTGGTCCGAACGGTGACGCAGCGGCTTGAGACGATTCACTTCGATGTCGTGTTTGACAACGCGATTTTGGATCAGCTGCTCGCTGACAATTCGCGGACGCCGTTTCCGCTCTTTATCTCGACCGAGCGGATCGATCGGGCGGTGTATGCCCTCATTTCCGGACAAGTCGCGGTGCTTTGCGACGGTTCGCCGTATGCGGTGATCGGGCCCGCGGCGCTGTTCGATTTTTTTACGTCGCCGGAAGATTACTATTTGCCGTGGGTGCTCGGTTCGTTTTTTCGGCTGATCCGGTTTTTCGGCGTGGCGTTTTCCGTGCTGGCGTCGCCGATTTATGTGGCCGTTTTGACATATCATTACGAAATGATTCCCGAGGATCTGCTCGGCCCGATCATTTATTCGCGTTCCAATGTGCCGTTTCCGCCCGTGCTCGAAGTGCTGTTTTTGGAAGTGACGATCGAGCTGCTGCGTGAAGCCGGGGCGCGGCTGCCGACGAAAGTCGCGCAAACGCTCGGGATTGTCGGCGGGATTGTGATTGGGCAGGCGACCGTCGACGCCGGTTTGACGAGCACGATTTTGTTGATTGTCGTGGCCTTGGCCGCGCTCGCATCGTTTACCACGCCGATTTTCAAAATGTCCAACACGATTCGGTTTATCCGTTTCCCCTTTATTTTGTTCGCCGCCGGCTGGGGCGGGGTCGGGATTGCTTTTGCCATCTGTTGGCTGCTCATTCATTTAGGCCGGCTGCAATCGTTTGGTTATCCATATTTGGTTCCGTTTTACCCGTTGCGTGTGCGCAACCTCGACGATACGTTTATTCGTTCGCCGTACAGCCAAGCGGCGGAGCGGCCGCAGTTTCTTCGTCCATGGTCGCGGTTTCGCTTTGATCCGAATGAAGCGAAGCAAAAGCGCGATATTGATGAGTAAAGGGGGATCATGATGCGGCGTGGGTGGCTATGGATCGGGGCGCTGCTGTTGCTGGGCGGGTGCGCCAGTTCGCGGCCGATTGACGAAATTCAAATTATCCAGCAAATGGGTTATGATTTCGAAAACGGCCGTTATACGGGGACAGCCGTGTACCCGACATTCAAACAAGGGCCGATGACGAAACCGAACGTATTGACGACGACATCGCCAACGATTTACGATCTCATCCCACGCCTGTCGTCGAAATCGGCGCTGCCGATTGAGGAGGGGCAACTGCGTCTCATTTTGTTCGGCAAGGAGTTTGCGAAGCGGGGAGTGACGCAGATTACGCACAGCCTCGCACGCAACAACAAGGTCGGAAGCCATTTGCTGCTTGGCGTTGCCGAAGACAGCGCCAAGGAGCTGTTGAAAATCACAGCGAAGACGACGCTCAGCGATACGCTGTATTTGCCGAACCTCGTCGAGCAAAATGAACAGTCGATGAACTTGCCGAAAACGAATTTGCATCTGTTTTTGTATCGCTATTTTTCCCCGGGGAGCGATCCGTTTTTGCCGTACTTTGAGAAAAAAGGCGATTTTGTGAAGCTCGAGGGGATCGCGTTGTTTCGCGACGACAAATATGTTGGGCATGTCAGCTTGCGCGATGCCTTTTTAATGAAAATTTTGCTCGGGGAAACGAAAAACGGCGTTTATCAGCTGAAGGTTGGGAATCGCGGAAAGCAAGGCGAGGATCGGGTCATGCTGCAAAACTTATGGGCGAAGCCGAAATATGAATGGAAACGTGACGGAAGCCGCCATCGCCTCGATGTGTCCGTTCATATTCATGCATCGGTGCGAGATTATCCGTCATGGCTCGACCCGGTAAAGGGGAAGCTGTTGGATAGCGTGAGAAAAAAAATGGAAAATGAATTGGAACACAATATGGAACGTTTATTCCGCTCTTTTCAAAAAAAGCGAATTGACCCGCTTGGCTTCGGCGACTTTGTCCGCAGTATCACAAGACATTGGGATCGGGCTGCGTTTTACCGCGAATATCCGGACTTGGACATCCGCCCCCATGTGACAGTCGACATCGTCCACACGGGCATTGGCGAATAAGACGGGGATCATGAGGAGGGAAGACCATGAAACAGCCGATTCCAGACCGATTTCTCATCTCCCCGTTTTTTGTTTTTTTCGTCGTCCACGCTGCGCAAATTGGGGTTGGGGCGCTCAGCTTCCAACGGCCGCTGATGAAAGCGGTCGGGCAGGACGCATGGATGGTGGTGCTTCTGACCGGGCTGGCCGCCCACTTGTTGATTTGGTTCATGTATCGCCTGCTTTCCCGCTCTCCTTTCGGCGGGGATATCGTCTTGCTTCATCAACATTATTTTGGCCGGTGGTTTGGCGGCCTATTGAGCTTAGGGGTGTTTCTTTACTATATGTTGGCGGCGCTGATGGTGCTGCAGTCGTACATCGAAATCATTAAAGTATGGGTGTTTCCGTTCATGGGAACATGGCAGTTCAGCCTGATTTTTTTGGCGCTCACCTATTACGCCGTCCTTGGCGGATTCCGCGTCGTGACAGGACTGTGTGTATGGGGGGTGGTCATTCCGCTGGCGACCATTTTCCCGATGGTGTTTTTCCCGTTGGAGTACGCGCAATATCGAAACTTGCTGCCGGTATTCGATCATTCATTTGGACAGCTCGCCAAAGCATCCAAAGAGATGACGCTGCAATATTTAGGATTTGAAATGCTGCTGATGTACTACCCATTTGTGAAAAACGCGCCGTCTTCGCAAAAATGGGCGCACGCGGCCAATGCTTTAACAACGTTCATTTACCTTGTGATCGTTTTGATTTCGATCGTGTTTTATAACAAAGAGCAAATTCAGCACGTGACATGGCCGACGTTGACGCTGGCGAAAATTCCGGAAGTGCCGTTTATCGAACGGATGGAATACATCGTCATCTCGATTTATGTGCTTGTCGTGTTTCCGATCATCACCCTCTCGGTTTGGGCGGCGACGCGGGTTGTGAAACAGCTGTTCGCCGTCCAGCAGCGCCGGTCGCTGCCTGTGCTTCTTGTCATTTTGTTTATCGGCACGCTCTTGCTTCAAGAGAAAGCGGACATCGAACGGATCAGCCAATGGACGGCCAAGCTCGGATTGTATCTTGTCGCCGTCTATGTTCCGCTTTTGTGCGTCAGCGTGTGGGTGGTGGAAAAGGTGAAAAAAACGCTACAACAAAAGCCGTAAATATGGTATAGTGAAAAAAGAAAACAGAAGAATACAATTCCGTACGTTTGTACGGGAGAGGTTTCTAGCAAAACCCTCTATAAAAAACTAGGGACGGCTGTATCCTAGGGGTATGGCCTTTTTGTTTTGGAAACCTCTTCTTCTGCTCATTCAGAAGGAGGTGGATGATGATGAAACGAAAGGAAGAAAAGGCGGTCGTCGTCTTTAGCGGCGGCCAAGACAGCACGACGTGTTTGTTTTGGGCGAAAAAGCAGTTTGGTGACGTGGAAGCGGTGACGTTTGACTACGGCCAGCGCCACCGCCTAGAAATAGAAGTGGCCTCGTCCATCGCCGCAGAACTTGGCGTCCGCCATACGGTGCTTGATTTGTCGCTTCTCGGGCAGTTGGCGCCGAACGCCTTGACGCGTCGCGACATCGCCATTGAACAAAAGGAAGGCGAGCTGCCGACGACGTTTGTGGACGGGCGCAATTTATTGTTTTTATCATTCGCTGCCGTGCTTGCCAAACAGCGGGGGGCGCGCCATATGGTGACAGGTGTGTGCGAAACCGATTTCAGCGGCTATCCGGACTGCCGCGATGTATTTATCAAATCATTGAACGTCACGCTGAATTTGGCGATGGATTATGAATTTGTCATTCATACGCCGCTCATGTGGCTGACGAAAGCGGAGACGTGGAAGCTTGCTGATGAGCTCGGGGCGCTCGAGTTCATTCGCACGAAGACGCTGACGTGCTACAACGGCGTCATCGCCGACGGCTGCGGCGAGTGCCCGGCGTGCGTGTTGCGCAAGCGCGGGTTGGAGGAATATTTGCGGGAAAAAGCGGAGGTGGAGGCGCGATGATGCATCAGCTCTATCCGCAGGTGACGCATCACTACCGCTATGAGTTGAACAAAGACATGCACATCGCCGCCGCCCATTTCATCCCGCATGAAGCGGCCGGGAGCTGCGCCAACGTGCACGGCCACACGTACATTGTCAATGTGACGATCGCCGGCGATGAGCTCGATGAGAGCGGTTTTTTAGTCAACTTCCAAACGGTAAAGAAGCTTGTCCATGGAAAATTGGACCATACGCTGCTTAACGACCATAGCGATTGGTTTGACCGTCATGACCCGAACCGGTTTCCGACGTCGGAAGTGGTGGCGCGCACGATTTATGAAACGATTCAGCGCTATTTGGATACGCTGCCGCACAAGCCGAAATGTTTGCAAGTGTTTGTCCGCGAAACGCCGACGAGCTATGTCGTCTATCGGCCGAAAGCGGGGGAGCGGTAATGGCGCGCACGATTCCGGTGTTGGAGATTTTTGGTCCGACCATCCAAGGAGAGGGAATGGTGATCGGCCAAAAGACAATGTTCGTCCGCACCGCCGGCTGCGACTACCGCTGCCGCTGGTGCGATTCAGCGTTTACATGGGATGGATCGGCCAAAGACGAGATCGAGCAGCTGACGGCAGACGACATTTGGCGGCGGCTTGAAGCCATTGGCGGCCGCCGCTTCCGCCACGTGACGATCTCCGGCGGCAACCCGCTGCTGATCGCCGCACTCGGTGAGCTCGTCGCGCTCCTTCATGAAAAAGGGGTGCGGGTGGCGGTCGAAACGCAAGGGAGCCGCTGGCAGGATTGGCTGCTTGACATTGACGACGTCACCCTTTCCCCGAAACCGCCAAGCTCGGGGATGGACACCGACTGGGCGGCGCTCGATCAAATCATCGGGCGGCTGCTGGCCGATCGAAGCCGGGCGCGGCGCGTCAGCTTGAAAGTCGTCGTGTTTGACGACGCCGATTTGGCGTATGCGAAAGAGGTGCACCGCCGCTACCCAGGCGTTCCGTTTTACTTGCAGACGGGCAACGCCGATGTGGCCGCTTCCGAGGTGGCTGCACTCCGCGCGAAGCTTCTCAGCCGGTTGCAATGGCTCGTCGAGCAAGCGGCCGAGTCGGAGGAGCTGGCGGACGTCCACATCCTGCCCCAGCTGCACACGCTCCTTTGGGGAAACAAGCGCGGCGTGTAAAGCAGGGGCGGCTCACTTGGCATAGATCAATCAGGGAGGAATGAAGGAATGGCGGGAAGAAAAGAGGAAGAATTGAAAGACTTGACGCTGCTTGGCAATCAAGGGACGACCTATTCGTTTACGTACAATCCGAATCTTCTTGAAGTGTTTGACAACAAACATCCTGACCGGGATTATTTCGTGAAGTTCAATTGTCCGGAGTTTACGACGTTGTGTCAATAAGGGCACACTTCAGCGGTGACGCTGTCGGCTAAACCTTGTGAATTCAGGGGAAGAAAAGGTCCCCCCTACTTTTCCGACCCTGAGCCAAGCCTCAGACGGCAAGCGGTTGCTCCGTTTGAGGAAGGTGCAGAGACTATCGAAATCACTTCAGAGTGAAGCGAGTAAGAGTAGCTCTGAAGGAAGAGAGTAGAGTACACCGTTGCACATTGTTGCCGCGGTGGAAGCGCAAGGGTTCTTATTCAGTATCGCAGCTGAATAAGAATAAGATATAGTCCACCTGTTTGCGTCGGCAAACAGTTGCCAAAAACCGGACAACCGGACTTCGCGACGATTTACATCAGCTACATCCCGGACAAAAAATGCGTCGAAAGCAAGTCGCTGAAGCTGTATTTGTTCAGCTTCCGCAATCATGGCGACTTTCACGAAGACTGCGTCAACATCATTATGAACGATTTGATCAAAGTCATGGAGCCGCGCTATATCGAAGTGTGGGGCAAATTCACCCCGCGCGGCGGCATTTCCATCGACCCGTATTGCAACTGGGGGCGCCCGGGGACGAAATACGAAAAAATGGCGGAATACCGGCTGCTCAATCATGACTTGTATCCAGAAAAAATCGACAACCGCTGAAACCGTCAAAAAAAGAGGTAGTTTTTTCGCTCCAGCTCATATATAATGAACGATGAATGTTTGTGGCCTTGGAGGTTTGAAAGTTGGAGCGAAGAACAGCCCTTTTGCTCGGAGCGAGCGGTTTGGTCGGCGGAGAGTTGCTGAAGCTGTTGTTGCAGTCGGATTTGTACCGCGGTGTGACGATTTTCGTCCGCACTCCGCTGCCGGTGGAACATGAAAAGTTGCAGCAAGTCGTCGTCGATTTTGTGCGGCTTGAATCGTACGAACGATATTTTTATGTGGACGATGTGTTTTGCTGCCTCGGGACGACGCGCAAAAAGGCGAAAACGAAGCAACAATTCATTCAAGTCGATTATGAATATACGCTGCGCGCTGCGGCGATGGCGGAAAAGTGCCGCGTGAAAAGCTTTTTGACCGTCTCTTCGGTCGGCGCTGACCCTTGTTCGCCGTTTTTCTACCAGCGAGTCAAAGGAGAGACGGAAGAAGCGCTGCAACGGCTTTCCATCCCATCGCTTCATATTTTTCGTCCGTCGCTGCTTGTCGGCAAGCGTCGCGAGTTCCGCCTCGGTGAAGCGTTAGCCGGATGGTTGTTAGGCCGTCTTCCGTTTTTGTTCGTCGGCAAATGGAAAAAGTACAAGCCGGTTGACGCCCATCAGCTTGCTTTGGCGATGTTTTACCGGGCGGCGTCAGCAACGAGCGGCGTCCATATCTATGAATGTGATGAACTCGCCCGCACTTCGTAAACAAAAAAGAGGCTCTTGGCAGCCTCTTTTTTATTCGACGATTTTATAGTTTTTATGATTGACAACCGTCCGTTCTTGCAAATCGAGTTCACGATAGTTTTCCATATACGTTAAATCCACGATGACTGAGTTTTCATTCACCTTCTCCACAATGCCGCGCAGCCCATTTTTAAACTCGATAATATCTCCGACTTTTGCTTTTTTGATCATCATCATTCTCCTTTAAACAAAATGATGGATGGCCGTTCAGGCGAACGGCCGTCGGAATCGAGGCCGACCTGATTCCCGAACCCGTCCCTTGGTCGGCGGGATGGGTGCCTTTTTATTAGTTTGCCCTATTTTTATGCGCAAGTAAAGAGAATTATTTCCTAAAGTTTTTTATTTTGGCGCTTTCCCATAAAAATGTACTTGATAGACGCTCATGATGCGCGAGCTAAAAATGATTTCCTTAAATGAACATTTCTATCATATTGTCCATGAAAAGCCAAGTGCACCTTTTGGGAATGAAGCGTTATTTTGAAAAAAGCAAGAAGCGTCAACGCCTCTTGCTTTCCATTTTTCCTATTTGGCGAACACATGGTTGCCGATGACGACGGTCACTTGACGTGAGCGCAGCCATTTGCTTTTCGCCGTTTTCGGATTGTAGAAATACAGCGAACCGTTTCCTAAACCGCGAAAAGCAAGTGCTTCTTCAACGGCGCGGTATGATTCACGGTCGGCCGGTTCGTTGATCGATCCGTTTGCGACCGGCGTGAATGCATAATGGCCGCCAGAGCGCTCATAAATGACATCGTGGATCGTATCCGGAAAATCCGGATGGTCGACGCGGTTCAGCACGACCGTTGCCACGGCCACTTTTCCGGCGTATGGCTCCCCTTTCGCCTCGGCATGAACGAGGCGGGCAAGCAAATCTTTTTCTGCCGCTGTGATGCCGGCATCAGGGATGACGAGTTTTTCGCCAGGGTACAATAGATCGCCTTTGCGATTCTTTTGTTTCAGTTGTTTCAGCGGCACACCGTATTGTTTCGCAATTTTCCAAAGCGTATCGCCGCGCTTGACGGTGTGGATCGTCGCCGCATCGGCATGGCCGGCAAGGAAAAATATGCCGCACAACATAGCCGTCGCCCATGCTTTTGCTTGTTTCATCGACATCCCTCCTTTTGCCTTGCAAACTCGCTACTAGCGTAGCAAGGATAGAAGGATGAGTCATTATCTAATTGATGGAAAAATGCTGTATGTGTTGAAATCACTAGAGTCGTAGAGGGGCTAGAAATTTTTTCATGCACAAAACATCCCAGCTTTCTGGGGCGAAAGCCGGGATAGGATGGAAGGAAAAACAGGAAGATCAACTTCACGGAGATTCAAGATAATGGTAGATCACGTGGCCGCCGCGCTGGGCGATGCCGCGAAACTGTTTGAAGTCGGGTTGCTTCACGAGCACCGCCCGGAAAATCGGAAAGTCCTCTTTTTTGACCAGCAATTCTGAAATCGTTCCATTTCGCAACTCCTCGATTTGCTTGGCTGCCAGTGCTTCATCCATCGCATGTCCCTCCAAGCGTTCATCCGGCATGATCATCGTTATTATCGTAGCACCGTCATCTGTATAGATGCAATTTGAAACTTTCACATTTGCGGCTTTTACTGAGCATTGGATCGACTGGCGAGCGAACGAACAACGCTGCTTTTAAACCCATGTATGGGTCTGTGAAGCGAGTGATTGTTCGATCTTTCAAGCCAAAGGATATGTTAAACGTTTTTGTTGCATCGATATATTAGGTTAAATACCTATATTTTAGCCGGGCAAACACCCTTTGCTTGTTTCGACATACAATATGGGTGGGTACGCGCCCCGAGAACATCAGCGAGAAAGGGAGAGGACCAATGAATCATTGGGATCCGTATATGAATGATCCGCTTCAAAGCAATTTGAGTTATGAAGCTGGGGCAGTGGACAATAACGTGCCACCGATGGCTCCGCTGCCAGCTGGAGTGATGCCGACCGGAGCGATGCCGATGGCGTATTATCCGCCTGCAGCGCCTTATGGCTATTGGTGTCCACCGGTTGCGCCGCCGGCGCCGCTTGTCAGTCCGGCTCACCTCGAAAGTCCCGACAGTCCGGACGGATTTGGCAGCCCGGACAGCTCCGATATGATGCCGCCGACGCCGCCGATCGGGTTAGGAGCCGTGCCGAATATGGCCCATGCTTCCGTTTGGCCGATGGGTGGGAAAGAAAACACGCCGCCGATGACGCATGATGACACCGCTATTCCGTATAGCATGACGGCTCCGTACGCAGAAAATGTTCCTCCGGCTGGCAGCACGGCTCCCGTTGCCGTTCCTGGCACGTTGCCTGGAATGGCCGATGGCACCGCACATGGTTTCGTTCCCGGCGCACTTCCGTATGCGCCGCTGTACTATCCGCCGATGGCGCCGCAGCCGTATTCTCCGATGATGCCGTATGGCTATGGCTATCCTGCTGCGCCGCTGCCTCCATATTATGGCGGAGGAATCCCATATGCGTCTGGCTTTCCAACCTCGTATGGCCCCTATCGGTAAGATGCCAAAAAAGACCGCCGAATGGCGGTCTTTTCTATGGAAAAAACGACAATGGTCTATGTGTCAAAGACTAGCCCACGATCCGGCGCTGTGGAAGTGAGGCGCTTCTTGTTCCACTGCGGTCTTTTCCAAATTTGGAACGGTTTCAAGCCCTTTGCGGGTCAGACGGCTGGAACGTTGGCGTTCGCGGCCGTCTCCTTTTTGCCGCGGACATGTTTTTTCACTGACACTGATGGTATAATAAGGAACAGAGTTTCTCTTGGGAACGAAAGTCTAGAAAACAAATCTATCAGGTTGAATGGAAAAAGGAAGGGGGAAGGGATTGTATATGGGTATGGAACAGAAAACAGCCATTGTCACGGGTGGGGCGAACGGGATCGGCAAGGCGATTGCTAGAGCATTTGCAAAACGGGGAGCGAACGTCGTGATCATCGACCGCGATGTCCAAAACAGTGAAGCGTTCGCCGCGCAATTGCAATCGGACGGGTTCAAGGCCATTTTTGTGGCGGCTGATGTGCGGAAGGTGGGCGATATTGAGCGGTTTGTACAAGAAGCTGCCGGCCGCTTCGGCCGCATTGACTATTTGATCAACAATGCCGGCGTCTCACGCTGGAAGTCGCCGTATGAGCTGACGGTTGAGGAGTGGGATGACGTGCTGTCAACGAATTTGCGCAGCGCTTTTTTTGCCTCCCGTGAAGCGGCGAAATATATGCGCCGCAATGCAAAAGGCGGAGCAATCATCAACATTGCCTCGACAAGGGCGCTCATGTCTGAGCCGAATTCCGAGGCGTACGCTGCATCAAAAGGCGGCCTTGTCGCTTTGACTCATGCGTTGGCGTTGTCCTTTGCGGATGATCGCATTCGTGTCAATTGCATCAGCCCCGGTTGGATTGAAACGGGCGATTACGGACAACTGCGAGACATTGATCACCGGCAGCACCCAGCCGGCCGCGTGGGCAAACCGGACGATATCGCCCGCGCTTGTCTGTATTTATGCGATGAGGAAAACGATTTTATCACCGGAGCAAATTTGGTCATCGATGGGGGAATGACAAGGAAAATGATTTATATTGAGTAGGGAGTGGGTGTTTGTTAAAATAAACAAAACGGAGACGGTTTCAACGGAAAAGGTGGGACGGAAAAATGAAAATCCGCAAAACGCCGGTGATGGACGGACAAGCTCCGGCTAACGTCTACATTTACGAAAATCGAAAAGAGGAATATATCGTGATCGCCATTCCGGCGCTTGAGTGGTCATTTTCGTTCGCCTATGAGGAAGAGGCGGAGGCGGTGGCTGAGCGGCTTGAGGCATCGCTAAAAAAGCGGCTTGACCATGAGCGCGCCGCTCTTTTGGCCGCGCGTCTGCTCGGCTGGGCGCGGGAAATGTAGCCTGGCGGACGGCCGCGGCCGCCGCGACTTTGCATGTTAGGGGTTCGATGACAACGTGGTCAACAAAGCAAAAGTAATCGCAGTATATATCATAGGCAGCATTTTATGGATTGCCGCCACCGACACCCTGCTCAATATGATGTCGATCAGCCGCAATGTATATATGGCGCTTGGCGCCGCCAAAGGGGCCGTGTTTATTTTGCTCTCGGCCATTTTTTTGTACCAGCTGTTAAAAAAGCGCGAGCAGCTGGAAAAGACCGAGGAAAATGAACAGCAGCTGCTTACGCTCATCAATTCGATGCCAGATTTCGTTTGCTTTAAAGACAGCGAGGGGCGATGGCTGCGCGTCAACGATTTTGGCCGGCGGCTGTACCGCCTCGAACAGATCGATTATATCGGGAAGACGGACCGCGAGCTTGGCGAGCTTGTGCCGTTTTTTAAAGAAGCGTTTGCACAGTGCATTGCATCAGACCGCGAGGCGTGGGAGAGCGGAACGGTGACGCGCCGCGAGGAGTCGTTTGCGACGCCGGATGGGGAAGTGAAGACGTTTGACGTCATTAAAGTGCCGCTTTTTGACGAAAACGGAGCGCGCAAAGGATTGTTGACCATCGGCCGCGACATTACCCAGCAAAAGCTTGCCGAGGAGTTGCTCTTGAAAAAAGAAAAGCTCTCCGTCCTTGGCGAGCTGGCCGCCGGCATTGCCCATGAAATCCGCAATCCGCTCACCTCCATGAAAGGATTTATTCAGATGATGCAAGAAACGCGCGAAGTGAATGATCATTATATACGCATTATGTTAAGTGAACTCGGCCGCATCAACCAAATTGTCAGCGAGCTGCTGGTGCTCGCCAAGCCGCAAAGCCACGATTATCGGCTGTTTTTGTTGAGCGAGGCCATTTCGTATGTCATCAGCTTGATTGGCCATGAGGCGACGTTGAACAACGTTTCCATTTCCGTCCATAACACCGCTCCGAAAGCTTGTGTGTACGGCGATCAAAACCAAATTGTTCAAGTGTTGTTGAACGTTATGAAAAATGCCATCGAAGCGATGCCTGATGGCGGCTGTTTATCCGTCCACGTTGCTGAAGCAGACGGGAAGATCTATGTCGATGTTGCCGACACCGGCGTCGGCATTTCGAAAGAACGGCTGCAGAAAATCGGTGAACCGTTTTTCACCTTGAAAGAAAAAGGAATGGGGCTCGGACTGACGACAAGCATGAAAATCGTTCAAGAACATAAAGGAACGATGTGGATCGAAAGCGAAGTCGGGAAGGGAACGACAGTTCATTTGACGTTTCCGTCCGGTGGCGTCAAAGCCGCAAACGGACGGCAAAATGCGCTGTCATAACAACAGGCGTCCCCGCCAGAGCAAGTATGTCTGTTTTTGGGGCCAACGGCTCAATCAATGGCTGATAGGCAGCCGAGTTGCATGGTGGGCAGAGGCCGACGCTTTGCGGATCACCATAGGCCTTGTCGGTGCACAGCGCGTTTTGGTTCGTAAAATTGCTCTTTCAGTTGTTTAGGGTCGAAGCTGCCGATCGTGCAGGGAACGATTCCTGCTTCGCTTTGCTGGAAGTGGGAGACTTCTTTCGGAAATCCGTTAAAAATGAAACCTATTGCACATGATAAACGTAGTCTTGGGAGGGAGAATGGGAAAAGGATGTGATGGTGTGTTCATCGCCCAACTGGCAGTCATTTTGTTCGCCGCCAAACTTGCCGGTGATGCCGCTGTGCGCCTTGGTCAGCCCGCCGTGCTCGGCAAGCTGCTCATCGGCATTGTGCTTGGCCCGAGCGTGCTCGGTGTGATCAAGGATACGGATCTTTTGCAGGAGTTAAGTCAAATCGGCGTTATTTTGCTCATGTTTATCGCCGGCCTGGAGACGGATATGGATCAGTTTCGGCGCACCGGAAAAGCCGCTGTGGCGGTCGGAGTGCTCGGCATTCTCGTTCCACTGCTCGCCGGGTATGCGGCTGGAACAGCGCTCGGTATGGAGATCGGGGCAGCCTTGTTCGTCGGCCTCTTGCTATCGGCAACGAGCGTCAGCATTTCCGTGCAGGCGCTCAAGGAGATGGGGCGTCTGCAGTCGAAGGAAGGGTCGGCCATTCTTGGCGCGGCGGTCATCGACGACGTGTTGGTTGTCATTGCTTTGGCGTTTTTATTAAGCCTGACCGGCGGCGACGTTGACCTTGGAGCGGTTGTGCTGAAAAAAGTCATCTTCTTTGCTGTTGCCATTTTGCTTGCCTGGAAAGCCATCCCGCTCGTATTAAAGTGGTTTGCCCCGCTGCGTGTGACGGAAACGGTTGTGTCGGCTGGCTTGATCATTTGCTTTACATTTGCTTACTTCGCTGAAGTGACGGGAGTGGCGGCGATCATCGGCGCCTATATGGCCGGGCTTGGCGCGAGTTTTACGGACTATCGGAAAGAAGTATTTGAGAAAGTGGAAACGATCGCCTATTCTTTGTTTGTCCCTGTCTTTTTTACCTCCATCGGGGTTGCGGCCGACTTTTCCGGCATCGTCGAACATTGGCCGCTCATTGTCGGCTGGAGTGCGCTCGCGATTTTGACAAAGCTTGTCGGCGCCGCGCTGGGGGCAAAATGGGCCGGATTTTCGTGGGGAAGCTCGCTGGCGGTCGGGGCTGGCATGGTGTCGCGCGGCGAGGTGGCGCTCATCATCGCCGGCATCGGCTTGGAAGCCGGCCTGCTTGATACGGACATGTTTGCGGTCATGATCATCGTCGTATTAGTGACGACCGTCGTGACTCCGCCGCTGTTGAAGATGATTTTCGGCCGTCTTCACCCGGTGCGCCAGACTATATAACCAACAGCTCGGCGCTGCACCGCGGGAAACTGTCTAACTTGTTATTGGCCGTTAGGCGGAGGTGGCGCCGTGAAGGCCGATTTGTGTGATCGTTATCATCTGGGGAAGAGAAGACCCCACTTCCACGCGTGAGCGTACATGCACCCGCCATGGGGCAGGTGTTCTCAAGAATCTCCCACCTCTAAGCGTACGCGTAGGCGGGAGGGCGTTCAATCCGACAGCCGATGGCTTCGATAAGGGAGATGGGCGGCAACAAAAGGCCAATACGGGAACGAAGAAAAGGGGCTTGCCTCGTGAGGCAGCCCTTTGCTGTTGTTACGAGCGATTTTTTTTCGCTTGTTTCGCCGTATCCACGCTGTCTTTGGCCATTTCTGCCTCCGCCTTGGAGACGGTCGGGTTGGCTACTTCTTGGCTCACCTTGTTTTGTCTCCCTTTGTTCGACATGCGATCCCCTCCTTTCGGCCAGTTTCGCTCCGCTTGCCGTATGCCCGCAAAATGCTGTTTAGTTCGCTGCTATGTTTGGTCGGAATTTGATGGCGGGCCCGGTCAATGAACACGATATCTGCATGCGGCACATAACGTTGGAACATAGCGATATATGGCTGGATGTAGCGATCGCGTGCTCCATAAATAAGGAGCACGGGCAAGCGGAGGGAAGACAGTTGTTTTGTGCATCCATAAACAAGCCCAGCCTGGTACATGGCGCTTAAATCCCGTTTATTGGTCAGCCGCGCGTACCGCCGCAACAGTTGCCATTCACGCCAGTTCGTTTTGTGCCCCCAAGCAAGAGCCGACGCAAGCAGCGGGATGGCCCCAAGTTTTGCGGCGGAGATGCCGAGCAAAAACTCGCTGAACAAAAGCGGGGTGCACACTTCCGGAAACCCGCCGATCAAAACGAGCTGTTCGACATGCTCGGGATAGCGGAGCGCGAAGTCGAGCGCAATGGATCCGCCGTTTGAGTAGCCGCAAATGATGGCTCGCCGAACGCCGAGGGCGCGGAGCAATACGGAAATATCGTCAGCAAGCAGCGGTACGGTGATCGGCGCATCTGACGAACTGCTTTGCCCGTTTCCACGCATATCATACAAAATAAGGCGGAAATGGCGGGCGAGCGGTTCTTGGCGGCAAAAAACGGCATGCCCCATTCCTGGGGGATGGATGAACAAAAGCGGTGTTCCTTCTCCTTTTTCCTCGTAGTAAAGGCGGACTCGTCGGTTGATCGATACGTATGGCATATTCTTTCCTCCCTCCCAGCCCTCTTATTAGTATGTCGAGAAGAGCGGCGCCCCATCCAAAAAAACGTCATTGAGAGCGATGGCCCGTCCGGTTTATAATTTAGTCTGCATAGGTCAACGGCAGACGATGGGTACGGAAAGGAGGGAGCTTGATGGAACAGCCATTTCGCGTCGAAAAAACGCTCAACAACAACGTGTTAATCGCTTCCCATCCGGCATATGGCGAAGTCGTTTTGCTCGGCAAAGGAATCGGTTTCGGCAAAAAACGGGGGGATGAGATTGCCAAGAGCGCTGTGGAAAAATGTTTTGTCCTGAAAAATGAACGCGAACAAGAGCAATATAAAAAGCTGCTTCCGGAATTGAGCGAAGAATTCATCGCTCTCATGAGCGAGGTGGTTCAATATATTCAGCAACGCGTGGGCGCGCCGCTCGACGAGCACATCCATGTGGCGCTGACTGACCATATCGCTTTTACATTAAAGCGGCTCGAACAGGGGCTTGATGTCAAAAATCCGTTTTTGGCGGAGACGAAAAGCTTGTATCCGTTGGAATATGAAATTGCCAGCGAAGTGGCCCGTATGATTGAACAAAGGCTTGGGATTGTGCTGCCTGAAGGGGAGGCAGGCTTTATCGCCCTTCATATTCATAGCGCGATTTCCAAACAAAGCGTGTCGGAAGCCAATCGTTATTCCCAGCTCATCGCTGATCTCGTGAAAATTGTCGAGCAACAGCTTGGCGTGGAAATCGATCGCGAGAGCATTCATTATTTGCGGTTTGTCCGTCACTTGCGCTATGCGATTGAGCGGATGAAAAAAGGCGAAAAAGTCGAAGAACCAAAAAATTTGTCGAAAATCTTGAAGGAAGCGTATCCATTATGCTATAATCTAGCATGGAAGTTGGTCAAAGTCATGCAGCAAACGCTTCATCTGCCGGCGGACGATGCCGAGGCGGTCTATTTGACGTTGCATTTGCAACGGTTGGCGGAGAAAAAGAACAATACAACTGCATAGGTTGTCTCGCTTTACGTGTTACTGACTCGATCAGGCATGAGTAAAGAGGGCAAACAAGGCGGCAACAGCTGCGAATCCATTTAGGCGCTGTTGTAAGCGTTCTTTTTGCCTCTCTTTAGTCATGCCTTTTTTATTGCGCCAGCTTCCTCGAAGCGCCCGCTCCATTTTCGGTACATGAATCGGCTGTTTGCTGCAAAACTTAAGAAAAGGAAACTAAAGGAGGTTATGAAGATGAAACGAGCGTTTGGCACGTTGCAAAAGGTCGGGAAAGCGCTCATGCTGCCGGTGGCGATCTTGCCGGCGGCCGGGATTTTGTTGGCACTTGGCAACGCCTTGAAAAACCCGGCGCTTACTGACAAAATTCCGGCACTCAAAGCCGACTGGATCGTGCTCATTTCCAACGTTATGGAGCAAGCAGGCGGCATCGTCTTCTCCAACTTGTCGCTCTTGTTTGCGGTTGGTGTGGCGATCGGCCTTGCCGGCGGGGACGGGGTCGCGGGCTTGGCGGCGATCATCGGCTACTTGATTATGAATGTGACGATGAGCGTGATCTTAGGCGTGACTTCCGATATGATCGGCGCCGATCCGTCGTACGCCAATATTCTCGGCATCCCGACGCTGCAAACCGGTGTCTTTGGCGGGATTATCGTCGGGATTTTGGCCGCATACATGTACAACAAATATTTCAATATCGAACTGCCGCAATATCTTGGCTTTTTCGCCGGCAAGCGGTTCGTGCCGATCGTGACGGCGGCGTCCGCAGTCGTGCTTGGCATTATCATGACATTCGTTTGGCCGCCGATTCAGCACGGGTTAAATGCGTTCTCGCACAATATGATTGATGCGAACAAAACGTTGGCCGCGTTCATTTTCGGCGTCATCGAACGGGCGCTCATTCCGTTTGGGTTGCATCATATTTTCTATGCACCGTTTTGGTTTGAATTTGGTCATTACGTCAATAAAGCCGGGCAAGTGGTCCATGGCGATCAAAAAATCTTTTTCGAGCAACTAAAAGACGGGGTCAAATTGACGGCCGGCACGTTCATGACCGGGAAGTTCCCGTTTATGATGTTCGGTCTCCCGGCAGCGGCGCTCGCGATCTACCATGAAGCGCGGCCGGAAAACAAAAAAGTCGTTGCCGGCATCATGGGATCAGCCGCGTTGACATCATTTTTGACCGGGATTACCGAGCCGATCGAATTTTCGTTCTTGTTTGTCGCCCCAGCGCTGTTTGCCATTCACTGCGTCTTTGCCGGCTTGTCGTTTATGATCATGCACCTGTTGAACGTCAAAATCGGGATGACCTTCTCCGGCGGGGTCATTGACTTCTTGCTGTTTGGCGTTCTGCCAAACCGGACGGCATGGTGGCTCGTCATTCCGGTCGGCTTGGCGTTTGCCGTGATTTATTATTTCGGATTCCGCTTTGCGATCCGCAAATGGGATTTGGCGACGCCGGGCCGGGAAAAAACGGTCGAGGAAGCACCGAAAGCCGAGGCAGCCGCCGCTGGCGATCTGCCGTACGAAGTGCTCGCCGCCCTTGGCGGAAAGGAAAACATCGAACATTTGGACGCGTGCATTACGCGTTTGCGCGTTTCGGTCCATGATATCGGCCGGGTCGATAAAGACCGGTTGAAAGCGCTCGGCGCTGCCGGGGTGCTTGAAGTCGGCAACAACGTGCAAGCCATTTTCGGCCCGAAATCAGATATGTTAAAAGGGCAAATTCAAGACATCATGCAAGGAAAAGCGCCGGCAAGGGCGGAAGAGAAGCCGAAAACAGCGGCCCCGGAAGCTGCGAAGTCCGAAACGATCGCTTCGCCGATGTCCGGAGAAATGGTTCCGCTTGCTGAAGTGCCGGACCAAGTGTTTTCGCAAAAAATGATGGGCGACGGCTTCGCGGTCATGCCAACGGACGGCACGGTCGCCTCTCCGGTTGATGGCAAAATCATCAATGTATTTCCGACGAAGCACGCCATTGGCATTCAGTCGGCGGGCGGGCATGAAATTTTGATCCATGTCGGCATCGACACGGTGAAGCTGAACGGTCAAGGGTTTGAAGCGCTTGTCAAGGAAGGCGATGAAGTGAAAAAAGGGCAACCGATTTTGCGCGTCGACCTTGATTATGTAAAACAGAACGCGCCATCGATCGTCACGCCGGTGATTTTCACGAATCTCCAAGCTGGCGAAACGGTGCGTATCAACAAACAAGGCGAAGTCGTCCGCGGCGAAGACGTCGTGGCGATCCAATAAATCGTTTTTGGCGGCGGAGAGGGGCCAAGCATTTTCCGTTGCCTCTCCGCACCTGTATTTGATATGATGGCAAAGAAAAATTGTAGAAAAGGGGATTGATGAACGATGGCAGAAAAAACGTTCAAAGTTGTTTCAGATTCCGGCATCCACGCTCGTCCGGCGACGATTTTGGTGCAAACGGCGAGCAAATTCAACAGCGAAATCCAGCTTGAGTACAACGGCAAAACGGTGAACTTGAAATCAATCATGGGCGTCATGTCGTTAGGCATTCCGAAAGGGGCAACGATCAAAATCACGGCAGAAGGGGCCGATGCGGCAGAAGCAATGGCGGCGTTAACCGATACGTTGGCAAAGGAAGGCCTTGCAGAATAATGGAAAAGACGATTCATGGCATCGCCGCTTCAAGCGGCATCGCCATCGCCAAGGCATACCGCTTGGAAACGCCTCATTTGGTGGCCGAAAAACGAACGGTCGCCGACGTCGAGGCGGAAATTGCGCGGCTTGAGGCGGCGGTCGCCAAAGCAAAAGAAGAGTTGGAAGCCATCAAACAGCATGCCTTGGAAAAGCTAGGCGAAGACAAAGCCGCGATTTTTGCCGCTCATTTGCTTGTGCTTGACGACCCAGAACTGCTGAATCCCATTAAGGAAAAAATCAAAACGGAACAAGTGAATGCGGAATACGCACTCCATGAAACGGCATCGTTTTTCATTTCCATGTTTGAAGGCATGGACAATGAGTATATGAAAGAGCGGGCCGCCGATATCCGCGATGTAACGAAGCGCGTCCTCGCCCATCTGCTCGGTGTCACGATCTCGAACCCGAGCCTCATTTCTGAGGAAGTCGTCATTATCGCTGAAGATTTGACGCCATCCGATACGGCGCAGCTGAACCGTCAATATGTGAAAGGATTTGCCACCGACATCGGCGGACGAACATCGCACTCGGCCATTATGGCCCGCTCGCTCGAGATCCCAGCTGTCGTCGGCACGAAGGCGATTACGGCGGAAGTGCAAAACGGCGACATTGTCATCGTCGATGGGCTTGACGGTCAAGTCGTCGTCAATCCGTCGCCGGAGTTGCTTGCGCGTTATGAAGAGAAGCGGGCTCGCTATGAGGAGCAAAAAGCGGAATGGGCCAAACTCGTCCATGAGCCGACGGTGACGGCCGACGGCGTCCACGTCGAGCTGGCGGCCAACATCGGCACGCCGGACGATGTAAAAGGAGCGTTAGCCAACGGGGCGGAAGGGATCGGATTGTATCGGACGGAGTTTTTATACATGGGACGCTCGGAGCTGCCGACGGAAGATGAACAGTTTGCGGCCTACAAAACGGTGCTTGAACAGATGAACGGCAAGCCGGTTGTCGTCCGAACGCTTGACATTGGCGGCGACAAGGAGCTTCCGTATCTGCATTTGCCGAAAGAGATGAACCCGTTTTTAGGGTTTCGAGCCATTCGCCTTTGCCTGGAAATGCAAGACATGTTCCGCACACAGTTGCGCGCCTTGCTTCGGGCGAGCGTGCACGGCAATTTGAAAATCATGTTCCCGATGATTGCGACGCTCGATGAATTCCGCCAAGCGAAAGCGATTTTGCTCGAAGAAAAAGAAGCGCTTCTCCGCCAAGGCGTCCCGGTCGCCGATGGGATTGAAGTCGGCATGATGGTGGAAATTCCGGCTGCCGCCGTCATGGCTGATCAGTTTGCGAAAGAAGTGGACTTTTTCAGCATTGGCACAAACGATTTAATCCAATATACGATGGCGGCCGACCGGATGAATGAGCGCGTTTCGTATTTATATCAACCGTACAATCCAGCGATTTTGCGGCTCATCAGCCACGTCATCGACGCTGCCCATCGCGAAGGAAAATGGGTCGGGATGTGCGGAGAAATGGCCGGCGACCCGATCGCTATTCCGATTTTGCTTGCCCTTGGCCTTGATGAGTTCAGCATGAGCGCCACCTCGATTTTGCCGGCGCGCGCCCAGTTGAAACAGCTGGCGAAAGAAGAGGCGGCCCGCATCAAAGAGACGGTGCTGTCGCTCGGCACCGCCGAAGAGGTTGTAGCCTTTGTCAAACAAACCTTCTTCCTTGCTTGAGCGAAAGCGTGGCGGCATTCGTCGCGCTTCTTTTTTTGTCTTCGTTTACGCCAACAGGGGGGCAGACGGTGCATAGCCATATCGCTGGCGAACGGTGAGCGAAAGGCCTAACGCGATCGCTTTCGCCATTTGGTAGACAACGTGCAAATTCGTGTACGGAAGTGCAGTGATATCAGCCGTGTCTTCCATCATAACGCCCATGATGCTGAGATCGCCGATCGATGGAAGGGAATGGCCAAGTCCGGTGCCGGGGGCGAGCGCGCCGGGGCGAATGGCGATCGTATGGACAAACGGTCGCGGGCCGACGATGCTGTCAACGGCCAGCACATAGGAATTCGGATTTTTGAGCAACTGTTGATGTACACGCACAATGTTCGTGGCGTCGACCGGACGCTTAAGCGTGCCGATCACCGTCAAATGATCGGGATAGGCGTTTTCAAGCAACGTGCCGACAAACGGGCCTAAACTGTCGCCGTTAATGCGGTTGCTGCCGATGCAAACAACGGTCAGATGGCCGATGTGCGCCGGCAGCAAGGAAAACAGTTCATTGCGAATCAGCAAAGGGGCGAGTGGATCGCTGTAGGGAATCGGTCTCATCGCTTACGAGTCCTTTCCGTCTCTGTTCTCGCTTTCTTATTCGCGACCGCTGCCGGCGATTCCTTTCTTTTCAGGATTGAAAATTTTTCCCTATGTTTGCTTAAACGGATTGCGCCACTCCATTAACACAGCATGGTTGAGCGATTCTTCGTCTTCTAAATAGTTGCGGACAATCGCAAGCGGTGTGCGCCCGCAGCGAAGCAAAAACGTAATGACCGGGTCTTTTAATTCACCGGCCGTCACTTTGCGAATGTACTCTTCCGGGGACAGTTCGTTCGCATAGCGGTGATAACCGGGCATCCGTCCGCCGCCGAGCAGCCGGTCGAGACCGAGATGAACGACCACTTCATACATCGACTGCATGAGCCACTTGCCAAGGCCGAGTTTCCGGTACGGCGGCGAGACGCAAATGTCAACGACATACAGTGTGTTGCCGTCCGGGCGATGGTTGCGAATATAACCGCCGTCGGTTATTTCTTCCCATGTATGGTCGGCATGGTTCGGGTCAAAGTCGACGATGAGCCCGGTCATGGATCCGACGATGCGCCCATCGACTTCGACGCATAGCGCCCCTTCGGGAAACAAGGTGACATGGTTTTCAAGCTGCGCCTCGTTCCACCATAGTTCGGACGGAAACGGAGGCGGAAAACTTTCTTGTTGCACGCGGATGAGGGCGGAAAAATCGCTTTTCATATAGTTGCGGATGACGGCTTGCCGCGGCGTGTCGCCGTCAAAGACGTATAGCCGTTTCTTGTACACGCCGATCCCCCTTTCGTTCGTTTTACCTTCATCATAACCGAAAGCTAGAAAAGACGCCAAGAAAAGGTTCATCCAAGAGGAAACCGACCGTTTGCCGATGGGGTGCGGAAAAGTTAGCACGAACTGCTCTCCACCACGGGATGAACATGACCGCTTGCCAGCGGGATTTTTGCAGAAAAGTTCCATAGGCAGCGCGGTTGGCCCTTTACCCGGGGGATGAAACTTACCGCTTGCTGATGGCGCAGAAAAGAAAACAGCCGCTGTTAGCGGCTGTGGCCGTGTTGTTTCACGTATTCGCTGATCAATGCTTCGATCTGCTGTTCGTCTGGCTTTTGGCCGTGAAACGGAAAGACGATTTCCTCGATCCATTCACCGTCACGGTAGACGTGCAGCGCCCCTTTTTGCAACAGAACGCTGTATTCGATCTCAAAGCGATATCCTTCGTGTTCGATGGCCCCCATCATCCTTTCACCTGCCTCTAGTTTATTGTCTCGCACACGGTGGCCCTCTATGTATGAATTAAGAAGCTAATCCTATAGACGGAGGACGATTGTCCTTTTATAATGAAACATAGTTCGACAAAAAAGAGGAAACAGAGGGGAGAAATAGCGAGTGTTTCGAACGTTGCGCAGCAAATTGATCGTCTTGATGGCCTTATTATTGATCATCTCGTTGGCGGCGACGCAGCTCATCGTTGTTTGGCAAACGCAACGGCTTGTTGACGCTGATGTGAAACATCGAGCGCAGACGGCGCTTGACGGATTGCTTGGCGATATTCGCGACAGCTTTCAGAGCGAGGAAAACAGCTTAGTGCAGTTTAGTGAATCGCCGTCCGCCTTGCAGATGGTGAGCGATGAAAAAGCGTGGCCGCAGATGGAAAAGCAGTTTCGTACGTTTTTGCGCCTGCATGAGAATGTGCAATTCATCTATATTGGCACCGAGCAGAAGAAAATGTACATCACGCCGATGACAGAGCTCCCAGACGGATACGATCCGACGAGCCGACCGTGGTATAAAGAAGCAATGAAACGTCCGGATGAAGTCGTGTGGACCGAACCGTACGTCGATGCCATTACCGGCAAGAACGTTGTAACGTTGGCCAAGGCGGTGAGTGAAAACGGCCGCATTGTTGCGGTCATTGGCATCGACATGACGCTCGATACCGTGACGAGAATTGTCAATGCGAGCGACGTCGGCTATCACGGATACCCCGTGCTGTTTGATGCGAAAGGGACGGCGGTCGTCCATCCGCAATACAAAGGAAAAAATATGGCGAAAAATGCGACGGTCCGCTATATGCTCGAGCATAAAAAAGGGATGCGGGAATATGAACTAGACGGGGAACAACGGGTCATGTATTTCACTACCATTCCAGAGCTCGGCTGGAAGGTCGGCGCCGTCTATAAAGAAGCAGACTTAGCCGCCATGAGCCGTTCCATTGGGAAGAACATGCTTGTCATTACCGTCATTGCGCTCGTTGTAGCGCTTGTTGCCGTCTATTTCTTGGCGCGTTCGATCACAAGGCCGATTGCCGCGCTGCAAGAGCAAGTCGAAAAGGCGGCGGGCGGCGACTTGACGGTGCAAGCGCGTGTCACTGCCAAAGATGAGATCGGCCGCCTCGCCCGCCACTTCAATGACATGATCGACCATATGCGAATGCTGATCAGCGAAGTGAACCGCTCGGTCAATGAATTGGCCGCTTCCGCTGACCATTTGAGTGCTGTCTCGGAAGAAACGATGGCCACAAGCGAACAAGTGGCGAAAGCGATCGGCGAAATTGCCAAAGGAACGACCGATCAAGCGGGAAGCCTCGATACGATCAATGAGCGGACGACGGCGCTGTCGCAGCAAATCGAAGCGGTCACGAATGCGACGGCTGGCATGGAGTCGCTTTCCAATGAGACGAAAAGCGCCAGCTATGACGGCTTAGAGCATTTAAACATCTTGCAGAAAAAATCAGAGGAAGCGAAAAATGAACTCGAGTCTGTAGAAAATGTCATTAACGACCTTGTGAAAAAGATGGATGAAATTGACGGCGTCATTCAAACGATCACGGCCATTTCCGGACAGACGAATTTGCTGGCGTTAAATGCCAGCATCGAGGCGGCTCGGGCTGGCGAGCACGGCAAAGGGTTTGCCGTTGTCGCCGATGAGGTGCGCAAGCTGGCCGAACAATCCGCGAAAGCAACGGAGATGATCCGGGCGACGATCGCTGCCATCCAGCAGCAAGCCGGGCTGGTGATGGAGGCGGTCGGCCGCTCCAAGCAGGCGTACGACGAACAACGGGAAGCAGTGCACACAACCGGCGATTCATTTGTCAAAATCACTGGCATGATGGAGCAAGTGGCCGCTGCGCTTGCTGAGATTATGGAGGAAGCAAAGCGGATGAACGCGAGCAAAGACGATGTCGTCGGAGCGATGCAAAACATCGCTGCCATCGCCCAACAAGCAGCGGCAGCGGCGGAGGAAGTGGCCGCTTCGGCCGATGATCAACTGCAGGCGCTTTCGACGGTGACGGAGTCGGCGGAGACGTTGAGCGAAATGAGCCGGCAGCTGAAACAATTGGTGGAGAAATTCAAGATCTCGTAAAAAACAGAAGGCGTCCTGGCGGCAGAGCAGGACGTCTTTTTTATCATCTCCCGCCGAGAAGCCTCCCACTTCCACGCGATTGGCGCGTAAGTGGGGGGGATGAAGGCCGGTCAGCGTTTGCTGAAAATCATGGATGTTCCATCGCAGAAAGGTCACGATCTTTTTTTTCTATTCATACAATGAGAATGAGTGAAATTTTTTCAGCTTCTTCATCGATTTTAGTGGGCGATAGTGCTAAAATAAACAGTGAAAACGTTTATACCGTTATTTTGCTGCGCGTTCGGGAATAGTGGCAGCTACATGAGGAGTTTCACGCATAGCTGTTGCCGATCCCGAGCGTTGCGAAAACGAGGTGGAGGTTTTTTCACGATGGCAAAACAGACGAACTACGCTCAACCGTGGAGCCAGTTTTACGGGCCGAACCTCGGTTATGTCATCGAAATGTATGAACAATACCTCGATGACCCTAACAGCATCGACCCGGAACTGAAGCAACTGTTTGAACAGTGGGGGGCGCCGGTCTTGGAAGAACCGGTTTCTCCTGCGGATGACGAGGCAGCCAAAACGCATCAAACGTTCCGGTTGCCGGAGACGCCGACGATTTTCAGCAAACTTGTCGCTGCCGTCAAGCTGGCGGACAGCATTCGCCATTACGGTCATCTCGCTGCCGATACAAACCCGCTTGTCAAAACGAAGGAAAAGCTGCGCCGCTTGGAGCTTGACGAATACGATTTAACGGAAGAGGATTTAAAGCGTATTCCGGTCGCGTTTCTTTGTCCCCACGCTCCGGCTCATGTCAAAAACGGCTGGGATGCCATCCTGCATTTGCGCAAAATTTACACGGACAAAATCGCGTTCGAATTCTCGCAAGTACATAATCTCGAAGAGAGGAACTGGCTCATTCAGCAAATCGAGTCTGGAGCGTATTACCCGAGCTTGGCGAACAAAGAGCGGGTTGCATTGCTGCGTCGCCTGACGGAAGTGGAAGGGTTTGAAAAATTCATCCACCGGACGTACGTCGGGCAAAAGCGGTTTTCGATCGAAGGGCTTGACGCCATGGTGCCGCTTTTGGATGAACTCGTCCGCCAGGCGATTGAACATGAAATCGACGCTGTCAACATCGGCATGGCGCACCGCGGCCGGTTGAACGTGCTGGCTCACGTGCTCGGCAAGCCGTACGAAATGATTTTCGCCGAGTTTCAGCACGCGGAAAGCAAAAACTTTATTCCGTCCGAAGGGTCAGTGGCGATCACGTATGGGTGGACAGGGGACGTGAAATATCACTTGGGGGCGGCGCGCCGCTTGCGCAATAAGAGCGCGCATACGATGCGGATTACACTCGCGAACAACCCAAGCCATCTCGAAGTGGTCAACCCGGTTGTGCTTGGCTACACGCGCGCCGCGCAAGAAGATCGGACGAAACCGGGTATGCCGGCGCAAAATACCGATGCGTCGTTTGCCATCTTGATTCACGGCGACGCAGCGTTCCCGGGACAAGGGATCGTCGCGGAAACGCTCAACTTAAGCCAGCTGCGCGGCTATACGACCGGTGGCACGATCCATATCATCGCCAACAACATGATCGGCTTTACGACGGAAAGCTACGATTCGCGCTCGACGACGTACGCTTCCGATATGGCGAAAGGGTTTGAGGTGCCGATCGTGCATGTCAACGCCGATGATCCGGAAGCTTGTCTGGCGGCGGCGTGTTTGGCCTTTGCCTACCGCCAGCGGTTTAAAAAAGACTTTGTCATTGATCTAATCGGCTACCGCCGTTTCGGCCATAATGAAATGGATGAACCGATGGCGACGAACCCGACGATGTACGCGATCATCAACCAACATCCGACCGTGCGCCAGCTGTATGCGCAAAAATTGATGGAAAAAGGGATCATCACCGAGCGGGACGTCGAGGAAATGGAGCAGGAGGTGGCTGAACGGCTGAAAATCGCTTACGAGAGGGTGCCGAAAAACGAAGACGAGCTTGATTTCATCATGGATCCGCCCAAACCGGTCGTCGATCGGCTGCCGGAAGTGAAAACGGGCGTGGCAAAAGATGTGCTCCATCGTGTGAACGAAGAGTTGCTGCAGTTTCCGGACGGATTCAATGTCTTTACCAAGCTTGAGCGCATTTTAAAACGGCGAAGCGGCGTGTTTGCGCAAAACGGCAAAGTCGATTGGGCGCATGCGGAAATTTTAGCGTTCGCCACGATTTTGCAAGACGGCGTGCCGATCCGCTTGACCGGACAAGATTCGCAGCGCGGCACGTTTGCGCAGCGCCATTTGGTGCTCCATGACGTGAAAACCGGAGAAGAGTATGTGCCGCTTCACCACATCAGTGGGGCCAAAGCGTCGTTTGTTGTGTACAACAGCCCGCTGACGGAAGCCGCCGTGCTTGGCTATGAATACGGCTACAACGTTTACGCGCCGGAGACGCTCGTGCTTTGGGAAGCGCAATTTGGCGACTTCGCCAACATGGCGCAAGTGATGTTTGATCAATTCATTTCATCTGGCCGAGCGAAATGGGGGCAAAAATCCGGGCTTGTCATGCTCTTGCCGCACGGCTACGAAGGGCAAGGGCCTGAACATTCAAGCGGCCGCGTCGAGCGGTTTTTGCAACTGGCGGCGGAAAACAACTGGACAGTCGCGAACTTATCGACAGCGGCGCAATATTTCCACATTTTGCGGCGGCAAGCGGCTTTACTGAAACGAGAAGAGGTGCGCCCGCTCATCATCATGACGCCAAAAAGCCTGCTCCGTCATCCACTTGCCGCATCGGATGCGGAGGCGCTCGTTGACGGCGCGTTCTCGCCGGTGCTCGAACAGCCGGGATTGGGCGCTGACGCCGGCAAAGTAGAACGCATCGTGTTTGGCACCGGCAAATTGATGATCGATTTGGCGGAACAAATCGGCAAAATGGAAGGGCTCGACTGGCTGCATCTCGTGCGCATCGAAGAGCTGTACCCGTTCCCAGAGGAAGCGGTGAGAGACATCATCGCCCGCTATCCGAACGTCAAAGAGATCGTCTGGGTGCAAGAAGAACCGAAAAATATGGGCGCTTGGACGTACATGGAACCGCGCCTGCGGGCCTTGGCCCCCGACGGCGTCGATGTCAGCTATATCGGGCGGCGCCGGCGGGCGAGCCCGGCGGAAGGCGATCCGGTCGTTCACCGGAAAGAGCAGGAACGCATCATCCGTTGCGCATTGACGAAGCATGAGTGACGACTACGGAACATTTGAGGAGGGCATCAACGTGGCTGAGATCAAAGTCCCAGAATTAGCAGAATCCATCACGGAGGGAACGATCGCCCAATGGCTGAAAAAACCGGGCGACTATGTGGAAAAAGGAGAATCGATTTGCGAGCTTGAAACGGATAAAGTGAACGTGGAAATTATGGCGGAAGAGTCGGGCGTTTTGCAACAGCTGCTGGCCAATGAGGGCGATACGGTCGCGGTTGGCCAAGCGATCGCCATCATCGGCGAAGGAGCGGCGGCCGCTCCTTCGGTTGCTCCGCAGCCGGCCGATGAACCAAAACCGGCTGCGCCGGTCAACCAAGCTGAAGAGACGGCGCCGCAGCCAGTTGCCGCGGTCCAAGTTTCCGGGCAACGCCCGATTGCTTCGCCGGCCGCTCGAAAAATGGCGCGCGAAAAAGGCATTGATTTGACCCAAGTGCCGACCGCCGATCCGCTCGGGCGCGTGCGCAAACAAGATGTCGCTTCATTTGCCGCCCAAACGGCCGCCGCACCCCAGCCGGCTTCGCAGGCCGCCCCGGCGTCGACGCCGGCCGCCGTTCCAGCCGCTGAGGCCGGCAAGCCGGTCATTCGCGAAAAAATGTCGCGCCGCCGGCAAACGATTGCTAAACGGTTGCTGGAAGTGACGCAAACGACCGCGATGTTGACGACGTTCAACGAAATTGATATGTCCGCGGTCATCGATTTGCGCAAGCGGAAAAAAGATAAATTTTTCGAAGAGCATGACGTTCGCCTTGGCTTTATGTCGTTTTTCGTCAAAGCGGCTGTCGCTGCGCTGAAAAAATATCCGTACGTCAACGCGGAAATTCAAGGCGATGAAATTTTGTTGAAAAAGTATTATGATATCGGCGTTGCCGTGTCGACGGACGAAGGGCTTGTCGTCCCGGTTGTGCGCGACTGCGACCGGAAAAGCTTCGCCGAAATTGAGCGCGACATTGCCGAATTGGCCGCAAAAGCGCGGAGCAACAAACTGTCGCTCGCCGATTTGCAAGGCGGCACGTTTACGATCACGAACGGCGGTGTGTTCGGCTCGCTTCTATCGACCCCGCTTCTCAACGGGCCGCAAGTCGGCATTTTAGGCATGCATGCCATCAAGTTGCGCCCGGTCGCCATCGATGAAGAGCGGATTGAAAACCGGCCGATGATGTACGTTGCTTTGTCGTACGATCACCGCATTATTGACGGCAAAGAAGCGGTTGGATTCTTAAAAACGGTGAAAGACTTGATCGAAAATCCGGAAGATTTGCTGCTGGAAAGCTGATTAGGAAGGAAAAGAGGAGCCTGCGATGTGCGGGCTCCTTCTTTTTCGCCGGCCATGGCAAGCTGGTGAATGATTTTCCTTGTCTTACGGAAAACTACTGGAAAAAAGGAGGAGATTCGATGCCAGAGCGTGGACGAAACGATCACCCGCACATGTTTTACCGTGACGGCGCCCGCGAAAGCGCCATCAACGATGCGACCGCTGACGGCGCCGAGGCGATTGGGGTGCGGACGGACGCTGACCCGATGCAGGCAGCCAATCCGAATCCGTTCCACGTCGACTGTCTGAACATTGAGGATGAGATGAAACGATTTCAGTCGTTTTTTGAACAGAAGTGATTCGCCAGGCGGATCACTTTTTTTCGCTCGCCGAAAGAAGGAAAATGGCGAATGAAGGCGAATAAAAGTATTTAACATGATTTCTTTTGTTGGAGGGATTCGTATGGAACTTGGATTGGCGGGAAAAACGGCGTTGGTCGCCGCCTCAAGCCAAGGGCTCGGCAAGGCGATCGCCCGGGCGCTTGTGCTCGAAGGGGCGAACGTGATGATCACGAGCCGAAGCGAAGAAAAACTGCAGCAGGTTGCTGAGGAGCTGAACGGTTTACATAAGGGGCGCGTCGCTTATACGCGCACAGATGTCACCAACGCCGACGACATTCGCCAGCTGGTCGCCAAAACAGTGGAGACGTTTGGAACGATCGATTTGCTCGTCAACAACGCTGGCGGCCCTCCGGCGGGAACGTTTGAAACAGTGAGCGACGAAGACTGGCAACATGCGTTCGAGCTCAATTTATTGAGCTATATTCGCCTCATTCGCGAAGTGCTCCCTTACTTAAAGAAAAAGGGAGGAAAAATTGTCAACATCGCCTCATCATCGATTAAAGAGCCGATTCCGGGACTGATTTTATCCAACACGTTCCGCACTGGCATCGTTGGACTGACGAAAACGCTTGCTGTGGAGCTCGCTCCGGATGGCATTTTAATCAATACGGTGGCTCCTGGTCGGATCGCGACGGAGCGCGTCGCCTTTTTGGACAAAGTGAATGCCGAGAAACTAGGCATTACGAAAGAAGAAATGGAAGCGCGCATGAAAAGCGCCATTCCGCTCGGCCGCTACGGGACCCCGGAAGAGTTTGCCAATGTCGTCGTCTTCTTGTTGTCCGAAGCGAATTCGTACGTTACTGGTCAAGCGCTCATTGTCGATGGCGGCATGGTGAAGGCCATCTAAGCGGAGCGGATCGGTAGCGTCAAAACGGTCATGAAATCTGCGCGCAAACCATCTCATTGAGCATCGTGGGATAGGTGGAGAAGCCAGATTCGCCCTTGACCAACACCCGCCAAAGCGGATCGGAGGGGAGAAACAACATGAAAACAATCGGATTCATCGGCCTTGGCGTCATGGGGAAAAGCATGGCGCGCCACTTGCTGAAGGCAGGCTATCCACTTCTGGCTTACACGCGCACGAAAGAAAAGGCGGAAGACTTGCTTCAAGAGGGAGCAGTTTGGAAGGAAACGGTTGCTGATTTGGCGCGGGAGGCGGATGTCGTCATGACGATGGTCGGCTATCCGCACGATGTCGAGCAAGTGTATTTTGGCGAGGGCGGCATTTTGGAAAACGCACGGCCGGGAACATACGTCATCGATATGACGACGTCAACGCCAACGCTCGCGCAATCGATTTACGAGGCGGCCAAGCAAAAAGGCATTTATGCGTTGGACGCCCCGGTGTCCGGCGGCGACATCGGCGCGCGCGAAGGAACGTTGACGATTATGGTCGGCGGTGATGAAGACGTGTTTTTGGCGTGCAAGCCGATCCTTGAGCGGCTCGGAACTAACATCATTTTGCAAGGGAAAGCGGGAGCTGGCCAGCACACGAAAATGTGCAACCAAATCGCCATTGCCACGAACATGATCGGGGTGTGCGAGGCGATCGCCTATGCCAAGCGGGCGGGATTGGATCCGATGAAAGTGTTGCAAAGCATCTCCAAGGGAGCGGCCGGCAGCTGGTCGCTGAGCAACTTGGCGCCGCGCATGCTTGCCGGCGATTTTGCGCCCGGATTTTATATTAAGCATTTCCTCAAAGATATGAACATTGCGCTCGACGAAGCGGAGCGGATGAATTTGCCGCTGCCGGGGCTTTCGCTGGCGAAACAACTGTACGAAGAGTTGGCGCAAGCCGGTGAGGAAAACAGCGGCACGCAAGCGTTATACAAGCGGTATGTTCAGGCATAAGCGGGGCGGTTGTTCGCCCTGTTTTCCATTTCTAAAAATATTGAATATTTCTTCTCTTAGAGGTATAGTAAAAGTAGAAAGACATACCAACCGGTTAGTATAAAAGGGAGGGGAGCAGATGGACTTTTCCTATTCGCCCAAAGTGAAAGAGTTGATCAAAAAATTAAGCGCTTTCATGGAAGAGTACATTTATCCGAACGAGAAGGTGTATGAGGAGCAGCTGAACGCCCAAGAGTCGAGATGGGCCGGCGTGCCGCCGATCATCGAAGAATTGAAGGAAAAGGCGAAAAAAGAAGGGCTTTGGAATTTGTTTTTGCCAGACAGCGAATACGGCGCGGGATTAACGAATGTCGAGTACGCGCCGCTTTGCGAAATCATGGGCCGTTCGCTCATCGCCCCGGAAGTGTTCAACTGCAATGCGCCCGATACCGGCAACATGGAAGTGCTCGTCCGCTACGGCACAGAGGAGCAAAAGAAAAAGTGGCTCATCCCGCTCTTGAACGGAGAAATCCGCTCGTGCTTTTCGATGACGGAGCCGGATGTGGCGTCGAGCGATGCGACGAACATTCGCGCTTCGATCGTTCGCGACGGCGATGAGTATGTCATCACCGGACGGAAATGGTGGTCATCCGGGGCCGGCGACCCGCGCTGCAAAGTCGCCATCGTCATGGGAAAGACGAACCCCGATGCGCCAAAACATGAACAGCAGTCGATGATCATCGTTCCGCTTGATACGCCGGGCGTGAAAATCGAGCGGATGCTGCCGGTGTTCGGCTTTGACCATGCGCCGCACGGGCATGCCGAAATTACGTATGATCATGTGCGCGTGCCCAAGGAAAACATCATTTGGGGCGAAGGAAAAGGGTTCGCCATCGCTCAAGGCCGGCTTGGCCCGGGGCGGATCCACCATTGCATGCGCTTGATTGGTGCAGCGGAGCGGGCGCTTGAACTCATGTGCCGCCGCGTGCAGTCGCGGGTGGCGTTCGGCAAACCGCTCGCTGAACACGGCGTCATCCGCGAGTGGATCGCCCAGTCGCGCATTGAAATCGAGCAGGCGCGCCTGTTGACGCTCAAGGCGGCGTACATGATGGATACGGTCGGCAACAAAGCGGCGCGCAAAGAAATTGCGATGATCAAAGTGGTCGCGCCCAACGTTGCCCTCAACGTCATCGACCGTGCCATTCAGGCGTTTGGCGCCGCCGGGGTGAGCAACGATTTTCCGCTTGCTGCCATGTGGGCGAACTCGCGCACGCTTCGTTTGGCTGACGGGCCGGACGAAGTGCACAAAGAGCAAGTGGCGAAGCTTGAATTGCGGCAATACCAACCATAAGGGAGAGGAAGAGGAGCTTATGCATGTGCTGGATTTATTCAAAATCGAAGGAAAAACCGCCATCGTGACGGGCGGCGGGCGCGGGCTCGGTGAGCAAATCGCCATCGGCCTCGCCGAGGCTGGAGCGAACGTCGTCGTCTGCTCGCGCAAGGTTGAGGCGTGCGAGCAAGTAAAAGAAAAGCTGGAACAGCTCGGCGTCCGTTCGCTCGCATTGCGGTGCGATGTGACGAATCCAGAGGAGGTCAAACAGGTCGTCGAAACGACCGTCAACGAGTTCGGCGGCATCGACATTTTAGTCAACAACAGCGGGGCGACGTGGGGGGCGCCGGTCGAGGAAATGCCGCTTGAGGCATGGCAAAAGGTGCTCAACGTCAACGTCACCGGCACGTTTTTAATGAGTCAGGCGGTCGGCAAGGTGATGATCGCCAAACAAACAGGCGGCGCCATTGTCAATATCGCGTCGGTCGCCGGCCTTGGCGGCACGCATCCGGACATTTTGAATACGATCGGCTACAACACGAGCAAAGGGGCGGTCATTACGTTCACGAAAGACTTGGCCGCCAAATGGGGAAAACACGGCATTCGCGTCAACGCGGTAGCGCCGGGCTTTTTCCCGACGAAAATGTCACAAGTCGTCCTTCAGCATGTTGGACAAAAAGTGCTCGAGCATACGCCGCTCGGCCGTTTCGGCGGCGACGATGACTTAAAAGGCGCGGTCCTGTTCTTGGCCTCTCCGGCCTCCGCGTTTGTCACCGGCGCGCTTCTTGTCGTTGATGGCGGCAGCCATGCCGCTGGAATGTAATCAAAATGGAAGGGGGAAAAAAATGAGCGAAAAACGGGCGTTGTCTCTTTATCCGGAACATGTGTCGTTTCATATCGAGATTCCGAACAAAACGGTGTGCGAGGTGCTGCATGAACGGGCGGCGGAATTTGGCGCTCAGCCGGCGCTGACGTTTTACAGCCAAACGATCACTTACGCTGAGCTCGCCGCGGCGGTCAACCGTTTCGCTTCCAGCCTGCAAGCGCTCGGGGTGCAAAAAGGGGATCGGGTCGCGATCATGCTGCCAAACTGCCCGCAGTACGTCATCGCCTACTACGGCATTTTGCAGGCGGGCGCCATCGTCACCCAAGTGAATCCGATGCTCGTTGAGCGCGAGCTTTCCTACTTGCTTAATGATTCGGGGGCGGAGATGATCGTCATTTACGAGCCGCTTTATCCGTGTCTGGCTGCCGTGAGAGAAGCGACGGCGGTCAAGCGGGCGGTCACTGTCCAGTTCGGGGCGCCGGCTTCTGTCCCGCTTGCTGAAGGCGATGTGACGTTTGAACAGTTTTTGGCCCAAGGGGATGGACAAGTGCGCCCGGTGCCGATCGAGCCGGTGCATGATATCGCTGTGCTGCAATACACAGGCGGAACGACAGGGCGCTCGAAAGGGGCGATGCTCACCCACCGCAACATTTTCGCCAACGTCTTGCAGTGCGCCGAATTTTTCAAAGGGACATTTGAGTTTGGAAAAGAGCGTTATTTAACCGTCATTCCGTTGTTCCACGTATTCGCGATGACGTCCGGCATGAACTTGGCGATTTACCAAGGGGCGGAAAACATTTTGCTGCCGCGCTTCGAGCTGAAAGAAGTGCTCGAGACGATCCGCGACAAGCAGCCGACTGTGTTTCCCGGCGTGCCGACGATGTACGTCGCCATCACGAACACCCCCGGGGTTGAGCAGTACGGCATCAGCAGCATCAAGACGTGCAACAGCGGCAGCGCGCCGATGCCGCTTGAGCTCATGCGCGATTTTGAGGCCAAAACGGGCGCGGTTGTGCTTGAAGGATACGGGTTGTCTGAAGCCTCGCCGGTGACGCACTGCAACCCGCCGTTTGCGGTGCGCAAGCCGGGGACGGTCGGCATCGGCATGCCGCTCACTGAGTACAAAGTCGTCGATGTGGCGACCGGCACGCGCGAACTGCCGCCGGGCGAAGTCGGCGAGCTCATTATCCGCGGGCCGCAAGTGATGAAAGGCTATTGGAACATGCCGGAGGAAACCGCGGTGACGCTGCGTGACGGTTGGCTGTACACCGGGGATTTGGCTTCGATCGATGAGGAAGGGTATGTGACGATCGTTGACCGGAAAAAAGATTTGATCATCGCGGGAGGGTACAACATTTATCCGCGCGAAATCGAGGAAGTGCTGTATGAACACCCAGCGGTGAAAGAAGCGGCGGCGGTTGGGGTGCCTGATCCGTACCGCGGCGAAACGGTGAAGGCGATCATCGTCGTAAAAGAGGGGATGCAGGCAAGCGAGGAAGAGATCATCGCCCATTGCCGGAAAAACTTAGCAGCGTACAAAGTGCCGCGCATCGTCGAGTTTCGCGCGGAGCTGCCGAAAACGAACGTTGGGAAAATTTTGCGCCGCGCCTTGCGCGAAGAGGCGTCCCGCCCGCAATAACAGAGGGCTTTCGGCCAAGTCCCAAAGCGGGCTTGGCCGTTTTATGGTACAATAGCTGGCAGCGACTATATTTTGGGCAAGAGGTGTGAAAACGTGAAGGAGAAAATTATGGCTGCCAGCATTGAGCTGTTTGAACAAAACGGCTTCAGCGAAACATCGATCCAAGACATTGTCGATGCCCTTGGAGTGACGAAAGGAACGTTTTATTACTACTTTACAAGCAAAGAGGAACTGTTGATGGATATTCACCTTCGCTACATTGAAGGGCTGCTTGATGAAGAGGAGCGCATTATCAATGATAAGGGGTGCTCGGTGCGGGAAAGACTGTATGACATTGTCTTCATGCTCATCCATAATGTCGAACGGCAGGGGCGGGAAGCGCGCATTTTTTTTCGTGAAATGAAGCATTTGAATGAAGAGCATTTACAAAAAGTAAAAGAAAAGCGCGACCTGTTCCGCTATCGGCTGCAGTCGTTGATTGAGGAAGGAATGAAAAACGGCGAACTGCGCTGCGATTTGTCGCCATCGATCGCGACGCTGACGGTGCTTGGCGCGGCCAATTGGAGCTACCAGTGGTTTCGTCCGGATGGCGAGCTGACCGATGCCGAGGTAGCAAAACAGATGGTCGTGATTTTGCTGGATGGCATGAGCGCGTCTTCAGTCTCGCCGGTCGAGTGAACAAGAGTCCATCCATCCTAGCCGATGGATGCTATGGCAAGGCAGCATAGGGCGATGAGATTGGTTGACGAAGGGGGAAAGGGAGAGATGACAGCGATTATTCCGGTGCGCAAAGGGGAAGAACTGCCGGCTGGAAAATTGGCCGCGTTTTTGCGCTCAGTGCTCCCGGACATGCCGGATGGGGAGTTGGAGATTCAGCAATTTTCTGCTGGGCGGTCGAATTTGACGTATTTGTTGCGCTGCGGGGAGTGGGAAGCGGTGCTGCGCCGGCCGCCGTTTGGCCCGGTGCCGCCGAAAGCGCATGATATGAAGCGGGAGAGCACGTGGCTTTCGGAGATCTATCCGCTGTTTCCACTCGCCCCGAAACCGTTGTATTTTTGCGAGGACGAATCGGTGATCGGTAGCCCGTTTTTCGTGATGGAGCGGCGGCATGGCGTCGTCATTGACAGCGATTTTCCCGACGGCATCACTCCGACGGAGGAAGTTTGCCGCGGCATTTCCGAGATGATGGTCGAGACGCTTGTCCACATCCACCAAATCGACTATACCCAAACGCGCCTTGTGCAGATGGTGAAGCCGGATGGGTTTATGGAACGGCAAGTGCATGGATGGATCCAGCGCTATGAGCGGGCGAAGACGGATGACATCCCGGAAGCGGAGGCGCTGATGAAGTGGCTCGCTTCCCACATCCCCCCGCAGCGCGAAGCAACGGTGATTCATTATGACTTTAAGCTGAACAACGCTTTGTTTGCCAAAGATGACGTAACGAAAATGGTCGGTTTGTTTGACTGGGAAATGTCGACCGTCGGCGATCCGCTTGCCGATTTGGCGGTGGCGATGAGTTATTGGATTGAAGAAGATGATCCGCCGCTTGTGAAAAATGGATTTGGCCGCGCGCCGGTCACCGTCCGCCCCGGTTTTTATACGCGCGAGCAGTTTATTGAGGCATATGCCAAAAAAAGCGGCCGTGATGTATCCGATATGCACGTGTATTTAACGTTTGCCTACTTTAAATTAGCGGTCATTTGCCAGCAAATTTATTACCGCTACCGCCGCGGACAGACGAATGATGAGCGGTTTCGCCATTTTGGCCAGTTTGTTGAAGCGCTCATTGAGCATGCATGGCAGCTGGCGACAGGACGGTGAGGCAGCGTGATGACAAACGTGCATGTCGTGCTGCGCAAAGAAGACATTGATGAGACGGCGCTCGCTGATGGGAAGGTTGCTGTTGTGTTCGACATTTTGCTTGCCACCTCATCGATTGCCGCAGCGCTTTCGGCCGGCGCTCGTTCGGTGATCCCGGTGCGCGACGCCGAGGAGGCGAAGGCGGTCGCGATTCACTTGCCCGAGAAAAGTTATGAGCTCGTCGGTGAACGGGAGGGACGGACGATCGATGGCTTCCATCCCCCGGCGCCGCTGTTTTTGCAAACCGTCTGCCCGGGGAAAACGGTCGTGTTGTCGACGACCAATGGCACGGTGGCGGTTCGCAAAGCCCAGTCGGCGAGCGCGGTATACACGGCGAGCTTGCTGAACAGCCCGGCGGTCAGCGAGCATATTTGTCGATGGCATCGAGAGGAAACGATTATCGCGATCTGCTCCGGCTCGTCGGGTCGTTTTTGCCTCGAAGATTTTTATGGCGCCGGCTACTTTGTGCATTGCCTCATCGAGCAAGGGATCGATGCGGCCAAGCTGTCCGACAGCGCGATGGCCGCATGGCTCTTTTACCGGCAATATTCGGGGGAAAAAAAGGCGAAAGAAGTATTGTTCGCCTCGCGCGTCGGCCGTTGGATGGCGGCGTACGGTTTGGAGTCAGAAATGGATTACATTAACCGGCACGGAGCGCTTTCTTCCGTTCCAAAACTTGAACGGGGGCTGTTCGGCCTGGAACTGCGCGATATAGCGTCAACGGAAGTAACGAAGGAGGGGATATCGCCATGAAATTTGTCCAATTCGTTGAATACGGAGGACCGGATGTCTTGCGTGTTTGCGAAGGAGAACGTCCGAAGCCCACGGGGCGGCAAGTATTGATCGAAGCCGAAGCGATCGGTGTCAACTATGCGGATACAGCCCGGCGGGAAGGGCGCTACGTGGTGCCGACGCCGCTTCCATTCATACCTGGGACGGAGGTGGCCGGCGTTGTCCGTGAAGTTGGTCCGGAGGTGCAAACGGTCCGTCCAGGGCAGCGCGTCGTCGCCTTGATTGAGTCCGGCGGCTACGCCGAGTTTGTCGCTGTCGACGAGCGGGCGGTCGTGCTGCTTCCGGATGGCATGGATGCTCGGCAGGCGGCAGCTTTGCCGGTGCAAGGACTGAGCGCCTACCATATTCTCAAAACGATGGGCCGCTTAGAGGAAGGAGAAACCGTACTCGTTCACGCCGCCGCCGGCGGCGTTGGGACGATTGCCGTCCAACTGGCGAAACGGTTCGGCGCCAAAACGGTCATCGCCACGGCAAGTACGGAGGAAAAACGGGCGCTCGCCCAACAGCTTGGCGCTGATGTCACCATTGATTATACAAAAAACAGCTGGGCTGCGGACGTGATGGAGGCGACCGGTGGACGCGGCGTCGATGTCGCTTTGGAAATGGCGGGCGGCGATGTCTTTCATCAGACGCTCGATTGCCTCGCTCCGTTCGGCCGCCTCGTCGTATACGGGGCGGCGAGCGGAGAGATGACGCGTCTCAATCCGGTCCGGTTGATGGCGAAAAACTGGTCGGTGATCGGCTTTTTCTTGCCGCAAATCATGCGGAAGTGGGAGTTGTATACCCAAAGTTTGCGCGACCTGCTTGCCTGGGTGCAGGACGGAAGCTTGAAGCTGACGATCGGAGGCATCTACCCGCTTGAGCAGGCTTCTGAAGTGCATCGACTGTTGCAAGGGAGGAAAACGCACGGCAAGCTGCTGCTTGTGCCATAAGGAACGAAGAGGGTGTCCCAAAAGGATCGGGACACCCTCTTTCATTACTATATATACGCATCAACTTCTTGTTTCATACTATATGTTGTGTATGTCTGAAAGGAAGACGACCTTTTGGGTCAGCCCTTTTTTTGTCTATTCTCCTAAAGCCAATAGTGAACAAAAGTCGAAAGAAAAGCAGCTTTTTCTCATGGGGCATGGCGGCCTACACTGGTACATTTTTGAAAACCGTTACGATTTGCGGCGCTTCACTTGGATATATCGCTCGAGCCGGTCGAGCCCTTCTTTGAGCACATCGAGCGAATAAGCGTACGACAGTCGGACGTGGCCTTCACCGTATTCGGAAAAGGCGCTGCCGGGAACAAGGGCGACGCCGGCGTTTTCGACGACATCGAGGGCAAAATCGAACGAAGACATGCCAAAGGCGGCAATCGACGGAAACAAATAAAACGCCCCATCCGGCTTCTCAACCGGCAGCCCCATGGCGGTGAGACGACCGTAGGCATACTCAAGCCGCTCAGCATAGGCGGCGCGCATTACCTCGGCATCGTTTTTGCCGGCGGTCAACGCCTCGACCGCTGCTTTTTGGCTGATCGATGATGTGCACGAGACGCTGTACTGGTGCACTTTTACCATTTGTTCAATGGCGAACGCCGGAGCGAAGACAAACCCGATGCGCCAACCGGTCATGGAGTGCGACTTGCTTAAGCCGTTGATGACGATCGTCTGCTCCGGCAGCCATTCGGCGATCGAGCGATGACGTCCGCGATAAACGAGTTCGCTATAAATTTCATCGGAAACGATCCAAATCGGCCGCCCTTTCAAGAGCGAAGCGATACGGGCCAGCTCTTCAGACGACAGCGCCGTCCCAGTTGGGTTGGATGGATAAGGAAGAATCACACAGCGCGTCTTTTCCGTCAAATAAGGCGCAATGAGCTCAGCCGACAGACGGAAACCGTTTGGCCTTGTGTCGATGTACACCGGTTTTGCCCCGCACAAGCGGATGAGCGGTTCATAGCCGGGATAGACGGGCGCGGGAAGGAGCACTTCCGTTCCTTCCTCTAAAATCGTGCGAAACACGATATCAAGCGCCTGGCTGGCGCCGACGGTGGCGATGACTTCGTCCGGCGTGTAGCAGAGGCCGTACTTGTCAGCGACGAATTGGCAAGCTGCTTGGCGCAGTTCAAGCAGCCCGGCGTTCGCTGTATACGTCGTGAAATCGGCGGCAATCGCTTCCTGAGCGGCTGCTTTGACATGATCGGGCGTTGGGAAGTCAGGCTGACCGATCGTCAAGGAAACAAGTCCCGGCCGGTCGGCGACAAGATTGAAAAATTGGCGGATGCCTGATAGCTGAATGGCTTGAACACGTGGTTGAATGAGGTGTTTCACCAGTGGTCCACCTTTCTTTTTTTGTTTCTATTGTACCATTGGCGGGGAAAACGAAAAAACAAAAATGAGCCCCTTTCCGTCTACATGATTCCCTCAAACGGAAATGGGGCTCACTTGGTCATTGACGATTCACTTTCCAACTTCGTTCGCTCCTTTTACGCGCCGTATTTTTTCAACAGGTCGTTATATTGGGCGGAAAGCGTGAAAAACAACGGCTTGTTGCCCGAGGCGAGCGCTTCATCGATCTGTTCCATCAGTTTTTTTCTTTGAAACTGGAAGATCGCTTCTTTCAGCACTTGTTCGGCCATCGGTCCGTAGCTGCTTTTTTCTTCCGGCTGGTTGAACAAAACAGCGCCTTCATTCGGGTATTGTTTTTCGTACATGATTCAGTCCCTCCCATATGGGAACGAAACAGTTCCCTTTCTTATATTATCGTCGTTTTTGATGCCAATGTAAAGAAAATTTAGATAAATATTTTTTGTCAATTTTTTCTCTACATGATTTTTATACCCGTTTTTTGTTGGGGGTTAACAGGTTTTCGGTTATGATAAGAGGAGAAAAAATGGCAGGGTGATGGCGATGATTCGCACATGTGTTGTGACAAAAGAATTTGAGATTTTGTATGATGTTGACTTAACGATGGTCAACAGCCCGGACATCTCATGGTATTGGGTTGACTTTCATGAGCCGACGGATGAGGAATCGGCGTTGCTCGCCTCCTTTTTCCGTTTTCACCCACTGGCGATTGAAGACTGTCTTGAATATGTACAACGGCCGAAGCTTGATTTTTACGACCGCTACTTGTTTGTCGTTCTTCATGCGATTGCCGGGATGACGCTGGAGGCTGAGGAAGTCGATTTGTTTGTCGGGCAAAACTTCATCGTTTCGTTTCATAAGTCGGCCATTCACGCGGTCGATGAGGTGTGGGAGCGGCTCAAACATGAGGAAGATGTTCAGCAGGGGCCGTTTCACGTCATGTACCGGTTGATCGACAAGCTTGTGGATGATTATTTCCCACCGCTTTACCATATTGAAGACGTGCTGAACGATTTAGAGGAGAATACGAACAACGAACCGATTCATGACATCATTGAAAAAGTGTTTGACATTCGCGGCGATTTATCGAAATTGCGCCGGACGATTGTGCCGATGCGCGACTTATTGTACCGCATCATCCACTCCGACCGGCTGCAGCGCATGAAAGAGCGGCAGTTGTATTTCCATGATATTTACGATCATTTGTTGAAGCTGTCGGAAATGATTGAGACGAATCGGGAAATTACCGCGGATATCCGTGACAGCTATTTATCGCTCAACTCGAATCGAATGAACAACATTATGATGACGTTTACCGCCATTACGACGATTTTCATGCCGCTCTCCTTTATTGCCGGCATTTATGGGATGAACTTTGATTATATGCCTGAACTGCATTGGAAATATGGCTACTTTGTCGTATTGGCGGCCATGGCGGTGATCGGCATGACGATGTTCGTTTGGTTTAAGCGCAACGGCTGGTTTCAGTTGTTGAAAGGCGACTGGGCGAAGGAGGAGCGGGAGCGCCGCCAGTAGCCGTATAAAACAGGCTGTTCCCCTCATATACATAATTACAGCATAACGGCAACGTGAACGCGAAGGAGGGGAAACGATGGCAAGAGGCATTTGGGGCGTCGATTCGGCGCAAGTCGTAACGGATCAGCTGTTTCAATGCGTGCGGACGGAGCTTGGCTATCCAAAATTTTGGGGCCGCTATTTGTCGGAAGTGCCGAACGTGTCCGAAGGATTGACGCGCGATGAGATCGCCCGCATCCGCAACTACGGGGTGAAAGTGTTGCCGATTTATAACGCCTTCCGTGAAGCGGTCGGCTATGCGAACGGACAGGTGGCGGCACGCAATGCGGTGTTTCATGCGCGGCGGCTCGGCATTCCGAAAAATAAGCTGCTGTTTGCCAACATTGAAGACTTTTTCGCCGTGGATGCCGCTTGGATCGCTGCTTGGGTGGAGACGCTCTATCCGACCGGGTACCGGCCGGGGCTGTATGCGGACCCAACGAAAGGGGGGTTCGCTGCCGCCTATTGTGAGGCGGTCAGCCGAAACAACCAAGTGGCGGTGCAGGCCGTGATTTGGAGCGCGGCCCCAAGGCCGGGAACGACGAAGGAGCAGAAAGCGCCGCGCTACCAGCCTGCCGCCCCGCCTTGCAACGCGAACGTCTGGGTGTGGCAGTACGGGCGTGACGCAGAAGTCTGCCCGGTTGACACGAATTTGGCTGATCGCCGCTTGCTTGATTTTTTGTATTGAACAACGCCGTTGCAAAAAGCAGCGGCTTTTTTTATGCGGCTAGGAAATTGTGGGGTGTTGCGAGTTTTTTCTTTTAATGTTTTTTGCTTGGATCGATTATATTAGTAATAGGAAAAAAGGAGGATGTGAGTGGGTTGGGAAAAACGAAACGATAATCGAAAGGAGAGGGAATATGGATCGATCTGTCGCCTCGCTGTTGGATCGCATCTATGAACAATACGAACGATGGAGAGCGGGGCCGCCGCTTGCCGGTGCGGAGTTGGCCCAATTTTTCAGTGCGGTTGGCCGGACGGCAGCGGTGATTGGCCGCAGCGATATCACTGCTGAAGTGGAGCGGCTTATTCATCGGTTGAACGGCCAAACGGAACGGCAATGGACAGCGGAGGAAGTGCTGATGGAAATGGTTCCTCTCCTTCGCTGCTTCTATGAAGCCGGGAAAGCGGCTTCTTCCACCATTCCCTTTTCGCACCGTCAAGGGCCGAGAGCGACGATTCTCCTCTGTGGAAATGACCCCCTGTTTTTTGCTTACGTCTGCGGCGCGCTGCAACCCTTGCCATGGCGTTTCATGACGATTCCCTCCTTCGAGCAGGCGGCGTCGTCAATGTTTCGCATCAGCCCGGATTGCATGATCGTCAGTGTGAAGGAGGAAGAGTGGGAGAATCCGGACTTGATGGTTTTGCTTGAGCGCGCCGGACAGCGCCCCTATCTTCCGGTTGTCATTGTGAGCAAAGACGAGAGAAAAGAGGGGCGATTGAAAGGGTATGAGCTTGGCGCAGATGATGTCATCGCCTGCCCAGCGGCAGATGAACTGTTCGTTCGCGTTCGCCGGCTCGTGGAAAAAAAACGAAAAATCGATGACCTGGTGCTCATTGATGAATTGACGGGCGTATACAATCGGAAGTATTTGCCGCAAGTATACGTGCGCCTGCGCAGCGAACTTGAACGCTCTGGCACCCCCAGCTGTTTGGCGCTGCTCGATTTGGATCATTTCAAGCAAATCAACGACCGCTTCGGCCACTTGGCAGGCGATGCCGTGTTGCGGAAGCTGGCTGCTTTTTTGCGCCAACATACGCGTGGAGGGGATACGGTCATTCGCTTTGGAGGCGAAGAGTTTATTGTTTGGCTGGCCAGAACGTCAAGAAGCGAGGCGCGTGCGGTGCTGGAGCGGCTGCGGCGCCAGTTCGCCGCCGAAACGATCGATGCCGACGGCGAGCGCCTATCTTGTACGTTTTCTGCCGGCTTGGTTGAATTTCGTGATCCGGATCAGCCGCTTGACTATTGGCTGCGTGTGGCCGACAGGGCGCTGTATGCGGCGAAACGAGGCGGCGGCAATCGAATCGAAGAGGCGGCATGCGAGGAGGGGGAATGTTTGGATGAGGACGTCCGTCCGACGCAAACGGATCAACAGCGATGGTCAGTGGCCATCGTGGATGATGATGAACTCGTGCGGGTGATGATCGCCGATCTTGTCCGCAAGCTTGCTGCTGAGCAGGAGAGGGAAGTAGAGATTTACGAGTTCGACGACGGACTTTCCTTTTTGGAATCGCCGCTTTATGAAAGCGGGCGGCGCTCTGTTGTCATTTTGGACCGGGTGATGCCGAGAATGGATGGACTGGAGGTTCTTCACCGCCTCCGTCGAGAGCGAAAGCCTTGCAAGGTGATGATGTTGACATCGCGCCAAGATGAGCGAGATATCGCGCATGCGCTTGAACAAGGAGCGGATGAATATGTGACGAAGCCGTTTAAATGGCTTGAACTTGAAGCGAGGCTACGTCGGCTGTTAAAGGAGCTGGATGCATGATGGCGCTGTTGGCCGCCTTGGCCGCAACGGCCGTTTTCCTTGCGCTGTTGGTAAGCTTGTTTCTCTATTTGGTTGTGCAAAAGTGGCGGGAAAACCGCCGCCAGGCTCAGCTGTGCGCTCTGAAGGAACGATACCACCTTCCGCTGCTTCGTTATTTGCTCGGTGAAGAGGAGCAGCTGCCTTTGCCGTCTTCACCGCTTGAGCGTGAAGCGATGATGGATCTCCTTGACCATTTTGCTTCACTCTTGAAAGGAGAGCAAGTGCAGGAGCGAATTCGAACTTTGGCGGAGATGCATTTTCAAGGATGGCTGCGCCGAAGGCTGTCAAGCCGCCATTGGAGCGAGCGGATGAACGCGCTGTTTTTGATCGAGGATTTGCAGGTGAAGGCGATGCTGCCGGAGATGGAGCGGCTGTACCGCTCCGACCGGGTGACGAGAGGAGAAGAAGCAAAGCTGTTGGCTATTTTCGCCCAATTTGACTATAGCCCGGTTGTGGCTTACGTGCTCGAGCCAAAATACGAATTGACGGAATTTACGTACCGGGTCATTTTTGGCCATATGAGCGAGCGGCTGCTTCGACAGGTGGAACAACGATTTGATGAGCTGCCGCGGGCGGGGAAATGCGCGTTCATCGATATGATTGGCATCCGCCGACGAGGGGAGCGATCGTTTTTGCTGGAGCTGTTGACATCAGATGAGTTGGAGCTTCGTGTTCGCGCGCTTAAGGCGATGGCGGAAATCGGCATGCCGCTTGAAGCGGCGAGGCTCGAGCGTCACTTGTGCTCGCCCCATTGGCAAGAGCGGCTGATGGCCGCTCGTCTTGCGGGAAAATGCCGTGAAGAGCGGCTTCTCCCCTTGCTTTATGAGCGGCTAGGTGATCGCTCATTTGTCGTTCGTTCCGAAGCAGCGGCGGCCATCGCCCGTCTGCCAGGCGGTCGGGCCGTGTTGCGTACAGCGGCGCGCACAGCGGCCGATCGTTACGCCCGCGACATGGCGAAGCAATGGCTTCAAGGGGAGGGATGATGGTGGAAGCATGGCGGGAGTTCCTCTTGACGGTCGGGCATGTTGTGCTCGTTTATATGACCATCGTTCTCCTTTTTTATACGTTTTTGCTTGTTGCCGCCTTCATTCACTTGCGCCGCGTCCATCGCCTCGACGATTGGGAGCCGTATGAAGAATTGCTCGATGCGAGCTATGCAAAGCCGGTGTCCATCCTCGTCCCCGCTTATAATGAGGAAGCGGGCATCGTCGGCTCGGTGCGGTCGCTGCTCGCCATTGAATACCCGGAGTATGAAGTGATCGTCATTAACGACGGCTCAACCGACAGAACGCTTGAGCGGTTGATCGAGCACTTCCATCTGCAGCCAATCTATCGCGTCATTCGCCGCCAGCTGGCGGCAAAGGAAATCAAGGCGGTTTACCAGTCACCCGATTACCCGCATTTGTTTGTGTTGGATAAAGAAAACGGCGGGAAAGCCGATGCGTTGAACGCCGGAATCAACGCTGCCCGCTACCCATACATTTGCTCCATCGACGGTGATTCTGTCCTTGAGCGGCGCGCGTTTTTGAAGGTGATGAAACCGATGCTTGAATCCGACGGAGAGGTCATTGCTTCTGGAGGGACGGTCCGGGTCGCCAACGGCTGTCGGATTGAACGCGGTGAAATCGTCAAGGTCGGTTTGTCGCGGCGTCCGCTCGTCATTATGCAAACGATTGAATATTTGCGCGCGTTTTTGCTCGGCCGTCTCGGCTTAAGCCGACACAACTTGCTGCTGATTGTCTCCGGGGCATTCGGCGTCTTTTCCAAACCGTGGGTGATGGAAGCGGGGGGATATGCCGATACCGCTGGCGAGGATATGGAACTCGTTGTGCGTCTGCATCGACTGGCGCGGGAAAAAAACGAGACGAAAAAAATCATCTACATCCCCGACCCGGTTTGCTGGACGGAAGCGCCGGAAACGTATGGGGATTTGCGTCGGCAGCGGCGGCGCTGGCATCGCGGGCTGCTTGAGAGTTTATGGCGCCATCGGTCGTTGCTGTTCAATCCGAAGTACGGCTCCATCGGCCTTCTTTCGCTGCCGTATTTTTGGTTCATTGAACTTCTCGGCCCGGTCGTGGAGTTGATCGGCTATATGGTCGTTGTTTGCTCCTTGTTTCTCGGAAACTTGTACGTCGAATTCGCGCTTCTTTTGCTGACGGTTTCGGTTTTGTACGGTTCGCTGTTGTCAGCGGCTGCCGTCTTGCTTGAAGAATGGACTGAGCGGAAGTTCCCGAACGTCTCTGATTTAGTGTGGCTTTTCTTCTTCTCATTGACGGAGACGCTTTGGTACCGACCGCTTACAGCCTGGTGGCGGTGTGAAGGGGTGATCGACGCTGTTCGCCGGAAAAAGCAATGGGGGAGCATCAAACGAAAAGGAGTATCGGCGTAAACAATTAGGTAGAGAATAGAGCGAAAAGGCTGCGCCTCGGCTTGACGAACCAGTGCATGTCTTCCCAAGCGGTCGTGATCGAACAAAAAGAGGAATATTTACGAAAACATGATGAATTCAAAGCGAAAAGCCAGGCCACGGCTCGGCGGTCCGCTTAATAGCGGTCGCCGAGCCGTTTAAATACGGGTCTTGTCAGCCGTTTCGGCTTTTGTTCGGGCTTTTCTTTTAGTCCGGTGTAGGCGATGAGAATGGCTTTGGCCTCTGACAGCGGCATCCGAGTCGGAGGGTTGCGGTACGAATCGTTGAGAGCGCCAAGGTGCGGAAGGACGGCGAAATCTTGTTTTGTCGGTGGGATGTGGAAGTAGTAGTCGCCGACGGCAACGAGCACGTCGGATTGCTGTTGGCTGTATTTCGGATTGCGGGAAAAATGGAGGCCGACTTTTTTCGCCTTGCCCTCCTCAAGCAGCTTTTCAATCGCCTTTTTCTTTAGAAGATAAAGAAATGAAGGATTCAAAGCGGTTTTGGCATGGCGGTTGACGGTAAAAATCGCTTTGGCAATATTGTCGACCGTCAATTGCAACGGTTTCATCGGCATGTCTCCTTTTTTCTTTCTATTATAACATAGGAAGCGCGTTGTTGGCGGTTTGTCCTACTTCTAGCCGGGAGCAAGCGAAAAAACGGTCAACTCCGGCGGGGCGAAGAAGCGGAGCGGCACCCGTGTCGTACCCAGACCGCGGTTGACGTACAACAAGAGCCCGCCGATGTGATAAAACCCTTCATAATACCGCTCGGACAGCGGTGGCGTGATGAGTGGTCCGATCAACGGCAGCTGAATTTGCCCGCCGTGGCTATGGCCGGACAGTTGGACGTGAATCGGATAGCGGCTCGTCTCAAGAGCGCTGTCCGGTTCATGAACGAGAGCGATCGTGTACGTAGCTCGGGGGACGCCGGCGATCATTTTGGCCCAATTCGGCCGGCCGAGCATTAGATCATCACTGCCGGCGATGGCGATGGCGTCCTGCCCGCGGCGCACAAGGACGTGCTCGTTGACCAAAAGCCGGAAGCCCGCCCGTTCCATCAGTCGGCGGTAAATATCTGTTCCGTAGCCGCCGTGGTCATGGTTTCCGTATATGCTGAATTTCCCGAGCGGGGCGCGGATGCCGGCCAACGCCTCAGCGACCGCGTCAGCGTGCGGATACCGATTTGCTTCATGAAGCAAGTCGCCCGTGAAGACGACAAGATCGGGCCTGAGTTCGTTGATGCGGCCGATCATGCGGTAAAAGCGTTCCAAACCATAATAATGGCCGAGATGAAGATCGCTAAACTGCAACAACTTGACGCCGGCAAACGACTTTGGGATGAGCGGATGCGACAGCGCATGGTGCGTCACGGTCAGCTCAGCCGGTTCAATCCAACGCGCGTAGCCATAGGTGGCCGCCATCATCAGCGCTGCACTGAAACTTGTGCGCGTCAGCTTTTTCAAAAAAGCGCGCCGGCTTAGTTTGGTTGTTTCAATATGGTGCATCGTTTCGCCGTCCTTTCACAAGCAGCTCTATTATAACGAAAAAAGAGGGAGAAGGACAATAGGAGGACTAAGATGTTCGAATATTCCATTTACTAAGAAATGCGAGCGAGAAAACCCACTTCTGTGTGGGGAAAATAGTTGTGGGTGAAATTCCAGAATGATCTCCGATGAGAGTTGCAGACGTTTGTTCACAACGCTCGTTGGGGCTATCAGGCGAAGCGTGGCAGGGTGAAAAGCAAAACATATGCAAAAAGGACTCTCTCTGCTATGATGGTGATTGGCGAAAAACAACCAAGAATTAGGAGGGAGAGAGCCCATGGAATTTCAACAACATTGTATCACCAAATCCTTGACATTGAAAGAGATGGAGATGGAGTGATTCCGTGCCTTACAGAACATTTTCGCTGACCTGATGTCTGCCCTGTTGGAGGACATCGTTTCATCGATTTTGCTTACATATCCGCCAGGTTCTTTATTATGCCCAATCAGGAACCTGTTTTTTTTCTCCCACAAACATTTTACTTATAAAAAATATCGAATATTCCATAATCATGTAGTATGATAAAAATATGAATGAATCATCACTCATAGGGGGAGAAAAAGATGAATGGAAAAGTCATTATTGTAACCGGCGGGTCGAGCGGAATGGGGAAATATATGGCGAAGCGGTTTGTTTCTGAGGGGGCAAACGTCGTCATTACGGGAAGGCGGGCCGAGGCGCTTGAAGAGGCCAAGCGGGAAATCGCCGCGCCGGATGGAGGGAAAGTGCTTACGATCCCGATGGATGTGCGCAACCCAGAACAAGTGGCGCACATGGTGGAGCGGACTGATGCGGAATTCGGCCGCATCGATGCCCTCATCAACAATGCGGCCGGCAATTTTATCTGCCCGGCGGAAAAGTTGTCCATCAATGGCTGGAACAGCGTCATCAATATTGTGTTGAACGGCACGTTTTACTGCAGTCGGGAAGTTGGAAACTACTGGATTCAACGCGGTTTGAAAGGCAACATCATCAACATTATCGCGACGTACGCTTGGCATGCCGGCGCCGGGGTCATTCATTCCGCCTGCGCCAAAGCCGGAGTGTTGGCGATGACGCGCACGCTCGCGGTCGAGTGGGGGAAGAAATACGGATTCCGCGTCAATGCCATCGCTCCGGGGCCGATCGAGCGCACAGGAGGGGCGGAACGCCTTTGGGAGTCGGAAGAAGCGGAGCGGATGACGTTGGAAAGCGTGCCGCTTGGACGGCTCGGAACGCCGGAAGAGATCGCGGCGGTCGCTTCGTTTTTGCTTTCGGATGAAGCCGCTTACATCAACGGTGCCTGCATCACCGTCGACGGCGGTCAATGGCTGAATCGGCGTCCGTTTTAGCAACATTTGCTGCGAAGAACCTTGCGGCAAGACCTGCGCCTCTGCGGTAAAAAGGAGCCGTTTGGGAAAAATCGCTCTTGTTTGGTTGCAAACGGTCCTTGGGTGCGAGCGGATTCCTTGTATGGCAAGGAATCCGCTTTTTTGCGCGGGGGATTGGGACAGTTATGCTATAATAGAGGCAGAGAGGGTTGACAAAATGAGGTGAGCGCGATGGATGCATTAGACGTTATGGCCAACTTGCCGCAGGTGATCCCCCACTATCAGCCGATCTTCAGCGCTGACGAGCATGGAGTTATTGGCTATGAAGTACTCGGTCGGTTTCAAACGGAAACAGGGCCGGTCAGTCTTGGGCCGTTTTTTCACGATGAAACCATTCCAGAAGAATTTCGCATCGAAGTGGATGATGTGATCACAAAAAAGGCGCTCGACTATTTTCTGTCGCTTGATGATCAAACGCTGCTCATTTTTTTAAACCGCGACGCCAACTTGCTGATGCTTGACCGCGGCGAATCGTTTTTGCAGCTGCTTCTCACCTATGAAGCGAAAGGGTTGGCGCTTAGCCGCATTATTTTGGAAATCAATGAGCAGCATTTCAAAGGAGACGTCGATCAGCTCAGCCATTTATTGACGTATCTTCGTACATACGGCGTTAAGGTGGCGGTCGACAACATCGCTGAACATAGCATTCATCTTGAGCGGATTGGCGTCTTGTCGCCTGACATTTTAAAAATCGATTTGCGCGAATTGCGGAAAACATCTGTCCACCAAGCATACCAAGAAATCGTTCACTCGATTTCGTTGTTGGCGCGCAAAATTGGCGCGACGTTGTTGTATGAGGACATCGAAACGTCGTTTCAACTTCAGTATGCTTGGCGGCATGGCGGCCGCTATTATCAAGGGTATTATTTGGCCAAGCCGGCTCCTGAGGTCGTGCCGCGCGATTTGCTGAAAGACTTGCTCCGCCAAGAGTGCCATCGCTTCATCCAGCAGGAGAAGAAAAAGCTTGAAACGCTGTATCAAATTGCTGAGCAGTTTCAGCAGCGGATCAGCGCGTTGCTTGGCAAATACAAAAAAGCCGCCGATTTTAACGCGCTCATTTCCCTGTTGGCCGGCGAGCTCGACGATGTTTGCTTCCGCATTTATGTTTGTGATGAGGACGGCTTCCAGCAATCGGGCAATATGTTCAAGCGCGGCGCCCGATGGGAGCTTCAGCCGCAATATTATATGAAAAACTGGAGCTGGCGCCCGTATTTTTTGGAAAACATTATTCGGATGCGCTCGCGTCGAAGAGGGATTTTGTCCGATTTATACACGGATATTGAAACAGGGGAAACGATCCGGACGTATTCGTATCCGATCGATGAGCGCCATTATTTGTTTATCGACTTGTCGTACAGCTACTTGTTCGAACATGACGCCCATTATTGACTGCATAAAATCGCCTCATTGCGGAAAAGTAAGCATGAGGTGAAACATATGGCACAGCTGATTTTCGTATTATCGATCCTCTCTGTATTGATTGCGGTCATCGGATTCGTTTATACGGTCCGCCTCGGCCGCCAGCAGCGATGGCAAGGAGAGCTTGACGGACCGATCCCGAAAGCGGTTGAGGAGCATGCCTATTTGCGCAACCCAATATTGCTTGCGTATGTGCTCGCCGTCTTGCTCGCTGTGTTTGCCATCGGTTATTTGGCGCTTCGATATTATTGAGCAGAAGGTGTCCCAACAGAGGGGGCACCTTTTTTGATGGCTGCCATGCACAAAATATTACGCATCTGTCTGCTTTAAGGAAAGAAAACCGTTTTTTGATCGTCTCGAAATGACGGTTTTTTCCACGACTTTTTTCCTTTGCCAGCGAATATATATGGAAGCGGAAGAGGCAAAGGGGGAATGAGGATGGCCAAGCGGTTGCTGCCGAGGCTGTCAGACGAGGAGGCGGCGTTATTGCTTGACGTTTTGTTCAGCCAGCAATATGCACTTGAACTCATCCGCTCCGAGCTGGCGGATATCGAAAACGGAGACAAGGCGGTCGATGAACACCGGCACCGGCAGCTGTTGCGTTTATACGACCGCCTGTTGACAGAGGAAGGATAAAAGTCATTGTGCGCTATCGCTATCGCAGGAAGCGATAGTCTTTTTTATGGTATGATAACAGTGTGGAGAGGAGAAGATGCAGAAGAAAGGCGGAACATCGGCATGACATGGGAACACAATGATTTCATGCAAATGACTGTGAAGTCCTTTCTGATTCCGGCGGATAAAGTGGCGCATGTGCAGCCGGGAAATTATTTGGACCATGCGCTGCTCGTCTTGACGAAAACCGGCTATTCGGCGATTCCGGTATTGGACACATCTTATAAACTTCACGGGCTGATCAGCATGACGATGATGATGGATGCGATTTTAGGATTGGAGCGCATCGAATTTGAACGGCTCGAGACGATGAAGGTGGAAGAAGTGATGAACCGAAACATTCCGCGCCTGCGGCTTAACGACAGCCTGACGAAGGCCATCGGGCTGATTGTCAACCATCCGTTTGTCTGTGTGGAAAATGACGATGGCTATTTTGCAGGCATTTTCACTCGCCGGGAAATACTGAAACAACTGAATAAACGGCTGCAGAGGTCTAATGGCGGCCGGAAGCCAGGCCGAAAAGAAGCTGAACAATGAGCAGAAAAGTAATCGTGTGCAATATCAAGCGCAGCTGATGTTGTTTCAGTTTTTGTGCGACCCGGACCGATGCTTGGGCGCCGATCAACGATCCCATCGCCAAGAACGGAGCGATGCGCCAGTTCACATGGCCGCTGTATAGATAAGACGCCAGTGCGCCAAAACAGCTAATGAATGTTTGGAATCTTGTCAGCGCCATGGCCGATAAATAATCCATGCCGGCGCGCAAGTAGGCATACATGAGCATGGTGGCTTGGCCGGGGCCAAACATGCCATCATAGACGCTAATGCCATACAAAACCGGATAGAAGGTTTTTGGGAGAGCAGGGGCCGTTGCCGATGATTTGGGCTTTTTTTTGAAAAATTGCAAGCCTAGGGCAAACAACAGCAACATGATCGCGATAATGGTCATCGTTCGTTCAGACAACAGCGAGGCGATGGCCCCACCTGTGGCTCCCCCGCCGAGGCTGATCGGGATGATCGGAAGCAGTTGTTTCCCGTGAATGGTTTGCCGGCGAAACAAGACGAAGAAGCTGGAAAACGAGCTGATGGTATTGGAAAACTTGGCGGAGGAAATGGCTTGATGGATGGGAACACCGAGCATAAGCAGAACGGGCATGCCAATGAGGCCGCCGCCGCCAGCTAATGTACCAACGAATGAGGCAGCAAACCCAACGAGGACAAACAGCATCCAGTCCATGTAGAGATCTCCTTTCGACAAGCGTTCTACAACTATTTTATTTATGTTATAATAATAAGGAAATATTAAAAAAATGGACGAAAATGATAAGAAAAGCTTATCAAAAGGATGGTCGTTTTGAATACTTCAGAGTATGAAGTCCTCGCCGTTTTGGCGGAAGAATTAAATATGAGAAAAGCGGCAGCTCGGCTGTATGTGACGCAGTCGGCGTTGTCTCAACGGCTGCAGGCGATCGAAGCGAGCTGGAATGCGAAAATATTTATCCGGTCTCAGCGAGGGTTGCTGTTAACACCAGAGGGGGAAAAAATTGTCCAACTGGCGAAAGAGATCGTGCAGAAAACGAATCGAGTAAAAGAAGAGATCAAACAACGGGTCGGACAAATCAGCGGGACGTTAACGATAGCGGTCGCTTCCATTGTTGCCCAGCATTGGCTGCCCCCCGTTTTAAAAACATTCATCAAGTTATATCCGGATGTCAACGTTTCGTTGACGACAGGATGGACAAGTGAAGTCCTAAGCCACATGTATGAAAATCGGTTTCAGCTTGGGATTGTTCGCGGAGAGCCCAATTGGAGCGGGATCGCGACGCGGTTATTTACCGATCAGCTCTATTTAGTAGACCAGGAAATTCACTCTTTGGAGCAGTTGCGCCATACCGAACGCCCGTTTATTCAATTTAAAAGCGATTCCACCTATTCGCTGCATATTCAACAATGGTGGCATGAGCAATTTCAAGCCTTGCCCGCGCGCACGGTGATGGTCGACCAAATTGAAACATGCAAACAGCTTGCTTATCATGGCGTTGGTTATGCGATTTTACCGGAAATCGCTTTAGATGGCCGGGAACAACATCTTGTTCATATGATACCGTTAAAAAATAAGCATGGTGAGCCAATGACGAGGGATACGTGGCTGATCAGCTCGGAAGCGGCATGGCAGCTTCCGCAAGTACAAGCCTTCGAGAAGGTGCTGCAACATTTTGTCCCATGAATTTATGCTTGTCACGATGATCTCTGTTTTGCTAAAGTAAAAAAGAATACAGCTGCAAAGGAGGATGTCACCCATGAAGATGATGGACGCCAATGAAATCATTTCGTTTATTCAAAACAGCAAAAAATCAACGCCTGTGAAAGTATACATAAAAGGGGATCTTGATGGCATCGATTTCGGCCCAAGCGCGAAAACGTTTATGACCGGCAACGTCGGCATCGTGTTTGGCGAGTGGCAAGACATTCAAGCCGCCATCGAGGCGAATCAAGACAAAATCGAGGACTATGTTGTCGAGAACGACCGCCGCAACTCGGCCATTCCGCTCTTGGATTTGAAAGGCATCAAGGCGCGCATCGAGCCGGGCGCGATCATCCGTGATCATGTCGAAATCGGCGACAACGCCGTCATTATGATGGGAGCGGTGATCAACATCGGCGCCGTCGTCGGCGAAGGAACGATGATCGACATGAACGCCGTGCTCGGCGGCCGGGCGACGGTCGGGAAAAACTGCCATATCGGCGCCGGTGCCGTGCTGGCCGGCGTGATCGAGCCGCCATCGGCCAAGCCGGTTGTCATTGAAGATGATGTGCTTGTCGGGGCGAACGCCGTCATTTTAGAAGGCGTCACCGTCGGCAAAGGGGCGGTCGTCGCTGCGGGCGCGGTCGTCGTCGAAGACGTGCCGCCGTATACGGTGGTCGCCGGCGTGCCGGCGCGCGTCATTAAGCAAATCGACGAGCAAACGCGGGCGAAAACGGAGATTAAACAGGAGCTTCGCCAATTATAATCACACGAAAGGCTGTCCCTTTACGAGGACAGCTTTTTTGCCCATGGAGGAGAGAAGATGGAAGCGATCAGCCCATTTGTCGCCATTCGCCGCGACTTGCATCAAATCCCGGAGCTTGGGTTTCAAGAGTTTAAGACGCAGCACTATTTGCTTCGCTATATCCAATCGTTGCCGCAAGAGCGGCTTCAAGTCCGGACGTGGAAAACCGGGATTTTTGTCAAAGTCAACGGAACATCACCGCGCAAAACGATCGGCTACCGCGCCGATATGGATGGGCTGCCGATTCGCGAGGAGACGGGCTTGCCGTATCGGTCGAAGCATGAAGGCTGCATGCATGCGTGCGGCCACGATGTCCATATGAGCATCGCCCTTGGCGTGCTCACCCATTTTGCTCATCATCCGCTGCAAGATGACTTGCTGTTTATTTTCCAGCCGGCTGAGGAAGGGCCGGGCGGGGCAAAGCCGATGGTCGAAAGCGACATCATGCAGGAATGGAAGCCGGATATGATCGTCGCCCTGCATATTGCCCCGGAATATCCGGTCGGCACGATCGCAACGAAAGAAGGGCTGCTGTTTGCCAATACGTCGGAGCTGTTTATCGACTTGGAGGGAAAAGGCGGCCACGCGGCGTTTCCGCATTTGGCGAATGACATGGTCGTCGCCGCTTGCGCGTTGGTGACGCAGCTGCAGTCGATTGTCGCCCGCAACGTCGACCCGCTTGACAGCGCGGTCATTACGATCGGAAAAATTACCGGCGGGACGGTGCAAAACGTCATCGCCGAGCGCGCTCGGCTCGAGGGGACGATTCGGACGCTGTCGGCTGCGGCGATGCAGAAGGTGAAGCGGCGGATTGAAGCGATGGTGCATGGCATTGAAGTCGCGTACGAATGTGAAGCCACCATTGATTACGGGGCGATGTACCATCAAGTGTACAACGATCCGGAGCTGACAGCGGAATTTATGAAGTTTGCTGAGGCGCACGGCGGCGTGAATGTCATCGGTTGCAAAGAGGCGATGACCGGTGAAGATTTCGGCTACATGTTGGCGGACATTCCGGGTTTTATGTTTTGGCTTGGCGTTGATTCGCCATACGGGCTGCACCATGCAAAACTGGCTCCGAACGAGGAAGCGATCGACCGCGCCATTGCTTTTTTGATCGACTATTTTTCCTGGAAGGGGAATTCGGAAGTATAGTTCCACCTCTGACAAGGCACATTATATGTGTGAGGAGGTGGAGTGGGATGGCGAAAATTGGTGTTGAGCCATCGCTGACTGATGTGCAAGAGGCGTTGAGAGAAAGAGGGCATGACGTTGTACCGCTCCGTGGGGAGCAAGACGCAAGAGGTTGCGACTGCTGCGTCATTACCGGCCTGGACGCCAATATCGCCGGCATTCACAACATCGTAACGTCCGGTCCGGTCATTGAAGCGAGTGGGCTCACCGCGGACGAGATTTGCCAAAAAGTCGAAGAAAAACTTCGCTAATGATCGAACGTTCGGGCTGTGCGCTGGCAGCCCGTTTTTGGCGAAATGGTGAAATCGCATAGCGTAAAGGAATGGCGGAAAGGGAACGAAGACTGTTTTCGTTCCTTTTTCTTTTTTGCTAAAATAAGGGGAAGGACCATGCTTGATCAACGATGGAGGAGTGGCAATGAAAAAGAAACAGTTTGCTGTCATCGGCCTCGGGCGTTTTGGCGGCAGCATCTGCCGGACGCTGAGCGAACAAGGGATGGAAGTATTGGCTATCGATATTGATGAAGACCGGGTAAACGAATTTGCCTCGATCGCTTCGCACGCCGTCGTCGGCGACACGACCGATGAAAACGTGTTGAAAAGCTTAGGCATCCGCAACTTCGATCATGTCATTGTCGCGATCGGCGACAACATCCAGGCGAGCATTTTGACGACGCTGATTTTAAAAGAGCTCGGCGTCCACCATATTACGGTCAAGGCGACGAACGATTACCATGAGAAAGTGCTGAAAAAAATCGGTGCTGATCAAATCGTGCATCCAGAGCGGGACATGGGCGAGCGGATCGCCCACAATTTGATTTCCAATAACGTCTTAGATTATCTGGAGCTGTCGGACAAATACAGCATTGTCGAAATCGTGGCAAGCGAGCGGTTGGACGGCCATTCGCTTTTGGAGCTTGACATCCGCGCCCGCTACGGCATCAACATCGTCGCCATTAAGCGCGGGGCAAGTGTCATCGTTTCGCCGCTCGCCTCGGAAATCATCCGCAAAGGCGACGTGTTGGTCGTCATCGGCGCTGACAGCGACATTGACCGATTCGAGGAAGAAGTCGTTGGTTGACAGTTGGCAGGAGGCTTGTGCATGATGATGACGGAAAAAGGGCATCCTTTTGCAAGGACGCCCTTTTTCTTTAGATTTCCATGATGATCGGCAAAATCATTGGCCGCCGTTTTGTCCGCTCGTACAAGAACGGAGCGAGCGTTTCCGTAATTTCGTTTTTGATTTCCGCCCATTGGTTCGTTTTTCGTTCCAGCACTTTTTCGAGATGTTTCGTGATCAACACCTGCGCTTCGCTGATCAAATCACCTGACTCGCGCATATAGACGAAGCCGCGAGAGATAATATCCGGGCCGGCGGCGATTTTGAACTCTTTCATGTTGATGCTGACGACGACAATCACGAGCCCTTCTTCGGATAAAATGCGGCGGTCGCGCAGGACGATGTTGCCGATGTCGCCGACGCCGCTGCCGTCGATGTAGACGGAGCCGGACGGGATCTTGCCGACGATGCGCGCTTCTTTGTCGCTGATGCCAAGCACTTCGCCGTTGTCCATGATAAAGCAGTTTTCCTCCGGCACGCCGCAGTCAATGGCGAGCTTGGCATGCATTTTTTGCATCCGGTATTCGCCGTGGATCGGCATGAAATATTTCGGCTTCATCAGCCGGATCATCAATTTTTGTTCTTCCTGCCCGCCGTGGCCGGACGTATGGATGTCGTTGAGCGGGCCATGAATCACCTCTGCGCCGGCTCGGTACAGCATGTTGATCGTCCGGTTGACGCTCACCGTGTTGCCCGGGATCGGCGATGAGGAAAAGACGACCGTGTCGCCCGGGATGATTTGAATTTGCCGGTGCGTGCCGTTGGCAATGCGCGACAAGGCGGCCATCGGCTCCCCTTGGCTGCCGGTGCATAAAATCGTCACCCGGTTGGCCGGCAGGCGGTTGATTTCGTTCGCGTCGACGAACGTGCCTTTCGGGCATTTGATATAGCCGAGGTCTTGTCCGATTTCAATCGCCGCTTCCATGCTGCGGCCGAAGACAGCGATTTTTCGGTTGTTGGCGACGGCTGCTTCTGTCACCTGTTGAAGACGGTGGATGTTTGATGCAAATGTGGCGAAAATGATGCGCCCTTCCACCTTGCGGAAAATGTCGTGAATACTTTCGCCGACGCGCCGCTCCGACATCGTAAAATGTGGAATCTCGCTGTTCGTGCTGTCCGACATGAGGCAAAGAACGCCTTCTTTCCCAATTTCGGCCATTTTTGTCAAATTGGCCGGCTCGCCGACCGGCGTAAAGTCGAATTTAAAATCCCCGGTATGGACGATTTGACCAACCGGCGTTTTGACGACAATGCCGTAGCTGTCCGGAATGCTGTGTGTCGTCCGGAAAAAGGTAACGGCCGTTTTTTGGAAGCGAATGACATCGTCTTCGCGAATTTCAATGAGCTTTGCTTGGCGCAACAAGCCATGTTCCTCAAGTTTGTTGCGAATCAGTCCAAGCGCCAATTTGCCGCCGTAAATCGGGATGTTCAGCTGCCGGAGCAAATACGGAATGCCACCGATATGGTCTTCGTGCCCGTGGGTGATGAACAGTCCTTTCACTTTGTCCGCGTGCTTCACTAAATAGGAGTAGTCTGGAATGACATAGTCGATCCCGAGCAACTCATCTTCCGGAAACTTAATGCCTGCGTCAATGACAATGATTTCGTCTTGGAATTGTACGCCGTATGTATTTTTTCCGATTTCACCCAGTCCGCCGAGGGCAAAAATGCCAACTTGCTGGTCAGCTAACAGCTTCATGATGAAATCTCCAATACTTGAAAGTTCGGGCTTTTCTTTTCGTATTCTAGATGCGCTCCCTCTAACGGCTGAATATACTCAATATTGATCGGACGATCTTCGAGTTTTCGGCGTACATCCCGCTCTGATTCTGCTTCGATGTAGAGTGTTTTCGTTTTTTCTCTCACAGGCACCTCGTCTGCGTTTTCTTGGTAAAACACTTTGAAAATCATCGTGAAATCTCTCCTTATCGTACAATAGTTGCTCTATCTATTATATAAGAATGTAACTTTCTTTTCATGTGTTTTGTTGCCAAAAGCAAAAACAGGCGTAAGATGTGCCGACGATATGCATCATCTTTGACGAATGTGGCCCGCTTTATTCGCTAAAGTGGGAAAGAAGCCCTTCGAATGGAAGGGCTGTTGTTGTAACGGTCAGGCGATCAATTTTTTCCGGAGCAGGTCTTTCCACTGTTGAAGCAGCTTTTTTTTCAGCTTTTTCAACATGTTTCATCACTCCTTACCTTTTATTGTACTCATTTTGCGGCGAAAGTAAATGTTCTATTATATATGATATGTAGGCCGAGGCTTGTTTTTCATGGGTAAAAATGGAACAGATCGTGCCTCTTGGTTGACATTCCGGGCGTTTTTCAGTACGGTAAACAATGAACAACTTTTCAACAAGGGGAAAGTGAACGTGGGCAGAAAAATCGTCTTTTTCGACATCGACGGCACGCTGCTTGATGAGCAAAAGCAACTGCCGCTGTCAACGATCGAAGCGGTTCGCCGCCTGAAGCAGTCGGGCGTTTATGTCGCCATCGCCACCGGACGCGCTCCGTTTATGTTTGAGCACGTGCGCAAACAGCTTGGCATTGATTCGTTCGTCAGCTTCAACGGTCAGTACGTCGTTTTTGAAGGGAATGTGCTATACAAACAGCCGCTTTCGCGTGAGAAAGTGAGAGCGCTGACCGAGGATGCCCATCGCCACGGACATCCTCTCGTATTTATGAACGCCGATGAAATGCGGGCCAGCGTCGATGACCATCCGCACATCCACGTCAGCATGGCGAGCCTAAAATTCGCCCACCCGCCTATCGACCCTCTTTATTATGAGAACAAGGACATTTACCAAGCGCTTCTGTTTTGCCGCGCTGAGGAAGAAGAACGGTATGTGCGCAACTATCCCGAATTTCGCTTCGTCCGTTGGCACGACGTCTCGACCGATGTGTTGCCGGCAGGGGGCTCGAAGGCGGAAGGCATCCGCATAATGATCGAAAAGCTCGGGATCGATGCGAAGGATGTGTACGCGTTCGGCGACGGATTGAATGACATTGAAATGCTCTCGTTCGTCGGAACCGGGGTGGCGATGGGCAACGCCCATGAGGAAGTGAAAAGGGTCGCCGACTTCGTTACGAAGCCGGTCGATAAGGAAGGCATTTGGTACGGATTGAAACAGCTGCAGCTCATCCGATGAAAAGCGGCCTTGGCCTTTTCGGCTGGGCCGCTCGCCCATTTACAGGGGGGCTTTTTAGCGCCCGATCGGAATCGCCCCGTCCGGCACTTGAAACGGGTCATCGGGGTTGATGCGGTCATAGAACATGATGCCGTTTAAGTGATCGATTTCATGTTGGAAGACGATGGCCGGCAACCCTTTCAAGCGCAGTGTGACTTCTTCGCCGTCGATCGTCGTCCCGGTGACAGTGATGCGGGCATAGCGCGGCACATACCCCGGCACGTCGCGGTCGACTGACAGACATCCTTCCCCGGTCGTCAAGTAACATTGTTGCACCGAATGGCTGACGATTTTTGGGTTGAACAAGGCGTAGCTGTACAGCGTTCCATTTTCATCGGTGACATGGACGGCGATCATCCGCTTCGAGACGTTGATTTGCGGGGCGGCAAGACCGATGCCGGGCCGAAGGCCGTATTTGGCGGCCAGCTCTGGATCTTGGCTCATCTTGACGTAGTCAAGAAGGCTTTGCAAAATGCGTTTATCCTCTTCCGAAGGGGGAAGGGGAACGGGTTCGGCGATTTTCCGCAATGTCGGATGCCCCTCTTTGATGATGTCTTTCATCGTGATCATTCGCTTCGCTCACTCCCTACGTTTGGCATCACTGTCTATCGTTTAGTCTAACAAAATGAGCATCGATCGTAAATAAAAACGCAGCTGCACAAATATATTATTCGGGTATAAGGAAAGTAACTCAGATCAATGAAAGAAAACGCTTCCATTTTCTTGTCAAGTCACTGTTTGTTTTATATTTTGTGAAAATATAATACAGGATTCATACAGATGGTGAGGGATGTAATATAACAGTTTGCCGACGAAATATTATGAATTCCAATTTTGTACAAAAGATAAGGCGAAAAACATGAGAAATCAAAGTCGTTGACGGTTGACCCAAGAACGTGTAAACTAAAATTTGCAAATGCGTATTGTACTAATTTGGTTTTGAAAAATAGTGAAACAGATGTTGGCGCCTTTGTTGCTTGCGTTGGCGCCGAATGGCGGCCGTTTTTTATTTCTCTTTCACTTTGGGTACATTAATAGTATATGGGCGAATGTATCCTAATTTCCAAAATTTTCAATGAAAGGCAGAGGTGAATAACATGGGTGTGAAAACCTCCCAGTTTCGATTTGCGGAGCAGCTCGAGAAAGTAGCCGAGCAGTTCCCGACGTTTCAAATTTTGAATGAAGAAGGCGAAATCGTCAACAAAGCGGCGATGCCGGAGTTAAGCGATGAGCAGCTGAAAGAGCTGATGCGCCGCATGGTGTATACGCGCGTCCTCGACCAACGTTCCATTTCGTTGAACCGCCAGGGCCGACTCGGGTTTTACGCGCCGACCGCTGGGCAGGAAGCGAGCCAAATCGCCAGCCAGTTTGCGCTTGAGAAAGAAGACTTCATTTTGCCGGGATATCGCGATGTGCCACAAATCATTTGGCACGGGCTTCCGCTTTATCAAGCGTTTTTGTTCTCGCGCGGCCACTTTCATGGCAACCAAATTCCTGAAGGCGTCAACGTCTTGCCGCCGCAAATTATTATCGGGGCTCAATACATTCAAGCAGCCGGCGTGGCGCTCGGCTTGAAAATGCGGGGCAAAAAAGCGGTAGCCATTACATACACGGGCGACGGCGGGACATCGCAAGGCGACTTTTACGAGGGCATCAACTTCGCGGGGGCGTTTAAAGCGCCGGCCATCTTTGTCGTGCAAAACAACCGCTTTGCCATTTCGACGCCGGTTGAAAAGCAGACGGTCGCCAAAACATTGGCGCAAAAAGCGGTCGCTGCCGGCATTCCGGGCATTCAAGTCGACGGCATGGATCCGCTTGCGGTCTACGCCGCGGTGAAAGCAGCCCGCGAACGCGCGATTAACGGCGAAGGGCCGACGCTCATTGAAACGCTTTGCTTCCGCTATGGTCCGCACACGATGTCCGGCGACGATCCGACGCGCTATCGTTCGAAGGAACTCGAAAACGAATGGGCGAAAAAAGACCCGCTTGTCCGTTTCCGGAAGTTTTTAGAAGCGAAAGGCCTATGGAGCGAAGAGGAAGAAAACCGCGTCATCGAGCAGGCGAAAGAGGACATCAAGGAAGCAATCAAAAAAGCGGACGAAACGCCGAAACAAAAAGTGACCGACTTAATCAGCATTATGTTCGAAGAGCTGCCGGCGAACTTAAAAGAGCAGTATGAAATTTATAAAGAGAAGGAGTCGAAGTAAGCCATGGCGCAAATGACAATGGTTCAAGCGATCACCGATGCGCTGCGCATCGAGATGAGAAACGATCCGAACGTGCTGGTGTTTGGCGAAGACGTTGGGGTCAACGGCGGCGTATTCCGGGTGACCGAAGGGCTGCAAGCTGAGTTTGGTGAAGAGCGCGTGTTTGATACGCCGCTTGCTGAATCAGGGATCGGCGGTTTGGCGATCGGCTTGGCTTTGCAAGGGTTCCGCCCGGTGCCGGAAATTCAGTTTTTCGGGTTCGTCTATGAGGCGATGGATGCGATTTGTGGACAAATGGCCCGCATCCGCTACCGCACTGGCGGCCGCTATCATGTGCCGATTACGATTCGTTCGCCATTTGGCGGCGGCGTTCATACGCCGGAATTGCACTCAGACAGCTTAGAGGGGCTCGTCGCCCAACAGCCGGGATTGAAGGTTGTCATTCCGTCGACGCCGTATGATGCGAAAGGACTGCTCATCTCGGCGATTCGTGACAACGATCCGGTGATTTTCCTTGAGCATTTGAAGCTGTACCGCTCGTTCCGCCAAGAGGTGCCGGAAGGAGAGTACACGATTCCAATCGGCAAAGCGGACATTAAGCGTGAAGGAAAAGACATTACGATCATCGCGTACGGGGCCATGGTGCATGAATCGTTAAAAGCGGCGGCAGAATTAGAGAAGGAAGGCATTTCTGCCGAAGTCGTCGACTTGCGCACCGTGCAGCCGCTCGATATTGAGACGATCATTGGTTCGGTTGAAAAAACGGGTCGTGCCATCGTCGTTCAAGAAGCACAACGGCAAGCCGGCATCGCTGCCAACGTCGTTGCTGAAATCAATGAGCGCGCGATTTTAAGCCTTGAGGCGCCGGTATTGCGCGTCACCGCGCCGGATACCGTCTATCCGTTCGCACAGGCCGAATCGGTATGGCTGCCGAACTTTAAAGACGTGATCGAGACGGCGAAAAAAGTGATCAACTTCTAATATGGACAAGTTCGGGGGAGCAAAGCGCCTTCCCCCGCTCATTTTCGGCAAACGATAGGAGGTCGACCTACAGTGGCATTTGAATTTAAGCTGCCGGATATTGGCGAAGGCATTCATGAAGGCGAGATCGTCAAATGGTTCGTCAAGCCGGGCGATGAAGTGAACGAAGACGACGTGTTGTGCGAAGTGCAAAACGACAAGGCGGTCGTCGAGATCCCATCTCCTGTCAAAGGGAAAGTGCTTGAGATTCTCGTCCCGGAAGGAACGGTGGCGACGGTCGGGCAAACGCTCATTACGCTCGATGCGCCGGGCTATGAAAACATGACGTTTAAAGGACAAGAACACGAGGAAGTGAAAAAAGAGGAAAAAGCGGAAACGGTGTCGAAAAAGGAAACGGTTGAGACCGCTGCTCCGAGCGCACCGGCGGCCGAAGCGGAAGCCGACCCGAACCGCCGCGTCATCGCGATGCCGTCTGTGCGCAAATATGCGCGTGAAAAAGGCGTCGATATCCGTCTCGTTCAAGGGACAGGGAAAAACGGCCGCATTTTGAAAGAAGATATTGATGCCTTCCTCGCCGGCGGCGCAAAAGCTGCAGCTCCTTCGGCAGCGCAAGCGCCGGAAGAGAAAGCAGCGCCGCAAGCGCCAACGGCGAAACCGGTTGTGCCGGAAGGCGAATTCCCGGAAACGCGCGAGAAAATGAGCGGCATCCGTCGGGCGATCGCCAAGGCCATGGTGCATTCGAAACATACGGCCCCGCACGTGACGCTCATGGACGAAGCCGATGTGACAAAGCTGGTTGCTCACCGGAAAAAATTCAAGGCCATTGCCGCAGAAAAAGGGATCAAGCTGACGTTCTTGCCGTATGTCGTCAAAGCGCTTGTTTCCGCGCTGCGTGAATATCCGGTGCTGAACACATCGATCGATGATGCGACCGAAGAAATTATTCACAAGCATTACTACAATATCGGCATCGCCGCTGATACGGATCGTGGGTTGCTCGTGCCGGTCATTAAACATGCCGACCGGAAGCCGATTTTCGCGTTGGCGAAGGAAATCAACGAACTCGCTGAAAAAGCGCGGGAAGGCAAACTGACGCCAAGCGAAATGAAAGGGGCGTCGTGCACGATCACGAACATCGGCTCAGCCGGTGGGCAATGGTTTACGCCGGTTATCAACCATCCGGAAGTGGCGATTCTTGGCATCGGCCGCATTGCCGAAAAACCGATCGTCCGCGACGGGGAAATTGTCGCCGCACCGGTGCTGGCGCTCTCGTTGAGCTTCGACCACCGGATGATCGACGGAGCGACGGCGCAAAAAGCGCTCAACCATATCAAACAGCTGTTAAGCGATCCAGAATTATTATTAATGGAGGCGTAAAACGATGGTAGTTGGCGATTTTGCAATTGAAACCGAAACGCTCGTCGTCGGCGCCGGCCCTGGCGGTTATGTCGCCGCCATCCGCGCCGCACAGCTCGGCCAAAAAGTGACGATTGTGGAAAAAGGAAATTTGGGCGGCGTCTGCTTAAACGTCGGCTGCATCCCGTCCAAGGCGCTCATCTCGGCAAGCCATCGCTACGAGCAAGCGAAACATTCCGAAGAGATGGGCATCAAGGCGGAAAACGTCACGGTTGATTTCTCGAAAGTGCAAGAATGGAAAGCGAGCATTGTGAAAAAGTTGACGAGCGGCGTTGAAGGGCTGCTCAAAGGCAATAAAGTCGACATCGTCAAAGGGGAAGCGTATTTCGTCGACACCAACACGGTGCGCGTCGTCAACGGCGACAGCGCGCAGACGTATACGTTTAAACACGCGATTCTGGCCACAGGTTCACGCCCGATCGAGCTGCCGAACTTCAAGTTTTCTGGCCGTATTCTCGATTCGACGGGCGCGCTCAGCCTTGGGGAAATTCCGAAATCGCTTGTTGTCATCGGCGGCGGCTACATCGGCATTGAGCTTGGCACGGCCTACGCCAACTTTGGGGCGAAAGTGACGATTCTTGAAGGAGCCAGCGAGATTTTATCTGGTTTTGAAAAGCAAATGGTGTCGGTCATTAAACGCCGCTTGAAAAACAAAGGGGTCGAAGTTGTGACAAATGCGCTCGCAAAAGGAGCCGAAGAGCGCGCAGATGGCGTGACGGTCACGTATGAGGCGAACGGTGAAACGAAAACGATTGATGCCGACTATGTGTTGGTGACGGTCGGCCGCCGACCGAATACAGATGAGCTTGGTCTTGAACAAATCGGCATCAAAATGACGAACCGCGGCTTGATTGAAGTGGACGAGCAATGTCGGACGAGCGTGCCGAACATTTTCGCCATCGGCGACATCGTCCCCGGTCCGGCGCTTGCCCATAAAGCGTCGTATGAAGGAAAAGTGGCGGCGGAAGCGATCGCCGGCCATCCATCGGTCGTGGATTACGTCGCGATTCCGGCGGTTGTGTTCTCTGATCCAGAATGCGCCTCGGTCGGCTACTTTGAACAGCAGGCGAAAGAGGAAGGCATCGACGTGATCACGGCGAAATTCCCGTTTGCCGCCAACGGACGCGCTTTGTCGCTCAACGATACGGACGGCTTCCTGAAGCTTGTCGTCCGCAAAGAAGACGGCGTCGTGATCGGAGCGCAAATCATCGGCCCGAACGCTTCGGATATGATCGCCGAACTTGGGCTGGCCATCGAAGCCGGCATGACGGCGGAAGATATCGCACTGACGATCCATGCTCATCCGACGCTTGGCGAAATTGCCATGGAAGCAGCGGAAGTGGCGCTTGGCACACCGATTCATATCATTGCGAAATAAACTCAAAGGTGTCCCGAATCGATCGGGACACCTTTTTTTGGAAAATCAATGGACAAGAAGCGCCATTCGGAAAGGGAAGAGGAGCGGTTGACAGGCTCGACATCGCCGACTTCTGCCCGTCCGCCGCCGCGCTTGTTCCATCGCCTTTTGTTGAAAGGAAACAGCCGTCTCATTTCTTGTCCAATTTTCCATACTATTTTCCGCCTTTGTTTCATATCGTTATGGTAAAGAAAAGCGGGAGATGGAATGGACATGAAAGCGTACGTAGCGTTTTTGTTGCAGATGATGATTTGGAGCAGTTTCTCGTTAATTGAGTGGCTGTCAGGAAGAGACCGGCCGTTTTTCCGCGGGCTGATGTTGTGTGTCTTTATGTACATCGCCTTTTTGCTGGCGCGCCAGCTCGGCTTGGCGACGCGCAAGGCGGCGCTGACAACGATGGGGACGGCGGCGGTGTACTTTGCCGGCCAGCATGTTATTTGGCAGGTCGTCCAGTGAACGACTCCCACTTAGCTTTGCTTGAAGTGGGAGCTTCTCAGCCACGGCTGGAACCGTGGGAAATGTCAAGCGCCGCCAAACGCCATCGTCCGCCCGCTGAACAAGTGCAATTCCCCGCCGAGCGTTTTCGCCAGCCATTTGCTGAATTCATTGGCCTTCCCTTTATCCCCATGCGTCGCTGCCGGCGGCAGCATGACATCAATAAATGTCTCTTCCCCAGCCGTCCGCACGGAAATCGCCATCCCTTTGTACAAACGGCCGTCACCTTGCAAATAAAGAACGGATTCGTGTTCGCGGATCGTATACGGGAAGGCGGCTTGTTCATACGGCCAGCCGAGCTGTTCCCCCGTTTTTTTGAGCGCTGTCCGGTAGCGGTCGAGCAGCTGTTTGACGTCTTCGATCGCCATGGCTTTCCCCGCCGGCAGCTTTAGATAAGCGTTCATCGTTCCTTTTCCCCTCCCATCGGTCACCTTGCGTCTTTGCCTTCATTGTATCATAGATTGGCGGACAATGGATGGAAAAAAGAGCGATTGCAAAAAAGTCTTTATTAGACCAAATGTGACATACAAATTGGGATTGACAATCGAAATGTGATATATTATTATAAAAACAACAATGAAATTTATCATCATAAAGGGGTTTTGGGGATGGGCACGATCGTATGTCAAACGTGTGAGGCGACGATTGCATATTTTGAAGATGAAAAAGTGACAACGCTTTATGGAAAATGCGATTGCTGCGAGCATGACAATGAGGGCGGGGAAAAAGAATAAAACGGTCAAACCGATGGGGGAAAGGAACGGATAGAGGCGCGCATGCGGCTTGTCGGCATGCGCGCCGTTTATTTTGGCAAAAAAGCACAAGCCAGGCGAACCGGCTTGTGCGGTCAGCGGATCGGTTTGTATTCTTTAATGACGCGCAACGTCTGCAATGTGTCGTCTTCCGGCCCTTGAACAGGGAGGCCGGCAGCCAAGTTCGTCTCAATATACTTCAAGTTTTCTTCCGTAATGATTTCGCCTGGAATAAAAATCGGAATGCCGGGCGGATACACCATGACAAATTCGGCGATGATCCGGCCGGCCGATTTGTGAAACGGCACGACTTCCGTTTCAGCATAAAACGCATCGCGCGGCGTCAAGGCGAGCGCCGGGATGTCCGGAAGGAGCACTTTCGGTTTGACTCCTTTTTCCGCCTGATGGCTGAACTGCTCCGATAAGCGGCGGAGCGCTTCGACAAGGAGGCTTGCCTCTCGTTCGGTGTCGCCTGGGGTGAAGATGCACAAAATGTTGTATAAATCGGAAAGCTCGACTTCGATGTTGTGCGTCTCACGCAGCCAACGTTCGACGTCATGGCCGGTCAGCCCAAGCTCTTTCACGGAAATAATGAGCTTGGTCGGATCATAATCATATGTCGCTTCTGTGCCCAAAATTTCTTCGCCGACGCAATACAAATACGGAATCTCATTGATTTGCTGACGCGTCCAGTTGGCGAGGCGAATGGCTTTGTCGATGAGCTCGCGCCCTTTCGTCGCCAACTGTTTGCGGGCGACATCAAGCGAAGCAAGCAGCAAGTACGACGTCGAGGTCGTTGTCAGCATACTTAAAATCGCTTGCACGTGTTTCGCGGAGACGAGCCCTTCCCGCACGTTCAAAATCGAGCTTTGCGTCAGCGAACCGCCGAGCTTATGGACGCTTGTCGCCGCCATATCGGCGCCCGCCTGCATCGCAGAGAGCGGCAAATCTTCATGGAAATGAATATGCACGCCGTGCGCTTCGTCGACAAGCACCGGGACATTGTACGAATGGGCGATATCGACGATTTTTTTCAAATCGCCGGCAATGCCAAAGTACGTCGGGTTGATGACAAGCACCCCTTTCGCGTCGGGATGCTGGCGGAGCGCTTTTTCCACCGCTTGCGGCGTAATGCCGTGAGAAATGCCAAGCTCTTTGTCGATTTCCGGATGAATGAAAATCGGCGTCGCCCCGGAAAAGACAATGGCTGACATGACTGATTTATGGACGTTGCGCGGCACGATGATTTTATCGCCCGGCCCGGCGACCGACATGACCATCGTCATGATGGCGCCGCTTGTTCCTTGCACCGAGAAAAACGTATAATCGGCGCCGAATGCCTCGGCGGCAAGTTCCTGAGCCCGCTTGATCATCCCTTTTGGATGGTGCAAGTCATCGAGCGGGCTGATGTTGATCAAATCAATCGCCAAGGCGTTGTCCCCGATGAAAGCGCGAAACTCCGGATCCATGCCGGCTCCCTTTTTATGGCCAGGAATGTGAAATTGAACCGGATTTTTTTTCATATGCTCCAACAAACCAGTAAACAATGGTGTTTCGAGTTGCGACAATGGTTTTTCACACCTCTTTTAACTCGGAGAATAAAACAAAATGCATTATAGCATGGATTTTTTCGTTTGCAAAGAAGAAATGAATGGACGCGCTGAAAAAGGAAAACAGGGGTTCAAAAGAGAAATAAAAGAAAGACAAAACAAAAAGGGGGGCGTGATCTAATGAAATGGAAAACGAGGGTGACAGAGCTACTCGGCATTACATATCCGATTATTCAAGGGGGGCTCGCCTACTTGGCGTACGCTGACCTGGCGGCAGCGGTGTCAAACGCCGGAGGGCTCGGCCAAATTACGGCGATGTCGCTCGATGGACCGGAGCAGCTGCGCGAGGAAATCCGCAAGGTGAAGGAAAAAACCGATCGACCGTTCGGCGTCAATTTCGCCATCGGCCAGCACGGCCGCCCGTTCTCCCATATGCTTGAGGCGGCGCTTGACGAAGGCGTGCCGGTCGTTTCGGTCACCGGCGGCAATCCGGCGCCGTTTTTTGAGCAACTGAAAGGGGTAAACGTGAAAAAACTGGTGCTTGTCGCTGCTGTCCGCCAGGCCGTGAAAGCGGAAGAACTCGGTGCTGACGCCGTGATGGTCGTCGGGCAGGAAGGGGGCGGGCATCTCGGCAAATACGATATTGGCACGTTTGTCCTCATTCCGAAAGTCGTTGACTCCGTATCGATCCCGGTCATCGCCTCGGGTGGCATCGCCGACGGGCGCGGATTGATGGCAGCGCTGGCGCTTGGGGCGGAAGGCATTGAGATGGGAACACGGTTTATCGCCACGAAAGAATGCGTTCATGCCCATCCCGCGTATAAAGAAATGATTCTTAAGGCGACCGAAAACGATACGATGATCATCAAACGGTCGCTCGGGGCGCCGGGGCGGGTGTTGGCCAACGCTTGGGCGGAAAAAATATTGGAAATCGAGCGCCAAGGCGGCACGTATGAGGATTTAAAAGAATATATTAGCGGAGAAGCGAACCGGCGCTTCATTTACGAAGGGAAGGTGGACGAGGGATTCGCTTGGGCCGGGCAGGCGATCGGACTCATTCACGACGTTCCATCCGTCGCTGAGTTGTTTGCCCGCATGATTGAAGAGGCGGAACAAATTCGGCGCCGTTGGGCAAACTAACGGTGGAGGTGGAACAATGGGTTATTCCTATCCATTTTCCTACGACTGGTCAATACAAGAAATCATTGATGTCATCAAATTTTTCACAGCGATCGAAACGGTCTATGAGCGGGGGATGAGGCGCGAGGAGCTGATGGCTGTCTACCGTCGTTTCAAAGAGATCGTCCCATCGAAAAGCGAGGAAAACCGACTGTATGCCGAATTTGAAAAAGAAAGCGGCTACTCGTCCTATGCGGTCATGAAGCAGGCGAAAGAGGCAAAAAACGGTGATTGGATTCGAATCGAGCCACAAGGGAAGCGCGGTAGGTAAACGCACAAATTAGTTGCATACACCCCTTTTTCCACATAATATAATATAAAACAACATGAAGCAGTACATTCGTGACGGGCGCCGGAAGTTTAGCGGATGATAGGGAAAGGGGTGCGGACGAATATGAAAAAAACCGCCAATTCGCTGAAGCGGCCGGATGGAGACAAACGCATGGCGGTGTTGCGGCTCGAACTCGATTACGAATTAGCGACGCTGTACGAGGCCATGATGGAAAACGACGAAGAAAAGAAAAAAGAGTGCAAGCGGCGGCTTGAAAAGCTCCGCCAAGAACTGATGCGCCTTCAAGTATGATCCTGATTTAAGGCGAACCATCTTTCCGGTTCGTTTTTTTCTTGAGCCGCATCCGCCTCCCCTTTCTCCGGTTGCGATCTATACATAACCGAAGGCAGGAGGAATCAATATGACAGAAAAATGGGAAGAAATCGACCGATACGCCCGGCAATGGATCGACGAAGCAGGAAAGCAAATCCGCGCCTCATTTACGGAGCAGCTGACAGTGGAAGCGAAAGAGACCCCAAACGACTTAGTGACGAACGTTGACCGCGCCATTGAGCAGTTTTTCGCCGAGCACATCCGCCGCCAGTTCCCTAGCCACCGCCTGTTGGGGGAAGAAGGGTTCGGCGATCGGGTCGATGTCTTGGACGGCGTTGTCTGGGTAATTGACCCGATTGACGGCACAATGAATTTCGTTCATCAGCAGCGCCATTTTGCTGTATCGATCGGCATTTTTGAAGATGGTGTCGGGCAGCTCGGCTACGTGTATGACGTCGTGTTTGACGAACTGTATGCGGCGCAAAAAGGGCGAGGGCTGTTTTTGAACGGCGAGCCGCTCGGCCGCCTGCGGCCCGCGCCAGTGGCGGAGTCGATCATCGCCATCAACGGGACATGGCTCATGGAAAACAAGCGTCTCGATCATCGCCCGCTCATGAGGCTGGCGAAAGAGGCGCGCGGCACGCGCTCGTATGGTTCAGCGGCGCTTGAGCTCGCGTATGTGGCCGCCGGCCGTTTGGACGCCTACATTTCGCCGCGCCTGTCGCCATGGGATTTCGCCGGCGGGATGATTTTGATTGAGGAAGCGGGCGGAATGGTGACGACCCTTGACGGGAAGCCGCTGGATCTGCTTGGCTGCAATTCGGTGCTTGCTGCGAAACCCGGAGTGCACGAAGAAATTTTGCGACGCTATCTTCACTGTTGATGAGGCGTGAAATCGCGAAAAGCGGGACAAGCATCCAGCTTGTCCCGCTTTTCAGCGCGTCCGTTTTTTATGAGCGAACCCGGCGCCCATGGCGGCGATGAAGATGAGCGTGGAAGCAGCGATGCCGAGCAAACTTTGCTCGGCGATGAAGACGCCGATCCCCATGATGGCGGCGACGGCAAGAATGGCGAGCAACAGCGGCACAGGTTCGATTCGTTTCATTTCGTTGACTCCTTTCATGCAGAGTGGCGTCTTGTTCTAGTGTACCGGAAAACATGCCGATTTTCTATCGGTTGTGATATAATAGACAAGCAGTTTGCCGAACAGGAGTGACCGACATTGACGCACAGACGAAACGATCTTCGCAACATCGCCATCATCGCCCACGTCGACCATGGGAAAACGACGCTCGTTGACCAACTGCTTCGGCAGTCGGGGACGTTTCGTGAAAACGAACAAGTCGAGGAGCGGGCGCTTGACCGCAATGATTTGGAGCGGGAGCGCGGCATTACGATTTTGGCAAAAAACACCGCTGTCCTGTATAAAGGAACGCGCATCAACATTTTGGATACGCCGGGACACGCTGATTTCGGGGGGGAAGTCGAGCGAATCATGCGCCTTGTCGACGGCGTCTTGCTTGTCGTCGATGCGTATGAAGGCTGCATGCCGCAAACGCGGTTCGTGCTGAAAAAGGCGCTTGAGCAGCAGCTTGTGCCGATTGTCGTCGTCAACAAAATCGACCGCGAATTCGCTCGCCCGGCCGAAGTTGTCGATGAGGTGATCGACCTGTTTATCGAACTGGGCGCTTCCGAGGAGCAGTTGGAGTTTCCGGTTGTATACACATCGGCGTTGCGTGGGACGGCAAGCCTTGACCCAGACCGTCAGGACGGCGATATGACCATCTTGTTTGAAACGATCATCCGCTATATTCCTGCGCCGACGGACAACCGCAATGAACCGTTGCAGTTTCAAGTGGCGCTGCTCGACTATAATGAATACGTGGGGCGCATTGGCGTCGGCCGCATTTTCCGCGGTACGATGAAAACCGGCCAGCAAGTGGCACTGATCAAGCGCGACGGTGCAGTCAAGATGTTTCGTGTCACGAAGCTGTTTGGTTTTATTGGGTTGAAGCGGATTGAGATTGAGGAAGCATACGCTGGCGACATCGTCGCGGTCGCCGGGATGGAGGACATCAATGTTGGTGAAACGGTTTGCCCGCCCGACCACCAAGAGCCGTTGCCGCCGCTTCACATCGATGAGCCGACGTTGAAAATGACGTTTCTCGTCAATAACAGCCCGTTTGCGGGGCGCGAAGGCAAATACGTGACGGCGAGAAAGTTGGAGGAGCGGCTTCGCACCCAGCTAGAGACGGATGTCAGCCTGCGCGTGGAGCCGACCGAGTCGCCGGATGCGTGGGTTGTCTCGGGCCGCGGAGAGCTTCATTTGGCGATTTTGATTGAAAGCATGCGCCGCGAAGGATACGAACTGCAAGTGTCGAAGCCGGAAGTCATTCTAAAAGAGATTGACGGTGTCACGTGCGAGCCGATCGAGCGGGTCGTTATTGACATTCCGGAGGAATATACGGGAGCGATCATGGAGTCGCTTGGCAGCCGCAAGGGCGAGCTCGTCGATATGGTGCACGGCGACAACGGGCAGGTTCGTCTCGTCTTCCTTGTGCCGTCGCGCGGCTTGATCGGTTATCGGAGCGAATTTATGTCGTTGACGCGCGGATATGGAATTTTAAGCCATTCGTTTGATCATTATGCCCCCGTGCAGCCTGGCGCCATCGGCGGCCGCCGCCAAGGGGTGCTCGTCTCGATGGAAACTGGAAAGGCGACGGCTTACAGCATCATGCAGCTTGAGGACCGCGGCACGATTTTTGTTGAGCCGGGCACTGAAGTGTACGAAGGGATGATCGTCGGCGAGCATAACCGCGAAAATGACCTGGTCGTCAACATTTGCCGCGAAAAACATGTGACCAATATGCGTTCGTCGACGAAAGAGCAGACGGTGACGATGAAAAAGCCGCGTCTGTTGACGCTTGAAGAAGCGCTCGAGTATTTGAATGACGACGAATATTGTGAAGTGACACCAACCTCGATCCGGTTGCGCAAAAAAATCTTGAATAAAAGCGAGCGTGAAAAGGCGGAGAAGAAAAAGAAAGCGGTCGAGCAAGCGAAATAGCCGGAAGCGCCATGCGCGCGTCTGGGGGTTGCGAACAATCGAACACGCCTTGGAGAAGGGCGCTATTCGGATGAAGGGGAGGGGAATGGTGTGAATGTGCTCGAACGGCTCACGTTTTTCGCCTCGCTTTATAAGGTGCACGATGATCCTGAGCGCGGTATGTGGCTATTGTATGTGACGGTGCTGTTGCTTGCCGCGCTTGTGTATCGGCTCGGTTTTGCCCGCCGCCTGCCATTGTTGAAAAACGTCATCATTTACGTATTGCTGGCGCTCGGTTGCACGATTTTGACCTTTTTTGCCGTCTTTTTGCCGGTGGCAGAAGGATTGGCCGTCGCCGCCCTCGTATTAATCATTTATAAAGTGCGCTTGAAGCAGGCGAAAGAGGGAGAAAAGTCATGAAATCCGTGCAAGATGCTCTTTATAACTGGCTGACGATCCACATCGTCGCCAAAGCCCGTCCGCACGATGCGGCCGCGTGCGATACGGCTGCGTTTTTCCGCGGCATCTTGGAAAACGACTTTGGTGTGACGGCTGTAGACGCCGTCAAAGATGAAACGAATGGGCAATACATCGTCGAATATGTGCACGGCGGGGAAACAAAGGCGGCGTGTTTCCCGCTTGAGCTCGCTGAGGCGATGTGGCGGCAGATTGAAGCCGAACCGGAAAAGTATGGATGATGACAATCAAAACGGCGCGGAAAAGCGATCGCTCTTCCGCACCGTTTTTTTTTGCGGGATCACCAATCATCGTCTGCGCGGCGGCCGCGATAGAAGCGGAACTTTCCTGTTGCCAGCCGCTGTTTCGTTTTTTCGGTGATGCGGTCATGGCATTCGCGGCACATATACGTGTGGATCGGGCGGTTGCGCAGCCGCTTGGCGAGCGGCGATTCATCGTCGATCGTATCGATTTGGTCGCAAAGCACGCATTTGACTCTCATTGTTCACCTCAATACATCCAAACGCGAAATGGTGGGGTGTTCTCCCGTTCCCATTATACCATATTTCCTGCCAGCATTTGTTGATTCAAATGCCTTTCACTTCCGTTGTCCGCCCCGGGAATGGGTCGCATTTTTCGTTTCATGACACCTTAAAGGGCCGGCGATTTCATGAAAAAGCAACTTCAAGTTGAAAAGCCTTGTAAAATCGGCTCTTCTTTCTCGACGAACTCCATCGATTTGGCAAAAATGCTCGTTTTTCACCGGCCTTTTAAATGTTCGTTCGATTGCTTGTTTTGCTGTTCGTTCAGCTGCCGCTCCTCCCGTTCGTTCAGCTGCCCGTCGTTTTCTTCGGTCGGCTTCGGCGTCGTTTCAAACAAATCGCTCGGCACTTCCGGCATCACTCGTCCGACGATGTCGGCGATTTCGTTCATGAACGCTTGCACCGGCCGCCCCTCATCAATTTGCCGGCCGATGTTGCGCACGCGGGTGTAAAGATCCGGGTCGGCAACAATAATGGCGTTCGCGCCGTACGGATCTTTTTGCAATGCTTCAGCAACGGAATATTTGATGGTGCCGACGCGCGAAGCGTCCAGATTGGCGCCGACGTCAATGCCGACGATGGCATATTTGCCGACGACGAGCGCGGTGGCATTGTGAACGTTTGGAACACGGTCGGCGATTTCCGCCAGCCGGCGGGCGATTTCTTGTCCGGATTTGTTCTCGATATGTTCATCGACCGTATTTTTGACGCGTACGAGCGAACGATTCGTCTCATTTGCTTCACGATCGTTTCCTAACGTACAGCCGCTCAAAAGCAAAAAAGGAAGGAAAAAAGCAGCGAGCCAGCAGTTTCTCTTCATGATGGGCCACCTCGACTTTTTTTCTTTAGTTTGCAAATGTCCTTCTATCTTTATACATGTTTTCATATGTTGTATTACAGCCATTCCCATCCAACGGAAAAACGTGAAAAACTCACATGGGGGGAAGCGGAATTTGGGAAAAAAAATTTACGTGCTCGATACGAATGTACTCTTGCAAGACCCGTATTCGATTTTCGCGTTTGAGGATAATGAGGTCGTCATTCCGGCGGTCGTGCTTGAGGAAGTGGATTCGAAAAAACGTTATATGGATGAAATTGGGAGAAATGCTCGCCAAGTGTCAAAGCTCATCGACCGTCTGCGCGAAAACGGGAAGCTGCATGAAAAAATTCCGCTGGAAAACGGAGGGGCGCTGCGTATCGAATTGAACCATCGTTCGTTTCATCAACTTCAAGAAATTTTTGTCGAAAAAACAAATGACAACCGCATTTTGGCGGTGGCGAAAAATTTATCGCTTGAAGAGCAGGCGAAGGAAGATGGACGCTCCGTCATTTTGGTGAGCAAAGATGCGCTCGTGCGCGTCAAAGCGGATGCCATCGGGCTGCAGGCAGAAGACTTTTTAAGCGACCGCGTCGTCGACGTCGACCATATTTACAGCGGATTTTTGGAGCTGTACATAGGAAAGGACCACCTGCAGCGGTTTTACGACAAAGGGGAGCTTGTGCTTGCTGACATCGCCGATCACCCGTTTTATCCGAACCAGTTCATCATTATGAAAGACGCGTTTGGCAGCTCGGCGTCGGCGATCGGCATCGTCGACCAAAATGGAAAAAAAGTCAAAAAGCTCACCTTTCATCACGAACATATATGGGGCATTCGTCCGCGCAACGTGCAGCAGACGATGGCGTTTGAGCTTCTCATGCGCGACGACATTCCGCTTGTGACGCTAATCGGCAAAGCCGGGACGGGCAAGACGTTGCTTGCCCTTGCCGCCGGGTTGATGCAAACGGAAGATTTCCGCACATACAAAAAATTGCTCGTCGCCCGGCCCATTGTGCCGATGGGGAAAGATCTCGGCTTTCTTCCAGGGGAAAAGGAAGAAAAGCTGCGCCCGTGGATGCAGCCGATTTTTGATAATTTGGAATACTTGTTCAACACAAAAAAACCGGGGGAGCTCGATGCGATTTTAGCCGGTATGAGTTCGATTGAAGTCGAGGCGCTCACGTACATCCGCGGCCGGAGCCTGCCGGAGCAGTTTATCATCATTGATGAGGCGCAAAATTTAACAAAGCATGAAGTGAAGACGATTTTGACGCGCGTCGGGGAGAAAAGCAAAATCATTTTAATGGGTGACCCGGAACAGATCGACCATCCATATTTGGATGAATATAATAACGGGTTGACGTACGTCGTCGAAAAGTTTAAAGACCAAAAAATCGCCGGTCATATCCGGCTTGTCAAAGGAGAGCGTTCGGCGCTCGCCCAGCTTGCCGCGGATTTGTTGTAGCCGGATGTTTGAACCAAAAGACGAATGAGCCGTGCAACACCTGTTGAAAATGTCCAGCCGCCCAACGCCGTTAGTCCAAACGTGTTGGGCGGCCGGTCGAAACACCGGGGCGCTCCTTTGTCGAGAGGCACCTGGTCATCGGACGACAAGCCGGCGCACATGGGTGATTGGCGTTTCACGGTTGGAGCTGTCGCCAAAATAAATGTGCACCGGACCGTCGTCGCGCAACGGTTTTCCGTTTTTGGAAAAAGCGAAAATTAGGTCGTATGCTTTTTCCAGAGGGATCACTGTTTCTCCGTGTTCCGTTTCAATAACAAGTTCAGACGCGTCTTCAAGCGGCTCAGCATTTCGCAAAAACGGGGCAAACGGCATGCCGAATGAGCCAGTGATGATTTTTTCCTTCAAAAAGCGCCGCTCCGTTTTCAACGTCGGCGGAAAAACAGCGCCCTCTTGAATTTCCCGATCCCAAAATGCCGACAGCTTTTTGATTTCCTCGTCCTCCTGCTCCGCTTCCGCCAGCTGTGGAGTCGTTCCCGAGAAATACGCCTCCATGTCCACTTTCCGGTCGTCGAAAATCCAGACGCCGGGATCAAGCGTGATCGTAAACTTCACCTTTCCTGTCAGCACAATAATATCGTTCATGAAACACCTCTCCTCTGCATGTTCCCACCGTTTTTAGTATAATAATAAATAAAGGGCTTGTCATGTTTCAGGCCGGGTTGCTGTCAACGGTTTCAACTTGCAAAATGGCTTGTTTCACGTTAAGATGTAAAGAAGGATAGGGGAGAGAACGGAGGGATCGATGTGACGGATGAATCGATGAGCTATCGGGAGAAGGCGTACGCGCTTTTACAAGCGGATGCAGAGAAAATCATCCAACTCATCCGCGTGCAAATGGACCATTTGACGATGCCGCAATGTCCAGTGTATGAAGAAGTGCTTGATACGCAAATGTTCGGTTTGTCACGGGAAATTGATTTTGCCGTACGCCTCGGGCTTGTGGAGGCGAAAGACGGAAAGGAGCTCCTTGATCGGCTTGAGCGCGAACTTTCCGCGTTGCACGAGGCCGTGGCCAAAAAGCGCGTGCGATAAAGGATATATAAAACAACTCAAACGATTGGTTTCCCGTCGTTTGAGTTTTTCTGTTTTTCGGCAGGAAAACGGCGCGCCGCTGCGAATGGTTTTAAGTACATACATGTTCACAGGGAAGAGGAACGATGGAACGACAATTATGGAAAAAGGTATTGAAGTGCTATGATTATCCGCTGATTGTTGCGGTCATTATGTTGTCGTTGTTCGGGTTGATTATGGTGTACAGCTCGAGCATGGTCACCGCTGTCATCCGCTTTGAAGTGCCAAGCGACTATTTTTACGAACGACAAAAGCTGTGGTTGATTGCCGGATTCATCGCGTTCGCCATTATGATGGCGATTCCGTATAAAGTGTGGCGGGCAGAGCGATGGGTGAAACTCGTCTTTTTTGCTTCTCCATTGATGCTTATCGCCGTGGCCTTTCTCGGCCATACGGCCAACAATGCAACAAGCTGGTTTCGCGTCGGGGCGCTCTCGATCCAACCGGCGGAGCTCGCGAAGCTCGGCCTGATTTTATACTTGGCCGCAGCGTTCGCCAACAAGCGAAAGCGGCTGGCCGAGCCGGTGAAAAGCAATTTGTTCCCTATTTATTATACATTGGCGATTTGTTTCTTGATTGCCATACAGCCTGACTTCGGAACAGCGGCGATTGTGTTTGTCATCGCGATGTGCATCATTGTTTCATCCGGTTTGCGCCTCGTGTTGCTTCTGAAGCAGCTGCTTTTTTTTACATTGATCGGGACGGTGCTGTCACCGTTTTGGCTCCCGGTTGCCGGCAAAAAAATTTTTTCTCCTGAGCGGATATCGCGTCTTTACAGCTTTTTGGATCCCTTTCAATACGCAAACGGCGATGGCTACCAACTCGTCAATTCGTATTTGGCGATTGGGCTTGGCGGGCTGAAAGGAGTGGGGCTTGGCAAAGGCATTCAAAAATACGGCTACCTTCCAGAGTCGCACACCGATTTTATTATGGCGGTCATCGCCGAAGAGCTCGGCTTATTTGGTGTAGCGTTCACGCTTGGATTATTGGCGTTTATCGTGCTGCGCGGGCTTTGGATTGCCCGCCGCTCCCACGATGCGTTTGGGAGCCTGCTTGCGATCGGCATCTCCGTCATGATCGGCTTTCAGACGTTCATTAACGTTGGGGGAGTCGTTGGCCTTATTCCGATTACGGGGGTGCCGTTGCCGCTCGTCAGCTACGGGGGAACGTCGCTTGTCCTGACGATGGCTTCGCTCGGTCTGCTTGTAAACATTTCTATGTTTGCAAAATACGAACAACGGTATAAAAAAGCTGAAAAAACGGTGGTCAGTGGACAGAAAAGAGGTCTGACTTTTTAGAAAGTGTATTTACAAATCGGCAAAACTTTTATACTTTTATTAAATAAAGGAGGAGGGACAGAATGAGGACAAGACGAATTCGCAAAGTGCTGGTAGCCAACCGCGGAGAGATCGCCATTCGCGTGTTCCGCGCCTGCACGGAGCTTGATATCCGCACGGTGGCGATTTATTCAAAGGAAGATGTCGGCTCGTACCACCGCTACAAAGCGGATGAGGCATATTTGGTCGGCGAAGGGAAAAAGCCGATCGAAGCCTACTTGGACATCGAAGGCATCATCGAGATCGCCAAAACTCATGATGTCGATGCCATCCATCCGGGTTATGGGTTTTTGTCGGAAAACATTCAATTTGCCAAACGATGCCGCGAAGAGGGGATTATTTTCATCGGCCCGAACGAAGATCATTTGGATATGTTTGGTGATAAAGTGAAAGCGCGCCATGCGGCCATGAAGGCGGGCATTCCCGTCATTCCAGGCAGCGATGGACCGGTCGGTGGCCTTGAAGACGTTGTCCGCTTTGCCGAGACGCACGGATACCCGATCATCATTAAAGCGGCGCTTGGCGGCGGCGGCCGGGGCATGCGCATCGTCCGCTCGAAGTCGGAAGTAAAGGAAGCGTTTGAGCGGGCCAAGTCGGAAGCGAAAGCAGCGTTTGGCAGCGATGACGTTTATGTTGAAAAGCTGATCGAAAAGCCGAAGCACATTGAAGTGCAAATTTTGGGCGACCACGAAGGAAACATCGTTCACCTTTATGAACGCGACTGCTCGGTGCAGCGCCGCCATCAAAAAGTCGTTGAGGTCGCGCCGAGCGTCTCGTTGTCGGACGAGCTGCGCGAGCGCATTTGCGAGGCGGCGGTGCAGCTGATGAAAAGCGTCGGCTACGTCAACGCCGGCACGGTCGAGTTTCTCGTTTCGGGCGACGAGTTTTATTTCATCGAAGTCAACCCGCGCATTCAAGTTGAGCATACGATCACCGAAATGATCACCGGGATTGACATCGTACAGTCGCAAATTTTAATCGCCGACGGCTTTTCGCTCCACAGCCCGGAAGTCGGCATTCCAAAGCAGGAGGACATCCGCATCAACGGCTATGCCATTCAATCGCGGGTGACGACCGAAGATCCGCTCAACAACTTTATGCCGGATACGGGAAAAATTATGGCGTATCGTTCCGGCGGGGGCTTCGGTGTGCGCTTGGACGCCGGCAATGGCTTCCAAGGGGCGGTCATTACGCCGTATTACGATTCGCTGCTCGTCAAAGTGTCGACATGGGCGTTGACGTTTGAGCAGGCGGCGAGAAAAATGCTGCGCAACTTGCGCGAATTCCGCATTCGCGGCATTAAAACGAACATTCCGTTTTTGGAAAACGTCGTGCAGCATCCGAAGTTTTTGTCCGGGGAATACGATACGTCATTTATCGATACGACGCCGGAATTGTTTGTATTCCCGCGCCGAAAAGACCGCGGGACGAAAATGCTGACGTACATCGGCACCGTGACGGTCAACGGCTTCCCTGGCATCGGCAAAAAGAAAAAGCCGGTGTTTGACAAACCGCGCGTGCCGAAGGTGAGCCAAACGGAGCCGATCCCAGCGGGAACGAAGCAAATTTTGGATGAACGCGGACCTGAAGGGCTTGTTCGCTGGATTCAAGAACAGCCGCGTGTATTGCTCACCGATACGACGTTCCGCGATGCTCATCAGTCGCTGCTCGCGACGCGCGTCCGCACGATCGACTTGTTGCGGATCGCTGAGCCAACGGCGCGTTTGCTGCCCAACTTATTCTCGCTTGAGATGTGGGGCGGGGCGACGTTCGACGTGGCGTATCGTTTTTTGAAAGAAGATCCATGGGATCGGCTGCTCAAGCTGCGCGAGCGCATCCCGAACGTGTTGTTCCAGATGCTGCTCCGCTCGGCCAACGCCGTCGGGTATAAAAACTATCCCGACAACGTCATCCGCGAGTTCGTCGACAAATCAGCGCAGGCCGGCATCGATGTGTTCCGCATTTTCGACAGCCTAAACTGGGTGAAAGGAATGACGGTGGCGATCGATGCCGTCCGGCAAAGCGGCAAAATCGCCGAGGCGGCGATTTGCTATACGGGCGATATTTTGGACCCGAACCGGCCGAAGTACAATTTGGATTATTACAAAGCGTTGGCGAAAGAGCTCGAGCAAGCCGGAGCGCACATTTTAGGCATTAAGGATATGGCTGGCCTTCTGAAGCCGCAGGCGGCGTACGTGCTCATTTCCGCGCTCAAGGAAACGGTCGACATTCCGATCCATTTGCATACGCATGACACGAGCGGCAACGGCATTTATACGTACGCCAAAGCGATCGAAGCCGGCGTCGATATCGTCGATGTCGCCGTCAGCTCGATGGCCGGCTTGACGTCACAGCCGAGCGCCAATACGCTCTACTATGCGCTTGAAGGAACGGAGCGGGCGCCGGAGGTCGATATTTACGGCTTGGAGCAGTTGGCCCGCTATTGGGAAGACGTGCGCAAGTTTTACCAAGAGTTTGAAAGCGGCATGAACGCCCCGCATACGGAAGTATACATGCATGAGATGCCAGGCGGCCAGTACAGCAACCTGCAGCAGCAGGCAAAAGCGGTCGGCCTCGGCGATCGGTGGGATGAAGTGAAAGAAATGTATCGCCGCGTCAACGACTTGTTCGGCGACATCGTCAAAGTGACGCCGTCATCGAAAGTTGTCGGCGATATGGCGCTTTACATGGTGCAAAACAATTTGACGGAGCAAGACATTTTTGAACGCGGCGAAACGCTCAATTTCCCGGACTCGGTCGTTGAGTTTTTCGAAGGCTATTTAGGCCAGCCGCACGGTGGATTCCCGAAAGAGTTGCAGCGCATTATTTTGAAAGGGCGCGAACCGATCACCGTTCGTCCGGGCGAGCTGCTTGAGCCGGTTGATTTCGAGCAAATCAAGCGGGAGCTGTACGACAAACTTGGCCGCGAAGTGACCGACTTTGACGCCATTGCCTATGCGCTTTATCCGAAAGTGTTTTTGGAATATGCCGAAACGGTGGAAAAATACGGCGACATTTCGGTGCTTGATACGCCGACGTTCCTGTATGGCATGCGCCTTGGCGAGGAGATCGAAGTGGAGATCGAGCGCGGCAAAACGCTCATTGTCAAGCTGGTGTCGATCGGCCAGCCGCAGGCGGACGGCACGCGCGTCGTTTACTTCGAGCTGAACGGCCAGCCGCGCGAAGTCATCATCCGCGATGAAAGCATCAAAGCGGCCGTCGCTGAGCGCATCAAGGCCGATCGGACGAATCCGAACCACATTGCCGCAACCATGCCGGGCACGGTGGTGAAAGTGCTCGTGGAGAAAGGGGAAAAAGTCGACAAAGGCGACCATTTAATGGTCACGGAAGCGATGAAGATGGAAACGACGGTGCAGGCGCCGTTTGCCGGCATTGTCAAAGACATTTACGTCAAAAGCGGCGACGCCATTCAAGCGGGGGATTTGCTGATCGAGCTGTCCAAATGAAACGGTCTGTACCGCACAAAAAAGGGATGCCCACGTTTTTGCGGGCATCCCTTTTGGTTTGCGGACCGACGAACGTCATTTCAACGTGGCCGGCGCCGCTTCCCGCGCTGAATGGTCGGCGGCTTTTACCGGCGCGCGGCGGGTGCGGAGCGCCAAAAGCAATAAATAGCTGAGCACACCGAACAGGCAGGAAATGAAAAAGGCATGTGCCAAGGCAATGTATAAATTCAGCTGCGTAAACACGACAAGCGCTCCAGTCGTCATTTGCGCGAGCACGAGAAAAAGGGCGATCAGCCACCCGTAGTAGATGACCGGCTGCTCGCGATAATGGCGCACGGCATGGATCGCGGCGGCGGCGATCCAAATGACGATGACGGCAGCAGCCAACCGATGGCCCATCTGCACCCATTCATGAAATTGAACCGGGAAGATGCGCGTTTTCGCGCACAGCGGCCAGCTCGGACAAGCGAGGCTGGCGTTCGTATGGCGCACCAACGCCCCGGTGTAGACGACGATGTACGAGTAAATGATGATGCCATAAATATGAAACCGCATTTTGCCGTCAAGGGAAAGCGAAGCGGCGGAAAACGTTTTGTCAATTTCAAAAATCAATAGCGTCAACAGCAGCACAGCAGCAAACGAAATGAGCGAAATGCCGAAATGCAAGGCGAGGACGAAATCGGACTGCCCCCACACAACCGCGGCGGCGCCGATCAGCCCTTGCAAGACGAGAAAGACAAACGATAGGACAGCCAAAAACTTCGTTTCCCGCACATGGCCAATGGCTCTCCACGCCCAGATCGAAAGGATGAGCACCATGATGCCGGCAAGCCCGGAGATGAGGCGGTGGCTCAACTCAATGACGAGTTCGGGTGTGATGTGGTCAGGCACCCATTGGCCGTTGCACAGCGGCCATGATCGGCCGCACCCCATGCCGGAGCCGGTTTTGGTCACGAGCGCCCCGCCGATCAGGACAAACAGCATCGCCAACGTGGTTGCCGAGGCAAACCATTTCAGTGAACGTTGCAAAATCTTCACCTTCTTGTATTGAGAAATTGGGATTTTGTCCATATTAGTAAAGTGATGGATTTTATTGCAGCCAACCGTGCTGCTAAGCCAAATCTATTTTACACGATGGCGGCCGGAAACACAAAATGGCGTTTGCATATTGAATAAGTCGATTAAGTTTGCTAGAAATATTAATGGGACGGGCGGATAAGCCGGTCGGCGTGTACGGATTCAAAAATTTGACACAAAATTTGACACAAATTATTCAAAAAAAATTCACATGATGAGAAAAAAATGTGATTTAATATAAAGAGGAAACAGCCCGTTTTTACTATTTGGCGTTGGAAAGAATTTCAGGCAACATCACGGCGCCGGCCGGGCAAGGAGCGGCGCAGCGAGGAGGAACAGGAGACATGGCCGATTTGAAAGCGGTGCATCAAGCCGCAGCCGATGCGGGGCATCGTCCGCAGGCGAGCGTGAAGGCGATATGGAAAGAGCTGTCGTCTGTTATCAAAATCGGAATCGTCAATTCGAATTTAATTACGACATTCGCCGGAATGTGGCTGGCGTTTTATTTTACCGGGGAGCACTTTTTGGAAAACTTGCATCTTGTCTTTTTCACGCTGTTTGGAGCGGCGCTTGTCATTGCTGGCTCATGCGCCATCAACAACTATATTGACCGCGACATCGACCAATATATGGAGCGGACGAAAGTGCGCCCGACCGTCACCGGGACAATGGATCCACGGCGGGTGCTTTGGCTTGGGGCGGCGCTTGTCGTGATCGGTGAGATGAGCCTGCTTATGACAACGGTTACGGCTGCAGTCGTCGGATTGATCGGTGTGGTGACGTATGTCTTCTTATACACGCTTTGGACGAAGCGCCATTATACGATCAACACCGTTGTCGGCAGCATTTCCGGCGCTGTGCCGCCGGTCATCGGCTGGACGGCGGTCGACCCGGATTTTCATGTTGTTCCGCTTATTTTATTTTTAATTATGTTCTTATGGCAGCCGCCGCACTTTTTGGCGTTGGCCATGAGGCGGTGTGAGGAATACCGAGCTGCCGGCATCCCGATGCTGCCGGTTGTCCATGGGTTTGCCATGACGAAGCGGCAAATTATTGTTTGGGTGGCATGTTTGCTGCCGTTGCCGTTTTACTTGTTTTCGCTCGGTGTGCCGTTTTTAACGGTAGCCACGTTGCTCAATGTCGGGTGGCTGCTGTTGGGATTGGTGGGCTTGAAAATGAAAGATGACCTCAAATGGGCGAAGTGGATGTTCGTCTATTCGCTCAACTATTTGACGATTTTGTTCGTGGCGATGGTCATCGCGACGCTTTGGTGAATTAAGATAAAATTCTTTCTTTAGTGAAAGAATTTATATACATTTATCCATCAAAGAAAGAGGGGTTTGATTAGGCTATGAAGAAAGGGCTGCGTAACTGGCGCTTATTTTCCCTGTTTGGGATGATGGCGCTGTTGCTCGCCGGCTGCGGCAAGCCGTTTTTATCGACGCTCCAGCCTGCCGGTGAAGTGGCGGACATGCAGTATTCGCTCATGTTGTTGAGCACATCGATCATGGTGCTCGTCATTGTTGTCGTGGCGATCATCTTCGTTTACGTTGTCATCCGCTTTCGGCGGCGCCAGGGGGAAGAGAAGAAGATTCCGAAACAAGTGGAAGGAAACCACAAGCTGGAAATTATTTGGACTGTCATTCCGATCATTCTCTTGCTCATTTTGGCGGTGCCGACAGTATCGACCACGTTTAAACTGGCTGATGTCAAGGCGATGAACGACAAAAACCGCGATAAGGATACAGTTATCGTCAATGTTCGCGCCAACCAATACTGGTGGGAGTTTGAATATCCGGATTATGGCATTATCACGAGCCAAGACTTGGTCGTGCCGACGAATGAAAAAGTGTATTTCAACTTGATTGCGTCGGATGTCAAACACTCGTTCTGGATTCCGGCGGTCGGCGGCAAAATGGACACAAACACCGACAACAAAAACCAATTTTGGCTTGTTTTTGACCAAAAAGCGACCGATAAAGCCGGCGGTGTCTTTTACGGCAAATGTGCGGAGCTTTGCGGTCCATCCCATGCGCTGATGGACTTTAAAGTTCGACCATTGCCGCGCGACCAGTTTGACGCCTGGGTGAAAAAGATGCAAAACGCGAAAAAACCGGTTGTCACCGACCCGGTCGCCAAAGAAGGGGAAGCGATTTTCAACAAAAGCTGTATTGGCTGCCATGCGGTGACGCCTGTGGACAAGCGTCCGGTGCAAGCGCGCACAGCGCCGAACTTGGCGAACTTTGGCGATCGCGAACGAATCGCCGGTATTTTGGAGCATAACGAAGAAAATCTGAAAAAATGGTTGAGAGACCCGAATAGCGTGAAGCCTGGAAATAAAATGGCGGGTACATATGGCCACTTGACGGAAGAGCAAATTGATGCATTGACGAAATACTTGATGAGCTTAAAAGTGGAATAAAGCATGAAAAGGAGGTTTCACCGTGAGTACGATCGCGCGCAAAAAGGGTGTCGGCGCCGTTTTATGGGATTATTTGACAACGGTCGACCATAAAAAAATCGCCCATCTGTACTTGATTTCCGGCGGGTTTTTCTTCCTGCTCGGCGGACTTGAGGCGTTGTTCATCCGCATTCAGCTCGCCAAGCCGAACAACGATTTCCTTGTCGGCGGCTTGTATAACGAAGTGTTGACGATGCATGGAACGACGATGATTTTCTTGGCTGCCATGCCGCTTATTTTCGCCTTTATGAACGCAGTTGTGCCGCTGCAGATCGGCGCGCGCGACGTCGCGTTTCCGTTTTTGAACGCCCTTGGATTCTGGATGTTTTTCTTCGGCGGTTTGTTTTTGAACTGTTCATGGTTTTTGGGAGGCGCGCCGGACGCTGGTTGGACGTCGTATGCGTCGCTATCGCTTGACTCGAAAGCGCATCATGGCATCGACTTTTATACGCTCGGGTTGCAAATTTCCGGCTTTGGAACGATCATGGGTGCCATTAACTTTCTGGTGACGATCATCAACATGCGCGCTCCGGGCATGACGTTTATGCGCATGCCGATGTTCACATGGGCGACGTTTGTGACTTCGGCGCTCATCTTGTTTGCGTTTCCGCCGTTGACGGTTGGCTTGATTTTCATGATGATGGACCGGCTGTTTGGCGGTAACTTCTACAATCCAGCTGCCGGCGGCAATACGATCATCTGGGAGCACTTGTTCTGGGTGTTCGGCCATCCGGAAGTATACATCCTTGTCTTGCCGGCGTTCGGCATTTTCTCGGAAATTTTCGCGACGTTCTCGCGCAAACGCCTATTCGGTTATTCGTCAATGGTGTTTGCGACGGTGCTTATTGCTTTCTTAGGGTTCATGGTATGGGCGCACCACATGTTCACCGTCGGGATGGGGCCGATTGCAAACGCCATCTTTGCCGTCGCGACGATGACGATCGCCGTTCCGACAGGAGTCAAAATTTTCAACTGGCTGTTTACGATGTGGGGCGGAAGCATCAAGTTCACAACGCCGATGCATTATGCGGTCGCTTTCATCCCGTCGTTTGTCATGGGCGGGGTCACCGGCGTGATGCTGGCATCGGCGGCGGCGGACTATCAATACCATGACAGCTATTTTGTCGTTGCGCACTTCCATTATGTTATCGTCGGCGGGGTTGTGTTCGCTTTGCTCGCGGGCACACATTACTGGTGGCCGAAAATGTTTGGCCGCATGTTGAACGAAACGCTTGGCAAAATTACATTCTGGTTGTTCTTTATCGGTTTCCATTTAACGTTCTTTATTCAGCACTTCCTTGGTTTGACGGGGATGCCGCGCCGCGTGTTCACGTACTTGCCAAACCAAGGGTGGGAGACAGGAAACTTTGTCAGCACGATCGGGGCGTTCTTTATGGCCGCGGCAACGGTCATTTTGCTCATTAACGTCGTGATCACCACGGTAAAAGGGGAAAAAGTGCCGGGCGATGCGTGGGGAGACGGCCGTACGCTCGAATGGGCGATCGCTTCGCCGCCGCCGGTGTACAACTTTGCGCAAACCCCGCTTGTCCGCGGCTTGGACGCTTTCTGGCTCGAAAAAATGGAAGGCAAAAAAGAACTGACGCCAGCCGAACCGCTTGGCGACATCCATATGCCGAATTCGTCGTTTTTGCCGTTTGTCATGGCATTTGGTTTGTTTGTCGCCGCCTTCGGCTTCACGTATCATAACGATGCCGGATGGGGGTTGCCGGTTGGCATTCTCGGCCTGCTCATTACGCTCGGTTCGATGTTCTTGCGCTCGGTGATCGATGACCACGGCTTCCACATCCATAAAGAAGAAGTGCTTGAACTTGAGAAGAAGGGGGCGAACGCCTGATGCATGCAGAGGAAAAACTGACGGCCGAGACGTTTCCGGCCGCACCGGAACGCGCCACCCTTGAAGGGAAAAATAAATTTCTCGGCTTCTGGCTCTTTTTAGGCGGAGAGACGGTGCTGTTCGCCTCTCTCTTCGCCACCTATTTGGCGCTCAAAGATAAAACGAACGGCGGCCCTTCGGCGGAAGAACTGTTCCAAATGCCGGTCGTGTTCATGGCGACAATGTTGCTGCTAACAAGCAGTTTGACGAGCGTGTATGCCATTTATCATATGAAAAACTTTGATTTTAAAAAGATGCAGCTCTGGTTTGGCATTACCGTTTTGCTTGGCGCCGGCTTTTTGGGCTTGGAAATTTATGAGTTCAACGAATATGTGCATGAAGGCCATAAATTTACAGCCAGCGCTTTCGCTTCGGCGTTCTACACGCTCGTTGGCACGCACGGAAGCCACGTCGCGTTTGGATTGCTTTGGATTTTGACGCTCATGATTCGCAACGCTAAGCGTGGGTTGAATTTATACAACGCCCCGAAGTTTTACGTCGCGAGCCTTTACTGGCACTTCATTGATGTCGTCTGGGTGTTCATTTTTACCGTTGTATACTTGATGGGAATGGTGGGGTGAACGTATGGCGAACCAAACGAACTCTGGAAATGAACGCGTCGATCTGGCGTACCGCCGCCGGAAAAACGCGGAAGAGATGCGTCATCAAATGATCGCTTTTGTGTTGATGATTTTGCTGACGCTCATCGCTTTCGCCGCCGTTGGGTACGAAGAGTTTTCCCATTGGTTTGTCGTTCCGTTTATTTTGCTTTTAGCCGCCGTGCAAGTCGCTTTCCAGCTGTATTATTTCATGCACATGAGCCATAAAGGCCACGAGTTTCCGGCCATGTTTATTTACGGCGGTGTGGCGGTTATGCTTTTACTTGTTTGGGCGTTTACAACTGTGATTTGGTGGTAAAAAGCAAGGGGGATCGGGGTTTGCCGATTTCCCCTTTTTTTGCAATAACACTGTCGCCGCGCCGTGTAGTATAATGAGGAAGGACAAAGCAGGAGGGGATGTCTATGTTTCAATCGCTGCAAATGTTTGGCCCCGTTGCCCTTTGGAGTCCGTTTTTTTTGCTTGTGTTGGCGGCGGTTGCGTGGCTGTATATTGGGATAACTGGGCCATGGCGGCGGCGTTTCGGCCTCGGTGATGCCGTTTCGGGGAAGCAGAAAGCATATTTTTTGACCGGGATTGCCCTTCTTTATATATGCAAAGGGTCTCCGTTGGATTTGATGGGCCATTTGACGTTCACCGCCCATATGGTGCAAATGGCCGTGCTGTATTTGATCGTGCCGCAATGTTTTATTTTAGGCATTCCGGCGCCGCTTTATGAGCGCGCGTTTGCCATTGCAGCGGTGCGCCGCGTGTTTCGGCTGTTGACAAAGCCCATTGTGGCGTTGCTGCTGTTTAACGGCTTGTTTTCGCTTTATCACGTTCCGTTCATTTTTGACGCTGTGAAAATGAATATGTGGCTGCATGCGTTGGTTACCTCAGTTATTTTTGTTGCTGCGTTTTGCATGTGGTGGCCGCTTGTCAACAAGCTGCCCGATTGGCAAACGTTGTCCGGTTTAAAAAAAATGGGTTACATTTTCGCTGACGGCATGCTGTTGACCCCGGCTTGCGCGCTCATCATTTTTACCGATACGCCGCTTTATGCGACGTATACTGACCCAAAAGCATGGATGGCTGCCCTTGCTCTATGCGTTCCTCAAGGGACGTTGGCTTCGCTTGATTTGACTGGACCGCAAATGTTTTTATCGATGTCGCCGCTCCACGACCAGCAGCTCGGTGGAGTGTTGATGAAAATCATCCAGGAAATCGTGTACGGGACGATGCTGTTCTTCATTTTCACCGAATGGTATCGGAAGGAGCGGGAGAAAGAGCCAAGCATGGATATGGAGCCGCGGCCGACCAAACTGTAAAGTAAAGCGCGGTTGGCCGCCAAACGATGAACAAAGAAGAAAGGGAGAGAAGCGATGGCTGTTTTACCGACAATCAGCACGAGCTGCATCGTGATCAGCGCTTTGCTTGTTGCTTATGGATGGTATCTGATCAGCCGCAGGCGGATCGAAGCGCATAAAAAAGTGATGCTGACGGCAGCGGTGTTTGCGTTGCTGTTTTTCACCATTTACATGTCGCGGACGTTGTTTATCGGCAATACGAGCTTTGGCGGGCCAGAGAGCGTCAAAGTGTACTATACGCTGTTTCTTATTTTCCATATTGTTCTAGCGACGGCTGGCGCCGTATTTGGCCTTGTCACCATTTGGACGGGATTAAAAGACAAGCGGGCCCGCCATCGTCGACTCGGGCCGATCACAAGCATCATTTGGTTTGGCAGCGCCTCAACTGGGGTGGTCGTCTATTGGCTGCTTTATGTCCTCTATCCAGGGGGCCAAACGACGTCGCTCATCAAGGCGGTGCTCGGTTTTTAGGCGACGAACAAGAAACAAGGGCGACGAGGGTTGCATAGCATATATAAAGATCAAGGCGGCGGGAAGCTCCCATGCATTGCTGTCCGAAAAGCAAGCCTCCTATTTTTCTGACAGCCGATTAAAGGTCGGAGGACAAAAGAGTGCCAACGTTCATGTTCCCCGATTGAAAAGGGACATGAATGTATGCAACGGGGGGAGAAAGCAGTGAACACGTTCCGGTATCGGAAACGGAGCGCCGTGGAAGCGACGCTGTTGACCATTGTCATGATGTGTGTGCGCGACCATGCAGAGGTCGCCCTTGACGATTGTGAGGCGTTCATCACCGTTGCCCAAGGCGAGCGGTGCCGCGTTACAGTGAAGCTGTCCATTCGATATGGGGCGCCGGTGATGGCGGTTTGCCGCCGGCTGCAGCAGCACATCGCCGAGGAGATCGCCGCGATGACGCCGTATGTCGCCGAGGCGGTTGACATTGTTGTCAAGCGGCTTGTCATGCTGGAAAAAAACGCATGAGAACCGTGCTCTCATGCGTTTTTTGATCATTCTTTGATTTTTTCAAGCTCGCTTTTGACCTGCGCCAATACGTTTTGGCATTGGCTGACAAGAGAGGACGGAAAATGTTCATCATCGCCGTATTCGACACCGTGTGGATAGTAATGTTTCCCTAAAATCGGCGTGAGCAGCTTAATGAGTGCATAGCGTGAATCGACGTTTCCCTCAATGGCGTATCCTTGAACGCGCAAATAGTAGGTGCCCTCTTTCACGACGTATTTCCGGTCGTATGTGACCCGCTCATAATCCCATTGTGCCGCGCGCACAAAGCCGAGGCGCTCCATAATGTCATCAAGGCGGGACAGTTCGACCGTCTGATTTTCTAGTCCAGTATTTTCAAACTTCATCCTTCTTCCTCCTAACAACACAGTATGTAAAAGCGCCAACTAGGAAAACATCCCCTCATTTATAATAGTACGAAAACGATTGGCTTTTCAACGAATTGTTTGCCATTGTTTCTGTTTCGCCCGCATTTTTTTATGTTATCCGGTGCACAATACGGGTAGAAAGGAGAGACGAAGGATGCAAACGGTACGGGACGTGATGTCCGCAGATGTGCAATATTGCACCCCTCTTGACAATCTCTACGAAGTGGCGGTAAAAATGCGTGATTTCAACATCGGGGCGATTCCGATTGTCGATGACGGTCGTCTTGTCGGAATGATTACCGACCGCGATATCGTCGTGCGCGGCATGGCTGAAAAACGTCCCGGTTCGACTGCCGTGACGGAAGTAATGAGCCGCGATCTCGTCACGCTTTCTCCGAACGATTCGGTGCAAAAGGCAGCAGAAATGATGGCACGTCACCAAATTCGCCGTCTCCCGGTTGTAGAAAATGGGCGTTTGGTCGGCATCGTTTCGCTTGGCGATTTGGCGACGAACCGCTATTCTGATGAACGCGCGGGTCGTGCGTTAAGCGAGATTTCCGAACAAGACGCCATCCATTGACAAACACAATGGACACAGCTTCTTTCAAGGAGGAGCGCTCTTTTTGGGCGGCCTCTTTTTTTTGTCTCTAAAAAACAGCTATAATGGCAATAAGGAGATTGGGCAGAAAGCGAGAGTTGCCGTGTGAAATGGTTTTTCCTTTTTTTGTTTTTCTTGATTGGATTGTATTATTTTGTGCCAAGCTCGCCACCCCCGAGCCCCCCGGAGCAGCCAGAGACGAATAGATACATGTTGAAAGAGCCGAAGGCGACGGTCGGCATGGTTGCATTGATCGGGCAATCGGCGCAAGAGGCGAAAAAACGGCTTGGGGCTCCAAACCGAATCGACCCGTCAGCTTACGGATATGACTGGTGGGTGTACAGCCGTCGGCCCGAGTCATACGTGCAGATTGGCATCTTGCGCGGCCGCGTTGTCACCGCCCTTGTCGGCGGAGAGAAGGTGAACGTTGAACCATTTGCGGTCGGCCAGCGGCTGCAAACGATTTTCCAGACGATGCCGGTGCTATCGAACATTGAGATTAAGCTAGGCAGTGGGACATACCGATTTGAGCTGTCTGAACAAGATTACTCGTCAAGGCCGGTTGTCAAAGTCGGCAGCGTCTACGCTCAGCTGTATGTTGACCGCTTTACTGGCGAGGTGGCGGCTATCCGCTTGATGGATGCGGAAACGTTCGTCAAGTTGCGGCCGTACGAGCTCGTTTACCGCGGCAGCCTGCCAGCGGCCGCGCCGCTTTCGGAAGAAAAGCAACAAGCTGTGAATGCAGCCAACGCGAAGCAAATTTTTGACTGGACGAATTTGATCCGCCGGCGCCACGGGCTTTCCTCTCTCATGTGGGATGACAAGGCCGCCGCCGCTGCCGAAAAACATAGCCGAGATATGCATGATCACCGGTTTTTCTCCCACGAATCGCCGCAGTATGGCGATTTATCGAAGCGGCTTGGCGCGCTTCACATTCCGTTCCGGCTTGCTGGGGAAAATATCGCCGCCCATCAAGTCGATGGCGTCGAGGCGACCATCGGATGGCTGAACAGCCAAAACCATCGGAAAATTATGTTGAACGAAGAGTTCACCCGCTTGGGCGTTGGCGTCTACGCTGATTACTATACGCAAAACTTCTTTACGCCGCTCTAAAAATTGGGCGCACCTCTGCGTGCTGGATGCGATATGATATGGCAGATAGGCATGAGTGGACGAAAGGGATGAGAACCGCCATGGTCAAGCCTCTGCATCCTTCCGTTGAACAGTTTAAACAGTTTGTGAAAAAACATCCAAAAATCATCCAAGAGGTGCGCAGTGGCAAAAAGACGTGGAAACAAGTGTATGAGGATTGGTATTTGTTCGGGGAAGACGATGATATATGGAAGCCGTATCGGGAAACAAACGGTGCGACAAAAGAGGAAGAAAAAGGAACGAACAAATGGCTCGATAAGCTCGCGGCCATGCTTGGACAGATCGATGCATCCGATGTGCAAAAACATTTGGCGAACGTCCAGCAGGCGATCGCGGCGATCCAAAGCATTCTTTCTGAATTTCAAGGGGCTGGTCAGGAACAAAGAAACAAAGAAGCGCATCCGTTTTCGTTCCGCAAAGATTAAAGGGTGGTGGCGATGAGGAAAGATGTATGGCAATATGTGCAAGGAACACCGATGTTGCGCGCGTTTTTGCGCGAACAGCCGCGCTGGTACCGGCTCCTTGCCCGCCGTCCGCATGAACTGTCGGCGTTCCAATTGGCCGCCTTGCGCCACTATGAGCTAACGATCCCTGATAAAGTAGGAAAAATATCCCAATCATTGCAAATGGCGTCGCTTATGTGGCAAATGTTTAAAGCCATGCGTGACTAATCGGGCGGCCAATGGCAAAGACTAGTTTCGAAAGGGAGTGATGTCTTTGCCAAAGTGGTTCGCATGGTTTGCGGGCGTCATATTGCTTGCGGCGTATGCCTTCTTTGAGACGGCGCCGTCGCCCTCCGTTCATGCCGAAGCGGTGGGCGGTGCGCTTCAGGTGAAGCATGAAGTGAAAGGAAGTGACGTACTCATTGAGTGTGTTGCCGTCCACTTTCCTTTCCGCAAAGGGAGCGGCGGTGGACACATTAATGTCTATGTCAACGGGCAAAAAATGACGGAAGTATACACGGCTGCCTTTATCGTGCGCGGTTTGCCGAGCGGGAAACATACTATCCGTCTTGAGCTCGTCTACAATGATGGGAAAGCAACCGGCATGACGCACGAATTTGACGTCGCCATCCAATAGAGATGACGACGATCGTTGAAAAGATGAACAGGGCGATTCAGCACAGCCTGGATCGCCTTTTTTGTCTGTCTCTTTCCTTCCCATTTTCTTTTCATTCATGGTATGATGGATAATGGAGGTGCCATTTGGTGAAGATTGGGACTCTCGAGCGCATCGAGATTTTAGATAAAGCAGAAGCGTTGGCCAAAATGATTGTCGAGTCGGACGTGGCGGACGAATACCGCCGCGCCTTTTGGCGGCTGAAGCAAGACTCCCGCGCCCAGCAGCTCATTGCTCGCTTTGTCAAACTGAAGGAGCGCTACGAAGAAGTGCAGCGCTTCGGGAAATACCATCCTGATTACCGCGACGTGATGAAAGAAGTGCGCGAAGCGAAGCGGGAGCTCGATTTGCATGAGACGGTCGCCGCCTTTAAGGAGGCGGAGAAGGCAATGCAAGAGTTGCTTGATGAGATCAGCGTGCTGATCGGCAAAGCGGTATCGGAACATGTGAAAGTACCGACCGGAAATCCATACTTTTTGTCGGCGGGTTGTTCCGGTGGCTGCGGGGCGGGCGGAAGCTGCGGCTGCCGCACATAAAAAAAGGGGAAGGGACTATGTTTCCAAAACGGCAAGGGATTATCGTCTGGCTTCATTCGCTGAAATATGGGAAACAGTTGCGCAAGTTCGGCAACATTCATTACATTTCCAAACGGCTGAAATATGCGGTTCTGTATTGTGATATGGAGCAAGTCGACCATGTAATGAAAAAGCTCGCCTCGCTTCCATTCGTCAAGCGGGTCGAGCCGTCGTACCGCCCATTTTTAAAACTGGAATTTGAATCGAAAGGGGAGAAGGAAAAAGACTCCCCCTATCCGCTTGGATGAAAGAAAACAGCGGGTCGAAAAACAGCCAGCACCGGCTTTTCGGCCCGCTGTTTCTTTGTTTACTGAAGCGGCGGGATGAAGCGATTCATCCGCATAATGCCGATCAAATGATGGTAATATAAGTCGAGTTCGGCGAACATCGTCGATGGCTTAACATCAAGGTGAATGACGTCCATGCCCAGCTCTTTTGCCGTTTCCATAAACAGTTCGTACCGTTTGTTCGGCTTGACGGACGGATCGGGAATGCCTTCACGGCAAATGTAAAGCGGTTGGAAATCACCGGGGTCCGTCGGATGAAGGACAACGACCAAAGAGACGACCGCATGGCCTTTTTTCACCGTATGGAAGGCAAAGAAGCCGGATAAACGGTGGCGGTTGGCCTTCGCCAATTCAATCAGCTCGTATATATCGGAATATCCTTCGCCAAGTTCGATGAATCGTTGGATCATGAACAGCTCCCCCTTGCTGTTTTTTGTCCTCATCGCCCCGATGCCTCTAGGCATATCGATCAGGAGCGAATCCGACCGCAAGAATGCTTTGCGGTGTTCGCTGGGACGACGAGGGTGGAGTTTTTGAAGAACGTTTGACATTGCCCAAGCCTCGTCCACCCTTAACTTTACCGGCCATCCTCACGAATTGCAATAAAAAAACCTTGCGGCAATGAACCCGCAAGGTCCTTTCCAGTTCCTTGCCTCCGCGCACAGCGAAACAAGGATCGGAAAGAATAAAGAAAAGGGAGAGGAGAAACCGGAGGAAGAACTTATGGGGAAACGTAAGTCTTCTCCGTCACTGGCAACAACGCATCCAGCGTGTTGCCATTACTCATTATGGACCGTTTGCCGATTTCTATACATGAATCGCGAAAAAAATCCTTAGTTTGACGATCATCAACTTTATGGTAAGATTACCATGAAAACAACGAATCAAAGGGATGACAGAGACACCTTGAAACAGTGAATTGGGTGAAAGCGATGAGAGTCATTTCCGGAACATGCAAAGGACGGCGTCTGCAAGCGGTTCCAGGGATGTCGACGCGGCCGACGACCGATAAAGTCAAAGAGGCGATATTTAATATGATCGGGCCATATTTCTCAGGCGGCAACGGTCTTGATTTGTTTGCTGGCAGCGGCGGCTTGGGCATCGAGGCGCTCAGCCGTGGAATCGAGCGCGTCATTTTCGTCGATCATGACAGGAAAGCAGTGCAGACGATCCGAAAAAACGTGGCGGCCTGCGGGCTTGAGAAGCGGGCGGAAATTTACTGCAACGACGCTGAGCGGGCGCTGAAGGCGGTAGCGAAGCGCGGCCTCCGCTTTGCAGTTATTTTCCTTGATCCGCCGTATAAAGAGCAACAGTGGCCGACGTTGCTGTCGTCGATCGCCGAGCGTCAGTTGTTGGAGCCGCACGGCGTCGTCGTCGCTGAACACTCGGCGGAGGCGCAGCTGCCGGAAAAGGTGGGCGGCCTGACGGGATGGAAGCGGGAAACATACGGCATCACTGGTGTGACGATTTATAGATGGGAAGGGGATGGAAGCCATGGCGAGCATTGCGGTTTGCCCGGGGAGCTTTGACCCTGTGACGTACGGGCATTTGGATATTATTAAGCGGGGAGCGAAAGTGTTTGATCAAGTGTATGTGGCGGTGTTGAACAACTCGTCGAAAAAGCCGCTGTTTACTGTCGAAGAGCGGATCGAGCTGCTCCGTGAGGTGACGCAGACGCTTCCGAACGTCCATGTCGAAGCGTTTCACGGCCTGCTTGTTGATTATGCCCGCAGCAAAAAAGCGAATGCCATTTTGCGCGGCTTGCGCGCTGTGTCCGATTTCGAATACGAAATGCAAATTACGTCGATGAACCGCGTCCTCGATGAAAACATTGAAACGTTTTTTATGATGACGAACAGCCAGTATGCGTTTTTAAGCTCGAGCATCGTCAAAGAAGTGGCGAAATACAACGGCGATATTTCTGAGCTGGTGCCCCCGGTTGTGGAGCAGGCGCTGAAGCGGAAATTTGCGTCCACAGCGGCTGATTGACGCTTCCTTATGGAAGCCGCTTGAGCGGACGTTGCAGTCGGCGCCGGCCCAGTTTTGCTGTCAAGGGCGGTTCATGGCCGGGGAGACGCAAATCGCCCCGCGATGGCTATATAGACTTCCATGACGAAACATTTTCGTCACCATCGGAAGGATGAAAATGTCCTTATGTTGAATGCTGGAACTCTACGCATTTTGGAATTCGGGTATTTTCAGGATAGATGCCATTTGGAGCTTTCACATTCGTGGCTTTTACCGAGCGTTGGATCGATTGTCGAGCGACCGAACAACGCCGCTTTCCGCCCCATATACGGGTCTGTGAAGCGGGCGGTTGTTCGATCCCCCGTCACGCTTTGGCGTGACGGGGCAAGCCACAGGCTTGTTCCTCGACATTCGAGAAATGAATCAGCGACTTTTTCGTCAAGGATAGGGTAAACCTCTTCGTTGCATCTATATATAGGCGTATATATAGGCGCTGGCTGCCAAGAAGCTGGGTGCTCAAACGGCCTATGGACGCCCGCGCGATTCACTGGCCGCCTTGATGACGAGCCATATATACAGGCAAAGGAACAGCAGCGTCAGGAGTGGCCCATATTGTTGCAGCAGCCGCCAGCCTTCATTCCAAGCGTTTCCCGGGGCGGCGTGAAGAAACGCCGGAATGTTGGTTGGCACCCCGCCAGCTGTTTTGATGTACAACGGTTTCCAAAGCAAGTATGTAAAGGAAGCGGCAAACACTCCGTGCAGCAAGCGCGCGATGAAAAACGGCTGAAAGCGGATGTTCGCTTCGGCAAGAATGCTGGCGACTTGCGCTTGGACGGAAAAGCCGCCGAAAGCGAGGATGAAGCTTGTGGCCACTGCTTTTTCCATCAGCATCGCCTCATCGGTCTGACTGATCATTTGGCTGCCGAGTGTAATTTCAAACAAGCCGGAAAACACAGGGATGTCAAGCTGCTCCGGCAGCTGGGCAAGGCGGAGCAGATGGCGCAACAATGGGGCAAGCTGTTCGGTCAAATGCATCATATACAGAAGTTTATTCATAACCGAAAAGAGAATAATAAAACCGCCGATCATTAACAGTGTTTGGACAGAAGAGCGCACGGCGTCGCCAAGAAGTTTGCCAAGCGGCTGTTCGTTTTTCAGTCGCGTGCGATGCAGGGTGCGCAGTGCATACGGGAGTGAAAATGAGCGTGGCTGCCGCTTCGATTGCTCCTGCTCTTTTCGGATGCCGTGAAAGCGCATGATCAGCCCAACGCTAATGTTTCCTAAATAGTGGGAAACGGCCAGCACAAGGCCGAGTTGCGGGTTGTTGAAAAATCCCGCTGACACGGCCCCAAAAATAAAAAGTGGGTTGGACGAATTGGTGAACGATGAGAGCCGTTCGGCTTCAATTGTCGTCAGCTGTTTTTCCTGATACAGGCGGGCAGTCAGCTTGGCTCCAGATGGGTAGCCGGACGCCATTCCCATGGCCCAGGCGAATCCGCCGACGCCTGGGACGCGAAACAACGGACGCATGAACGGCTCGAGCAAGACGCCGAGGAAGCTGACGACTCCGAAGCTGATGAGCAGCTCCGAGACGATGAAAAATGGCAAAAGCGATGGAAAGACGACCTCCCACCACATATTTAAACCACGAATGGACGCTTCAAGCGACTGTTTTGGATAGCAAATGAGCGAAAACGCAAACAAGGTGGCGGCGGAAGCGAGCAATACGGTTTTCCATTTCGCTCCCCAATTTTGTTTCACTTTTTTCCCCCCTTTTTTGCCGCGCGGCTTCGCGTGGTACAACCTCATATACCCTAATATACGAGTATAGGGGGGCGTTTTAGACCATAAGATGAAAGCGGATAGCGCTGCGACAAAGGGGGGAGGAGGCGTGCCGCCAAAAGTCGGATTGGCGCTCGGGTCGGGAGGAGCGCGCGGGTTCGCCCATCTTGGGGTATTGAAGGTGCTCGAGGAGGAGCATATTCCAATTTCCTATTTGGCCGGCAGCAGCATCGGTGCGCTCGTCGCCGTCCTTTACGCAAGCGGCCATGGCCTCCATCGTCTCTATCGGTTGGCTCAATCGTTTCGACGCAACGATTTTCTTGACTGGACGGTGCCGAAAATGGGGCTGATCGCTGGCGAGCGCATCACGCAGTTTATTCGTTTGTTGACGAAAGGGAAACGAATCGAGGAGATGTCCCCGCCCGTGGCTGTTGTCGCCGCTGATTTGCAGACGGGGGAGAAAGTCGTGTTTCGACAAGGGGAAGCAGCCCAGGCGGTGCGGGCAAGCATCTCGATTCCTGGCATTTTTGTGCCGGCGGAAGTGAATGGTAGGCTGCTTGTCGACGGCGGGGTCGTCGACCGTGTGCCGGTGTCGGTCGTCCGGGCGATGGGAGCGGATATTGTCATTGCCGTCGATGTCTCTCCGCTCAACACGAAGGCGGAAATTGCGTCGATCGTCGATGTCATTTGGCAGAGTCTCGATATTTTGCAAGCGGAACTGGTCGCTCACCGTCAGGTCGCCTCAGATGTTATGATCCGGCCGCGAGTCGAACAGTATAGCTCGCGGGCGTTCACGGAGATTGAGGAAATCATCGCTCGCGGGGAAGAGGAAGCGCGGAGGCAAGTGGGAGCGATCCGTCAAGCGATCGAACAGTGGAAGGAGCCATCACACGAATGAAGAAACGGACGTATATTGCCCTGTTTTTCTTTGGCGCCGCCCTCACCTTTTTGCTCATTTTTATGAAGCTGCCGTATTACGTGACGATGCCGGGAAGCGCGCAAAGTTTAAAGCCGCTCGTTCACGTGGAAAACGGCGACCGCGATCAGGGAACGTTTATGCTTACGACGGTGCGGATGGGGCGGGCGAACGTGGTGTCGTATTTGCTCGCCCATATCCGTCCGTTTTATGAGCTGCATCCGGTCGAGGAAATCAAGCAGGAAGGGGAGAGCGACAAGGAATATACGATGCGTCAGCTTGAGCTCATGGAACAGGCGAAGGAAGCGGCGATTATCGTCGCTTATCGCCACGCCGGAAAACCGGTGTCGTATGAACCTCATGGTGTTTATGTCATGAGCGTCCTCCCTGATATGCCGGCCGCCGGCCGTCTAGAGACCGGCGACCGCATTGTTGCCTTGGACGGAAAGCCGCTCGGCACATCGGAGCAAATGGTCGACTATATTCGAGGGAAAAAGGCGGGCGACCGCGTCCGCGTTGCGTTCATCCGCGGCGGGAAACGACAGGAGACGGAGATTTCATTGAAGCCGTTTCCGCAGCATCCGAATCAAGTCGGCCTTGGGGTCATGCCGATGACGGATTATGACGTCCATACCGATCCGCCCATCAAGGTCGATTCCGAACAAATCGGCGGACCGTCGGCTGGGCTCATGTTTTCTTTGGAAATTTACAATCAACTCGTTCCCGAAGATATTGCCAAAGGCCATAAAATTGCCGGCACCGGAACGATTGATCTTGACGGAAACGTCGGCCCGATCGGCGGCATTTCGCAAAAAGTCGTGGCGGCTGACCGCGAAGGAGCTGAGGTGTTTTTTGCGCCGAACGAACATGGTGCGCCGACGTCGAACTATCGCGAGGCGGTGCGGACGGCGAAAAAAATCGGGACGCATATGAAAATCGTCCCGGTCGATACGTTTGACGAGGCGGTTCGTTATTTGCGCTCGATGCCGGAAACGTAAATGGGCGCCGTGGCGTATTCTTCTTTCAGCACGGCGCTGTAGAGCGGCTCCGGAAAAGCGGCGGCGTACACAGCTGCCGCTCTTTTTTCTTGCTCATAAAGAGGGTCGCCGTTGAGTTTGGACGCTCTAGCGACGAGTGGGAGCGCGGCGCTTTTTTTCACCTGATTTAAGTAGCGGCGGCCGGTTTCACTCATGCCGAGCAGCCGGATATAGGTCGGGTTGGCCGCTTTGGCCTGCTCCTCCTTTGTGAAATTCGTCAACACATGTGCGCATAGGCGTTGCAGCCTTGTCCAGGTGTATCGCTTCGTTTTGACAGCGGCGATGAAGGCGGCAAACGTTTCGGCGTGGGGGATGTGTTGCTTCAGCCGGTGTTCAATCCCTTCCTCCACGCCGGCGATGCGGCGCAAGTCGGCCTCTGTGGCGGTCAACAGCCGATATTTTAGGAGCGGAAAATACACTTCCCAATCGTGAAAGCGCCCGTATGTCTCCCGGTATTGGCGGAGTTGTTCGAGCGCAGCGGGCGGAACGTATGCCGCGATCGACTCAAGCTGTCCGGTTTGTCGCAATGTTTTTCGCAGGCTGGTGGCGCTCGCAATCGACGGGTGGGAAAATGATTCGTCATGATAGCCGGCGGCCAGCCGCGGAATCGTGCGCGGCATAATCGCCAGCTTGTTTTGCCAAATGGCTTTCACATACGCAAAACCAAGCACGTTGTTTGGCTGCGACAAATCAAGCGGAGCGGCGTCGAACTTTTGCCACGCTTCAGCGGCGGCTTTCGGAAAGCTTTGTCCGCGCGCCAGCCCGGTGCGGATGAGGGAATCGAACGTTTCCTTCTGTTCAAGCCACGTTTCCACCGCGGATAAAAAAGCGGAAATTTCCCCCGATTCGCTGCCAAAGCAAAGCTCTTGGCAGCCGATCGCTGCAAGCAGCTGCACCGCCCCATGTGCGAACTGTTCAGCCGCTTGCACAGCGAAGACGTACGGCAGCTCGATGATCACATCCACGCCGGCGGCAAGCGCCATTTTCGCCCGCGCCCATTTGGAGACGATGGCCGGCTCACCGCGCTGCAAGAAGTTTCCGCTCATGACGGCGATCAAACAGTCCGCTCCTGTCTTTCGCCTCGTTTCGTTCAAATGGTGGAAATGACCGTTGTGAAACGGGTTGTATTCCACAATCACGCCGACGACTTTCACTTTTTTTGCTCCTTTCATGACGATTCGCGCGGCTTGGCCGCAATGAAATGGCTCTCTATTCTATCTGAACTTAGTATGGAGTATACGACGGTGAAGATCAACGGCAACATGCGGGGAGGACATCAAAAAAACGAAGCGGTCGACCGTTTTCCGCTGTCCGCGCGCCGACCGTGCATGCTGGGAGTGGCATTTGGAAATGATGGGAGTATGCCGTTCTTTTCCCAAGGAGTGAGTGGTTGTAAAGAAAAAACATTGACAAAACTAGAAACGAAACGTATAATTTTATTCGTTGCCTTGAGGTGATCATATGAAATGGACGGTCCAACAGCTTCGCCGTTTTCAACATAAGGAAATGGCGATTGATGAGACAGTCGATGTGTCCGATTTAAAACAAATTGACACGTTGATCCGCGATATTTCGCCGGTGCATGTCCGAGGAAAAGCGGATGTCGGATCGACAAAATTCACGTTTCATTTGACGTTGTCCGGAACGATGGTGTTGCCTTGTTCGCGGACGCTTGTCGATGTGACGTATCCGTTTTCCATTCAGACGACGGAGACGTTTTTTGCGGATGGTAGCGGCATTGTGAAGACCGATGAGGACACCCATATGGTGGCGGGGGACACGATTGATTTGAATCCCATCATCCGCGAGTTGATTTTGCTTGAAATTCCGTTGCAGCTTATCGCTGAAGGACCGGTTGCCGGCGGAGCGCCGCAACATGGCGAAGGATGGGACGTTCTGTCGGAAGAAGAATGGGAGAAAGCGATGCAAGAGCGGGAAAAGAAAGTAGATCCTCGCCTTGCAGGGCTGGCCAAGTTTTTCGAGGAAAAACGAGACGAATGATCGTGAGTCGGCGTTGCCGGTCGATGGCGCAAATATTGCGCACCGTCCGGCAGCCGCCTTGTGTGCCGGCGGACGGCGGCCTCGGGGCTGATTGATCCACCGGCATGGATATGCTCAATGCGCCCGACAAGGAGGTGGGAATGATGGCAGTACCTTTTAGAAGAACATCGAAAACGAGAAAACGGCTGCGCCGTACGCACTTTAAACTGCAAGTGCCAGGCATGGTGCAATGCCCGAACTGCGGTGAATGGAAATTGGCGCACCGCGTCTGCAAAGCATGCGGAACATACAAAGGAAGAGATGTCGTCAACAAATAATGGCCGACATCGAACGACAGGCTGTCCGAAAACAGGACAGCCTTTTTGATTGTCTGCAAACACGAGTGTTGATGATCCATTATTTTACTAAAAAACAGAGAATCATATGGCTGAACACAAGTGTTTCTGCCTCTTTCCTCGAACAAGAACACCGGCGGGAAAATGGCGTTTGCCCATAAAGCGTTCTTGTTCGAGGAGGGCATGCCGTCATATGCCCAGCCGGCAGGCGGACGCTTGCCGACCACAGCAGAAAAGCTGAGAAGCAGAGCCTTCCCAACTGGTTTTTATTGGCTCATCTACACGTTTGGTCTGCAAAAAATCAACGCCATTCGTCCAGGCGGCAGTTTTTTTCGTCGTGAGGCAGGAAATTGAAGAGCCCGCGCCCAATTCATTGATGAAGAAAGGAGAGACGCGCTGATGGAAGCAAGGTTGGAGCATCATGACGGCATTGCGCTGTTTACAATTTGCCGTCCAGAGAAACGGAATGCGATCAATTTTGCCGTGATGGAGGCGCTTGAGGAGGCGATGGAACAGGCGGCGACTGATCCACAAGTGAAAGTGTTCGCCATTACTGGCTCTGGCAACGAAGCGTTTTGTTCCGGCGGCGATTTGAGCGAGTTTGGGCATTTGCGCGGCACGGAGGCAAGACAGATGCTCATGCGCATGGGAGAGCTGCTGTACAGGCTGCTGACGTTTCCGAAGCCGACGGCCGCCCTTGTCAATGGAACGGCGATGGGGGGCGGCTGCGAGTTGGCGACTGCTTGCGATTTTCGCTTTGCCAAAGAAGGAAGCCGGATCGGATTTGTACAAGGCCGACTTGGCATTACGACCGGCTGGGGAGGAGCGTCGATGCTGTTTGCCAAACTTCCGTACGGGCGGGCGCTTGACTTATTGTTGCGTGCCGAGCCCATGACGGCGGAGGCGATGGAAGCGTGCGGTTGGGTTGACGCTATCCTACCAGCCGAACATTGGCGGGAACAATGGCGCGAACGGCTGGCGTCATATGCAGAGCGGCCGCTTTCCGTCTTGCAGGCATATAAGGCCACAGCCGGCGAAAAATGGCGAACCGCTTGGTTTCGCGAGCAGTTTTTCGCCGAGATCGCCCGTTGCGCCGAGCTGTGGGGGTCGGCCGAACATGAACAGGCATTGCGTCTTTTTTTGCGTAAGAAGTAATTTTTCCTTCTACCGTTTCTACTAGCCGCATACATATAATGACAAAGCGGCGATAAGGGGGGAAGGGGATGACGGGGGTGCGTCAAGACGCATGGACGAAAGAAGAGGATGAGTTGTTAGCGAATGTCGTGCTTCAGTATATTCGCGAAGGCGGCACCCAGCTGGAGGCGTTTGCTGAAGTCGGGCGGCGCTTGTCGCGGACAGCCGCGGCGTGTGGATTTCGCTGGAATTCGTGCGTTCGCAAGCAGTACAAGGAGGAGATCGAGCAAGCCAAGCAAGAACGGAAGATGCGAAAAAAAGAAAACGCATCCGCAAAGGAAAGCGAGGGGCAGACGAAGGTGGAAACGGCAGTCAAAAGCCATTTGTCATGGACGGAAGTGCTGGCCTTTTTGCAAGCTGAGGAGCAAAAGGCGCGTGACGCCCGACGGACGGCCGATGAAAACCGCGCGCTCAAAAACGATATGGAGCAGCTGCAGCAAATGGTGACGAAATTGCAAATGGAAAAAGAAGCGTTGCAAAAACAACTGGCTGCCATCCAGGAGGAGTATAAAACGCTGCTTTCCATTATGGAGCGGGCGCGCAAAATGGTGACAGACAGCGGGAAACCAGCGGCGAATGCAGTGGCTGAAGGCGCCGACGGAGGGTAAGGGCTGGCTTTTCGCCGGCTTTTTTTCTTAACGGAAGAAGAAGATCTCTGCTAAAATAAGGCTAACGCCATGTTGCAAGAAAGCGGGGGAGAAGGGGTGAACATCGGGATTGTCGGCGGCGGAGCAGTCGGATTGCTGCTCGCCGCTTATCTTGGGCGGCGCCATGAGGTGACGGTCTATACGAGACGTCCGTCCCAAGCAAGGCAGCTTGCCGAGCATGGAGTGGCGCTGAAAAAAGAGGGCGAAACCTCGGTCGTGGCGGTGCGCGCGCAGCCGTTTGCCGGGGCGGAGCTGGACGAGCGGCTCGTGTTTGTGACCGTCAAACAGTACGATCTCGCTTCCGTCTGTGCGCAAATCGACGCGTTTCGCCGCGTTCGTACGCTCGTTTTTTTGCAAAACGGCATGGGGCATCTCGAGCAGTTGACGGTGTTTGCTGACAAAAATGTTCTCGTCGGCGTCGTGGAGCATGGCGCCATGAGGCTGGATGATCGGACGGTGGCGCATACGGGCGTCGGAAATCTGACGCTTGCTTCCCGCTATGGTTCACTTGGCGACGCTCGGGAGCTTCGGGAAGGGGAGCGCGGCTTTCCGATTGAATGGGCGGACGATTGGGAGCGCATTCTTGTGGACAAGCTTGTCGTCAACGCCGTCATCAATCCGCTCACCGCTCTATTGCAAGTGAAAAACGGGGCGTTGCTAGAGACGGCTTCGTACCGCGATATGATGAGGCAACTGTTTGATGAGGTGCAGCACGTGCTGCCGCTTAAAGACGCCAATCGGGCGTGGGAGCGCGTCGTCCGCATATGCCAAAAAACAGCAGACAACTATTCGTCGATGTATATGGACTTAGCGAACGGGCGCCGGACGGAGATTGACGCCATTTTGGGCTATGTGTTGAAACAAGGGGAGGCGCGCGGCGTTGCGCTGCCGGTCGTCCGCTTTGTCTTTTCCGCGGTGAAAGGGAAGGAAGGGGGAGAGGCGGATGGGTGATTGGCTCGCTTCGATGCTGGCGACGTTTGTGACCGCGCCGCTTCTGCTGTTTTTGCTCGTCTACTTCGGAGCACGCTTGGTCAGCAGGCGGAAGCGGGCAGCGTTTTACGCCGCGGTCAACGCCGCGACTGCCTTTTTCATTGCTGCTGTCTATTTTTTGCTCGCCGTGTTGTTTGGAAAATCGTACTTCGTTCCTCTTCTTCTCTTTTTGTTTGGTCTGCACGCGGCGATCGCGCTTGGCTATTGGCGGACAAAAGCGGACTTTCGTTTGCGGACGGTGTTCCGCGTCTTTTGGCGGGCGAGTTTTCTCATTTTTGCCTCCCTTTACGCCGGGCTGCTTGTATACGGCATGGCCATGCGCGTTGCTATGAGCCTTTAGAGCGGCCGAGCAAGCCTTTTTTCTCTCGGGGCCAAACGTGCTATACTCATGAAAGAATACATAGGAAAGGGAGTTTTCGCCATGGACGTTCGCGAGATTCCGCTGCCGGCGGCAACGAAGCTGGCGGCTGATTACATAGCCGGCGTGTTTCCCATCGAGAGTGGTTTTGCCTATGCCTGGACGGATGATGAGGCGTTTTGCCGGCGGTTGTCGCATTTGCAAAGAAGAACGTATGATCGGCGCGGGCTGGCCGACTACTTGCACGCCTACCACCGCCGCTTTTTTGCGAGTCCAGCCACGATGGCCAATATCGACAAGCTGCGCGATGAGCGAAGCGTCGTCATTGTCGGCGGGCAGCAAGCCGGGCTGTTGACTGGGCCGCTGTATACGATTTATAAGATCATCACCATCATCCAGCTTGCCAAAGAGCAGGAGCGGAAACTGGGTGTGCCGGTCGTGCCGCTGTTTTGGATCGCCGGCGAAGATCATGACATCGCGGAAATCGATCATGTCTATGTCATTGAGGAAGGAGAAGTAAAAAAAGCAGCGTACCCACATAAAACGAATGAGAAGCGGATGGCTGCCGATGTACCGCTGGATTGGATGGCTGCGAAAGAGTGGATCGAGCGCGTCGTCAAAACGTATGGGGAAACGGATGTGACGAATGAGCTGCTCTCCTTTTTGTCATCGTGTCTTGATGAGGGGCGCACGTTTGTCGACTTTTTTGCCGCCATTGTGCTTCGGTTGTTCGCTGATCACGGCCTAGTTGTGTTGAACGCTGGCGATGCGGCGGTGCGGCCGCTTGAGCGCCGCTTTTTCGCTGCGCTCATTGAACGCCATCGCGACGTGACGGCTGCGGTGCTCGCTCAGCAAGAGGCGCTGCGCGTGCTCGGATATGCGCCGCTGATTGAAATCGGGTCCGATGCGGCCAACTTGTTTTATTACGACGGCCGTGAACGTTCGCTTTTGCAGTATGATGAGGAGCGCGGCCTGTTTCGCAATAAAGCGGGAACTCTCGTTTGGACAAGAGAAGAGCTGCTTGAGCTTGCCGAAACGAATCCGGCCTGTTTCAGCAACAATGTCGTCACCCGCCCGCTCATGCAAGAGTATTTGTTGCCGACGCTCGCTTTCGTTGCCGGCCCTGGGGAGATTGCTTATTGGGCGGAATTGAAAGAGGCGTTTCCGCTTTTCGGCCTAGAAATGCCGCCGGTCGTGCCGCGCCTGCAGGCGACGATCGTCAGCCGTTCGCTGCAAACCGACCTATCCGATATCGGACTTGAGGTGGCTGACGTACTGAACGGGCGGCTTGATGAAGCCAAGCGGAAGTGGCGGGAGACGACCACCCAAGCGCCTCTTGCTTCGGCGTTTTCCAAAGCGAAGGCGGACATTGACGCGGCCCACCGTCCGCTCCGTGAGCTTGGGGTGGCGATCGACCGCGGATTGGAGAGATTGGTGGCGAAAAATGCCGCCATCATTCAGGCGCAAATCGAGTTTCTTCAGCACGCATTTGAGCGGTCGCTGTTGCGCAAACATGAGACGGAATGGCGGAAATTTTGGCGCATCGAGACGTCGCTTCGGCCGAACGGCGCGCTCCAGGAGCGAGTTTGGAACGTGTTTTATTACATCAACCGCTACGGATTTGATTTTGTAGAAAAACTTTTGGCTATTCGCAGTCCTAGCAACGGAATGCATAAAATTGTATATATGTGAGGCTTTTTCAAAGAAAAAGTCGAAAAGAAACATCCTGCTTTGAGCAGGATTTTCTTTTTTGTGAAATGAATTGTAAAAAAACAATGGTTATTAAATGGAAATTAAAGTAAAGGGGTGAAGCCGCCAGGATGGCCGTGATTGGCCTGTCCGACAAAAAGAAACAAAAAAGGACGTTTTTTTACAAAAAAAGCTAAAATTTTGTCCATCTTTGCGATATAATAAGAAGGCGGCCACTGGCCGATGTGAGTGTGGTTGGAAGCAACGAAGGTGGTGGACATGTGTTTCGACATACAACAGTGCTGCTGAAAGAGGCGGTCGATGGGTTGAACATCCGCCCGGACGGCATATACGTCGATTGTACGTTGGGCGGCGGCGGCCATAGCGAATATTTGCTCTCCCGTTTGTCGGAACGTGGGAAGCTGTTTGCCTTTGACCAAGACGAAGCCGCCATCATGCATGCGCGCGAACGACTCGCCCGCTACGGCCAGCAAGTGCAGTTTGTACACCGGAACTTCCGGTTTTTGCAAGAGGAGCTTTCGGCGCTTGGCGTCAAGTCCGTCGACGGCGTCTTGTTTGATTTGGGGGTTTCTTCGCCGCAGCTCGACGAACCCGAGCGCGGCTTCAGCTATCAGCACGATGCGCCGCTTGATATGCGGATGGACCGCAAGCAACGGCTGACGGCGGCGGAGATTGTCAACCGCTGGCCATACGAGGAGCTCGTCCGCATCTTTTTCCGTTACGGCGAAGAGAAGTTTTCCAAACAAGTAGCGCGCAAAATCGAGGAAGTGCGCCGCACGAGGCCGATTAAAACGACGGGAGAGCTCGTTGATGTGATCAAGGAAGCGATTCCCGCCCCGGCGCGCCGCAGCGGTGGACACCCGGCCAAGCGCATTTTTCAAGCGCTCCGCATCGCGGTCAATGACGAACTTGAGGCGTTTCGCGAGGCGCTCGAGCAGGCGATCGAACTGCTTACATCCGGTGGACGGGTGAGCGTCATTACGTTTCATTCGCTTGAAGACCGCATTTGCAAAGAAACGTTTAAAAAGGCGAGCGAAAGTCCGCCATTGCCTCCGGGGCTCCCGGTTCTCCCCGACGATTATCGCCCCGTGCTGAAAATCATTACCAAAAAACCGATCGTTCCTTCCGAGGAAGAGCTCGAACGAAACCACCGCGCCCGTTCGGCCAAACTCCGCATTGCCGAAAAGCTGTAGATGACAAAAATAGCGGGGAAATACGATGAATTTCAATGCGGGCGCCGCCCATTGCGGCGAAAAACGAATGCATGGAGAAACAGGAGGGGAAAAATGTGAACGATGTGGCAATCAAAGTCGCGCGTGAACAACGACATCCGGCGGCACCGCCAAGTCCAAAGCCGCGGCGGAAGCAGCGCTTTCGCCTGTCGCTGGCTGAAAAGATGCTGTTTGTGTTGTTTTTCCTGTTTGTCTTCTATGCGGCGGTTCATACCGTCTCGAACCAAGTGCGCATTTACGAACTGAACAAAGAGGTGCAAAAGCTCGAGGCGTCGATTGACGAGCAGAAAAAGGAGAACAATGACTTATATGTCGAGGTGCAACGGCTGAGCGCATACGAGCGCATTTTGCAAAAGGCGAAAGAACTCGGTTTGTCGCTCAACGAAAACCATGTGAAAGTTGTGCAGGAATGATCGACGATGGAGGTAAGAAAGCATCGCAACACCCATCAGGGAGCGTTCATTCTGTTTTGCTTGTTCGGCTTCCTCTTTTCCCTGTTGTTCGCCCGCTTTGTGCAGCTTGAATGGACCGGCAAAGCAGACGGTCAAACACTGGCTGTGATCGCGGAGCGTCAGCATCAACAAACGCGGACGATCGAGGCGAAGCGCGGAACGATTTTCGACCGCAAAGGTTCCATTTTGGCTGAAGATGTGCCGTCGTATACCGTTGTGGCCATTTTGGATCCGAAGATGACAACCGATCCGGATCATCCGCGCCATGTGATCGATCCGAAAAAAACAGCGGAACAACTTGCCCCGTTGCTTGGCATGGACGCCGAGGCGATGGAACGCATTTTGACAAAAAAAGCGAAGCAAGTCGAGTTTGGATCCTACGGCCGCAACATCAGTTTTGAGCTGAAGCAAAAAATCGAAGCGCTCCATTTGCCAGGCATCGCTTTCATCCGCGACACGAGCCGGTTTTATCCGAACGGCATGTTTGCGTCGCACGTCATCGGCTATGCGCAAAAAAATGCAGCCAACGAAACAGTCGGCAAAATGGGAGTGGAAAAAGAGCTTGACCGGTATTTGCGTGAAGAAGACGGCTATGTGTCGTTTGCTGGCGACGTAAACGGCTTTCGCCTCCCCGGGGGGAAAGAGCGCATTGTCAAGCCGAACAATGGGGCAAACGTCTATTTGACGATTGACGGAAAGATTCAATCGTTTTTGGAAGATGCGATGAACAGCGTCGAGAAGCAATACAAGCCGAAAAAAATGATCGCCATCGTCGCTGATCCAAAAACAGGGGAAATTTTGGCGATGGCAACGCGTCCGAGCTTCGACCCAAACAAGCGTGATATTACGAACTTTTTAAATGACGCCATTTCCTATCCGTATGAGCCGGGATCGACGATGAAAGTGTTCACGCTCGCGGCGGCCATCAACGAAGGGGTGTACAACGGCAATGAAACGTATCGCTCTGGTTCCTACAAAGTCGGGCCGAACACGATCCGCGACCATAACGATGTCGGCTGGGGGACGATCACATTTAACGAGGGGGTGCAGCGCTCCTCAAACGTCGCCTTTTCGATTTTAGTGAAAGAAAAGCTTGGCGAAGATCGGTTTTTGCAATATTTGCACCGTTTCCACTTTGACCGGAAAACGGGCATCGATTTGCCGAACGAAGCGGTCGGGCAAATCCGCTATCGCTACCCGATTGAACGAATTACGACCGGATTCGGCCAAGGGACATCGGTGACGCCGATCCAGCAAATCCAAGCGGCGACGGCGATCGCCAACGATGGGAAAATGATGAAGCCGTATGTCATCGAGAAAGTTGTCGACCCAGACAGCGGCAAAGTCGTGATCGATCATGAGCCGACCGTGGTCGGCCAACCGATCACGGCGGAAACTGCGCGAAAAGTGCGTGACATTTTAGAGACGGTTGTCACGTCTGAGCACGGCACCGGCCGTCCGTACCAAATCAACGGCTACCGCGTCGCCGGCAAAACGGGGACGGCGCAAATTCCGTCGCCTTCCGGCGGCTATTTGACCGGACGGGAAAACTACATTTTTTCGTTTTTAGGCATGGCGCCGACAGATGATCCAAAGCTTCTCATGTATGTCGCTGTCCAACAGCCGCACCTCGATGTGACCGAAACGGGAGCGGCGCCGGTGTCGCAAATTTTTACGACGGTGATGAAAAGCAGCTTGCAATATTTGCATATTGAACCGACCGGAGAAAAACGAATGAAAGCAAAGACAGCCCAACCGCAGGCGCTTGATTCATGGATCGGCCAGCCGGCGGCTTCGGCAGCCAAGCAGCTGAAGGAAAAAGGATATGTGCCGGTTGTGATCGGCCGCGGCCAATATGTTGAGCAACAGCTTCCGCAAGGCGGCGATCACGTTCTTTTGGGGGAACGAGTTGTGTTGAAAACGGACGGGGCGGCAACGATGCCGGATTTGCGCGGCTTCTCGCTGCGCGACGCCATGAAAGTGGCTCGTATACTCGGCTTGCGGCCGAGCACGAAAGGGAGCGGTTATGTCATCAGCCAAAATATTCGTCCTGGAGCGGAGGTGCGCAAAGGCGATTATTTAATCGTTGAATTGGCTCCGCCGAGCCAATGGGAGAAAGCGGTGGGGGAGAAGGAGAAAGAAGCAGCGGAGCGGAAAGAGGCTGAGCCGCACGAATGATTTTTGCCGTTCTATAACGGGGCGTACAAGCATATAGTGGAACGAGCCCACCATGAAGGAGGTTCCGCCATATGCGCGTATCGTACGTTACCGTGCGCAAGCGGTTGACGATTGTGTTTTTGATCGGGATTTTGATCTTTGCCATTATCGACCTCCGTCTCGGCTACGTCCAATTTTGGCTCGGCGATCTGTTAGCGGAACGGGCGAAAGGGCTATGGGGCCGGAACATTCCGTTTGAGCCGAAGCGAGGCGAAATTTTGGATCGCAACGGCGTTCCGTTGGCGACGAACATGAGCGCGCCGACGGTGTATGTCATTCCACGGCAAGTCAAAAATCCGGCAGAGGCGGCGAAAAAGCTGGCCGGGGTGCTGGGCGGTTCAGTGGAATCCATCTATAAACAAATCACGCAAAAAACGTCGATCGTCCGCTTGAAAGAGGGGCGGAAAATTTCTGATGAAAAGGCAGCGAATGTGCGCTCCCTCGACTTGGATGGGGTGTATATCGCGGAAGATACGAAGCGGTACTATCCGTTTGGCAGCTATTTGTCGCACGTGCTCGGCTTCACCGGCATTGACAACCAAGGGCTCACCGGGCTGGAGCTGTATTATGACAAGGAACTGAGGGGCGAGCGCGGCTCCGTGCAGTTTTATTCCGATGCGAAAGGGCGGCGCATGCCCGATATAGCCGATGACTATACACCGCCGACTGACGGCTTGAATTTGGTGTTGACGATCGATTCGCGCATTCAGACGATCATTGAACGCGAACTTGACATCGCGGAGGCGAAATACAACCCCGATGGCATCATTGCGATCGCCATGGATCCGAACACGGGTGAAATTTTGGCGATGGCGAGCCGACCGACGTTTGACCCAGCGAATTACCGGAGCGTTCCTCCGGAAATTTACAACCGCAACTTGCCGATTTGGAGCACGTACGAACCGGGATCGACGTTTAAAATCATTACGCTGGCCGCGGCTCTTGAGGAACATAAGGTAAATTTGCTGAAAGACCATTTCTTTGACCCTGGCTACGCCAAGGTAGCCGGCGCTACGCTTCGTTGTTGGAAAAAAGGCGGCCACGGCGATCAGACGTTTTTAGAAGTCGTGCAAAACTCATGCAACCCGGGGTTTGTCGAGCTTGGCGAGCGGCTTGGAAAGGAGACCTTGTTTCGTTACATTAAGCAATTTGGTTTTGGTGAGAAAACGGGCATCGACTTGCAAGGGGAAGGAACAGGCATTTTATTTGATTTGAAACGGGTCGGGCCGGTGGAGCTGGCAACGACGGCGTTCGGCCAAGGGGTGTCGGTGACGCCGATCCAGCAAGTCGCTGCCGTGTCAGCGGCGATCAATGGCGGCATTTTGTACACACCTTACATTGCCAAAGAATGGCTGGATCCGGAAACGGGGGAAGTCGTGAGCCGCAATACACCAAAGGCGAAACGGCGCGTCATTTCCGAGGAAACGTCGAAACAAGTCCGGTACGCGCTTGAAAGCGTCGTCGCCCAAGGAACAGGGAAAAAGGCGTATGTCGAAGGGTACCGCGTCGGCGGCAAAACCGGAACAGCGCAAAAGGCGCAAGGCGGCCGCTATTTGCAAAACAACCATATCGTTTCGTTCATCGGCTTCGCTCCAGCGGATGATCCGAAGCTTGTCGTGTACGTCGCCGTCGACAACCCGAAAGGAACGGTTCAGTTCGGCGGCACGGTCGCTGCGCCGATCGTTGGGAAAATTATAGAGGACAGCTTGCGGATTATGGGCGTGAAGCCCCGCAAAGACCAGCTCGAGAAGGAGCGCGACTGGAACGAGCCGAAAGTCATTGAAGTGCCAAACTTGATCGGAATGACAAAAAATGATTTGCAAGAACAGCTTTTTGACTTAAAATTAGATGTTAGTGGTGAGGGAGATGTCGTTGTGGAACAATCCCCAAAACCAGGGGTCAAAGTGAAAGAAGGCTCAACCGTCCGCATTTATTTGGCGAAGCGCGAAGCGGCGGAAGAACGGTAAGACGAACGTGCAAGGGGGGCGACCGATGCGATGACACATCGGGTTGGTTGAGCCCCTTTTTCCGCTGTCTGCCTAACGGAGCGGACGATTTCGAAGCGAAAGGGATGAACGAACATGAAACTACTGACGCTGCTGTCACGCTTGCCCGGTTTTTGGGTGCACTATGGAGGCAATCCGGACATCGCGGCGCTTGAGATGGATTCGCGCTGCGTTACGCCCGGTTCGCTCTTTTTTTGCCTGAAGGGATTTACAGTAGATGGACATGATTTTGCTGATGAGGCGGTGGCGCGTGGAGCGGCGGCGATCGTGGCCGAGCGGCCGCTTTCCGTTGATGCTCCCGTCGTTCTCGTGTCGGACAGCCGGCGGGCGATGGCGATTTTAGCGGACGCGTTTTACGGGCAGCCGACCCACCGCCTTCATTTAATCGGGGTGACCGGCACAAACGGCAAAACGACGACGACGTCGATCATTGAACAAATCGCGAGAAAGGCCGGCAAGAAAACAGGGCTCATTGGCACGGTTCACATCAAGATCGGCGACCGTTCCTATCCGGCGTCCAATACGACGCCGGAGTCGCTCATTTTGCAGCGTACGTTCAAACAAATGGTCGATGAAGGGGTTGAGTTCGCGGCGATGGAAGTGTCGTCGCACGCGCTGCATCAAGGTCGGGTGCATGGCTGCGATTACGATGTGGCCGTTTTTACGAATTTGACGCAAGATCACTTGGATTATCACGGGACGATGGAAGAGTATCGGAATGCCAAAGGGCTGCTGTTTGCTCAACTCGGCAATCGCTACGATGAACATCGGCCGAAATTTGCCGTTCTCAATCATGACGATCCGGTTTCGCAATATTATAAACATATGACGGCTGCGCCGGTCATTACCTATGGCATCAATGAAAAAAGCGATGTAATGGCCGAACAAATCCATATGACCCGAAGCGGCATGGCCTTTCGGCTTTGCACGCCATATGGGGCGGCGGCGGTGGAAACGAAGCTCGTCGGACTGTTCAACGTCTACAACATGCTTGCCGCGGCTGCGGCTTGCCTGGCTTCTGGGCTTTCGCTTGAGGCGATCACTGCTGCGTTGGCCGATGTCAAGCCGGTGCCGGGGCGGTTTGAAACGGTGGATGAAGGGCAAAACTTTACGATTATCGTCGATTACGCCCACACACCGGACAGTTTAGAAAACGCCTTAAAAACGGTTCGCCAGTTTGCGAAGCGAAACGTATACGTCATCATCGGCTGCGGCGGGGATCGCGACCGGTCGAAACGGCCGCTCATGGCGCAAGTGGCGGTGCGGTATGCGGATGTCGCCATTTTTACTTCCGACAATCCGCGTTCGGAAGATCCGAAGCAAATTTTGCGCGACATGGAAGCGGGAATAAGCGCTGAGATTGGAAAGCACGTGACGATTCCCGACCGTGAAGAGGCGATCCGCTATGCCATCCGGCAGGCAGAAGAAGGAGATGTTGTGTTGATTGCCGGCAAAGGGCATGAAACGTATCAAATCATTGGCAACGATGTGATTGAGTTTGACGATCGCGCTGTTGCCCGAGCGGCAGTGAAGGAGAGAGGATGACCATGATCGCATACAGGATGGTGCAATCGATGGCGGTGGAGGCGCGCGGCATTGTCGATGAAACGATTCGTTTTCATGCCGTGTTCGTTGACCCGACCCAGCAGGTGAAAAAAGGGCTGTTTGTCCCGCTTGACCGCGGGGCGGAAACATTGAAAACAGCGATTGAACACGGGGCGATCGGCTCGTTTTGGCCTCTTGGCGAACCGTTGCCGCGTTACATTCCCAACCAATTTCCGCTCTTTTTCGTTCCGTCTCCGCTCGAGGCGGCTGCGGCATTGCTGGAGCGATACTTGGAGCAAGACTGTGCAGAGGGTGTGCAGTTTTTCTTCGCTCTTCCTGAAGACAGCCCCCTTGCTGGGGAGGTTGTGCGCCGCCGGCTGGCGGAATTGGAGAAGCGATGGCTGGACGCTCGGCTGTTTAAAGGATGTGACGATGCATGTCAGAGCAAGTGATCGTGATTGCCATGGCGGCTTCCTTTCTCATCACTGTCGTTTTATCGCCGCTGTTCATCCCGTTTTTGCGGCGGTTGAAATTCGGACAAAGCATCCGCGAGGAAGGGCCGAAGTCTCATCAAAAAAAATCGGGCACGCCGACGATGGGCGGCATCATGATTTTGTTGGCGATTGTGGCGACGACTTTATGGATCACGCCGAAAATCGCCGACTTGTCAACGAGGACGTATTTGCTGCTGTTGGTCACCGTCGGTTATGGGGTGCTCGGCTTCCTTGACGATATCATCAAAGTCGTCATGAAGCGAAATCTCGGCTTGACAAGCCGGCAAAAATTGATCGGCCAGCTCCTTATCGCAGCCATCTTTTTTGCTGTCTACCGCCAAAGCGGTTTTTCGACGGTGTTACATATTCCAGGCGCCGATTGGTCCGTCGACCTCGGATGGGCGTACGGCGTGCTCTTGTTGCTCATGCTTGTCGGCGGCTCGAACGCCGTCAACTTGACCGACGGGCTTGACGGGTTGCTTGCCGGAACAGCGGCGATCGCCTTCGGCGCTTATGCCGTCTTGGCTTGGAATCAAGGCCAGTACGATGTCGCTGTATTTTGCGTCGCTGTTGTTGGCGCCGTGCTCGGCTTTTTAGTGTTTAACGCCCACCCGGCGAAAGTGTTTATGGGCGACACCGGCTCGCTCGCGCTTGGCGGGGCGATCGCCGCTGTCGCTGTCCTGACGAAGCTTGAGCTGTTGCTTGTCATCATCGGCGGTGTGTTTGTCATCGAGACGCTGTCGGTCATCATTCAAGTGGCTTCGTTCAAAACGACAGGACGGCGCGTGTTTCGCATGAGTCCGCTTCATCATCATTATGAACTTGTTGGCTGGTCAGAATGGCGAATCGTTGTGACGTTTTGGGCCGTTGGCCTTTTATTTGCGATGCTAGGAATTTATATCGAGGTGTGGATGTAATTGAAACCGACTCGTTTTTACCAACATCGTCGTGTGCTTGTTATTGGATTGGCCAAAAGTGGAGTAGCGGCGGCTCGGCTGCTTGTGGAGCTGGGCGCCAACGTGGTTGTCAATGACCAAAAGCCGCTTTTTGAAAATACGGAGGCTCGGCAGCTGGAACAGCTTGGCGTCCGCCTCGTTTGCGGTGGTCATCCGCTTGAACTGCTTGATGAGCCGTTTGACCTTGTCGTAAAAAACCCGGGCATTCCGTACACGAACCCGATGGTGAAAAAGGCGCTGGAGAAGGGGCTTCCGGTCGTGACCGAAGTGGAGCTGGCTTATCACATTTCCGAAGGGCCGTTTATCGGCATCACCGGGTCCAACGGAAAAACGACGACGACGACGCTTATTTACGAAATGTTAAAGGCGGACGGCCAAAATCCGCTGCTTGCTGGCAACATCGGCCTTGTCGCCTGTGAGGTGGCAAAGGAAGCAAAGCCAGGGCAATGGCTTGTCACGGAGCTGTCCTCATTCCAGCTTGCTGGTATTGACCAATTTCGCCCGGCTATCGCCGTTTTGCTCAACATTTTTGACGCCCATTTGGACTACCACGGAACGAAAGAGGCGTACGCAGCGGCAAAGGCCAACATTTTCCGCAACCAAACGGAGCGCGATTATGCCGTCGTCAATGCCGACGATCCGCTCGTGATGAACATTGCCTCATCGGTTCGGTCGCAAAAAGTGCTGTTTTCGGCGACGAAACCTCTCGGCGAAGGAGCGTACGTTCAAGACGGCGCCATCTATTGGAACGGTGATCCAGTTGTCAGAATCGCTGACATCGTTCTTCCTGGCCAGCACAATTTGGAAAACATTTTAGCGGCGGTGGCGGCCGCCAAACTGACCGGCGCTGGTGATAAGGCGATCTGCCAAGTGCTGACGACATTTTCCGGCGTGAAACATCGGCTTCAGTATGTGGCGGAAATTGACGGCCGGCGATTTTTCAATGACTCGAAAGCGACGAATATCTTGGCGACGCAAAAGGCGCTTTCTGCGTTTGCCGGCGAGCCGGTCATTTTGCTCGCTGGCGGGCTTGACCGCGGCAATGAGTTTGATGATCTTCTCCCGTATTTGCAACAGGTGAAGGCCGTTGTACTGTTCGGCCAGACGGCGGATAAAATCGGCCGCATTGCTCAAAAAGCGGGAATAGAAACGATCCGATATGTCGATAATGTGGAAAAAGCCGTCCCGGTTGCTTTCGAGCTTTCCAAGCCGGGCGACGTCATTTTGCTCTCTCCGGCATGCGCCAGCTGGGATCAATACAAAACTTTCGAGGAGAGAGGGGACATTTTTATCAACGCCGTGCATAAGTTGAAATAGAGGGAAAGGGACAGCCCTTTCCCTCTAGTTTACAAAAATAGAGGTGTTGGGCATTGCCGCGGAAAAAATCTGCGCCGGATTTTTTGCTCATTCTTTTGACGTTTTCGCTCTTGGCCATCGGACTCATTATGGTGTACAGCGCGAGCGCCATTTGGGCGGAATACAAGTTCAACGATTCGTTTTTCTTCGCCAAACGCCAACTATTGTTTGCGGGCGTCGGCATTATCGCCATGTTTTTTGTCATGAACATCGATTATTGGGTGTGGCGCGACTGGTCGAAAGTGCTGCTTGGCGTCTGTTTTGTGCTGCTCGTTCTTGTGCTCATTCCCGGCATCGGCATGGTTCGCAACGGATCGCGCAGCTGGATTGGAGTTGGGGCGTTTTCGATCCAGCCGTCTGAGTTTATGAAGCTGGCTATGATCGCTTTTTTGGCCAAATATTTATCTGAAAACCAAAAGAAAATTACGTCGTTTAAACAAGGGTTGCTGCCGGCGTTGGCGCTTGTGTTTGCCGCGTTCGGCATGATTATGCTGCAGCCGGACTTAGGGACGGGCACCGTTATGGTTGGTACGTGCGTGACGATGATTTTCGTCGCCGGCGCCCGTCTCAGCCATTTTGCCGGGCTTGGCGTATTGGGGCTCGCTGGGCTTGCCGCCCTCATCCTGTCGGCTCCCTATCGAATCAAGCGGATTACGTCGTTTTTAAACCCGTGGGAAGATCCACTCGGAAGCGGATTTCAAATCATCCAGTCGTTGTACGCCATTGGACCGGGCGGCTTGTTCGGCCTTGGGCTTGGGCAGAGCCGACAAAAGTTTTTTTACTTGCCGGAGCCGCAAACCGACTTTATTTTCGCCATTTTAGCCGAAGAGCTCGGCTTCATCGGGGGGTCACTCGTTCTCTTGCTCTTTGCCCTTCTTCTTTGGCGCGGGGTGCGCATCGCCCTTGGCGCCCCCGACTTGTACGGAAGCTTTTTGGCGCTTGGCATTATTTCGATGATCGCTATTCAGGTGATGATCAATATCGGCGTTGTGACGGGATTGATGCCCGTCACCGGCATCACCCTTCCGTTTTTAAGCTACGGCGGATCGTCGCTGACGTTGATGCTGATGGCCATCGGTGTGCTGCTGAACATCAGCAGGCATGCCCGCTATTAGGCAAGCGGCGTATGTCCGCCGTTTTTTCTTGGCGTCTCTCGAACGCGGCCCGTCGTCGAACAGTGCCGGCAAATGCGATAAAAACAGGCTCTCTCTTGCATTCTATTTGTGATATAATGAAAACAAGTGCAAAAACTAAAGAAACGGCAGCGGATGCCGTTTGTTTTTATACCGATCGTTTCAGCGCGGGCGTTGAAGAAGAAAGCGGGGAATGCGATGGAAAAGGGAAAAGTCGTCGTCCTGGAGGACCGCGTCCCGAAACTGAAGGAACGGCGCCGCCAGAAAGCGAACCGTCGGCTCATTGCGTACTTGTTCTTCTTTTTTCTGTTTATCTTGTGCGTCCTTTACTTTCAGTCGCCGCTCAGCGCGGTAAGGCATGTGGAAGTGAGCGGCAACCGTCATCTCTCAGCGGAGCGCATCATCAGCTTAAGCGGCATTACGAAGCGGACAAGCTTTTGGAAAGTGAATGAACAAAACGTAGAAGAAAAACTCACTCGCCATCCAGAAATTAAGGAGGCAACAGTGGAAAAACATCTGCCGAACACGATCGCCATCCATGTTCGCGAATGGCGGCGAATCGCTTATGTGTATGACCGACAAACGTTTTTTCCGCTGCTTGAAAACGGACGGCTGTTAAAGCAGGAAGGGACGAAGACCGCTCCAAGCGATGCGCCGGTGCTTGTCGGCTGGAAAGACGGCGAAGCCATTGCTGAAATGACGGGACAGCTCGCCGAACTGCCGGCGGCGGTGCTGAGCGCTATGTCGGAAATTCACTACAAGCCGACGAGGGAATATGAAGACCGCGTCATCGTTTACATGAATGACGGTTATGAAGTAAGCGCGACAATTCGGCAATTTGCAGACAAGCTGTCGCATTATCCGGCGATTGCCGCCGCGCTTGACCGAAACGTCAAAGGAGTCATTCATTTGGAAGTCGGCAGCTATTTTGTTCCTTACGCCCTCTCGAAAAAGGAGGATGGCGATGAAACGACAAGCCCGTAGCCGCCTCCTGCTGACGTTGATTTGCTTGATTTTCGGCGCCATGCTCGGTTTTTCGTACCAACATGCGAAAAACGAAGCATCCCGCCGCCAATGGAGCGAAAGCGAGTGGAAAAAAGAGTACGAATATCGTTCGGCGCTTCTTGCTTTGCAAAAAGAAAACCGGTCGCTCAAGCAGCAGCTTGTCAAAAAGCAGGAGGAGCTGGCTGCATGGGAGAAAAAGCTGGCCCAGGAGCAGGAGAACGAGGCCGGATTAGCAAAAGAAGCGGAACAGCTGCGCATGCATGTCGGAAAGGCGAGGGTGAAAGGGAAAGGTGTAGCAGTCACCCTTTCCGATTCCTCTTATATCCCCTCTGAAGCGAGCGCTACTGATTATATCGTTCACGAACAGCACGTATGGAAAGTTGTTCACGAGTTGCTCATTTCCGGCGCCGAAGCCGTCGCTATTAATGGGCAGCGCATTTCCCACCGTTCATATATCGTCTGCAACGGCCCAGTCATTGAGGTCGATGGGACGCAGCATGCCGCTCCATTTGTCATTTCGGCCATTGGCAATCCAGACGTGCTCATGTCCGCTCTAGAGCTTCCCGGCGGCATCGTCGACGAGCTTGTCGAAGATCATATCGACGTGAAAGTGGAAAAGCAAGGAGCTATCGTGTTGGATCCGGTGTTTGCGCCCGAGCCATAAAACGGGCGGAAAGGGGCGGTGAAGCGCATTGGAACGGAAAAATCGATTCTATTTTGCTGGCGTAGCTGCCATATTCGGTGTGATGCTGGCCGTCGGGCTGCGGACGACGTTGCATCCGGAAGGGCGCGACACGCGCGACATTTGGGAGTTGCGCGCCGATTTGACAAAAGAGCAGAAGCTTGAACAACGGCTGCTTGAGGAGCTAGAGAGTTACGAGGAAACGTTGCGCCGCTATCGACAGGAACACGAGGCGGGCGGCGCGACGGAGCTTGAAGCGACAGTCGCGAAGCTGAGGGAAGAAGCCGGGCTGACAGAAGTGAAAGGCAGCGGTCTTGTGTTGACGATCGCGCCGCTTTCGGCGGCCGGCTACGTTGGTCCGGCCGCTGCCGCCGTATCGCCCGAGCTATTGCAGCGGTTAGTGAATGAGTTGAACAAATACGGGGCGAAAGAAATCGCTATCGACGGTGAGCGATTGACGAACCGGACGGCCATTCGCGATATCAATGGTGCAACGAAAGTAGGGAGCCGCTCAGTGAGGCTGCCGGCCGAAGTGAGAGCAATCGCCGATGATGCAGACAAGCTGTACAGCGGGCTCGCCGTTTCGCCGATTCGCGATGATTTCGCTTTGGAAAACTTGGAGCTGTCCATATCCAAGCCCCAACCGCTTGTTGTCATTCCGCCCGCATCTGAGCGTCCGGATGTGAAATACATGGAGACAGCGAACGGCGGCAAGGAGGAGAAATAGCATGTGGCTCCCGCTTCTCGGATTGCTTTTTGGGTTTGCCATCGGCGTTCTTGCCGGCTGGGAAGTTCCCGATGAATATTCTAATTATTTGTCCATTGCCATTTTGGCTGCCTTTGATACATTAATCGGAGGATGGCGCGCCCACCTGCAGAGGACGTACGACGAAACCGTGTTTATAACCGGGTTTTTTTTCAACATTATTCTGGCCGCAACTTTAACTTTTCTTGGGGTGCATCTTGGTGTAGACTTGTATTTAGCGGCTGTGTTCGCCTTCGGCATCCGCTTGTTTCAAAATATTGCCATCATCCGCCGCCTTTGGCTTGCCGAGTGGGCCAAGCGGCGGCACAATCGTGAAAAAAGTTAGGAAAAAGACAGGGAAAGTCTTTTCGTGTGTTGAATTATATGGGGTAAAACAAAATATAGTGTTGTTGCGAAACTCGCAAACTAGACATAGACCAATAGAAAAAAAGATGGGAAATTTCAGCCGAAAAAGGAGGTGTCGCTGCTTACTGAAACGCCGGCCGGCACCGGCGCGTTTTTAGTAGGCAGATGCCAAAAAATGAGCAGCAATGAGATCGTCGTTAGCCTGGATGTCGGAACATCGAACGTGAAAGTCATCATCGGGGAAATGCTAGGCAGCTCCATCAACATTATCGGGGTGGGCAATGTCAAAGCGGAAGGGCTCAAAAAAGGGGCGATTGTTGATATAGATAAAACGGTGCAGTCAATCAGACGGGCCGTCGAGCAAGCGGAGCGAATGGTCGGTTTATCGATCCGTCGTGTGATCGTCGGGGTGGCCGGCAGCCATATTCAGCTCCATGACTGCCACGGCATTGTCGCCGTCGCGAGCGAAAACCGAGAAATCAGCGATGAAGATGTTGCCCGCGTCATCGATGCCGCGCAAGTCGTTTCGATTCCTCCCGATCGGGAAATCATCGGCGTTGTTCCGCGCCAGTTTATCGTCGACGGATTGGACGGCATTCATGATCCACGCGGCATGCTCGGCGTCCGCTTGGAAATGGAAGGCACTATGGTGACTGGTGCGAAGACGGTATTACATAATCTTCTTCGCTGTGTGGAGCGGGCAGGCTTGGAAATCAGCGACATTTGTCTTCAGCCATTGGCGGCAGGTTCGCTCGTGCTGTCCGATGACGAACGGCATTTGGGGGCGGCGCTCGTTGACCTGGGAGGCGGATCGACAACGGTCGCTGTCTTTGAGCAAGGGACGCTGCAAGCTGTCTCTTCGCTGCCGGTCGGCGGGGAGCACATTACGAAAGACTTGGCCATCGGATTGCGGACGACAACGGACGATGCCGAAAAAATCAAACTGAAGCATGGGCATGCGTTTTATGACTACGCTTCGGAGGAAGAAGTGTTCAGCGTGCCGATTATGGGCACCGATCAACATCAGCAGTTCAGCCAGCTGGAGATCGCCGATATTATTGAGGCGAGACTGGAAGAAATTTTGCAAATGGTTCAGCACGAAGTGCGTCGTCTCGGGTTTCGCGATCTTCCCGGCGGCTATGTGCTGACCGGCGGCGTCGCCAATATGCCAGGGTTGCTTGAGCTGGCCCACGTCGTTCTAGGGACGAGCGTCCGCATTGCCATGCCGGATTATATCGGTGTGCGCGATCCGCAATATACGATTGGCGTCGGCTTGCTCAAGTTCGCCTATCGGCAGGCGCAGCTGCAAGGGAAAACGGTCCCGGCTGCCGCTGCGGTGGAGCCGGTCGAGCGCTCCTCGCAAAAACAGCAGCCGAAACCGAAAAAGAAAGAAGACCATTTTGGGAAGAAGGTCAAGAAATTTTTCGGTTCTTTCTTTGAATAGAGATTGAAATTTTAGGAGGATTTGGCTATGTTGGAGTTTGAGACAACAGTCGATCAGTTGGCAACAATCAAAGTGATTGGAGTCGGGGGCGGCGGCAACAACGCCGTCAATCGGATGATTGAGCACGGGGTGCAAGGTGTCGAATTTATTGCGGTCAATACGGATGCACAGGCGCTCAACTTGTCGAAGGCGCCGATCAAGCTGCAAATTGGGGCAAAGCTGACACGCGGCTTGGGTGCAGGGGCTAACCCAGAAGTGGGGAAAAAAGCGGCTGAGGAGAGTAAAGAGCAAATTGAAGAAGCGCTTCGCGGCGCCGATATGGTGTTTGTCACCGCTGGAATGGGCGGCGGCACGGGAACTGGCGCTGCCCCGGTCATCGCCCAAATTGCGCGCGAATTAGGGGCGCTGACGGTCGGCGTTGTTACGCGCCCGTTTACGTTTGAGGGGCGCAAGCGGGCGACGCAGGCCGCAAGCGGCATCGCCGCCATGAAAGAGGCGGTCGATACGCTCATCGTCATTCCGAACGATCGATTGCTTGAGATTGTCGACAAAAATACGCCGATGCTTGAGGCGTTCCGTGAAGCGGATAACGTATTGCGCCAAGGGGTGCAAGGCATTTCCGATTTGATCGCCGTGCCGGGGCTGATCAACCTTGACTTCGCTGATGTGAAGACGATCATGTCGAATAAAGGTTCGGCATTGATGGGGATTGGCATCGCCAGCGGTGAAAACCGAGCGGCTGAGGCAGCAAAAAAAGCCATTTCCAGCCCGCTGTTGGAAACATCCATTGACGGCGCTCAAGGAGTGCTGATGAACATTACCGGCGGCATGAACTTAAGTTTGTATGAAGTGCAGGAGGCTGCCGACATCGTCGCTTCGGCGGCCGACCAAGAAGTGAACATGATCTTCGGTTCCGTTATTAACGAGAACTTAAAGGATGAGATCATCGTGACGGTCATTGCGACCGGATTCAACGAAAACGTCGCTTCGCAGCCGCGGCCGCCGCGCATCGGCACTGTGCCGAAAGCGGCGCCGGCGCCAAAGCGGGAAAAGCGTGAGGAGCCTGTGCAAGACTATGCAGCGCTTCGCTCAGGGCAAGCAGAAGATCCGCTTGACATCCCCGCTTTCTTGCGCAACCGCAACCGCCGCCGCTAGATGGCGAAACGAGGGGCTGACCCAAAACGCATTCGCGTTTTGGGTCAGCCCCACTTTTTGCGTCAAAATAAAAAAATGAAGAGGGCTGACTCCAAAAGTCCGCCAAAAAGCAGGCTTTTAGGTCAGCCCCGATACATGCACGGACGTGCACGAAGCACTTTGGTGAAATCGTGAACTCCCCACCACCTACGCTTCGCTTAGAGGTGGGGGCTTCAAGCGACTTGTGCGTGTTCGCTGAACGGTAAGCCACACGCAAGAACCCTTTACGCTTCCCTTCGTTCCGAAGGTGTCCGTTTTAACCATAGACGATCCTATTCATCGGCGATGGCCAACCGAAATTCATCTCCCACCTACTCATTGAGCGATCGCCCTTCACATTCCTTGAGGTGGGAGACTTCTTTCGAAAATGACGTTACAGAAAGATGACCGTTGGAGACATCCCCGCTTTTCATACATATTAGGACCCAATGTTCTCTCGCATTGGCCATCCGCACTCTTGCCGCGCAAGGGTGAAGAAGAGAAGGCAGGTTAGGTTTTCACACCGACCGATTTGATCCGCCGTGGTTCCCCCTGTTTTGACAAAACATCTCCTTTTTCACCGCCACCGATTGACAGACTTTCCCTCGCAAGGTGCTATATACTTGTTTCAGACAAAGCCGATATGGGCGGGGGAGGGGCTTGACGGTTGGTCGTCTATCTCGATGTGATTTGGCTGTTGAACGTCTGTTTTGACGCGTTGCTTCTTTGGCTGACGGCGCTCATGCTCAAGCGGCCGATCGTCTGGTGGCGTCTGTTGGCTGGGGCGTTGATCGGTTCGTTGCTTGTTATATTGCTGTTTACCCCGTTTTCCGCCATCGCCCAGCACCCGTTGGTAAAAGTAGCTGTTTCAGTGTTGATCGTGTGGGCCGCCTTCGGGTTTAAGCGCCCGCGCTATTTGCTTGAGAATATGCTGGCGTTTTACTTTGCCACGTTCGCCGTCGGCGGCGGCATGCTGGCGGTTCATTATTTTTTCGCGCACCAACTGTCCGTCCGCCAAGGAATGCTTCTCATGCATCATCCCGGAGCGGGTGATCCGGTCAGTTGGCTGTTTGTTGTCATGGGGTTTCCGGTTTTATGGCTTTTTTCCCGCCGAAGGGTGGAGGCGATTCGCGAAAAAAAACTGCGGTTTGAATATATCATTGAGGTCAAGATCATATGGGACGGGCGGCCGCTTACGCTGCGCGGCTTGATTGACAGCGGCAACCAGCTCGTTGATCCGTTGACCAAAACGCCGGTGATGGTAGTCGAACAGGAAAAAGCGAAGGCCGTGCTTCCTGAGGAGCTATTGGGTTGTCTCAGCTCTCCCATGATGCTGACTTCCCTGCCGGAGCGGTGGGTTCATCGCCTCCGCCTCATTCCGTACCGCGCGGTCGGCAGTGGTCCACAAATGATGGCGGCGGTTAAGCCAGACCGCATTATGCTTCGGTACGAAAACGAATGGTTGGAAGTAGCGCAAGGGCTTGTGGCGCTAAGCGCTGATCCGCTGTCGACGGATGGGGAGTACGACTGCATCGTCCATCCGAAAATGGTGCAGGCGGGAAGAAAGCTGACCGCTTCGTAGGTTTTGTTAGTATATCATACTCACTTTTGATCCGTTTAGAAGGGGGATTTTCATGAAAAAATGGAAACTTCGCTTCATGTACTGGCTGTATAAGCTTTTGGCCAAGCTTGGCCTGAAGGCGGATGAAATTTATTATATCGGAGGCAGTGAAGCGCTCCCGCCGCCGCTGACAAAAGAAGAAGAGGAGCAGCTGATTGCCAGGCTCGCCGCCGGTGATGACACGGCGAGATCGCTTTTGATCGAACGCAATTTGCGTCTTGTCGTCTATATTGCCCGCAAGTTTGAAAACACCGGCATTCACATTGAAGATTTGATCAGCATTGGAACGATCGGCCTCATTAAAGCGGTCAACACATTCAACCCAGAGAAGAAGATCAAGCTGGCGACATATGCGTCGCGCTGCATTGAAAACGAAATTTTAATGTATTTGCGCCGCAACAACAAAGTGCGGGCAGAAGTGTCGTTTGATGAACCGCTCAATATCGATTGGGATGGCAACGAGCTGTTGCTTTCCGACGTGTTAGGCACGGAAGACGACGTGATTACGAAAGATTTGGAAGCGGATGTCGACCGGCGCTTGCTGCTCAACGCCTTGCGCCAGCTGAGTGACCGCGAAAAGCAAATTATGGAATTGCGCTTTGGCCTCTCCGGCGGCGAAGAAAAGACGCAAAAAGACGTTGCTGATTTGCTCGGCATTTCGCAATCGTACATATCGCGTCTGGAGAAGCGGATCATTAAACGGTTGCGCAAAGAATTCAATAAAATGATGTAAGCGGGCGGCGGAAGCGAAATTCCGCCGTTTTTTCCGCGTCGGACAGGCTGTGCATATTTTTCCCTTCCAAGGAGATACTGAAAACTGACGACTTAGCATCTCCTGATGGGAGGGAACAACTTGACGAGGAACAAAGTCGAGATTTGCGGCGTAGACACTTCGAAGCTTCCCGTCCTCAAAAATGAGGAAATGCGTGAACTGTTTCGACGGATGCATGAGGGGGATTTGGAGGCGAGAGAGAAATTAGTAAACGGCAACTTGCGCCTCGTGTTGAGCGTCATTCAGCGCTTCAACAACCGAGGCGAATTTGTCGATGATTTGTTTCAAGTCGGCTGCATCGGACTTATGAAATCGATTGATAATTTTGACCTCAATCAAAACGTGAAGTTTTCCACTTACGCAGTGCCGATGATCATCGGCGAAATCCGCCGCTATTTGCGCGACAACAACCCGATCCGCGTTTCGCGCTCGCTGCGCGACATCGCCTATAAAGCGTTGCAAGTGCGAGAGCGGCTCATGAGCGAGACGGCGAAAGAACCGTCAACCGAGGAAATTGCCAAAGAACTCGGCGTCGCCCATGAGGAAGTGGTTTTTGCCCTCGATGCCATTCAAGATCCTGTTTCGTTGTTTGAGCCGATTTATAACGACGGCGGCGACCCCATTTACGTGATGGACCAGCTGAGCGATGAACGCAACCGCGACAGCCAATGGATCGAAGAAATCGCCTTGAAGGAAGGGCTTCGGCGGTTGAATGAGCGGGAAAAAATGATTATCCGCAAACGATTTTTCCAAGGAAAGACACAAATGGAAGTAGCCGAGGAAATCGGCATTTCCCAAGCGCAAGTGTCTAGGCTCGAAAAAGCGGCAATCCGGCAAATGAATAAAAACATCCAAGTGTGACAGGCTGCAGGTGCAGCCTTTTTCTTTGGCACATAACTGCACATTTGGCTTCATATAGATGAAAAAGAGGGAGAGAGGAAAGGCGGGGAGAAAAACCGTGATGAGAATTTCTGAATTTCAGACGAAAGATGTCGTCAATGTAGCCAATGGGAAAAAGCTTGGCAATATTGGGGACATTGATATTGATTTAGATACTGGAAAAATCCGCTCGCTCATTATTTTAGGCGCTGGAAAGATGCTCGGGCTGTTCGGCCGCGAAGAGGCGGTCGTCATTCCATGGCAGAACATCGTCAAGATCGGAGCCGATGTGATTTTAGTCCGCCTTCATGATTCCGATTAAACGGCTGGTGCAACGATTGGCCCCGTCGCTTGCAACGCAGCAGGACGACGTTGCAGACCTTTCCGCTTTTCGTGGGCAGATCGGCTATGCCGCCAGCGCGGTTTTCGGGCGGCAATGGGGGTTGGACAATTTCCGCGGCAATGTTTCGACAAAATCATAAATAAAGGTTATCATGGACAAACAAACTATGATAGAATAGGAAAAAAAGTGATAAAAAACTACAAAAAACAGCGTGAGGTTGACGCGAATGCCGGACATTTTTCAACAAGAAGCCCGCGGATGGCTCCGCTGCGGTGCGCCTCCGTTTGCTGGAGCCGTCGCTGGATTGACGACGAAACATGGCGGGGAGAGCAAAGGGCCGTTCGCTTCGCTGAATATGGGGCTGCACGTCGGCGACGATCGCACGGCTGTTGTCAACAATCGTCGCCGTCTCGGAGAATGGCTCGTTTTTCCGCTTGAGCATTGGGTGTGTTGCGAGCAGGTGCACGGTGCCGAGATTCAGAAAGTGACCAAACACGACCGCGGGAAAGGGACCGATGATCGGGGCACCGCCATTCCGGGCGTTGACGGGCTGTACACAGCGGAGCCGGGAGTGTTGTTGGCTCTTTGTTTCGCTGATTGCGTGCCCGTTTACTTTGCGGCGCCGTCGGCTGGACTGTTCGGTCTTGTTCATGCCGGCTGGCGGGGAACGGCGCGCGGGATTGCACCAAAGATGGTGCAGCGTTGGCGGGAGCAGGAACGGATTGAGCCAGGCGCCATTTATGTCGCCATTGGCCCCGCTATCGGTCCGTGTTGCTACACGGTCGATGATCGGGTGATCACCGGTTTGCGCGCGGCTCTTCCGAAGGATCGCCCGTTGCCATGGCGGGAAACAAGCCCTGGGCAATATGCGCTCGACTTAAAGGAAGCCAATCGGCTTCAGTTGATCGCGGCTGGCGTTCCGAACAGCCATATTTATGTGTCAGAACGCTGTACAAGCTGTGAGGAAGCGTTGTTTTTTTCCCATCGCCGCGACCGCGGAACGACCGGAAGGATGTTGGCGTTTATCGGCCGAAGGGAGGAGACGGCATGACGGTGCGCGACAACTTGGCGGCCATTCGCCGGGAAATCGAATCGGCCTGCGCCCGCGTCGGCCGTGATCCGGCCGGCGTGCGCATTGTGGCTGTCACTAAATATGTCGATGCCGAGCGGGCGATGGAGGTGCTTGACGCCGGCATCGCCGACCTCGGCGAAAACCGCTCTGACCAATTGATCGAAAAGTATGCACAGATCGGAAATCAAGCGACGTGGCATTTCATTGGGACGCTCCAGTCGCGCAAAGTAAAGGATATCATCGACAAGGTCGACTATATTCATTCGCTCGACCGTCTGTCGCTCGCGAAAGAAATTGAAAAACGGGCGGTGCGGCCAGTAAAATGTTTTGTGCAAGTGAACGTGTCCGGGGAAGTGACCAAACACGGGCTCGCCCCCGAAGAAACGATTCCGTTTATTGAACAACTTCGCGCCTTTTCGCGCATCGAAGTCGTCGGATTGATGACGATGGCGCCTTACACGGACGACGAAGCGGTATTGCGCGCTTGCTTCCGCCGATTGCGAGTGCTGAAGGAACACGTTCAGGCGATGGGAATGGCCCATGCGCCATGCACCGAACTGTCAATGGGCATGTCAAACGATTACACGATTGCCATTGAGGAAGGAGCGACGTTTGTGCGCATCGGGAGCGCGCTTGTTGGATCATTGTAGGAGGTGAAACCGGATGGGATTGATGAAAAAATTCCGTGATTATTTTTTAGAAGAAGACTACGAAGACTATGAAGAAGAATATGAGGCGCCACAGCCGGAAGAAGAGGCGCTGCCGAAGACGGCAGGCAAGGCGAACGTTGTCAGCCTGCAAAGTGTGCAAAAATCGGCGAAAGTGGTGCTTGCTGAGCCGCGGGTGTATGCCGAGGCGCAGGAGATTGCCGACCATTTGAAGAGCCGGCGCGCCGTCATTGTCAACTTGCAGCGCATCCAGCATGAGCAGGCGAAGCGGATCGTCGACTTTTTAAGCGGTACGGTGTACGCCATTGGCGGCGACATTCAGCAAGTCGGCACGAAAATTTTTTTATGCACCCCGGAAAACGTCGACGTCAGCGGCTCGATTTCGCTCGACGGCGAGGATGACAGACCGATGAAGAGGTGGTAGCTGTTGGATTATGTACTCACGTTTTTGACGACAGTGATTCAAGTGTACTCGTATGCGCTGATCATTTATATTTTAATGTCGTGGTTTCCCAATGCGCGCGAAACGCGGTTTGGACAGATGCTTGCCGCCATTTGCGAGCCGTATTTGGAGCCGTTTCGGCGCGTCATTCCGCCGCTTGGCATCATTGACGTCTCCCCGATCGTTGCGTTTATCGTCCTTGAATTTGCGACAAGAGGTCTTCACGCCCTGTTTGACATTCTTCAGTCGCAGTTTTAGTTTCGTTTTGTGCGCATGGCGCCGCCGCTCTCTGTCCGGAAGGGCGGAACTCACAGGCAGGAATCCGTTGTGGGTTCCTTTCTTCTATGAAAGCAAGGTGACGTTGAGTGGAGCTGTATCAGCATTTTCGCAAAGAAGAACATCCGTTCATTGATCAAGTGCTCGAGTGGAAGGAGATGGTGAGCCGTCAGTACGCTCCGAAGTTGACCGATTTTCTCGATCCGCGCGAGCAGCAAATCGTGCAAAGCCTCATCGGCAACGGCGGGGACGTGCGCGTCTCGTTTTTTGGAGGGGCTTCGTCTGTCGAGCGGAAGCGGGGGCTGCTCTATCCGCCATATTTTGCGCCGGAGGAAAACGATTATGAGATCGCGCTTTTTGCGGTTCGTTATCCGGCGAAATTCGTTTCCCTTGAACATCGCGACGTGTTGGGGGCGCTGATGTCGCTTGGCTTGCGGCGCGGCAAGTTTGGCGATATTCTCGTTCGGAATGGAGAAATTCAGTTTTTTGTTGCTGCCGAAGTCGCCGACTATGTTCGTCTGCATGTCGAAACGATCGGCAAAGCCCGGGTGGCGTTGGAGCCGCTGCCGCTGTCGGCTGCCATGCCGCTTGCTGAAACGTGGGAGGAAGGAACGGTCACGGTGTCTTCTCTAAGGCTCGATGCTGTGCTCGCTCAGGCGTTTCGCCTTGCGCGCGAGAAAGCGCGTGCGCTTGTTGAAAGCGGGCTTGTCAAAGTCAACTGGAAGGTGGTGGACAAGCCGGATTTCCTCTGCGGACCGGGCGATGTCCTGTCGGCGCGCGGTTTTGGCCGCTGTAAGCTGTTTTCGGTGGAAGGGCCGACGAAAAAAGAGCGCTGGCTCGTTCAGATCGGCCGACAAAAATAAGCAAATGACGGCAGGAAATCGGCAAACCGTGTCGAATGAAAGTGAAGAAAAGGAATGATGGAGACGGAGGTGGCCGTTGTGCCGTTGACGCCATTGGATATTCACAACAAGGAATTCAGCCGCGGGTTTCGCGGGTATGATGAAGACGAAGTGAACGAGTTTCTCGATCAAGTCATTAAAGACTATGAAATGCTCATCCGTGAAAAAAAGCAGCTAGAAGAAAAAGTGGCCGAACTGACGGAAAAGCTGAACTACTTTGCGAACATTGAAGAGACGCTCAATAAGTCGATTCTTGTTGCACAGGAAGCAGCGGAAGAAGTGAAGCGGAATGCGCAAAAAGAGGCGAAGCTGATCATTAAAGAGGCGGAAAAAAACGCCGAGCGCATCATCAGCGATGCATTGGCGAAATCGCGGAAAATCGCCCTCGAGATCGAGGAGCTGAAGCGGCAGTCGAAAGTGTTCCGCGCCCGTTTCCGCATGTTGGTCGAGGCCCAGCTCGATATGATCAACAGCCGCGATTGGGACGAGTTGATGGAGTATGAGGCGCCGGATTTGGAAGAAGGGGCGAGAGAACCGCTGTCACAGCCTTGACGAACCGAAGGCCTTTCAGTTATAATAGTTGGCAAAAATCGCCGCATCAGCCGCCGTGGGAGGCGGTTGGCTTTTTTCCGTTATGAATTGCGAATAACCATGGACGATGAAAGGGACAGTAGCTCTTGCACGACCGGTCGCAGCGAGCCGGGGATGGTGGAAGCCCGGCATCGGCGCAAGAGTGAACATCACCCTGGAGTTCCATGCCGAAACAACGAGTAGGACATGGCGCGTCATTCCCGTTACGAATGAAAAGTGGGCCTGTGCCTTTGCATGGCCAAAAAGGGTGGTACCGCGAGACCGTTCTCGTCCCTTGCCGGGAGAGAACGGTTTTTTTATTTGGAATTATATTGTTCAAAGGAGGAGCAACGATGGATTACAAAGACACATTGCTCATGCCGAAAACCGAGTTTCCGATGCGCGGCAACTTGCCGAAGCGGGAACCGGAAATGCAAAAAAAATGGGAGGACATGGACATTTACCGGAAAGTGCAGGAGCGGACGAAAGGCCGGCCGCTGTTTGTCCTGCACGACGGCCCGCCGTACGCCAACGGCGACATTCATATCGGCCATGCGTTAAACAAAATTCTAAAAGACATCATCGTCCGCTACAAATCGATGAACGGCTATTGCGCCCCGTACGTGCCGGGCTGGGATACGCACGGCTTGCCGATTGAAACGGCGCTTGCGAAACAAGGCGTCGACCGCAAATCGATGAGCGTCGCCGAGTTTCGCAAGCGGTGTGAGCAGTATGCGTATGAACAAATCGACAACCAGCGCCGGCAGTTCAAGCGGCTCGGGGTGCGCGGCGATTGGGACAACCCGTATATCACCCTCAAGCCGGAATACGAAGCCCAACAAATTAAAGTGTTCGGCGAAATGGCGAAAAAAGGGCTCATTTACAAAGGACTGAAGCCGGTCTATTGGTCGCCGTCGAGCGAATCGGCGCTCGCCGAAGCGGAAATCGAATACAAAGACAAACGCTCACCGTCGATTTATGTGGCGTTTCCGGTGAAAGACGGCAAAGGCGTGCTGGACGGCGACGTGCGGATCGTCATTTGGACGACGACGCCGTGGACGATTCCGGCGAACTTGGCGATCGCCGTTCATCCGGAATTGGACTACCATGTCATCGACGCAAACCGGCAGAAATACGTTGTCGCCGCCTCCTTGGCCGAATCAGTGGCGAACGAAGTCGGCTGGGCGTCGTGGTCCGTCGTCAAAACGGTCAAAGGGAAAGAGCTTGAATACGTGGTCGCCCAACATCCGTTCTACGAGCGCGACTCGCTGGTCGTCTGCGGCGAGCACGTCACGACCGACGCCGGCACCGGCTGCGTCCATACGGCGCCGGGCCACGGGGAAGACGACTTTCTCGTCGGGCAAAAATATGGGCTTCCGGTGCTCTGCCCGGTCGATGAGCGCGGCTACATGACCGAGGAAGCGCCCGGGTTTGCGGGTCTGTTTTATGAAGAAGCGAACAAGGCGATTACGCAAAAGCTTGAGGAAGTCGGAGCGCTCCTGAAGCTCGGCTTTATCACCCACTCGTATCCGCACGACTGGCGGACGAAGCAGCCGACGATTTTCCGGGCGACGACGCAATGGTTTGCCTCGATTGATAAAATTCGCGGCCAGCTCCTTGACGCCATTAAGGAAACGAAATGGGTGCCAGAATGGGGCGAAATCCGCATCCATAACATGGTGCGCGACCGCGGCGACTGGTGCATTTCCCGCCAGCGCGCCTGGGGTGTGCCGATTCCGGTCTTTTACGGCGAAAATGGCGAGCCGATCATCACCGATGAGACGATCGAGCATGTGTCGAACCTGTTCCGCCAATACGGCTCGAACGTTTGGTTTGAGCGCGAGGCGAAAGACTTATTGCCGGAAGGATTCACCCATCCATCAAGCCCGAACGGCATCTTTACGAAAGAAACGGACATTATGGACGTCTGGTTTGACTCCGGCTCGTCGCATCAAGCGGTGCTCGTCGAGCGCGATGATTTGCAGCGTCCGGCTGATTTGTACTTGGAAGGGTCTGACCAATATCGCGGCTGGTTTAACTCGTCGTTGTCGACGGCGGTCGCCGTTACCGGCAAAGCACCGTATAAAGAGGTGTTGAGCCACGGCTTCGTTTTAGACGGCGAGGGGCGGAAAATGAGCAAATCGCTCGGCAACGTCGTCGTGCCGGCGAAAGTGATGGAACAATTTGGCGCCGACATTTTGCGCCTTTGGGTCGCCTCGGTCGACTATCAGGCCGACGTGCGCATTTCTGATCATATTTTGAAACAAGTGTCGGAAGTGTACCGGAAAATCCGCAACACGTTCCGGTTTATGCTCGGCAATTTGTTCGACTTCGATCCGAACCAAAACGCCGTTCCGGTTGGGGAGCTTGGCGAAGTCGACCGCTATATGCTGGCAAAGCTGAACAAGCTGATCGCCAAAGTGAAAAAGGCGTATGACAGCTACGATTTTGCCGCCGTCTATCATGAGATGAACCATTTTTGCACCGTGGAATTGAGCGCGTTCTATTTGGATATGGCAAAAGACATTTTGTACATCGAAGCGGCTGATTCGCGCGCCCGCCGCGCCGTGCAGACAGTGCTGTACGAGACGGTTGTCGCGTTGGCGAAGCTCATCGCCCCGATTTTGCCGCACACGGCCGATGAAGTGTGGGAGCATATCCCGAACCGGAGAGAAAACGTCGAAAGCGTCCAGCTCACCGACATGCCGGAGCCGATCGCCATCGATGGCGAAGAAGCGCTGTTGGCCAAATGGGATGCGTTTATGGATGTGCGCGATGATATTTTCAAAGCGCTCGAGAACGCCCGCAATGAAAAAGTGATCGGCAAATCGCTGACAGCAAGCGTCACCATCTATCCGAAAGACGAGGCGCGCAAGCTGTTGGCGTCGCTCGACGCTGATTTGCGCCAGCTCCTCATCGTCTCTGCCTTTTCGATCGCCGATGAGCCGTACGACGCCGCACCGGCGGAAGCCGAACGGCTTACCCATGTGGCGGTCCTCGTCCGCCCGGCCGAAGGCGAGACGTGCGAGCGGTGCTGGACGGTGACGAAAGAAGTCGGCGCCGATCCATCGCATCCAACGCTTTGCCCGCGTTGTGCGCACATTGTGAACGAACATTATTCCGCGTAGCGAAAAGCGGCAGGCTGCCTTGGGGCGGCCTTGCCGCTTCATTTGTTTGCCATGGCGAATTATGCTACAATGCAAAAAGGATGAATGAGAAGGACAGGGGGACTTGGCACGGTGGCATACTATTGGATTGCGGCAGCGGTCATCATTCTCGATCAATGGACGAAATGGCTTGTCGTCCGCTATATGCGACTTGGGGAAAGCATCCCGATCATCGACAACGTGCTCTACATTACGTCGCACCGCAATCGCGGAGCGGCATGGGGCATGCTGGAAGGGCAGTTTTGGCTCTTTTATTTGATTACGGTGATCGTCGTGGCGGCGATCGTGATTTACATCCGCCGCCTGAAGCCTTCCGAGCGCCTGGCCGGCGTGGGGCTTGGGCTGATGCTCGGCGGGGCGATCGGCAATTTTATCGATCGCGTATTCCGGAAAGAAGTGGTCGACTTTATTCATACGTACATCGGCACGTACAGCTTTCCGGTGTTCAATATCGCCGACTCGGCGCTGACAGTCGGCGTCATCTTGCTGTTTATTCATCTATTTTTTTTCGCGACACCAGAGAAAGGGAATGAGTAGATGGACACGATTACATTTCACATCGAAGACGAATATGACGGCGAGCGGATTGATAAAGTGATTGCGGCGCTGAATGACGAATGGTCGCGTTCGCAAGTGCAGCAATGGATCAAAAACGGGCTCGTGACGGTCAACGGCCGCACGGTGAAGGCGAATTACAAATGTGAAGCGGGCGACTCGGTCGCCATCTCGCCGCCGGAGCCGGAGCCGCTTCATGTGGAGCCAGAGCCGATTCCGCTCGACATTTATTACGAGGACGAGGATGTCCTTGTCGTCAACAAACCGCGCGGCATGGTCGTCCACCCGGCGCCCGGGCATATGCGCGGCACGCTGGTGAACGCTTTGCTCGCCCATTGCCGCGACCTATCCGGCATCAACGGCGTGCTGCGCCCCGGCATCGTCCACCGGATTGACAAAGATACATCAGGGCTGTTGATGGTGGCGAAAAATGATGCCGCCCATCGCTCGCTTGTTGAGCAGCTCGTCAACAAAACGGTGACGCGCCGCTACAAGGCGATCGTCCATGGCGTCATTCCGCATGATTACGGCACGATCGACGCTCCCATCGGCCGCGACAAACGCGACCGAAAAAAAATGGCGGTCACCGAAGAAAACGGCAAAGAAGCCGTCACTCATTTCCGCGTGCTCGAGCGGTTTCGCCGATATACGTATGTCGAATGCCAGCTGGAAACGGGACGGACGCATCAGATTCGCGTCCATATGAAATATATCGGCTACCCGCTCGCCGGCGACCCGCAATACGGGCCGAAAAAGACGCTCCCGATCGACGGTCAGGCGCTTCATGCCGGGGTGCTTGGCTTCCATCACCCGCGAAGCGGCGACTATTTGGAATTTGAAGCGCCGTTGCCGCCGGAGTTTGCCGAGCTGCTCGAATGGCTGCGAAAAAACGATTGACAAACGAACACGCTCCCTTTACAATGAGAACAGGTGAACAGGAACCTTTAAGTTCAGTCCTGTGAGGCTGAAAAGGGGTCGGATCAACAAGAGATAGGCAGCGTATGCCCGTTTTTTGAAACATGATGGGCCGCACCCCCCGCTTCACAGGCGGGGGATTTTTTTGTGCAAACAGGAAAACGCGAGCAAAACGTCATCGACCATTGGACGAATCCGAGGGCTGGCGCCGATGCATGAGAGCGGCAGGCCCGGTTGGAGGAGGTGGACGGAATGCAAAAGGCGGTTGTAATGGATGAACAGGCGATTCGCCGCGCGTTGACGCGCATCGCCCATGAAATCATCGAACGGAACAAAGGCATTGACGGCTGTGTGCTGGTCGGCATCAAAACGCGCGGCATTTACTTGGCGCGCCGCCTGGCTGAGCGGATCGAGCAAATTGAAGGGGCGCCCATTCCGGTCGGCGAACTCGATATTACGCTGTACCGCGACGATTTGACGGTGAAAACGGATGACCATGAGCCGCTTGTCAAAGGAACGAACGTACCGTTTCCGGTCAGCGAACAAAAAGTGATTTTGGTTGATGACGTGCTGTTTACCGGCCGGACGGTGCGGGCGGCAATGGATGCCATTATGGACTTGGGCCGCCCGGCGCGCATCCAGCTCGCCGTGTTGGTCGACCGCGGGCATCGAGAACTTCCGATCCGCGCCGATTTCGTCGGCAAAAACATCCCGACCTCGAGCGCGGAAATGATTGTCGTCGAACTGTCCGAAGTCGATGGCGTCGATCAAGTATCGATTCATGAAAAATAGCGCAAGCTCCCTTTTAAGCGCAGTCCCGCGAGGCTGCCAAAGGGGCGGAATGGTTTCGGCTGTTTCTGCACCCTCTTTGTGCCTTCGCGGGCCAAAGAGGTTTTTTTGTGCACATACATTCGCTGATCAGGCGAAAGGAGCGGAGAACATGAACAAACCGGTGTTGGATATTCAAGACCGCCCGACGGTCGGGCAATGGGTGACATTAAGCTTGCAGCACTTATTTGCGATGTTCGGGGCGACGATTTTGGTGCCGTATTTGGTCGGGTTGGATCCGTCGATCGCCTTGCTCACGAGCGGGCTTGGGACATTGGCGTTTTTGCTCATCACGAAATGGCAAGTGCCGGCGTATCTCGGTTCATCGTTCGCCTACATCGCGCCGATCATTGCAGCGAAAACGGCCGGTGGCCCGGGGGCGGCGATGATTGGCAGCTTCCTCGCCGGATTGGTGTACGGCATTGTCGCTCTCATCATTAAAAAAGCGGGCTACCGCTGGGTGATGAAGCTGTTGCCGCCCGTTGTCGTCGGCCCGGTCATCATCGTCATCGGCCTCGGCTTAGCCGGCACAGCGGTCGGGATGGCGATGAACGGCCCGGACGGCAAATACAGTCTGCTCCACTTTTCCGTTGCATTGGTGACGCTTGCCGCCACGATCATTTGCTCGGTGCTGGCGCGCGGCATGTTGAGCCTGATTCCGGTGCTTGTCGGCATTGTCTTCGGCTATGTTTACGCCCTCGCCGTCGGACTGGTTGACTTGTCGAAAGTGGCGGCGGCGAAATGGTTTGAATGGCCGGATTTCCTCATCCCGTTTGTCGACTATCCGGTGCACGTCACGGCGCAGATCGTCATGCTCATGGTGCCGGTGGCGATCGTCACCTTGTCGGAGCACATCGGCCATCAGCTTGTGCTAAGCAAAGTCGTCGGCCGCGACCTCATCCAAAAGCCCGGGTTGCATCGCTCGATTTTAGGCGACGGCACGGCGACGATGATTTCCGCCTTGCTTGGCGGGCCGCCGAAAACGACGTACGGGGAAAACATCGGTGTGCTGGCCATCACAAGGGTGTACAGCGTCTATGTGCTGGCTGGCGCGGCGGTCATCGCGATCGCTTTCGGCTTCGTCGGCAAAATTACGGCGCTGATCAGCTCGATTCCGACGCCGGTCATGGGCGGCGTCTCGATCCTGCTGTTTGGCATCATCGCCTCGTCCGGCTTGCGCATGTTGGTCGACAGCCGCGTGGATTTCGGCGAAACGCGCAATTTAGTCATCGCCTCGGTCATCTTAGTGATCGGCATCGGCGGCGCGGTGCTCAAAATCAGCGAGAGCTTCCAAATCACGGGAATGGCGCTCTCAGCGATTGCCGGCGTCCTGCTCAATTTAGTGCTGCCGGGGCGGCCGTCAGCCGTGGAAAACATGTTTGAAGAAGAAAAAAACGACCATGTCGCTTAATCGAACAGCACCTTTTAATTAAGTCCCGTGAGGCTTAAAAAGGTGTGAAACGAAGCGCACCGGGCCGGAGTCTGCCCTCGGCTCCACCGGGTGCCCATCATCACACCTTGCCTCGCTGGCAAGGTGTTTTTTTATCAAAAACGAAAAGGGAGAGAGACCGATGACCCAACCGATGACCCATCTGCTCACGTTAAGCGAACTGCCGCTTGCCGACATCAACCGCTTGCTTGACGAAGCGGAATCGTTCCGTCGCGGGCGCCGGTGGCGTCCGGCGGCGCCAATGTATGTCGCCAATTTGTTTTTCGAGCCGAGCACGCGCACGAAATGCAGCTTCGAGATGGCGGAACGGAGACTCGGGCTTCACGTCATTCCGTTTGACCCGGAACGCTCGAGCGTGCAAAAAGGGGAAACGCTGTACGACACGGTAAGAACGCTGGAAGCGATCGGTGTTGACGCCGTTGTCATCCGCCATCACGAAGATGCCTATTTCGAAGCGCTCCGTCATGCGGTTGGCATCCCGATCATCAACGCCGGCGACGGCTGCGGGCACCATCCGACCCAATCGCTCCTCGATCTGCTCACGATTCGCCAAGAGTTCGGGACGTTTGCCGGGCTGACGGTGGCGATCATCGGTGACATCCGCCATAGCCGCGTCGCCCGCTCCAATGCAGAAGCATTGACAAGACTTGGCGCCAACGTGTTGTTTTCCGGCCCTCCGGAATGGAAAGATGATGCGAATCCGTACGGGACATACATGGAAATCGATGAGGCCATCGTCCGCGCTGATGTCGTGATGCTGCTGCGCATTCAGCACGAGCGCCACGCCGAAGCCATGGGGCTGACGAAGGAAGAGTACCACGTGCGGTACGGGCTGACGCTCGAACGGGCGCGGCGGATGAAGCCGGGCGCCATCATCTTGCATCCGGCGCCGGTCAACCGCGGGGTCGAAATCGCGAGCGAGCTGGTCGAAGCGAAACCGTCGCGCATTTTCAAACAAATGGAAAACGGCGTCTACGTGCGGATGGCGGTCTTAAAACGGGCGATGGAAGGGAGAATCGAACATGGCCGTATGGTTGAAACATGGCATGTCGTTCAATAAAGAAGGGAAGCTCGTGCCAACAGATGTGAAAATCGAGGGCGGACGCATCGCCGCCATCGGCCGGGAGCTGCCGGTCGACGGGGAAGGGAACGTGGTGGACGTTCAAGGAAAGCTGATCGCCCCCGGGTTGATTGACGTGCACGTCCATTTGCGCGAGCCGGGCGGCGAAGCGAAAGAAACGATTGAAACAGGCACGCTCGCCGCGGCCAAAGGCGGCTTTACGACGGTGGCGGCCATGCCGAACACGAATCCGGTGCCGGATCGGAAAGAACAGATGGAGTGGCTTTCGCGCCGCATCCGCGAGACGGCGCACGTCCATGTGCTGCCGTATGCGGCGATTACGATCGGGCAAAAAGGGGAAGAGCTGACCGATTTTGCGGCGTTAAAAGAAGCGGGGGCGTTCGCCTTTACCGATGACGGCGTCGGCGTCCAGTCGGCCGGGATGATGTTCGAAGCGATGAAACGGGCCGCGGCCCTCGATATGGCGATCGTCGCTCACTGCGAAGACGATACATTGAAAAACGGCGGCGCGGTGCATGACGGCGATTTCGCCCGCCGATATGGGCTTGCTGGCATCCCGTCCGTCTGCGAGGCGGTGCACATCGCCCGCGATGTGCTGCTTGCTGAAGCAGCCGGATGCCATTATCACGTCTGCCACATCAGCACGAAAGAATCGGTGCGCGTCGTCCGCGATGCGAAGCGGGCCGGCATCCGCGTCACCGCCGAAGTGACGCCGCACCATCTCCTCTTGTGCGATGAGGACATTCCGGGGCTGGATGCGAATTACAAAATGAATCCGCCGCTGCGCAGCCGCGCGGACCGCGAGGCATTGATCGAGGGCCTGCTCGATGGGACGATCGATTTGATCGCCACCGACCACGCACCGCATACGGCGGCGGAAAAAGCAAAAGGGATCGAGGCGGCGCCGTTTGGCATCGTCGGATTGGAAACGGCGTTTCCGCTCTTATATACGCATTTGGTTAAAACGGGCCTCGTTACGTTGAAACAGCTCATCGATTGGCTGACGATCAAGCCGGCGCAATGCTTTGGCCTTGACGCCGGACGGCTTGAAGTCGGGGCGCCGGCCGATCTGACGGTCATTGATTTGGAAACGGAAGAAACGATCAATCCAGAGACGTTTGCTTCAAAAGGAAAAAATACGCCGTTTGCCGGTTGGGCATGCCAAGGCTGGCCGGTGATGACGTTGGTCGGCGGAACAATCGCATGGGAGAAAGGAAGGGCATGACATGAAGCGGCAGCTGATTTTAGAAGATGGTTCGTTTTTCGTTGGCGAAGCGTTTGGCAGCTTGAAAGACACGACCGGGGAAGTCGTGTTTAACACCGGCATGACCGGATACCAAGAAATTTTGACCGATCCGTCGTATTGCGGACAAATCGTGACGATGACGTATCCGTTGATCGGCAACTACGGCATCAACCGCGATGACTTTGAAGCGATTCGCCCGTACGTGCACGGATTCATCGTGAAAGAGGCGTGCATAAAGCCGTCCAACTGGCGCGGCGAAATGACGCTCGATGACTATTTAAAAGAAAAAGACATCCCGGGGCTGGCCGGCATCGATACACGCAAACTGACGCGCCTCATTCGCCAGCACGGAACGCTAAAAGGGATGATTTGCGGCTTGGACGTCCATCCGGCGGAAGCGGCGGCCCACCTGCGGGCGATGGAGTGGCCGCGCGACCAAGTGCGGCGCGTCTCGACGAAAAGTGCCTATCCGAGCCCGGGGCGCGGCGAGCGCGTGGTCTTGATCGATTTTGGAATGAAGCACGGCATTTTGCGCGAGCTGAACAAGCGCCATTGCGATGTCATCGTCTTGCCGTACAATGCGACTGCCGAAGAAGTATTAAGCTGGCATCCGGATGGGGTGATGCTCTCGAACGGTCCGGGCGACCCGAAAGACGTGCCGGAAGCGATCGACATGATTCGCGGGATTTTGGGCAAAGTGCCGCTCTTTGGCATTTGCCTCGGCCATCAGCTGTTTGCCTTGGCGTGCGGGGCGAATACGGAAAAATTGAAATTCGGCCATCGCGGCTCGAACCATCCGGTGAAAGATTTACGCACCGGCAAAGTGGCCATTACGTCGCAAAACCATGGCTACGCTGTGACGCATGAGTCGCTCGCCGGCACCCGCCTCGAAGTGACGCATGTCGCCTTGAATGACGGCACAGTCGAAGGGCTGCGCCATCTCGATTTCCCGGCGTTTACGGTGCAATACCATCCGGAAGCGTCGCCAGGGCCGGAAGATGCCAATCCGCTGTTTGACGAGTTTTTGGCGCTCATCCGCGAGTTCAACAAGAAAGGGGAAGTCATCCATGCCTAAACGCCGCGACATCGAAACGATTTTGGTCATCGGCTCCGGCCCGATCGTCATCGGTCAGGCAGCCGAGTTTGACTACGCCGGGACGCAAGCGTGTCTCGCCTTGAAAGAAGAAGGCTATAAAGTCATTCTCGTCAACTCGAACCCGGCGACGATCATGACCGATACGGAAATCGCCGATAAAGTGTATATGGAACCGCTGACGCTTGAGTTTGTCGCCCGCATCATCCGCAAAGAGCGGCCGGATGCGATTTTGCCGACGCTCGGCGGCCAAACGGGCCTCAACTTGGCGGTTGAGCTGGCCAAGGCCGGCGTGCTTGAAGAGTGCGGCGTCGAAATTCTTGGCACGAAACTCGAGGCGATCGAAAAGGCGGAAGACCGTGAACAGTTCCGCGCCCTCATGAACGAGCTTGGTGAACCGGTGCCGGAGAGCGCCATTATCCACAGCCTGGAAGAGGCGTATGCGTTTGTCGAACAGATCGGCTATCCGGTCATCGTCCGCCCAGCGTTTACGCTCGGCGGCACGGGCGGCGGCATTTGCACGAACGAACAAGAACTGATCGACATCGTTTCGACCGGTTTGAAAATGAGCCCGGTGCACCAATGCTTGCTTGAGCGGAGCATCGCCGGCTATAAGGAAATCGAGTATGAAGTGATGCGCGATGCCAACGACAACGCCATCGTCGTCTGCAACATGGAAAACATCGACCCGGTCGGCATCCATACCGGTGACTCGATCGTCGTCGCCCCGAGCCAGACGTTAAGCGACCGCGAATACCAACTGCTTCGCAACGCGTCCTTGAAAATCATCCGCGCCCTTGGCATCGAAGGCGGCTGCAACGTCCAGCTGGCGCTCGACCCGGACAGCTTCCGCTATTACGTCATCGAAGTGAACCCGCGCGTCAGCCGCTCGTCGGCGCTCGCCTCCAAAGCGACCGGATACCCGATCGCGAAACTGGCGGCGAAAATTGCTGTCGGGCTGACGCTCGATGAGATGATCAACCCGGTCACTGGGAAAACGTACGCCTGCTTTGAGCCGGCGCTTGATTATGTCGTGACGAAAATTCCGCGCTTCCCGTTTGACAAATTCGAATCGGCGAACCGCCGCCTTGGCACGCAAATGAAGGCGACCGGCGAAGTGATGGCGATCGGCCGGACGTTTGAAGAATCGCTGTTAAAAGCGGTCCGTTCGCTCGAGATCGGCGTCCACCATCTCGCATTAAAAGAGGCGGACACCGCCACCGACGACGTGATCGAAAAACGGATCCGCAAAGCGGGCGATGAACGGCTCTTTTACATCGCTGAAGCGCTCCGCCGCGGGGTGACGGTCGACACGTTGCATGAATGGAGCCAAATCGATCGCTTTTTCTTGCATAAAATCGAAACCATCATTGAGATGGAAACGGTCTTGAAAAACCGTCCGGGCGACCTTGACGCGCTGAGGAAGGCGAAAGCGCTCGGCTTCTCGGACGCCGCAGTGGCGGCATTATGGAACAAAACGGAACGCGACATTTACGCGCTGCGCCGCCAGGAAGGCATCGTGCCGGTGTACAAAATGGTCGATACGTGCGCGGCCGAGTTCACGTCAGAAACGCCGTATTACTACAGCACGTATGAGGAGGAAAACGAGTCGATCGTGACGGAAACACCGAGCGTCATCGTGCTCGGTTCGGGCCCGATCCGCATCGGCCAAGGGATCGAATTTGACTACGCAACCGTCCATTGCGTCTGGGCCATTAAGCAGGCCGGCTATGAGGCGATCATCATCAACAACAACCCGGAAACAGTCTCCACCGATTTCAGCACGTCGGACAAACTGTACTTCGAGCCGCTGACGGCCGAAGACGTGATGCATGTCATCGACCTTGAGAAGCCGGTCGGCGTCATCGTTCAGTTTGGCGGCCAGACGGCGATCAATTTGGCGGCCGAACTCGAGGCGCGTGGCGTCCGCTTGCTCGGGACGACGCTGGAGGATTTGGACCGCGCCGAAGACCGCGACAAATTTGAACAGGCGCTTTCCGAACTCGGCATTCCCAAACCGGCCGGCAAAACGGCCGTTTCGGTCGAAGAAGCGGTCGCCATCGCCGAAGAGATCGGCTATCCGGTGCTCGTCCGCCCGTCGTACGTGCTCGGCGGCCGGGCGATGGAGATTGTGTACAATCGTGAGGAGCTGCTCCATTACATGGAGCACGCCGTGCGCGTCAACCCGCAGCACCCGGTGCTCGTCGACCGCTACATCACCGGCAAGGAAGTCGAAGTCGACGCCATTTCCGACGGCGAGACGGTCGTAATCCCCGGCATTATGGAGCATATCGAACGGGCCGGCGTCCATTCCGGCGACTCCATCGCCGTCTACCCGCCGCAAACGTTAAGTGTCGAAGTGATCGATAAGATCGCGGATTACACGATCCGGCTGGCGCGCGGGCTGCGCATCGTCGGGCTCTTAAACATCCAGTTCGTCGTCTCGGGAAGCGATGTCTACGTGTTGGAAGTAAACCCGCGTTCAAGCCGCACCGTGCCGTTTTTAAGCAAAATCACCGGCGTGCCGATGGCCAATCTCGCCACTAAGGCCATTTTAGGGGCGAAGCTGGCTGAGATGGGCTATGAAACCGGCGTCCGCCCGGTCCGTCCAGGCGTGTACGTGAAAGTGCCGGTGTTCTCGTTTGCGAAATTGCGCAATGTCGACATTTCGCTCGGCCCGGAAATGAAATCGACCGGTGAAGTGATCGGTAAGGATGTGACGTTTGAAAAAGCGCTCTATAAAGGACTTGTTGCGTCTGGCATCCACATCCAGCCGCACGGGGCGGTGCTGTTGACGGTCGCGGACAAAGACAAAGAAGAAGCGGTCGAGCTGGCCCGCCGCTTTGCGGACATCGGCTATCAGCTGCTGGCGACGAACGGCACGGCGGAAACGCTGAAAGCGGCCGGCATCCCGGTGACGGTCGTCAATAAAATCCATTCGGCGTCGCCGAACATTTTGGATGTCATCCGCCAAGGGAAGGCGCAAGTCGTCATCAACACGTTGACGAAAGGGAAACAGCCGGAAAGCGACGGCTTCCGCATCCGCCGCGAAGCGGTCGAAAACGGCATTCCGTGCTTGACGTCGCTCGATACCGCACGGGCGATGCTGCAAGTGCTCGAATCGATGACGTTCTCGACAACGGCGATGACGGAAGGGTTGGTGCGGTCATGATCGGCCGCGAACAAATGACGGTCGCAAGCCAGCGGCTGATCGCCGAGCGCACGTATGAATTGACGCTGGCAGGCCGCCTCGTGCAAGAGATGAAGCAGCCCGGCCAGTTCGTTCATGTGAAAGTGGCCGCATCCGCCGATCCGCTCTTGCGCCGCCCGCTCAGCCTTTGTCAAATCGACCACAAGCAGGGGCAATGCACGATCATTTACCGCCAGGAAGGGAAGGGCACCGCGCTGTTGGCGCAAAAACAGCCGGGCGACACGGTCGATGTGCTCGGCCCGCTCGGCAACGGCTTTCCGCTCGAAGCCGCGCCGGCGGGCGGCCGGGCGCTGTTGGTCGGCGGCGGCATCGGCGTCCCGCCGCTCTATGAACTGGCGAAACAGCTGGCGAACCGGGGCGTGAACGTCGTGAGCGTGCTCGGGTTCCAAACGAAAGCGGCGGTCTTTTACGAAGAAAAATTTGCCGCGTTCGGCGAGACGTATATCGCCACCGATGACGGGTCGCACGGGGCGGCGGGCCGCGTCACCGATGTGATCGAAGCGCGCGCGCTCGAGTTTGACGTGTTGTACGCCTGCGGCCCGAAGCCGATGCTAAAGGCGCTCGATGAACGGTTCCGCGGCCGACCGGTGTACTTGTCGTTGGAAGAGCGGATGGGCTGCGGCGTCGGGGCGTGCTTCGCCTGCGTCTGCCATGTGCCGGGAAGCGAAACGGCGTATAAAAAAGTATGCAGCGACGGTCCGGTGTTTCGGGCCGGGGAGGTGGTGTTATGAACCGTCTGGCGGTCGAACTGCCGGGGCTTTCGCTCAAAAACCCGATCATGCCGGCTTCCGGCTGTTTCGGGTTTGGCCGCGAGTACGCCCGGTTTTACGATTTAAGCGTGTTAGGCGCCATCATGATCAAAGCGACGACCAAAGAGCCGCGCTTTGGTAACCCGACGCCAAGGGTGGCGGAAACGCCGGGCGGGATGTTAAACGCCATCGGCCTGCAAAACCCCGGTCTTGACAAGGTGCTGACGGAAGAACTGCCGTGGCTTGAACAGTTTGACGTGCCGATCATCGCCAACATCGCCGGTTCGACGATGGAAGAATACGTCGAGGTAGCCGCCGCGATTTCCAAAGCGCCGAACGTCCATGCCTTGGAGCTCAACATTTCTTGCCCGAACGTGAAAAAAGGCGGTATCACGTTCGGCACCGTGCCGGAGGTGGCCGCCGAGCTGACGCGGCTTGTCAAGGAAGTGTCGGCTGTCCCGGTGTATGTGAAGCTGTCGCCTAACGTGACGGACATCGTCGCGATGGCGAAAGCCATTGAACAAGCGGGCGCTGACGGCCTGACGATGATCAACACGCTCGTCGGCATGCGCATCGACGTGAAAACCGGCCGGCCGATTTTGGCCAACGGCACCGGCGGCTTATCCGGCCCGGCGGTCAAACCGATCGCCATCCGCATGATTTACGAAGTGAGCCAAGCGGTGTCGATTCCGATCATCGGCATGGGCGGCGTGCAAACGGCGGAAGATGTGCTCGAATTTTTCTACGCCGGCGCGAGCGCGGTCGCGGTCGGAACAGCCAACTTCGTCGATCCATTCGTCTGCCCGACGATCATCAACGAACTGCCGGCGCTGCTTGATGAGCTGGGGATTGATCGGATCTCCGAATGTACAGGAAGGAGATGGAAAACCGGTGCACACGCCGTTCATTGTCGCCCTTGATTTTCCATCGAAACAAGACGTTGAATCGTTTTTACGGCCGTTTGCCGGCACGCCGCTGTTTGTGAAAGTCGGCATGGAGCTGTACTATCAGGAAGGGCCGTCCATCGTCGCGTTCCTCAAAGAACAAGGGCACGCCGTCTTTTTAGACTTAAAACTGCACGACATCCCGAATACAGTGAAACAGGCGATGAAAGGGCTCGCCCGTGTCGGCGCTGATTTGGTGAACGTCCACGCCGCCGGCGGCCGGCGCATGATGGAAGCGGCGATCGAAGGGCTTGACGCCGGTACGCCAAGCGGCGCCGCCCGACCGCGCTGCATCGCCGTCACCCAGCTGACAAGCACAGACGAGCGCATGCTTCATGAAGAGCTTTGCATTTCCCGCCCGCTTGCCGACACGGTCAGCCATTACGCGGCGTTGGCGAAAGAAAGCGGCCTTGACGGCGTCGTCTGCTCGGCGAACGAAGCGCCGCTCATCAAGGAACGGTGCGGCGCCGCGTTTCTCGCCGTCACCCCGGGAATTCGCTTTGCCGATGATGCGGCGCACGACCAAGTGCGCGTCGTCACGCCAAGGGAAGCGCGTGCGCTTGGTTCTGACTACATCGTCATCGGCCGCAGCATCACCCGCGCCGCCGACCCGCTTGCCGCGTACGCCCGCCTGCAGCACGAATGGAACGGAGGAGAGAGAGAATGAAACACGACATTGCCGCCCAACTGCTTGAAATAGGAGCGGTCGCTTTGCGGCCGAACGACCCGTTCACTTGGTCATCGGGCTTAAAAGCGCCGATTTATTGCGACAACCGCCTGACGCTCGCTTATCCGGACGTGCGCCGCCTGATCGCCGACGGTCTCGCGGACCTCATCCGCACCCATTTTCCTGAAGCGGACCTCATCGCCGGCACAGCCACAGCCGGCATCCCGCACGCTGCGTGGGTGAGCGAGCGGCTTGGTTTGCCGATGTGCTACGTCCGCAGCCAAGCGAAAGCGCACGGAAAAGGGAAGCAAATCGAAGGCAAAGCCGAACCGGGCCAACGCGTCGTCGTCATCGAAGACTTAATCTCGACCGGCGGCAGCTCGCTCACGACCGTGCGCGCCTTGAAAGAAGCAGGCTGCGAGGTGCTTGGCGTCGCCGCCATCTTCACGTACGGACTCGAAAAAGCGAAGCAGGCGTTTGCCGAAGCGAATGTGCCTGCCTACACCCTCACCGACTACGACACACTCATCGAAACGGCCGTCCGCCTTGGCGCCGTCAGCGAACACGACCTGGCGACATTGCGGCAATGGCGGGAAAATCCGGAAGAGTGGGGGAAATAGACAAGAAGAAAGAAGCGCGGACCAAAGGATGGTTCGCGCTTTTGTCATATGTTATTGGCGAACGGGACTTCCGTCGCTTCCGATGATGACGGAAATGGCGATAGAACGGCCAAAGTCATTCGAACTAGCGAAGACTTGATGACTATGGGAGGTACCCTGTTTGTCTCTTAGAGCATGGAAATTATTGTAATTAAAAATGCTCATCTACAGTTATCTAATTGAGTCCAAAGGTGGAATCTTATCAAACGAATTAAATATTGTAGAGGGATTATTCGAGGTTCTTATCAAGTCCTTATTCTACTCTATAGTATGTGTGCTTCCGCTAGTTATTTTATTCGGTATACCGATCTCTTTACTTATAGACTATGTATTACAAAGATTCAATCAAAGGAATGTTGTTATATCATTTCTCCTTCATGCCATAGCCTATTTTATTGTCGTAATAATATATTGGGTAATCAGTTTTGGAGTAGATAAAATAATATATATGGCGGAGCCAGAAATAGCCTATAATGTATTTCTATTTGTGTATACTCCGTGTGTTTTTTGGATGATAACATACCTAATAAAAAAGCAATATTGAACTGTAGATGAGCAAAAAAGATAGAGGTGGTAGAAAACAAGAATTGGATCGGTCAATTCGAAATTCAAGCGCCCGGGAAAGCGCAAGTGCTGTTGACGTTTGAGGTGCCAAAGAGCGCGGAACAGCTGATCATGGTGATTCGGCATGACTGGCTGCCGGGCTCCATTGTCTTACAGGTGAAATAACGCGCGGTAACGAATAGAGCCCGCCGCTCCCCATAGCGGTGGGATGTTTTATGCTACGGAATCGACGCCGGATCCCGAACATTGAAAAAAGTCCCAGCCGAGATGTTGCGGCGGAAGTTTTAGAAGGTTTGGTGAAAAACGGTTGTTTCTCTTGAGCAATGGGGGAGCGTGTGAAAGGCGATACCGATGTGATAGAGCTTTTCTATTTGAGAAACGAGGTCGGGAAGCGGCCTGCTCCCTTAAATCACCAGCCTTTTAGAGCATTGGGTTTCAACGGAAACTCGTTGAAGTTTGCCTTTCTTGTTTTCAATATTGTATTTACACATGAGGAAAAATTGTGTAGTATTAATTTGAAAATAGTAATCATTACGTTTTACAAGGAGGGCAAACTCATGTTTCGGTTTTTAAAAAGCATGCTTCCTTTATGGTTCGTGCTTCTGTTGTTCGGTTGCTCGCTCTCTTCTGCGAATGAAGGAGAGAAGAAGGGGGATGCAACGAAAAAAGAACTGACCTTGTTGTTTAACTTCTCGACAGCCACGATCGATCCGGCATTAGACAGCAATTACACGGCGGTGCGAGCCGGAGTCGGAGAGACGCTCGTAAAAGTCAGCGAGGAACTGAAAATAGAGCCGTGGCTGGCTGAACGGTGGGAGAGCAAAGATGGGCAAAATTGGACGTTTTACATTCGCGACGGTGTCACGTTCCATAATGGCAAAAACGTCGATGCCGAAGCAGTAAAAGCATCATTAGAGCGGGCGGTGAAGGACAATCCGGCCGTGAAAGCGGCGTTAAAGATTCGCCGCATGGAAGCGAACGGCCACGTGTTAACGATTCAAACAGAAGACGTATTCCCGCAATTCCCGTCGGAGCTTGTGCATCCGAACACGGCCATTATGGATGTTGAAGCGCCGAACGCAGCGGAAAAGCCGATTGGCACTGGGCCGTTTCGCGTCGCTTCTTTTGAGCCGGGAACGGCGCTGAAAGTGGAGCGGTTCGATGACTATTGGAACGGCAAAGCCTAACTCGATGCGGCGACATTTGCATTTAATGAAGATGCAAATGCGCGGGTGATGGCGCTGAAATCAGGAGAAGCCGACATTATTTTCCGGCCGCCTGTTGAACATGTCGAACAGTTAAAACAGGAAAAAGTGCATGTTGAATCTGTTCCAAGTTTGCGCACGCACCAACTGTTGTTTAACATGAAGCGGCCCTATATGAAAGATGTGAATGTGCGGCGAGCGATTGATGCATTAATCAACCGCCAAGAGATCGTCGATCACGTATTGGCCGGTTACGCTAAAGAGGCGAACGGTCCTTTCTTGCCTGATTATCCGTTTGCGCCGTCATATGAAGCGAAGGCGAGCGGCCTCGAGACGGCAAAGCAATACTTGGCGAAAGCGGGCTTCCGTGTGGAAAACGGAAAGTTGACGAAAGACGGAAAAGCCCTTCAGCTCAGGCTGTTAACGTATGCGTCGCGTCCGGAGCTTCCGATCATTGCGCAAATGGTACAGGCGAACGCGAAGAAGATTGGAATCGACATCGCTATTCAACAAGTGGAAAATATCGATGAATATTTGGCGGGCAACGATGACTGGGATCTCGCTACATACAGCAGTTTAACCGCACCGCGCGGGGATGCGGCGTACTTCCTGAACGCGAACTATATGCCCAATGGCGGGCTCAACTATGCGGGCGTGAACAATCCAGCCTTAACAGCCGTCATTTCTGAATTGAACAAAACGGTCGATATGGACGAGCGAAATGAAATCGCGAAGAAAGCGGCGCAAATGATCGACAAGGAAATGCTTCACTCTTTTATCGTTCATCCTCATATTATTGTCGCATACCGGGAAGGGGTGCGGAATTGGGTGACGAGCAAAAGCGAATATTACATGCTGACGAAAGATTTGGATGTGGATTGATGCAATGATGCCGATTGTTAAACGGTTTGCGGAGCTTCTCGTATTTTTCCTCGTACTTTCGTTTATCAGTTTCATATTTATTAAGCTAGCGCCGGGCGACCCTGTGAAGCGGATGCTGCAAGTGGATGAGATGCCGGTGACGCAAGAGCAAATCGAGGCGTTGCGGCGGGAATTGCGGTTTGATGAGCCGTTGCCTGTGCAGTATTGGCATTGGCTGCAGCGTTTTTTTCAGTTTGATTTCGGCCATTCCTATATTACGAACAAACCGGTATTGAGCGAATTAGTAGCCCGTTTTTCAGATACGATGATGCTGGCGGCCGCCTCTTTAATCGTAATGATTACGATTTCTGTTCCGCTTGGAACGTTAGCGGCCATTTATCAACATACGTGGGTCGATCACGCGAGCCGTCTATTCGCGCTTGTCGGTTCATCCGTCCCGAGCTTTTGGCTGGGGCTTCTCTTCATTGAGCTGTTTGCCGTGAAACTTGGAGTGCTGCCAAGCATGGGAAAGGGAACGATCAAGCATCTCGTGTTGCCGTCGCTGACGCTTGGCATCGCCATGGCCGCCGTCTATGTTCGTCTGTTGCGCGCTAGTTTGCTAGAAAGTTTTCACGAGGAATATGTGAGGGCAGCGAGGGCGCGGGGGATTCACGAATGGCGCATCTTCTTCTTTCACGTGTTCCGCCGCGCTTTAATGCCTGTTGTCACCGTGTTCGCCATGAGTCTCGGCAGTCTGCTCGGAGGAACGGTTGTAGTGGAAGTGCTGTTTTCTTACCCGGGCATGGGGAAGCTCGTTGTCGATGCGATTATCCGCCGCGATTATCCCGTCATTCAAGGTTCGATTTTATTCATTTCGATTGTCATGGTCTTTATCAACGGATGCGTCGACGTCGGCTATCGATATGTAAACCCTGAGATTCGCTTAAAAGAGGTCGAGAGGCGATGAAAATGGCGAAGGAAACAAATACAAGGCGGGTGCTGTCCTTTCCGTTGCTGCTTTTATTGACGTATTTGTTCGTACTTGCCGCGCTTCCGCTATGGACTCCTTACGATCCGCTTGAAATCAAGATGAGCGATCGGCTGCTTCCGCCGAGCGCGGACCATCTTTTCGGGACGGACCATCTTGGGCGAGACGTATTGTCGCGCATTGCGGCTGGGGGACAAGTCACGGTCGGCACAGCGGCGCTTATTTTGCTGCTCGTTTTGGTTATTGGCGTTCCTTTAGGGATGCTGGCCGGCTTTCGCGGCGGATGGTTGGACCGTTGGCTTATGAGGGCCGTCGATGCATTTTTAGCGTTCCCTGATTTTATCGTCGCCATCGTGTTGAGCGGCCTTTTAGGCCCCGGCATGTGGAATTTAGTGTTGGCGATTGTCTTGGCGAAGTGGGGGAGCTACGCACGGCTTGCCCGGAGCACCGTACTGGCGGAAAAGGGAAAAGATTATGTGTTGATGGCCGTTGTCAGCGGTTTAAGCACGTTTCAAATCATTCGGAAACATTTGTTGCCCCACGTATTAGGAAACGTGCTCGTTTTGGCGACGTTGGATCTCGGAAAAACCATCTTGCTCATTGCCTCTCTCTCCTATATCGGCTTAGGAGCGCAGCCGCCGACGCCGGAATGGGGGGCGATGCTGAATGAAGGAAGACCGTATTTTCAAAGCGCTCCCCATTTAATGTTCATTCCCGGCTTAGCGATTATGGGGACGGTGCTTCTGGCAAACATCGCCGGCGATTGGCTGCGAGACCGTTTGGACGTTAAAGGTTAAGGAGGGGGCGGCATGCCGTTATTATCCGTTCAACAGTTGCGCATTTCTTTGCACAATAAGCCGCTTGTCCAAAATATCGATTTTGCGATTGAAGCGGGCGAATGGTTGACGCTCGTCGGCGAGAGCGGCAGCGGCAAAAGCTTGACTGCTTTGGCGCTAGGCGGACTGTTGCCGAAAGGAATGTCGGTTGCCGGGCGCATCATGCTGCAACATGAGAATCTCATCGCGCTGTCAAACAAAGATTGGCGAAAATGGCGCGGGGCTCAAGTCGCTTATATTTTTCAAGATTATCAAAGCTCATTTACGCCGTTTATCACAATTGGCAAGCAGCTCGATGAAATGATTCGCTCACATCGCTCTCTATCCAAAAGCGAGCGGCGGAAGCTTGCTTTTCAGGCGTTGGAAGACGTGCAGCTGCCGCCTGATCGCGTCTATCATCGCTATCCTTTTCAGCTTAGCGGCGGTCAGTTGCAGCGCGCAGCGATCGCTGCCGCCATCATGCTCCGGCCGTCGCTGCTGATTGCGGATGAACCGACAACCGCTTTGGACTGCGTCAACGCCGCGCATGTGCTTGAGACGATCGCCCGCCTGCAAAAGAAAACGAATTGCGCGATCCTCTTCATTACGCACGATTTGCGGCAGGCAAAAACATATTCAGATACGATCGCCGTCATGAAGCAAGGACAAATCGTCGAAATGGGTCGAGCGGAGGACGTTTTAAACCGCCCTTCCCACCCGTATACGAAACAGCTCCTGCAGGCGATTCCACCAGTTCGCCAACGGCGTCTGAGTTGAAGTGACAATAGAAAGGGATGAGGCATCATGACGGATGTATTGGCCGCATACAACTTGACAAAGGCGTATTCATCGGGATGCCAAGCTTTAAAGGGACTGTCTTTATCGGTTCAAAAAGGCGAATGCGTCGGGCTTGTCGGGGAGAGCGGCAGCGGCAAAAGCACGCTGGCGCGCTGTTTGTTGCTTCTTGAAAAAATGGACGAAGGAGCTGTTTTTTTGCACGGCCAACCGCTGCATTTGCTAGGAAAAAAAGCGTTGCGAAACATGCGGCGCCACATGCAGGCGGTGTTCCAGCATCCGGCGGCGGCGCTCAATCCGAGGCTCAAGATCATCGATTCCGTCATGGAAGCGTTAGATGTCTATCGCGATGCGTGTCCGTCCTATTTGCGGGATGTCCGAGAACAGCGGGAGCAGTGTGCGAAACGGTTGTTTGACATGGTCGGATTGGAGAGCCGCTTTCTCTATTCGTATCCTCATGAATTAAGCGGCGGACAAAAACAACGGGCAGTCATCGCCCGCGCCATCAGCATTCAGCCTTCGTTCATTGTCTTTGATGAGCCGACGGCGAGCTTGGATATGTACACACAGGGACAAATATTGGCGTTGTTGAAGGAATTGCAGCGGCAACTCGGCCTGTCGTATTTATTTATTTCGCATGATGTTTCCGCCGTGTGCGCGTTGAGCGATCGTATCATGGTCATGAAAGAAGGAAGGGCAGTCGATCATTTTTTTACAGAAGATATATTTTCGCCAGAGCGCCATCCTTACACGCAAAAACTTGTCAACTTGTTTGCACAGTAGAGGAGGACTGTGATGACGCATCGAGCCTATTTGGCTTTAGCGATTCCATTAATCATTTCCACCGTTACCACTCCGTTGTTAGGGGCTGTCGATACGGCGGTAGTCGGGCAGCTGTCAGATCCGGCCTATATTGGCGGGGTTGCCGTCGGATCGATGATTTTCAACACGATGTATTGGCTGTTCGGCTTTTTGCGAGTCAGCACGTCCGGCTTTACAGCGCAAGCGTCCGGCGCTCAAGATGAAACACAATGCCTTCAATGCTTCATTCGGCCGCTTGTAGTCGGATTAGGCATCGGGTTCATGTTTATTGCGATGCAATCCCCGATTCTCTCGGTCGCTCTCGCTTTGCTGCAGCCGGAGCGGGATGTGGCGGCTTTTGTTGAGCAATATTTTTCTATCCGCATTTGGGGCGCGCCGTTTGCACTTGCCAACTATGCGATTCTCGGTTGGCTGATCGGAATGGGGCGAGTGAAAACGTCTTTATCATTGCAAGTGGGGATGAACGTGCTCAATATCGCCCTTGACGTCTGGTTCGTCACCGTCCTTCGCGAGGGAGTGGGCGGGGTTGCCATGGCGACATTTATCGCTGAAGCATCGGCGTTTGCAATTGGAATAGCAATCGTCCGCCGATTGGTGAATATTCGCCTCTCCGATCTGTTTGCAAGAGAAGGATGGAACGCAGCCGAGTGGAAACGGATGATGGCGGTTAATGGCGATTTGTTGCTCCGCACTGTTTGCTTGCTGGCGGTGTTCAACACGTTGACGGCGAAAGGGGCCGCGTTTGGTACAAAGGTGTTGGCCGCGAACGCAATTCTTATTCAAATTCACTATTTGATGGCGTATGTATTCGATGGGTTTGCCAATGCCAGCAGCATCTTAGTCGGGAAAGCGGTCGGCGCTCGCGATGAACGGCTGTATGCGCGCACGTTATCGTTGTCGCTCCAATGGACGGTGCTCGCGGCGTTATCGATCATGCTCGCGTATATATGGATTGACGATGAAGTGATCCGGCTGTTTACAAACAACCGGGACGTGTTCGAACTCGCCGTCTCCTATAGCGCATGGATGGCTGCGTATCCGCTTGCGGCCGGCTACGGATTGGTATTTTACGGCGTTTTTACGGGCGCGGCAAAAACGGCCCCGATCCGAAATTCGATGCTTTTCTCGCTCGCGTGCTACCTATTGCTCTTCGTCATATTGCCGCCCGCTTTGGGCAACCACGGGTTATGGCTGGCCTTTATCGCGTTTAGCCTTGGGCGGTCGCTGTTTTTAGCAATGTACGTTCCGAAGCTGGAGCGATCACTATTTCCAAAATGAGGTGCTGTCGATGTCCATGGCGCAATGTCCGGATAGGAAAAAACAAATCATAGAGCAATACAAGTCGGCGTATAAAGTGCTCGCTAGGGAGCATGATTTATCTCCGAACAACCCGGTCATTAACGAAACGTTGCATGCACTTGTCAAAAGTTTAGGAGCGTGTTACGGCTGCGAATGGGCCGCCGACATCGCGTCAGACGAAGAGATTCGCAAGGTGCGGCCCGACATGTTGCAAAAGCTGGGGCAAGCGGAAACGTTAATGGAATTTTATTATGCGGAAAAACTGCTCGCCGGGGCGCCTCATCTTGATTACTTACAAACTTTCTTGTATTGGGAGAATTACGAGAAGCTGGTGGAAAACGAACTGCAGGCGCTTTTCGCCATTATCGAAAAGCGGTCTGTTTCATCCATCGCGTTTGTCGGCTCCGGACCGTTGCCGCTGAGCGCCTTGTTGCTTCAACGTCAAATAGAAAGGCCGGTTGTGTGCATTGATATAGACGAAAAGGCGCATGCTGCCGGCAAAAAGTTGATCGACGCCTACGGGTGGGGAGAGACCGTCCGATGCGTGTTGGCAGATGGGGCCCACTACGATTATAGGCGCCACGATATCGTATGGATCGCCAGCCTTGTGCCGAATAAAGAGGAAGTGATTGAAAGGGTATATGAAATCAATCGCGAGGCGATTATCGCCATCCGTTCGGTCGACGGCATTTACGAGTTGCTTTATGAGCCGGTCGATGTGGCTTATTTTCGGCGGGCAGGCTGCCAGAAGATCGGAGACGCCAAAGCGAATCGTTCGATTATTAACAGCACCGTATTTATCGCATATAACGGTCTTCCGACTTCACAGCGACCGCCTTCGATTACACGCGTCAGCGGCGCGTAAAAAATCATCAGGCGATTCAGAACTTTTCTCAACATGACTAAGAAAGTCTCTTCCATCCTTCTTTTTGCATCGATGACGCGCCCTCTGCTATAAAGAAATATCGCATATTCTCGCTGAAAATGGGCTATGATGATGACGTCCGCCCTTTTGCGTTTGGTCATCAGTGTTTACTGCTCAGCAAGCGGCTGTTTTTGTTTAGACTGCTTTGTTCCCATCCTGCTTGCGAGTGCTGTTTCAAGAAGGCGTTCGATGATGTGGTTTGAGTGTGCATGAAAATGTACATGAGCTTACAACAAAAGGATAGTTACAGTTTTAACATACCCGCTGAGAAGTCTTCCGCCGCTAAAAGGTTTGATAAAACAACATCTGTTGCAGCAGGTTTTGCCCTGTCTGGACAATGACTATTTTTTGATACCGAATAGATGCAACATAGCTGCCTCAAGGGCAGAGCGGGCTGTCCGCAAGGCCATGCAGTTGGTCTTACAGACAGCCCGCTGTCTTTTATGAAGTAGAAGGCCGGTGATGAAAGGAGCAGGTTGCTTCACCGCCTTGTTTCTTAAATTGAAAAACCTTGTGGCATCGGCTTCTCGTTTCACGTCATCGGACATGAACGAGGGGCGATCGCTATGTTTCACGAGCCTTCTAGGCCGTGTCGGTGTGGAATGGGAGTTCCCGTGAATCGCCGCTGCCATGTTGAAGGGCATCGAGGCGGGGTTATGATGGTTTCGCCGCGTGTTCTTTTTGCCGCTGTTTCATGGCGCGGACGAGCTCTTCGTCCGGTGTGACGTAGAGCGTTTGTTCGTTTTCGTAAATGACAAACCCTGGCTTGGCGCCGCTCGGTTTTTTCACGTAGCGGACGCGTGTGTAATCGACCGGCACGGAGCCGGAGTGGCGGGCTTTGCTGAAGTAGGCGGCCAAGTTCGCCGCTTCCAAGAGCGTCCCGTCAGACGGCTGCTTGCTCCGGATGACGACGTGCGAGCCGGGAATGTTTTTCACATGCAGCCAAACATCGTCCTTATGGGCGAGTTTGGTCGTGAGATAGTCGTTTTGTTTATTGTTTTTGCCGACCACTATTTCCGTGCCGTCGCTGGCGACGTAGCGGTCCAGCTCAGGCGTGGTTGGTTTTCGCTTTTTCGCTCCTTTCGCCGCGCGCGGGCGCAAGTAGCCTTGTTCAATGAGCTCGTCGCGGATTTCCTCGACATCTTTTGGCGAGGCGGTTTCCAGCTGGCTTAAAATCGTGTCGCAATAGGCGATGTCTTCTTTCGTGCGCTCGATTTGTTCTTGCACGACGGCGAGCGAGTTTTTCGCTTTTTGGTATTTTTGGAAGTACTGTTGCGCGTTCTCAGACGGCGATTTTTGCGGGTCGAGCGGGATCGTGACCGTGCCGCCGTTTTCATCATAGTAATTGGTGACTTCGATTTCCGTCATGCCGCGCTTGATGGCATGCAAATGGGCGGTGAGCAGCTCCCCGTACAGTCGATAAACATCGGCTTTTTTGGCTTCTTCGAGCGTCTGTGCGAGCTTGAGGAGCTTTTTTTCGTTTTTCGCCTTTTCGCTCGTCATGAGCCGCTCGATGTCATGAGCTTGCTGCTTGACGCGGTCGCGCTCGGCTTTGCCGAAATAAAAGCGGTCGAGCAGCTCGCTTGCGCTCGCAAACGGTTGGCCTTCGGTTTTTATGTGCGTAAGCGGCAACACGTAAAACCATTCTTTTTCCCCGTTCGTGTACATCATCGGGGCAAAGCGGCGGTGCCGGACGTCATCGATGAGCGCGAGGAAGCTTTTCGGCAGCGTCGCCCGGTTGGCGAGCCCGGCGCGGAAGACAACCTCGTTGGCGAACAGCGGTGAAAGGCCGCTGAAGGCGGAAACGAGCTGATGGGCGAGCTTGCCGGCGTGAAAATCAAGTTTTTTCAGCACCGTTTCTTCCGTCGCCTCAAGTGGATTCAGCTTGCCGTGCGTCGGCGGGGCGACGTACGGATGTCCCGGGAGCACTGTCCGATAACGATTGACGGACGGCGGCAAATGTTTCAAGCTGTCGATGATCGTGTTGGTCGATGCATCAACGAGGATAATGTTGCTATGTCGGCCCATCACTTCGATGATGAGCCGCTTTGTCTGCACATCGCCGAGTTCGTCGCGCCCTTTTGCATCGATGACGATGATGCGGTCAAAATCGACTTGGCGGACCGTTTCGATGATGCTCCCTTCCAACTGTTTGCGCAGCCGCATACAAAACATCGGCGGTTCCGGCGGGTTGTCGTACGTTTCGTTTGTCAAATGGACGCGCGCGTACGTCGGATGCGCCGACAGCATCACTTTATGGCTATGGCCGCGGGCGCGCACGAGCATGACGATCTCATGCGCCGACGGCTGGTGAATCTTCGTGATCCGCCCGCCCGCAAGCGCCTCTTCGAGTTCACCGACAATGGCGTATGTAAACACTCCGTCAAACGACATGGAAAACACCTTTCTGTTTCGTTTGGTTGCTACTCTGATATTATCATACCATTTGTCGCTTTGAACATTTCTATGAACGTTTTCGGAGAATTTCATAGAAAAGCTCCATGGGCAACGGTTTGCTCGCCACCCGGGGATGAAAACCAAGGATCGTTGGCGTTGGATTTTCACAAGCAATCCATAGACAATGGGATGCCCTCCACCCAGGCATGAAAATGACTGATAAAGGCGTGTGCATTTTCACAGAAAGCTCCATGGGCAACCTTTTGCCCTCCACCTAGGGATGAAAACCACGGCTCACCGCAGGGATTTTCACCAACAAGGGGCTGAAGCAAGGTCGGCCGCGCGGAGAGAGACGGGCTTTTCGTGTCATGTTCCGTCGGGGATGGACACGGGCCAAGCGGTGATGTTGGCTTGTTTGTGCCGCCAGACATCATGGCGGTGTGATCATTTTTTCGGACAGGAGTGAATAAGCATAAAAAAGCGGAAACAGTGCGCTGAAAAGACGAAGAGACGGAGGGGAGACAAATGCAGTGGCATACGCTCGCGGCCAGCGATGTCGCGCACGAAACGAAGACAAATGTCAAGACCGGGCTTACTGCAGCGGAGGCGGAAAAGCGGCTGCGGCAGTTCGGGTACAATGAGCTGGCGGAAGGGAAGAAGGAGTCGGCCATCGTCGTCTTTTTTCGCCAGTTTCAAGATTTTATGGTGTTGGTGCTGCTGTTGGCAACGGTGATTTCCGCGTTTTTGGGCGAGTACGTCGATGCGGTGGCGATTGTCGTCATCGTGATCATGAACGCCATCCTCGGGTTTATCCAAGAGCGGCGGGCGGAAAAGTCGCTGGCTGCTTTAAAACGGTTGTCCGCGCCGCAAGCGGTGGTGCTGCGCGGCGGGGAGTGGGTGAAAGTCCCGGCGCGCGAGCTTGTTGTCGGCGATGTGGTGCGGCTGGCAAGCGGCGACCGGGTCGGGGCCGACGTCCGCTTGATTGAGGCAGCCGGCTTGGAAATCGAGGAGTCGGCGCTGACGGGCGAATCGGTGCCGGTGGCCAAATCGGCTGCCCCTCTTCACACCGCACAGGCCTCGTTGGGTGATTTGCACAATATGGCGTTTATGGGGACGCTTGTGACAAGAGGGAATGGGATCGGGATTGTCATTGCCACGGGGATGAAAACCGCGATGGGGCAAATCGCGACGATGCTTGAAGAGGCGGATGCGGGAGCAACCCCGCTTCAGCGCCGGCTCGAGCAGCTTGGGAAAATTTTGCTTGTCGTCGCCTTGGCGCTGACGGCCATGGTGGTGGCCGTCGGGGTCGTTCAAGGACACGACGTGTATGAAATGTTTTTGGCCGGCGTATCGCTCGCTGTTGCCGCTATTCCGGAAGGGTTGCCGGCCATTGTGACGGTCGTCTTGGCGCTTGGCGTGCAGCGGATGATCAAACGAAACGCCATCGTCCGCAAGCTTCCGGCGGTGGAAACGCTCGGCTGCGCTTCGGTCATTTGTTCCGACAAAACGGGGACGATGACGGAAAACATGATGACCGTCACGCAAGTATGGGCAGGCGGACGGACATTTGCGGTCAGCGGCGTTGGCTTTGACATGGCCGGCGAGTTTTCCGAACGGGGCCGGGCGGTGGATCCAAACCGTGTTCCCGAGCTCGCCCGTCTATTGACGATGGCGGTGCTTTGCAATCGTTCGGAGTTGAAAGAGGAAAACGGGCGGCGCTATGTCGACGGCGATCCGACCGAAGGGGCGCTGCTCGTCGCGGCGGCGAAAGCGGGATTGGCGAAAGGGATGGTTTGGCGCGAGTATACGGTCGAGCAGGAGTTTCCGTTTGATTCGGAGCGAAAAATGATGACGGTGATCGTTCGCGACCGAAACGGCCGCCGGTTGGTCGTGACAAAAGGGGCGCCCGATGTGCTGCTTGAGCGGGCGGACCACCTTGAATGGAACGGCCGCGAACAGGTGCTGACGCCGGCTTGGAAAGAGACGATTGAGAAGGCGATTCGGCAGATGGCGTCTTCCGCCTTGCGCACGATTGCCGTCGCGTACCGGCCGCTTGCGGAGACAGAACGGATCGGGTCGGAGAAGGAGGCGGAGACAAAGCTGCGGTTCCTCGGCGTCGCCGGCATGATCGATCCGCCGCGGCCTGAGGTGAAGCAAGCGGTGGCGCGCTGCAAAGAAGCGGGCATGAAAACGGTGATGATCACCGGCGACCACGTGTTGACAGCCACCGCCATCGCCAAACAGCTTGGCGTGCTCCCGCCCGGCGGCAAAGTGATGGACGGGGCGACGCTTTCGAAGCTATCGGTCGATGAGTTGGAACGCGCCGTCGATGAGATTTACGTGTTCGCCCGCGTTGCTCCGGAGCATAAGCTGAAAATCGTCAACGCTCTCAAACGGCGCGGCCATATCGTCGCGATGACCGGGGACGGGGTGAACGATGCACCTGCTCTGAAAGCAGCCGATATTGGCGTCGCCATGGGCCGATCGGGGACAGAAGTGGCGAAAGAGGCGGCGTCGCTCGTTTTGTTGGATGACAACTTTGCGACGATTGAGGCTGCGATTGAAGAAGGGCGCAACATTTACGAAAACATTCGCAAGTTTATCCGCTACTTGCTCGCCTCCAACGTCGGGGAAATTCTTGTCATGTTGTTTGCGATGCTGCTGGCGTTGCCGCTGCCGCTCGTGCCGATTCAAATTTTATGGGTCAATCTTGTCACCGACGGTTTGCCAGCGATGGCGCTCGGGCTCGACCGGCCGGAAGAAAACGTGATGAAGCGGCCGCCGCGCCGCCCCGATGAAGGGGTGTTCGCGCGTGGGCTCGGCTGGAAAATCATAAGCCGCGGCGTTTTGATCGGCGTGGTGACGTTGGCCGCGTTTTTGACGGCCTATGAACGGAGCGGCGAGGATCTCGTTTACGCCCAGACGGCGGCGTTTGCGACGTTGGTGTTGGCGCAGCTCATCCATGTGTTTGACTGCCGCTGCGATCGTTCGATTTTTGACCGCAGTCCATTCGGGAACATGTATCTTGTCGCGGCGGTGGCCGTGTCGCTTGTATTGCTGTTGGTTGTCATCTACTATCCGCCGCTGGCTGCGGTGTTCCATACGAAGCCGCTCGCCGCGGTCGATTGGCTGCTCATCGTAGGTCTGTCTGCCTTGCCGACATTTTTGTTTGCTGGCTCGTTTCGGGCGAGAAAATAAAACGTGGTTATGGTATAATGAAAAAGGTGATAGAGGCAAGCTCTATGACCTTTTCTTTTTCATCATGACAGCAACGGATGTGATGATATGGTTTACAGCATGACCGGCTTCGGCGCGAGTGTGAAAAAAACGGATCGCTTGATGGTGGCGGTGGAAATGAAATCCGTCAACCATCGGTTTTGCGAAATTTCCATCCGCCTCCCTAGACAATGGCTTGTGTTTGAGGATAAAATAAAAAAAGCAATTTCATCGTACGTGCGGCGCGGAAAAGTGGAAGTGTTCGTCACGATCGCCGGCGACGGTCTTGTGAAACGGAGCGTACATATTGATTGGGATTTGCTTGGCCAGTATTGGGCCGGAGTGCAGGAAGCCGCAAAGCGATTTGCCATTGACGGCGGCGTGACGGCCGCCGAACTGCTTCGACTTGATGGGGCGGTCGAGGTCGTCGAAGAAGAAGGCGCGAATGAAGAAGTAGAGCCGCTGCTTTTAGATGCCATCGACGAGGCGGCAAAGGCGCTTGTTGCCATGCGTCGACGCGAAGGAGAGGCGCTTGCCGCGGATTTGCGCGCCCGGCTTCATGAAGTCGAAGCCGGGGTGGAAGCCATTGAACAGCGGGCACCGCTTGTCATGGAACAATACCGTGAGCGGCTTGAGCGCCGCCTGCGCGAATGGGCGCCCGCTCCGATCGATGAAGCGCGCTTGCTGACGGAAGTGGCGGTGTTTGCCGAAAAGGCGGACATTCACGAGGAGTTGAAACGCATTCGCAGCCATTTGGCGCAAATGGCGGACGCCTTAGAAATGGACGAACCGGTTGGGCGGAAGCTCGACTTCTTGGTGCAAGAGTTGAACCGGGAAGTCAACACGATCGGCGCCAAGGCAAACGACAGCCTGATTGCCGCGCAAGTCGTGGAGATGAAAAGCGCGATCGAGAAGATGAAAGAACAGGTGCAAAACGTCGAATAGTCGAATAACGGTTTAAAACGGCTTGCCGGCGGCAACAATATCGAATATGGCAGGTGGGCGTGTCATGGTGAAATTCATCAACATCGGGTACGGAAATATGGTGTCAGCCGCCCGCATCATTACGATTGTCAGCCCCGATTCGGCGCCGATCAAACGAATCATTCAAGATGCGCGCGAAAGCGGCAAGCTCGTTGACGCAACGCACGGGCGGAGGACGCGCGCTGTCATCATCATGGACAGCGATCATGTCATTTTGTCGTCCGTGCAACCGGAAACGGTGGCGAACCGCTTATATGGAAGCGACGATTTCTCCGAGGAAGGGCAGGGGTTGGGACGTTGAAGAACGAACGTGGGTTGTTGATCGTCATGTCGGGTCCGTCTGGGGTTGGCAAAGGGACGGTGCGCAAGGCGCTGTTTTCGCAGCCAGACATCAATCTTCATTATTCGGTGTCGGTCACGACGCGTAAGCCGCGCGAAGGCGAAGTGGAAGGCGTCGACTACTTCTTCCGCACGCGCGAGCAGTTTGAACAAATGATCCGTGAAAACAAGCTGCTCGAGTGGGCGGAATACGTCGGCAACTACTATGGCACGCCGATCGACTATGTGGAGAAGACGCTTGCCGAAGGGAAAGATGTGTTTTTAGAGATCGAAGTGCAAGGGGCGATGAAAGTACGGCGGGCGTTTCCGGAGGCGCTCTTCATTTTCTTGGCCCCGCCAAGCCTCAAGGAGCTTGAGAAGCGGATCATGGGGCGGGGCACGGAGTCGAAAGAGCTGATTGAAAACCGGTTGCGGGCGGCGAAAGAGGAGCTTGAGATGATGGATGAGTACGACTATGTCGTGGAAAATGACGAAGTAGAGCTCGCCTGCGAGCGGATCAAGGCGATCGTCATCGCTGAACATTGCCGGCGTGAGCGCGTCGCCAAGCGATATAAACGGATGTTGGGGGTGGAATAACGATGCTGTATCCTTCCATCGATCTGCTGATGCAAAAAGTCGATTCGAAATATAAGCTCGTCACGGTGGTGGCCAAACGGGCGCGCGAGCTTCAGGACGGTGCGGAGCTGATGGTGAAAAAGCCGGTGTCGAAAAAATTTGTCGGCCAGGCGCTCGAGGAAATCGCTGGTGACAAGGTCGAATTAGTGGAAGAAGACAAATAACAACCTAGCTTTAGGTTGTTATTTTTTTCAATGTCGGGGGTGGCCAACATGATCAACGGAAAACATATTTTGCTTTGCGTGACCGGGGGGGTGGCGGCGTACAAGGCGGCGGTGCTCACCAGCCAGCTCACCCAGCGCGGCGCCGAAGTGAAAGTGATCATGACGGAAGGGGCGTGCCAGTTCATTACGCCGCTCACGTTCCAAGCATTGTCGCGCCAGGAAGTGTATGTCGATACGTTTGCCGAAAACAACCCGGCTGTCATCGCCCATATTGACTTAGCGGACTGGGCCGATCTTGTTCTCGTCGCACCGGCGACGGCCAATACGATCGCGAAGCTGGCCGCCGGCATCGCTGACAATATGGTGACGACAACGATTTTGGCGACGAAAGCGCCCGTCTGGATCGCTCCGGCGATGAACGTCCATATGTACGAGCATCCGGCCGTCCAGGCAAACATTGAGCGGCTCCACCAATTCGGCTACCGGTTCATCGAGCCGTCGGAAGGCTATTTGGCGTGCGGCTATATCGGCAAAGGGCGGCTTGAGGAGCCGGAGAAAATCATCGCCCATATCGAGCGTTTTTTCGCTGATGATCCGCCGCTGTTTCGCGGCCAGCGCATCCTTGTCACCGCTGGGCCGACAAGGGAGCGGCTTGATCCGGTTCGCTATTTTTCCAACTATTCGAGCGGCAAAATGGGCTATGCCATCGCCGAAGCAGCGGCCCGCTTTGGCGCTTCGGTGACGCTTGTTGCTGGACCGACCGCGCTTTCTTCGCCGGATGACGTCGAGACGGTGTCGGTTGAGTCGGCCGCTGAAATGTACGAAGCAGTGATGGCTCGGTTTGCGGAAACGGACATCGTCATCAAGGCGGCGGCGGTCGCCGATTATCGGCCAAAATATGTGGCGGCGTCCAAAATAAAAAAGCAGCCAGGTGACTATGTGGTAGAGATGGAGCGGACAGTGGACATCTTGAAAGCGCTTGGTGAGCGAAAAACAAGGCAGATTTTGGTCGGATTTGCTGCTGAGACGGACAACCTCGAGCCGTATGCGTTAAAAAAACTCGAAGAAAAGCGGTTGGATATGGTCGTTGCCAACAATGTCACCGAAGAGGGGGCAGGGTTTGCCGGCGATACGAACATCGTCACCATCTTCCGCCGCGATGGCGTCGTCCGGCCGTTGCCGCTCATGACGAAACAGGAGGCCGCTAGGGAAATTTTAAAGGAAATTCATGCGTATATCGAGGCGATTCGATGAAAGTCGCATCTGTGATTGTCGATGTCCCGTCCCGGCAGACGGACCGTCCATTCGATTATTGGATTCCGGAGCGCTGGCGAGGCGTCATCCAGCCGGGCATGCGGGTGACGGTGCCGTTTGGGGCGCGGCGCTTGCAAGGGTTTGTTGTGGACGTAAAAGATCATTCTGAGATCGAGTCATTGAAGGCGATTGAAGAGGTGCTTGATGTCGTGCCGGTGTTAAACGGCGAGCTGCTTGATCTTGGCCGCTATTTGACGGAAACGACGCTTTGTTTTGCCATTTCCGCGTACCAGGCGATGCTGCCGGCGGCGATGCGGGCGAAGTATGAAAAGACGCTCCGCCTGACGGAAGAGGAAAGGCGGGGCGAGCTTCCCGATGAACTGCAGCCGCTGTTTGCCGGGCGGACGGAGGCGGCGTGGAAAGAGGTTGAGGCGGCCGGTTTATGGCGTGCGGCGCAAAAAGCGGTGCAGCAAGGCGTGCTTGAGGCGGTCTATAAGGTGAAGGAAAAAGCGGGCAAGAAAACGGTGAAGTCCGCCGCTCTTGCCGTTTCGGCCGAACAGGCGGAACAGGCGCTTCATTCGCTGCCGGCGCGGCAAAAAGAAGTGGTGTCGTTTTTGCTCAAGCGGGGGGAAGCTGTCCCCATTGCCGAACTGCAAGCAACACTCGGCATTTCCTCTGCCCCGCTGAAGGCGCTTGTGGAGAAAGGATTGGTTGTTGCTCGCGATGTCGAGGTGTATCGCGATCCGTATGCGCATCGCACGTTTCAGCCGAGCGAGCCGCCGGCGCTCACCCAGGCGCAAGCGGCAGCCTTGGCGAAGGTCGTCGCTTCGGTGCGCGCCGGAGAGCATCGCACGTTTTTGTTGTATGGCGTCACCGGCAGCGGAAAGACGGAAGTGTATATGCAGGCGATCGATGAAGTGCTGCGTCAAGGGAAGGAAGCGATCGTGCTTGTGCCGGAAATTTCGCTGACACCGCAAATGGTTGAGCGCTTCAAAAGCCGGTTCGGCCCGAAAGTAGCGGTGCTTCACAGCGGGCTGTCGGTCGGCGAAAAATATGACGAATGGCGGAAAATCCATCGGAAAGAAGTGCAGCTTGTTGTCGGCGCGCGGTCGGCGGTGTTCGCCCCGTTTGAAAATTTAGGAATGATCATTATCGATGAGGAGCATGAGACGAGCTACAAGCAAGAAGAAATGCCGCGCTATCATGCACGCGATGTCGCCATTTACCGCGCCCGCCACCACAGCTGTCCGGTCGTGCTCGGCAGCGCCACTCCCTCACTGGAGACGTTTGCCCGCGCCGTCAAAGGGGTGTACGAGCTGCTCGAACTGCCGGAGCGCATCAGCAATCGCGGCTTGCCGGACGTCCATGTGGTCGATATGCGCGAGGAGTTGCGCAGCGGCAACCGTTCGATGTTTTCGCGGCGATTGCTCGAGGAGCTGCGCCTTCGGCTCGACCGCGGCGAGCAGGCGGTGCTATTTTTAAACCGGCGCGGCTATTCAACGTTTGTCATGTGCCGCGGCTGCGGCTATGTCATCCGTTGTCCGCACTGCGACATTTCGCTCACGTACCATCGCGCCGGTGAGCGGATGAAATGCCATTATTGCGGCCATGAAGAGCCGCTTGTTCCCCGCTGTCCGTCGTGCGGAAGCGAACATATCCGCTTTTTCGGCACCGGCACGCAAAAAGTGGAAGAAGAGCTGGCGAAGTTGCTGCCGAAGGCGCGTGTCATCCGCATGGACGTCGACACGACCGGGCGGAAAGGGGCGCATGAGGAGCTGCTGTCCCGCTTTGCCGCGAAAGAAGCCGATATTTTGCTCGGCACGCAAATGATCGCCAAAGGACTTGACTTTCCGGATGTCACGCTTGTTGGTGTGCTGGCGGCCGATACGATGCTTCACCTGCCCGATTTCCGGGCTGCGGAGAAAACGTTCCAGCTGCTGACGCAAGTGAGCGGACGCGCCGGACGGCACGAGCTGCCCGGCGAAGTCATCATTCAAACGTATACACCCGAACACTACAGCATTGAACTGGCCGCCCGCCACGACTATCGCGCTTTTTATCGGAGGGAGATGGCGCTGCGCAAAGCGCACGGTTATCCACCGTACTATTATTTGGCACTTATTACCGTCGCTCACGAAGAGGCGCCGGCTGCGGCCAAAGCGGCGGAGAAAATCGCCGTCTATTTGCGCAAGCAGCTGTCAAGGGAAGCGGTCGTCCTCGGTCCGGTCGCCTCGCCGATCGCTCGGCTTCATGATAGATATCGTTACCAATGCATGATAAAATACAAGCGGGAGCCGAACGTCACGGCGGCGCTTAAAGCGGTGGTCGACCGCTACCAAGCGGACGCCGCCCATGGCGGTGTCACCATTACCGTCGATACGAACCCCTATATGATGATGTAAAAGATGGAGGAATGGCGTTGTCGATTTTGTCCATTGTCACGTATCCGAATCCGATTTTAGAACAGCCGTGCGCGCCGGTAACGATATTTGACCGTCGGCTCGGGCGGCTGCTTGACGATATGTATGAAACGATGCTTGCTGCTGATGGAGTCGGGCTCGCCGCTCCGCAAGTCGGCATCGCCGAACAGATTGCGGTCGTCGATGTCGGAGATGAGCACGGACGCATTGAGCTCATCAACCCGGTCGTGATCGAAACGCGCGGCGAAGAAGTGGATGTGGAAGGATGTTTGAGCTTTCCCGGTTTGTTTGGCGAAGTGCCGCGTGCGAAATATGTGAAAGTACGGGCGCAGAACCGGCGCGGCCGCCCCTTTACGCTTTCTGCGACCGGTTTTTTGGCGCGCGCCCTGCAGCATGAAATCGACCATTTGCACGGCGTGTTGTTTACGTCGAAAGTGATTCGCTATTGCGATCTTGAAGAATTGGAAGGATAGATGCCAATGACGAACATTGTCTTTATGGGAACACCTGACTTTGCCGTACCGATTTTGCGGCAGCTGCTTGATGACGGGTATCGGGTTGCAGCGGTTGTCACGCAGCCGGACAAGCCGAAAGGGCGAAAGCGCGAGCCTGTTCCGCCGCCGGTCAAAGTCGAGGCGGAGCGCTGCGGCATCCCGGTGCTGCAGCCGACGAAAATTCGCGAGCCGGAGCAGTATGAACAAGTGCTGGCGTTTGCGCCCGATTTGATTGTCACGGCAGCGTATGGGCAAATTTTGCCAAAGGCGCTGCTTGAGGCGCCGAAATACGGCTGCATCAACGTCCATGCTTCGCTTCTTCCGGAACTGCGCGGCGGCGCGCCGATCCATTACGCCATTTGGCAAGGAAAAACGAAAACAGGCGTTACGATCATGTACATGGTAGAAAAACTTGACGCCGGCGACATGCTGGCGCAAGTGGAAGTGCCGATCGACGAGACGGATACGGTTGGCACACTTCATGATAAATTGAGCGCCGCCGGGGCTAAACTATTATCAGAAACGCTTCCGCTTTTATTGGAAGGAAACATTACGCCCGTTCCGCAAGATGAGGAGAAAGCGACGTATGCGCCGAACATCCGTCGCGAGCAGGAGCGGATCGATTGGACGCAGCCCGGCGAAGCCATTTACAACCATATTCGCGCCTTCCATCCGTGGCCGGTGACGTATACGACATCGGGAGATAATGTTTGGAAAATATGGTGGGGAGAAAAAGTGCCAGCGCCATATTCGGCGCCGCCAGGCACGATTTTGGCGCTCGAGGAAAACGGCATCGTCGTGGCCACGGGCAATGAGACGGCCATTCGCATCACCGAATTGCAGCCGGCCGGAAAAAAACGGATGGCGGCAGGCGAATTTTTGCGCGGCGCCGGCAGCCGGCTGGCGGTCGGCATGAAGCTAGGAGAGGATCATGAACGTACGTGAACTTGCTTTGGATACACTGTTGGCAATTGAAGAAAAAGGGGCATACAGCCATCTCGAACTGAACGACGCGATTCGCAAAGGGCATGTTGACAGCCGCGATGCGGCGCTGTTGACGGAAATCGTGTACGGCACGATGCAGCGGCGCGACACGCTCGACTACTATTTAGCGCCGTTTTTGCGCAAAGCGCGCCGACTTGAGCCGTGGGTGCGCATACTTCTTCGCTTGACGCTGTACCAAATGGTGTATTTGGACCGCGTCCCCGACCGCGCCGCCGTCTTTGAAGCGGTTGAAATCGCTAAGCGGCGCGGCCATCGCGGCATCGCTTCACTTGTCAACGGCGTCTTGCGCACGATCAGCCGCGAAGGGTTGCCGGCGATCGAGGCGGTTGATGACGCGAGCCAGCGGCTTGCCATTGCCACCAGCCATCCCGAGTGGCTCGTCCGGCGCTGGATCGCGCAATACGGCTTCGAGGAGACCGCGCGCATGTGCGAGATGAACTTGCGCCCGCCGCAATCAACGGCCCGCGTCAACCGGCTGCGCGCGACCGTCGAAGAAGCGCTCGAGCGGCTGCGCGCTGAAGGAGTTGAGGCCGAATTGGGCCGAATGGCGCCCGAAGCCATTCGCGCGGAAAAAGGAAACTTGGCTCATACCGAGGCGTTTCGCGCCGGATGGCTGACGATTCAAGATGAAAGCTCCATGCTTGTCGCCCGAGCGCTCGATCCAGCCCCCGGCGAGCGGGTGCTTGACTGCTGCGCGGCACCGGGCGGAAAAACGACCCATATCGCGGAGCGGATGGACGGCCGTGGCGAAGTAGTCGCCGTCGATGTTCATGAGCATAAAGTAAAGCTGATCAAACAACAGGCGCAAAGGCTTGGACTTGATAACATCATGGCCATCGCCCTTGACAGCCGCCGGCTCGGTGAACGGTTCGCCCCGGAATCGTTTGACCGCATTTTAGTTGATGCGCCGTGTACGGGATTCGGCGTCATTCGCCGTAAACCGGAGATCAAATATACGAAAGGGAGCGATGATGTCGCCGCGCTTGCTGAGGTGCAGCAAGCCATTTTACGGGCGGCCGCCCCGCTTTTGAAAAAAGGCGGTACGCTTGTCTACAGCACATGCACGGTGGAGCGCGAGGAAAACGAAGAAACCATCGCCCGCTTTTTAGCCGACCACCGCGACTTTTCCCTTGATGGCCAGCTGGCCGAGCGGATGCCGGAACCGGTGCGGCCGTATGTGAAAGGCGGCATGCTTCAGTTGTTGCCGCATCATTTTGACTCTGACGGGTTTTTTATCGCCCGACTGCGAAAGAAGGTGTAAAAGCATGGAAATGGTTCGTCCGGCTGCCCGCCGCTCTGTCGGCGAAACGCAGCCCCCGTTGCCATCGATTTATTCGCTTACGCTGGACGAATTGAAGGAATGGCTTGCCGCTCAAGGTGAAAAGCCGTTTCGGGCCACGCAAATTTACGAATGGTTGTATCAGAAGCGCGTGACCGATTTTGCCGACATGACGAATCTGCCGAAACGGTTGCGCGAACAGCTAGCGGCATCGTTTTTGATCACGACGTTGAAAACGGTGGTCAAACAAACGTCCAAAGACGGAACGATCAAATTTTTGTTTGAGCTTCATGATGGCTATTCGATCGAGACAGTGCTCATGCGCCATAACTACGGCAATTCGGTGTGCGTCACAACGCAAGTCGGCTGCCGCATCGGCTGCACGTTTTGCGCCTCGACGCTCGGCGGCCTTAAGCGTCATTTAGAGGCGGGCGAGATTGTCGCCCAAGTCGTGCAAGTGCAGAAGGCGCTCGATGAAACAGGCGAGCGCGTCAGCAGCATCGTTGTCATGGGCATCGGCGAGCCGTTTGACAACTACGATGCACTCATCAAGTTTTTGCGCATCATCAACCACCCAAAAGGGTTGAACATTGGCGCTCGTCATATCACTGTTTCTACCAGCGGGATAATACCTAAAATTTACCAATTCGCGGATGAAGGAATGCAAATCAACTTTGCCATTTCTTTGCACGCACCGACAAATGAGCTGCGGACGAAACTCATGCCGATCAATAAAGCGTACCCGCTGCCGAAGCTGATGGAGGCAGTTCGGTATTACATTGAAAAAACCGGCCGGCGCGTGACGTTTGAGTACGGATTGTTCGGCGGGGTGAACGACCAGCTTGAGCACGCCGAGCAGCTGGCTGCGCTGATTAAAGGACTGAAATGCCATGTGAATTTGATTCCGGTCAACTACGTGCCGGAGCGCAACTATGTGCGCACGCCGCGCAGTCAAATTTTCGCTTTTGAACGGGCGTTGAAAAAACATGGAATCAATGTCACCATTCGCCGCGAACATGGACACGACATCGATGCCGCCTGCGGACAGCTTCGCGCGAAGGAGCGAAAAGAAGAGACGAGGTGAATCGGATGCGAGCCGTTTTCCGAACTGACATCGGCCAAATTCGCGAACATAACGAAGACAGCGGCGGCGTGTTTGTCAATCAACGCGGTCAATATTTAGCGATCGTCGCTGATGGGATGGGAGGGCATCGTGCCGGCGACGTAGCCAGCTCCATGGCGGTGACGTATTTGCAGGAGTGCTGGGAGAAAGAGAATGGCCTTGCTTCGCCTGCTGAGGCGGAGCAATGGCTCAAGACGCAGATTGCGGCGGCGAACGAACAATTGTTTCAACATGCCCGTTTCCATCCGGAATGCCAAGGAATGGGGACGACGATTGTCGCTGCCGTTTGCGCCGGTCCGTTCGCGACGGTTGCGCATATTGGCGACAGCCGCTGCTACGTGCTCAACCAAAGCGGAATTCAGCAGCTGACGGATGACCACTCGTTGGTCAATGAGCTCGTCAAAAGCGGGCAACTTTCCAAAGAAGCGGCTGAACATCACCCGCGCAAAAACGTGCTGTTGCGGGCGCTCGGCACGGAACCGGCGGTGAAAATCGACGTTAAAACGGTGGCGCTCGACGAAGGGGATATGTTGCTGCTATGTTCGGACGGGTTGTCCAACAAAGTGTCGGAAGCAGACATGGTGCATATTTTGACGGGTGCCGGCACGCTGGAAGAGAAGGCGGAGGCGCTCATTGAGCTCGCCAACGGGCGGGGCGGGGAAGACAACATTTCGCTGGCGGTCATCGATGTTTCAACGGAACGTGAAGGTGGGTGATCGGCGTGCTCATTGGAAAACGATTGAATGACCGCTATAAAATCATCAGCCTCATCGGCGGCGGCGGCATGGCCAATGTGTATTTGGCCCGCGATATGATTTTGGAGCGCGATGTTGCTGTCAAAGTGCTCCGCCTCGACTTTGCCAACGATGATCAATTCATTAAACGGTTTCGCCGTGAAGCCCAGGCGGCAACGAGTTTAAATCATGAACATATCGTCTCCATTTATGATGTCGGCGAAGAGGAAGGCGTCTATTACATCGTCATGGAATATGTGCGCGGCGCGACGCTCAAGCAATACATTCAGCAGCATGCTCCGCTTCCGGTCGAACGGGCGCTTGGCATCATGGATCAGCTGACATCCGCGATCGCCCATGCCCATGAGAACGGCATCATTCATCGCGACATTAAACCGCAAAATATTTTGCTTGATGAGCAAGGCAATGTGAAAGTCACCGACTTCGGGATTGCCGTGGCGATGAGCGGGACAACGATTACACAGACGAACTCGGTGCTCGGTTCGGTCCATTATTTGTCGCCAGAACAGGCGCGCGGGGGCATTGCGACAGAAAAGTCGGATATTTATTCGCTCGGCATTGTCATGTTTGAACTCGTCACCGGCCGGTTGCCGTTTTCCGGAGAATCAGCCGTTTCGATCGTGTTGAAGCACTTGCAGGCGGAAACCCCGTCGCCGAAAGCGTGGAATCCGGATCTTCCCCAAAGCGTGGAAAACATTATTTTGAAAGCGACGGCGAAAGACCCGTTTTACCGCTATGCGTCTGCTCGCGAAATGAACGAAGACATTCGGACGGCGCTTGATCCAAGGCGGCGAAACGAGCCGAAATTCATCATTCCCGATGACGATGAAGAGGCAACGAAAGCCATTCCAATGATCAAACATGCGGAAAGCGCGGCGTTGGAGCAAGAGACGCTTGTGTACGAAGAAAAAACGAGCGAACCGGTTCATACGACGGGCGAACCAAAACCGAAGCGGAAGCGGGCATGGATCGCTTGGCTTGTGGCTGCCTTGCTGTTCATTGGAGCTGCCGGCGTCAGCGCCGTCACATGGATTCCGGACCTCATTTTTCCAAAAGAAGTGACCATGCCGAACGTGGTCAATAAAAACTATGACGACGCTGTTGAACAGTTGTCGTCGCTCGGTTTGGAAATCAAAGATACGATCGATGTGGAAGATGACCACATAGAAGAAGGAAAAGTCGTGCGCACCGATCCGGAAGCCGGCATGACGGTGAAGAAAGGGGCCGGCGTCATTATTTATAAGAGCATTGGAAAAAAGAAAATCGAATTTCCGAGCTTCATTGGCGATGATATTGCTGCAGCGGAGGAAGAGCTGCGCGCCGAAGGGTTTGCCCGCATCACACGCAGCGGCCGCTACAGCGACAAGCCGGAAGGGACGATTTTGGATCAATACCCGTACGCGGGCGATGAAGTCGTGCCTGATGAAACAGAAGTGATGTTCACTGTCAGCCTCGGGCCGGAGAAGGTCACTGTTAAAGATTTGACCGGCTATACGGAAAAAAGCGTGCGCGACTACGGAGCGGATCAAGGACTGCGCATTGATGTGAAGTACGAGTATTCGAACGAGGTGCCAGAAGGGCTTGTCATTTCGCAAACCCCAGCGGCGAACGAGCAGGTAAAAAAAGGGGAAACCATCACTGTTGTCATTTCCCGCGGGCCGGAGCCGAAGCCGTCCAAAACGGTAGTGAAAGAGATTATGATCCCATATGAACCGGCGATGCCGGGGCAAATCGTTGAAGCCCAGCTTTACATCCAAGATGCCACTCACAATATGACAACGCCATACAAAACATACCGGCTGACGGCGCCAGCGACTGAGATGGTCGAGTTTGAAATTCCATACGGGGAGACCGCTTATTACCGCGTCATTGTCAATAATGTCGTCAAAGAGGAAGGAGCGATCCCATACCCAGGAAATGATGGAAAAAAGGGGTGAGGCTATGGCGGAAGGACAAATCATTAAAGCGTTAAGCGGATTTTATTACGTCCTGTCCGAAGGCCGTGTGTTTCAATGCCGTGGGCGCGGTGTGTTCCGCAAGAAAAAAGTGACGCCGCTCGTCGGCGACCGCGTCGTTTTTCAGGCGACGAGTGAAACGGAAGGCTATATTTTGGAGATTGGCGAGCGGCAAAATGAGCTTGTGCGGCCGCCGATCGCCAACGTCGAGCAGGCGATTTTAGTTTTTTCGGCTGTAAGCCCGGACTTCAACGCCAAGCTACTTGACCGTTTTCTTGTCTTGGTTGAATCAAAACGAATCACGCCAATCATTGTCATCAGCAAAATCGATTTGTTGGATGACGAATCGAAAGAAGAGATTGCCCGCTACGTGCATGATTACCGGCGCATCGGCTACGACGTTATCGAGACGTCGGCGGTGACAAAAGGGGGGCTCGATGAGCTGGCGGCCCGCCTTCGCGGCCGCGTCTCCGTCATCGCCGGGCAGTCCGGCGTCGGCAAATCGTCGCTGCTAAACGCGCTCCGTCCCGATTTGCGGTTGAAAACCGGCGACATTTCCACCCATTTAGGGCGCGGCAAGCATACGACCCGCCATGTCGAACTGCTTGAGGTTGCCGGTGGGCTTGTCGCCGACACTCCAGGGTTTAGTGCGCTCGAGTTCGACCATATCGAGCTTGACGAATTGCCGCATTATTTTCCTGAATTTCGGACGCATGGGGAAGGATGCAAATTCCGCGGCTGTCTTCATATCGCCGAGCCGAAATGCGCCGTGCGCGAGGCGGTCGAGGCTGGTGAGATTCCATCGTACCGCTATGACCACTACGTCAGTTTTGTTGCTGAAATGAAAGAACGAAAGCCGAGGTATTGAACATGATTCGAATTGCGCCATCGATTTTATCAGCCGATTTCGCCCGCTTGGCCGAGGAAATTCGTTCGGTCGAGGAAGGCGGGGCGGATTGGATTCATGTCGATATTATGGACGGTCATTTCGTGCCGAATTTGACGTTCGGTCCACCGGTCGTGGCCGCCATTCGACCGGTGACGAAGCTGCCGCTTGACGTTCATTTGATGATCGCCGACCCGGACCGATACATCCCGGCGTTTGCGAAAGCGGGCGCGGATGTGATTTCCGTCCATGTTGAGGCATGCGTGCATTTGCATCGGACGATTCATTTCATCAAGGAACAAGGCGTCAAAGCCGGGGTGGTGCTCAATCCCCATACACCGGTCGAGATGATCCGCCATGTAATCGCGGATGTCGATCTCGTCTTGTTGATGACGGTCAATCCAGGGTTCGGCGGACAGGCGTTTATTCCGGCGGTCGTGCCAAAAATCCGCGAGGTTGCCCGGATGGCCAGCGAGCAAAACAAGGTGATCGATATTGAAGTTGACGGCGGCATCAACGCGGAAACGGCGCCGCTTTGCGCGGAGGCCGGGGCGAACGTGCTCGTCGCCGGTTCGGCCATCTACAATGAACCGGATCGAGCCGCCGCCATTCGTGCGCTTCGCGAAGCATGCACGAAGTAGCGGTTGCGGCGAAGGGGGAAGAAGGAATGATCATCCATATTGTCGGCGGCGGCCCGCGCGAGCTTCTCCCGGATTTGCGCCTTTATGACGGGAAAGATGTGCAGTGGGTCGGCGTCGACCGCGGCACGAAAGCGCTGATGGATTTCGGGCTCCGCCCAGTGCGGGCGTTTGGCGATTTTGATTCGCTGCCGGCTGAGGAGGTCAAGCGGCTAAGGGAGATGCTGCCGGAGATTGACATTTGGCCGGCGGAAAAAGACAAAACGGATATGGAGATCGCTCTTGACTGGGCCGTTGAGCAGACAGACGGGGCCATCCGCCTGTTTGGGGGGACCGGCGGGCGGCTCGACCATTTGTTTGGCAACGTCGAGCTGCTGTTAAAGTACGCCGGGCGGCCCATTGAACTCATCGACCAGCAAAACGTGCTCACCGTCCATCTGCCCGGCATGCATACGGTTATGCGCGACGAGCGATACCGCTATGTATCGTACATCCCGATTTCTGAAACAGTGGCAGAGCTTACGCTTACCGGATTTAAATATCCGCTAACAAACTGTCATATTTCCCGAGGTTCGACATTATGTATTAGTAACGAACTTATCCAATCTTCTGGTACTTTTTCGTTTTCAGAAGGCATATTAATGATGATAAGGAGCAGCGATTTTGCCGGCTGCCCGTAGTCGCGCTTAGCCCGGTAAGGAATATACTGAATAACGAAACGGCGGGAAGCTTGTCATGATCGGTGTGAGGAGGGAATCGGGATGAAGTTTTATACGATCAAGCTGCCGAGATTTTTAGGCGGAATCGTGCGGGCGGTGTTGAACGCATTTAAAAAAGGATAAGAAAAAAGCACCATTTTTGGTGCTTTTTTTGTGGAGCCGCCGAACAAAAGGAGGAACGCCTTTTGGGGCGGCTTCTTTTCGTCAAGCTGTTAGACGCGTTTCACTTTTCCAGATTTCAGCGCGCGCGCCGAAACCCAGACGCGTTTCGGTTTGCCGTCAACTAAAATGCGCACTTTTTGCAAGTTGGCTTTCCATGTACGGCGGCTGGCGTTCATGGCGTGCGAACGCGAGTTGCCGAACGATTTCTTCTTGCCGGTCACAAAGCATTTCGCCATCGTCTTTCCCTCCTTGCTTTCACATCCCTGCTAAAAACACTATTATAATTTACCATACAACCGTAGGGATTGCAATAGACGTGCAGTTTTCTTTCAAGAAACTGTCCTTGACATATCTTTCAGTTTTCGGCTAAATAATACTAGTGGGCGGACGGGAAGCGCTTTGAAAACGGAAAGCGTTATAGTACAATAGGGGTAACTGTGCGAGATACGCAAAGGGGGAACGAGCATGTCGATTGAATGGCAGACGAAATACGGGCGCATCGAAGTGGCCAATGAAGTGATTGCGATGATCGCGGGGGGAGCAGCCGTCGATTGTTACGGCATTGTCGGAATGGCGTCGAAAAACCAAATTCGCGATGGGTTGTCGGAAATTTTGCGCCGGGAGAATTTTTCCAAAGGGGTTATCGTCCGAGAAGAAAACGGTGAAGTACATATCGATATGTACATCATCGTCAGCTATGGAACGAAAATTTCCGAAGTTGCCCATAACGTGCAGTCGAAAGTGAAGTATACGCTTGATCAGACGCTCGGGCTGGCGGTTCAGTCGATCAATATTTACGTTCAAGGGGTTCGAGTGTTGAACCCGTAGTAAGGAGGAGTTAGCTGGTGACAATGAGGACGCTTGACGGGAGACGGTTTGCCGATATGGTGCAGCAAGGGGCCGCTCATTTGGCGAACAACGCCAAGGCGGTCGATGCGTTGAACGTCTTTCCGGTTCCAGATGGCGATACAGGAACGAACATGAACTTGTCGATGACGTCCGGGGCGAAAGAAGTGCAGGCGAATGCCTCCGACCATATCGGCAACGTCGCCGCGGCGCTGGCAAAAGGGTTATTGATGGGGGCGCGCGGCAATTCCGGCGTCATTTTGTCGCAGCTGTTCCGTGGATTTGCCAAGGCAGTCGAAGGCAAACAAGCGGTGAACAGCTTCGAGTTCGCCGCCGCTTTGCAGGCGGGGGTGGACACGGCCTATAAGGCGGTGATGAAGCCGGTTGAGGGGACGATTCTCACCGTTGCCAAAGAAGCGGCGCGCAAGGCGGTGGAGGTGGCCAAAAAAGAGCGCGACGTGATCGCCGTGATGGAAGCGGCGCTCGCCGAGGCGAAAGCGGCGCTCAAACGCACGCCGGAATTGCTTCCGATTTTAAAGGAAGTCGGTGTCGTCGACAGCGGCGGTCAAGGGCTTGTCTATGTCTACGAAGGGTTTCTCGCCGCTTTGAAAGGGGAAACGGTGAGCGACGAGCGCGCTAGGGTGCCGCTGGATGACTTGGTGAAAATCGTACACCATCAAAGCGCGCAAAGCCATATTCATACCGATGAAATCGAATTCGGCTACTGCACGGAGTTCATGGTCCGCTTTGAACCGGACAAACTGGCTGAACACCCGTTTTCCGAAGAAACGTTCCGCCGAGAGTTAAGCAAGTTCGGTGACTCCTTGCTCGTTGTCGCGGATGACGAGCTCGTTAAAGTGCATATCCATTCGGAAACGCCGGGTGAGGTGCTGACATACGGTCAACGCTACGGGAGCTTGATCAACATTAAAATCGAAAACATGCGCGAACAACATGTCAACATTGTCGGCAAAGAGGCGGCTCCACTGCCTAAGGGTGGGGCGGCCAGAGAGAAAAAAAAGCCGTACGGCATCGTCGCCGTCGCCATGGGCGCTGGCGTGGCCGAACTGTTTCGGAGCATCGGTGCCCATGCCATCATTGAAGGCGGGCAAACAATGAACCCGAGCACGGAAGAAATCGCTGACGCCATCCGTCGTGCCAACGCGGAAACAGTGTTTGTGCTGCCGAACAACAAAAACATTGTAATGGCGGCAAAACAGGCGGCAGAGTTGTCTGAACAACGAGTTGTCGTCATCCCGTCCAAAACGGTCCCGCAAGGATTGGCGGCGCTGTTGGCGTTTAACCCAGTGCAATCGACCGAGCAGAACGAGCGGGCGATGACGGCGGCGCTGTCGCGAGTGAAAACGGGGCAAGTGACGTTTGCCGTGCGCGATACGACGATTGATGGCATCGAGATTGAAAAGGGCGATTACATGGGGTTATGGGATGATCGCATTATCGCCGCTGGCAAAGACAAACTCGACGTAACGAAGCGGCTGCTTGATGCGCTCATTGATGAAGAAAGCGAAATCGTGACCATTTTATACGGCGAAGATGCGACCGAAGTCGAAGTGGAGACGGTCGTCGCTTATTTGGAAAAAGAACACGATCGGGTTGAGGTCGAAGTGCATAACGGAAAGCAGCCGCTTTATTCATTCATCATTTCCGTCGAGTAATATGTTAGAATAATAGAAGGGAGCCTTCCCTTCTATTTTTCTGTTTGATGGAGGAATCACGCCAATGAAATACAAAAGCGTCTTTGATATTATTGGCCCGGTGATGGTCGGGCCGTCAAGCTCACATACGGCCGGGGCGGTGCGCATCGGTTTAGTCGCGCGCAAATTATTTGGCCGAAAGCCGGCGTGGGCGCGCATTTCGTTTTATGGCTCGTTTGCCGAGACGTATCGGGGGCATGGCACCGATGTTGCCATTGTCGCCGGGTTGCTCGGATTTGACACGTTCGATGAACGTCTTCCCAATGCGCTTGAGATCGCCCGAGCGGAAGGTGTAGATGTGTCGTTTTCCGCCGAGGAGGCGATTCCGCATCATCCGAATACGGCGCGCCTGCGGATTGGCGATGATGAAGGCGAGCTTGAGCTTGTCGGCATTTCGATCGGCGGCGGAAAAATTGAAATCGTCGAATTGAATGGATTTGCCTTGAAGCTGTCTGGCCATCATCCGGCGCTGCTCATTATGCATAACGACCGGTACGGGACGATCGGGGCGGTGGCTTCGGTGTTGGCGAAACGAAAGATCAACATCGGCCATATGGAAGTGTCGCGCAAAGAGAAAGGGAAAGAAGCGCTCATGGCGATCGAAGTTGACCAGCCGTTGACCGATGATCTGATTCAAGAATTGGAGCAGCTGCCGAACATCATTCAAGTGGCGAAGCTTGCGGATTGAAAAGAAATCGGTTTCATCATTAATGTGCATCGAAGAAGATAAGCCATGATGAAGAGAGGACAGGTGGGAATAAAATGTTTCGCAATGTGGCTGAACTTGTGGCGTTGGCCGAAAAGGACAGCATCAAAATCGCTGAAGTGATGATTCGCCAAGAAGTGGAGGTAAGCGGAAGAAGTCGTGAAGAGGTGATCGCGCAAATGGATCACCATTTATCGGTCATGGAGCGCGCCGTGGAGAGAGGACTCGAAGGAGTTGTGTCCCGCTCCGGGCTGACGGGCGGCGATGCAGTGCGGATGCAGCGCTATATTGAGGGCGGTCGTTTTCTGTCTGGGGAGACGATTTTAGACGCCGTCAGCAAAGCCATGGCGACGAACGAAGTGAACGCGGCGATGGGCGTCATTTGCGCCACACCGACGGCTGGGGCGGCCGGCGTCGTCCCGGGGACGCTGTTTGCCGTGAAAGAGAAACTGCGGCCGACAAGAATGGAAATGATTGAGTTTTTGTTTACAGCCGGAGCGTTTGGCTATATTGTCGCCAACAACGCCTCGATTTCCGGCGCCGCCGGCGGCTGTCAAGCCGAGGTTGGGTCGGCGGCTGGCATGGCGGCCGCGGCATTGGTGGAGCTGGCCGGCGGGACGCCGGGCCAAGCGGCCGAAGCGATGGCCATCGCCTTAAAAAATATGTTGGGATTGGTATGCGACCCAGTCGCTGGCCTGGTCGAAGTGCCGTGCGTCAAGCGGAACGCGATGGGGGCGGCGAACGCCATGATCGCTGCGGATATGGCGCTAGCCGGCATTAAAAGCCGCATCCCGTGCGATGAAGTGATTGAAGCGATGTATCGCATCGGGGCGGCCATGCCGGTAGCGCTCAAAGAAACGGCGCAAGGGGGGTTGGCCGCGACGCCGACCGGCCGCGCCATTGCGGCCCGCATTTTCGGCGCTTCTGCGGCATCGAAGTGAACGAAGCGATGCAGCAGCCAGTGACGGCGGTTAAAGGCATCGGCGAAGAGACGGCGGCCTTGCTTGCCGACATCGGCATTGCGACGGTCGGCGAGTTGCTTGCGTATGCTCCGTACCGTTATGACGATTACGAACAAAAAGATTTGGCCGCCGTCCGCCACGACGAAAAAGTGACAGTGGAGGGGAGGGTATACAGCGCCCCGCTGCTGACGTATTACGGCAAGAAAAAATCGCGCCTTTCCTTCCGCATGCTGGCCGATCGCTATTTGATCACCGTCGTCTGCTTCAATCGCCCATATTTGAAGGAAAAAATTGTCTTGAACGAAACGGTGACCGTGATCGGCAAATGGGACCGGCACCGACAAACGATCAACGCATACGAGCTTCGGTTCGGCCCGGCTCCGGAGACCACCGGAATCGAGCCGGTTTACTCCGTGCGCAGCCCGCTGACGGTGAAAACGATGCGCCGGCTCATGAGGGCGGCGTTTGAACAGTTTGGCGCGCACATTCCCGACCCGCTGCCGCCCGCTTTGCGCCGCGCCTATCGCCTTGTCGACAAACAAGAAGCGCTTCGCGCCCTTCATTTTCCGCGCTCCCGTGAAGAGCTGCATCAGGCGCGGCGCCGGCTCGTCTATGAGGAGTTTTTGTTGTACCAGCTGAAAATGCAAGCGCTCCGGCGGTTGATGCGCGATGAGCGGCGCGGCGTGGTCCACTCGTTTTCGGAAGAGCGGCTTTCGTCCTTTCTTTCCAAGTTGCCGTTTTCGTTGACGAACGCCCAGCGCCGCGTCATCGATGAAATTTTGGCCGATATGCGCTCGCCGCGGCAGATGAATCGGCTTTTGCAAGGCGATGTCGGCTCCGGCAAGACGGTCGTCGCCGCTGTCGCCCTTTACGCCGCCGCCTTGTCCGGGTTCCAAGGGGCGTTGATGGTGCCGACGGAAATTTTGGCTGAACAGCACGCCCGTTCGCTCGCCGAGCTGTTTGCTGATAGCGATGTGACCATGGCGCTTTTGACAAGCTCAGTGAAAGGAAAACGGCGGAAAGAGTTGCTTGCCGAACTGGAAGAAGGAATGATCGATATCGTTGTAGGCACGCACGCCTTGATTCAAGAAGGAGTGCAGTTTCGCCGACTTGGTCTTGTCATTACGGACGAGCAGCACCGGTTTGGCGTCGAACAGCGCCGCATCCTGCGTGAGAAAGGGCATGCGCCAGATGTATTGATGATGACGGCCACGCCGATTCCGCGCACACTCGCGATGACAGCATTCGGCGACATGGACGTATCGGTGCTCGATGAAATGCCGGCGGGACGAAAAAAAGTCGAAACGTATTGGGTGAAGCACCATCAGTTCGCCCGCGTGCTCGATTTTATCGAAAAGGAATTGCGCCGTGGTCATCAGGCGTATGTCATCTGTCCGCTCATTGAGGAGTCGGAGAAATTGGATGTGCAAAACGCGATCGATGTCCATAGTCAACTTGTCCATTATTATCGCGGGAAATATGAGATCGGCTTGATGCACGGCCGGCTGTCGGCCGATGAAAAAGAACGCGTCATGCGGGCGTTCAGCGAAAACCGCATCCATGTGCTCGTCTCGACAACGGTTGTGGAAGTCGGGGTGAACGTGCCGAATGCGACGGTGATGGTTATTTATGACGCCGAACGGTTTGGCCTTGCCCAACTTCATCAGCTGCGCGGACGGGTCGGTCGCGGCGACGCACAGTCGTACTGCATTTTGGTCGCCGACCCGAAATCGGAAGTCGGCAAAGAACGAATGCGCATCATGACGGAAACGGCCGATGGATTTGTGCTGGCCGAAAAAGATTTGGAGCTGCGCGGTCCGGGCGATTTTTTCGGCACGAAACAAAGCGGGCTCCCGGAATTCCGCTACGGTGATCTGGCGCATGATTACCGCATTTTGGAAGTCGCCCGCCGCGACGCCGCCAAGCTCATTTCCTCGGCCGCGTTTTGGCGTGATGAGGCGTATGCCGGACTGCGCGCCGAGCTGGAAGCGTCCGGCGTACTCGACGGGGAAAAGCTAGATTAATAGACAGGAAAGAGGCGGCCGGCGCATTCGCGCCCCGCTGTTTTTTTTGGGAATTGATTCACTTTTTGGCCAGTGGACGCCCATATGTTCATCCCTCGGACGAGGAGGCAGGGGATGCCTGTCCCGCTATTTTGTTTGTGGGCCTCAAGGATGGTGTTGGGGGGGGACGGCGGATGCATCGGGAAACATGGGGGATTTTTCATTTTTTCTGCTTGCATTTCGTTTTTTGATATTATATATTACCTTTAGTACCTAGTCATAAAATCGGACGGTGTCACAAAGCGATGAGAAAAAGCAAACGCGAGCGGCAACGGTTGCTGCAGGAGACGATTCGGGAAAACCCGTTTATCACCGATGAAGAGCTCGCCGAAAAGTTTTCGGTCAGCGTGCAGACGATCCGTCTTGATCGGCTTGAGCTGTCGATTCCCGAACTGCGCGAGCGCATCAAGAATGTCGCCCGCCAGTCGTTTGCCGATAAAGTGCGGGCGCTGCCGCTTGAAGAAGTGATCGGTGACATTATTGACATCGAGCCGGATGCAAGCGCCATTTCGATCTTCGATGTGAAAGAGGAGCACGTCTTTCGGCGCACCCGCATCGCCCGCGGCCACCATTTGTTCGCTCAGGCCAACTCGCTCGCCGTGGCCGTCATTCATGATGAACTGGCGCTGACAGCGAAAGCGACGATCCGTTTTGTGCGTCAAGTGAAAGAAGGGGAGCGGGTCGTGGCGAAAGCCAAAGTGACTGGCAAAACGGCGCACGGGCGCACGATTGTTGAGGTGAACAGCTACGTCGGCCAGGAGCTCGTCTTTTCTGGGACGTTTGAAATGTACCGTTCAAACATAGAGAAAAAGGATGGGGACAGCCATGAATATCGCGGTTGATGCGATGGGGGGAGACCATGCCCCGGGCGAAATTGTGCTTGGTGCGGCAAAAGCCGTTGCCCATTTCCCTGATATCGAGATTACGCTGATTGGCGATGAAGCGAAAATTCGTCCGCATTTGACGAGTGAAGAGCGCATTTCGATCATCCACACCGAGGAAGTAATCGAAGCAGATGATGAGCCGGTGCGGGCGGTGCGGCGCAAAAAAAACTCGTCGATGGTGCGCATGGCGGAAGAAGTGAAAGAAGGGCGCGCAGAGGCGTGCATTTCCGCCGGCAATACCGGGGCGCTGATGGCGGCTGGGCTGTTTGTCGTCGGGCGGGCAGCCGGCATTGACCGCCCCGCGCTCGCCCCGACGCTGCCGACATTGGATGGACGCGGCTTCGTCTTTCTGGATGTCGGCGCCAACGTCGATGCCAAGCCGGAACATTTGCTGCAGTACGCCTTGATGGGGCATGTGTACGCAAAGAACGTGCGCGGCGTCGAAAACCCGCGCATCGGCTTGTTGAACGTCGGAACGGAAGACCAAAAAGGAAATGAAACCGCCAAGCGGGCGTTTGCCTTGCTCAAGGAAACGAACCTTCATTTCATCGGCAATGTCGAAGCGCGCGACCTGCTGCAAGGAGTGGCTGATGTTGTCGTCGCCGACGGATTTGCCGGCAATGTCGCGTTGAAAACGATTGAAGGGACGGCGATGGCGCTCTTTTCCTTGCTCAAGCAGACGCTGACAAGCGGCGCTGTTGCGAAATTGGCCGCTGCTGTCCTCAAGCCGAAGCTCTCTGGGCTGAAAAAGATGATGGATTACTCGGAGTACGGCGGCGCGGCGCTGTTTGGCTTAAATGCTCCGGTCATTAAAGCGCACGGGTCGTCCGATGCGAACGCCATCTTCCACGCCATCCGCCAGGCGCGAGAGATGGTGGTTCATGATGTCATCGGCACGATCAAAGCGGAGCTCGAACGGGCACAATCGGTAAAGGAGGAATAAAAATGGGGAAAATCGCCTTTTTATTTCCAGGCCAAGGATCGCAGACGGTCGGCATGGCGAAAGACGCCTTCATGCATGACGAACGCGCTCGCGCCGTCATCGCGGAAGCTGACGAGCGGATTGGATTCGCGCTTTCCAAACTTATGTTTAATGGGCCACAAGAAGAGCTGACGTTGACATACAACGCCCAGCCGGCGCTCTTGACCGCGAGCATCGCCTTGCTCCAGCTTGTCGACGGCGCCGGACTGAAGGCGGACTATGTCGCCGGCCATAGTTTGGGCGAATATACGGCGCTTGTCGCCGCCGGCGCCATGTCGTTTGCCGATGCCGTTTACGCGGTGCGCCGCCGCGGCGAGCTAATGGATGAAGCGGTGCCGGCCGGTGAGGGAACGATGGCGGCGGTGCTTGGGATGGACGCCGAGGCGCTTGAAGCGGTCACGAGCGAAGTGGCCGCTCAAGGCGATCCGGTCGAGCCGGCCAACTTCAACTGTCCGGGCCAAATTGTCATCTCCGGTTCGAAAGCCGGAGTGGAAAAAGCGGCGCAGCTGGCGAAAGAACGCGGCGCCAAACGCGTCATTCCGCTTGAGGTGAGCGGTCCGTTCCACTCGTCGCTCATGAAGCCGGCGGCGGAAAAGTTGAAAACGGTTCTTGACAGCTTGGTGATTCGTGACGCTGCCATTCCAGTCGTCGCCAACGTGACTGCCGAGCCGGTGACGAAAAAAGAGGAGATCGCCCGTTTGCTCATCGAGCAGCTGTACTCGCCGGTGCGTTGGGAGCAGTCGGTGCGCACGCTTCTTTCGCTTGGCGTCGACACCTTTATCGAAATCGGCTCTGGGAAAGTGTTGTCCGGCCTTGTGAAAAAAATTGACCGCAACGCCCGCGTTTATGCGGTGAACGACCTCGCTTCCTTCGAGGCCACCGTTGCGGCGTTGAAAGGGGAATAAAGTGATGCTTGAAGGAAAAATTGCGCTCGTCACCGGGGCTTCGCGCGGCATCGGCCGGGCGGTCGCCCTCGAGCTTGCCCGCCAAGGGGCGAACGTCGTCGTGAACTATGCCGGCAGCGAGGCGAAAGCGAATGAGGTTGTCGCGGCCATCCGCTCGCTCGGCCGCGAAGCGATCGCCGTACAGGCGGACGTCGCCCGCGCTGAAGATGTTGAACGCATGGTGAAAACGACGCTTGACCAATTCGGCCGCCTCGACATTTTGGTCAATAACGCCGGCATTACGCGCGACAATTTATTGATGCGGATGAAAGAGGAAGAATGGGATGCGGTGATGAACACGAACTTAAAAGGGGTATTTCTTTGTACGAAGGCGGCGGTGCGGCCGATGATGAAACAGCGTTACGGGCGGATCATCAACGTCGCTTCGGTCGTCGGTGTGATCGGCAATCCCGGACAGGCGAATTATGTCGCCGCCAAAGCTGGCGTCATCGGTTTGACGAAGACGGCTGCGCGCGAGCTTGCCAGCCGCAACATCACCGTCAATGCCGTTGCTCCAGGGTTCATTACGACCGATATGACCGAAGCGCTCAGCCCGGAGCTGAAGGAGGAAATGTTAAAGCAAATTCCGCTCGCCCGCTTCGGTGAGCCGGATGACGTCGCCCGCGTTGTTGCTTTCCTCGCTTCGGACGCGGCAAGCTACATGACCGGGCAGACACTTCATGTCGATGGCGGCATGGTGATGCCATAAGAAAACAGTGCTAGTATTTTTTCAACCAATCGACTATAATCATGAAGGGAGGTGAACGCAATGGCAGATGTATTGGAACGTGTAACGAAAATCATCGTCGACCGGTTGGGGGTTGACGAATCACAAGTGACGCTTGAGGCATCGTTTAAGGACGACCTGGGCGCTGATTCGCTCGACATCGTCGAACTCGTCATGGAACTTGAAGATGAATTCAACATGGAAATTTCCGATGAAGAGGCGGAAAAAATCGTCACAGTCGGAGATGCTGTGAACTACATAAAAAGCCGTCTGTAATGCGCTTTTTTGCAAAGTCCCGTTGCTTCGAACGGGGCTTTCTCTGCTTTTTCAGGGATGCTCGGCGGGCGCTGTGGAAAAAGCGCACGATTCTCGCTCGCGTAGCGGACCGGAGAACGGATATAATAGAGGAAGACACGGCCATTTTGTTCTGGAACGAAGTCGGAGGGCATTTTTATGTCAAAACCAAAAGATCGAGAACGCATCCATGAAAAGAGGCGGGCGAAGTTTCAAGAGTTGCAAAAAAAAATCGGCATCACCTTTCGAAACGAAAAGCTACTGATTCAAGCGTTCACCCATTCATCGTATGTGAATGAGCATCGGCGGCGGCTTCACGAAGACAATGAACGGCTCGAGTTTTTGGGCGATGCCGTGCTGGAGCTGACCGTTTCTCAATATTTATTTCAAAAGTTCCCGCATATGAGCGAAGGTCAATTGACGAAGCTGAGGGCAGCCATCGTCTGCGAGCCGTCGCTTGTGAAATTTGCCAACGCTCTGTCGTTCGGCGAGCTCGTCTTGCTCGGCAAAGGCGAGGAGCTGACCGGCGGGCGAACGCGCCCGGCGCTCTTGGCGGACGTCTTTGAGGCGTTCATCGGCGCTTTGTATTTGGATCAAGGAATGGATGCGGTCATCCGTTTTTTGGAGCAAACGATGTTCCCGAAAATTGACGAAGGTGCTTTTTCTCATGTGATGGATTTTAAAAGCCAGCTGCAGGAATTGGTGCAGCGCGACGGCAGTGGAACGCTTGAATATGCCATTTTGGAGGAAAAAGGTCCGGCCCACAACAAGGAGTTTGTCGCCCGCGTAGCGTTAAACGGCCAAGAGCTTGGCATCGGCGTCGGCCGCTCGAAAAAAGAAGCCGAACAGCATGCGGCGCAAATGGCGCTCGAAACATTGCGGGCTGCCGATCAGCAGTGAAGGCTGGCGCTGTTACGTCAGCTTTTCTGTGAAAATGCAGGACTGGCGCGGGATTTTCATCCCCGGGTGGAGGGCAGATCGCGCTGCCCATGGAACTTTTCTGTGAACGTGCGAGAATATGGAGCTGCTGTTTTCACGCTCGGGTGGAGAGCAAACATTGCTCATGGGTGTTCCGGTGAACATGTGCGCCTTGAGCGAGGAAAGAAAGGCGTTTTTTTGATGGTTCGTATGATAGGATGAACAGATCGAACGTCCCGTTTTCCCAAAAGGACTTCAGGTCGTTTGTGGGGGATCACAGTGGAAAGATGGTGAGGCGTCATACCATGTTCCTTAAACGATTGGATGTGATCGGCTTTAAATCGTTCGCCGACCGTGTATCGATCGAGTTTGTTCCCGGTGTGACGGCGGTCGTCGGTCCGAACGGGAGCGGCAAAAGCAACATTACCGATGCGATCCGTTGGGTGCTCGGCGAGCAATCGGCGAAATCGCTGCGCGGGGCGAAAATGGAAGACGTCATTTTTGCCGGCAGCGAATCGCGCAAGCCGCTCAATGTCGCAGAAGTGACGATCACGCTCGACAATGAAGACGGCTTTTTGCCGCTTGAGTACCAGGAAGTAAGCGTGACCCGACGCGTCTATCGTTCGGGAGAGAGCGAGTTTTTCATCAATCGCCAGCCGTGCCGTTTGAAAGACATCGTCGATTTGTTTCTCGATTCCGGGCTCGGCAAGGAGGCGTTTTCCATCATTGGGCAAGGCCGGGTCGAAGAGATTTTAAGCAGCAAGCCGGAAGAGCGGCGCACCATTTTTGAAGAAGCGGCCGGCGTGTTGAAGTACAAGCTGCGGAAAAAAAAGGCAGAGACGAAACTAGCGGAAACGCAGGACAACTTGCACCGCGTCAACGATATTTTGCACGAGCTCGAACAGCAGCTTGAACCACTCCGCATGCAGGCGTCGCTCGCCAAAGAGTATTTGGAAAAACGCGAGGAACTCGAGCGATTTGAAGTGGCGCTGATGGTTCACGACATTGAGCAGCTGCGCGGGCAATGGAATGAGTTGAAGGAAGCGCTTGATGAGCACCAACGGGACGAAGTGGCGCTGGCGGCGGCGCTGCAGAAAATGGAAGCCCAAATCGAGCAGCTGCGTGATCAAATGACCGCCATTGACGAATCGGTCGACGGTCTGCAGCAGGTGCTCCTGTTGGCGAGCGAAGAGCTTGAGAAGCTCGAAGGACGGAAGGAAGTGCTGAAAGAGCGGAAAAGGCATGCACAAAAGCGGAAAGAGCAGCTTGATGACATCATGTTCACCTTGGCGGCCAAACAGCGCCGTTTGACGGAGCAACTGCAAGCCGAGCGGGGGGAATTGGCACGATTGGAAGCGGCTGCTGCGGCGCTCGGACAGGAGTTGAAAGAACGAGAGGCTGCTCTTTTGTTGCATGAAGTGGATCTTGAAGAAGAAATCGAGCAGCGAAAAGGCGATTATATCGACCTTGTTCATGAACAGGCGGCGTTGAAAAATGAACGGGCGCATGTGGAGCAAGCCATCAGCAAGCTGCATGCCAAGCGGACGGCGCTCGATGAAGCGAACCGCCGCCATCTCGCCGAACGCGAACAGCTTGAGCAAAAACGCGTCGCCTTGCAGATGGAGCAGGCCCGGCTTGAGCAGGCGCTGGCGGAAGCGAATAACAAGCAAGCCGCTCTCGCCGCGGCGCTTGCGGCGCAAAAAACGGAGCTCGAGCAGCATGAAGCATTGCTGCACCAGGCGCGCCAATACCGGCAACAAACAAAAGCGCGAAAGCAATGGTTGGAAGAGATGCAACATGATTATGCCGGTTTTGTCCAAGGGGTAAAAGAAGTATTAAAGGCGCGCGACCGGCTGCCTGGCATTCATGGCGCCGTTGTTGAGCTTATTCGCGTGCCGGACCGCTATGAGACAGCGATTGAAACAGCGCTCGGCGGCGCGATGCAACATATCGTCGTTGACAGTGAACAGGCGGCGCGGCAGGCGATTCACTATTTGAAAACGAACGGCTACGGGCGGGCGACGTTTTTGCCTCTGGACGTCATTCAAGCGCGTGCGCTTTCCGAACGAGAGAGAGCAGCGATTGACCGCCATCCGGCGTTTGTCGGCATTGCAAGCGAACTCGTGGAATACGACCGCGCCTATAGGGCAGCGATCGCCCATTTGCTCGGCCATGTCATCGTGACAGCCGATTTAAAAGGCGCGAATGAGCTGGCCAAGCTTCTTCACTATCGCTATCGCCTCGTGACATTGGACGGTGATGTCGTCAGCCCCGGCGGGGCGATGACCGGCGGCGGGGCGCCGAAAAAAACCGCGTCGTTGCTAAGTCGAAACCGCGAGCTCGAGACGCTTTCGGCCAAACTGCAGGAAATGGATGAAACAATCGCTCGGCTTGAGCAGGATGTTGCCGCAAAACGACGCGAGCAGGCAGAGCAGGAAGCGCAGGCGGCCGCGCTGCAAGAGGAGGTTGCAGCGTTGCGGGAGGCCCTGCAAGGACAAAAGGACGAGCAGCGCGAGCTCGAATGGCAGAAAAAGCGGATCGACGAGCGGCTCGCATTGTATGATGAAGAAAAGGCGAACGATGAGCGTGAAATGGCAGAGCTCAACCGCCGCCTTGACGCCATTGACGCACAGCTGGCGCGGCTTGCCGAGAAACTGCAGGCGATCGATGACGACATCAGCCGGCTGCAGGCGCAAAAACAGACGGAACAAACGACGAAAGAGGCGCTCCAAGCAGCGATCACCGAGCAAAAAATCGCCTTGGCGGAAACGAAAGAGCGCGTGAAACATGCGCGTCGGAAAGTGGAAGAATGGGAAGCGGAGCTTGCCGAAACGATCCGCGGGTTCAAAGAAGCGGAGCGCGAACGGGCCGCCTTGGATGCGGAAATGGAGGCCCCGGAATGGAACGAAGAAGAGATTGAGCAGCTGCGAAAGCAAAAGCTCGAAGACAAGCAAAAAACGGTGGAACTGATCGCGAGCCGCCGTGAACAGCGGCTCGATTTCCAACGCCGTCTTGAACATTTGGAACAGGAATGGAAAGAGGCAAAGCGGCAGCATAAACAGCTCACCGATGTTGTGAAAGACGAAGAAGTGAAGTTGAACCGGCTTGATGTGGAGCTTGAGAATTTGCTTGTCCGGCTGCGTGAAGAGTATGGACTGTCGTTTGAAGCGGCCCGCTCCGCCTATCCGCTTGAGATCGGCGCCGATGAGGCGCGCAAGCGGGTGAAGCTGATCAAGCGGGCCATGGAGGAGCTCGGCACCGTCAACTTGGGGGCGATCGATGAATATGAACGCGTTTCCGAACGGCACCGCTTCTTAAGCGAGCAAAAAGCCGATTTGGAAGAAGCGAAGGCGACGCTCCATCAAGTGATCGATGAAATGGATGAAGAAATGAAAAAACGATTTCTTACGACGTTTGAACAAATCCGCACCCATTTCGGCGAGGTGTTCCGCGAGCTGTTCGGCGGCGGACGCGCTGATTTGCGGCTGACCGACCCGAACGACTTGCTTGAAACGGGTGTCGACATCGTCGCCCAGCCGCCGGGGAAAAAGCTGCAGCATTTAAGCTTGCTTTCGGGCGGGGAGCGGGCGCTGACGGCGATCGCCCTCTTGTTTTCGATTTTGAAAGTGCGCCCGGTGCCGTTTTGCGTCCTTGATGAAGTCGAGGCGGCGCTTGATGAAGCGAACGTGCAACGGTATGCCCAATATTTGAAACGGTTCAGCCGCGACACGCAGTTTATTGTCATCACCCATCGAAAAGGGACGATGGAAGAGGCGGACGTGCTGTATGGCGTCACGATGCAGGAATCGGGCGTCTCCAAGCTTGTTTCCGTCCGTCTGGAAGATTCAAAGGAGCTTGTGCGGTCATAATTGGAAAGGAGGCGCTTTGGATGGGCTTTTTTCAAAAATTGAAAGAAAAATGGACAAAGCAAGCGGATGCCGTCACGGAAAAATTTAAGGAAGGGCTGTCCAAAACGCGACATTCGCTCGCCGGAAAAGTAAACGACCTCATCGCCCGCTATCGGAAAGTGGATGAAGAGTTTTTTGAAGAGCTTGAGGAAATTTTAATCGCTGCCGATGTGGGCGTCGCGACCGTTATGGAGTTGGTCGACGAGCTCAAGATGGAAGTGAAGCGCCGCAACATTCAAGACCCGGCGCAAATGCGCGATGTCATCGCTGAAAAACTCATTGACATTTACCGCGCCAGCGCGGATGACAAAGAACTTTCCGCTTTGAATATACAAGAAGGCGGGCTGACGGTCATGTTGTTCGTCGGCGTCAACGGCGTCGGCAAGACAACGACGATCGGCAAGCTTGCCTATAAACTGAAATCGGAAGGAAAATCGGTGCTCTTGGCTGCGGGCGACACGTTCCGCGCCGGGGCGATCGAGCAGCTCGAAGTATGGGGCGAGCGCGTCGGAGTCGACGTCATTAAGCAAGCCGCCGGCTCCGACCCGGCAGCAGTCATGTATGATGCGATTCAAGCGGCGAAAGCGCGCGGAATCGATGTATTGTTGTGCGACACGGCCGGGCGGCTGCAAAACAAAGTGAACTTAATGAAAGAGCTTGAAAAAGTGAAGCGCGTCATCAGCCGCGAAATTCCGGGCGCCCCGCATGAAGTGCTGCTTGTGCTCGATGCGACGACGGGGCAAAACGCGATGAGTCAGGCTAAACTGTTTAAAGAGGCGACCGATGTGACCGGCATCGTGTTGACGAAGCTGGACGGCACGGCAAAAGGCGGCATCGTGCTCGCCATTCGCAACGAGATGGCCATCCCGGTGAAACTCGTCGGCCTCGGCGAAAAGATGGACGATTTGCAAGTGTTCGATCCAGAACAGTACGTCTACGGATTGTTTGCCGATTTGTTTGAACAATAAACAAGCAAACAGAGGGTGCTCCCCAACCAATGGAGCGCCCTTTGTTGTTACGTCCACCGGGAAAACCGATAAGCCCTTTGTCTGTTCCATCCCTTGACACCTTGCCGAAAAGACGGTACACTACATGGTTGTAAAGGTATTTTACTTAACAATGAGGGAGGAGGAGTCCGGTGCTGGAAAAAACGATGCGCATGAACTATTTATACGATTTTTACCAAGCGCTGTTGACACCGAAGCAGCGCAATTACATGGCGCTGTACTACTTGGACGACTACTCCCTCGGGGAAATTGCCGAACAATATGAGGTGAGCCGCCAGGCGGTGTACGATAACATCCGGCGTACGGAAGCGATGCTGGAACAGTATGAAGAGAAGCTCGGGCTGCTGCGGAAATATGAACGGCGGCGGCAGATCATCGAGCGGCTGAAAGACTACATCAGCCGGCACTACGGCGCTGACGCCGAATTGGCGGCGCTCGTCAATGAGCTTGATGAACTTGACTAGGGAGGGAGACCGCCGTGGCGTTTGAAGGATTGTCTGAACGTTTGCAGCAGGTGATGAACCGCATCCGCGGCAAAGGGAAAGTCACCGAAGCGGATGTCAAAGAGATGATGCGCGAAGTGCGCCTTGCGCTTTTGGAAGCCGACGTCAACTTTAAAGTCGTCAAAGATTTCATCAATCGGGTGAGCGAGCGGGCCGTCGGGCAGGAAGTGATGAAAAGCTTGACGCCGGGCCAGCAGGTGATTAAAGTTGTCAAAGAAGAGTTGACGGCGTTAATGGGCGGCGAGCAAAGCCCAATCGCCGTCGCGAAGAAACCGCCGACCGTGGTGATGATGGTCGGGCTGCAAGGGGCCGGGAAGACGACGACGACCGGGAAGCTGGCCAACCTGTTGCGCAAGCGGCATAATCGGAAGCCGCTCCTGGTGGCCGCCGACGTCTATCGACCGGCGGCGATCAAGCAGCTTGAGACGCTTGGCAAGCAGCTCGACGTGCCTGTCTTTTCGTTAGGCGAGCGCGCCAATCCGGTGGAGATTGCCAAACAGGCGCTCGAGCGGGCGAAAGAGGAGCATTATGATTACGTGCTCATCGACACGGCCGGCCGCCTCCACGTTGATGAGGCGCTCATGGATGAGCTGAAGCAAATGAAAGAAGCGGTCAAGCCGGATGAAATTTTCCTCGTCGTCGACGCCATGACTGGGCAAGATGCTGTCAATGTCGCGCAAAGCTTCCATGAACAGCTCGGCATCACCGGGGTGATTTTGACGAAGCTCGATGGCGATACGCGGGGTGGGGCGGCGCTGTCGATCCGCGCCGTCACCGGAGCGCCGATCAAGTTTGCTGGGATGGGCGAAAAGCTTGACGCGTTGGAGCCGTTCCATCCGGAGCGAATGGCGTCGCGCATTCTAGGAATGGGCGATGTGTTGACGCTCATCGAAAAGGCGCAGGCAGCCGTTGACGAGGAGAAGGCGAAGGAGCTCGAGCAAAAAATGCGCACGGCTACCTTCACACTTGACGATTTTTTGGAGCAGCTCGGTCAAGTGCGCAAGCTCGGACCGCTTGACGAACTGATTAAAATGTTGCCGGGTGCCAACAAAATCAAAGGGCTCGCCAATATTCAAGTCGATGAAAAGCAAATCGCCCGTGTTGAGGCGATCATCCGCTCGATGACGAAAGAAGAGAAAACGCATCCGGAAATCATCAACAGCAGCCGAAAACGGCGGATCGCCAAAGGAAGCGGCACGACGGTGCAAGAAGTGAATCGGCTTTTGAAGCAGTTTGACGAGATGAAAAAAATGATGAAAATGATGACGAATATGCCAAAAGGGAAAAAGAAAGGATTCCGTTTTCCATTTATGTAAAAGAAGATCTGTTAAGCGAAAAACCTTTACAAACGAAAAAAGAATTGTTAATATACTATCTTGTGTGAACTCTATACGGAGGTGCGTACTGACTATGGCAGTAAAAATTCGTTTAAAACGCATGGGGACAAAGAAAAAACCGTTCTACCGCATCGTGGTAGCCGATTCGCGTTCGCCGCGCGACGGTCGTTTTATCGAAACGATCGGCACGTACGATCCGGTCGCTGAGCCGGCGCAAGTGAAAATCGATGAAGAACTGGCGCTCAAATGGCTGCAAAACGGCGCCAAACCGTCGGACACGGTGCGCAGCCTGCTGTCGAAGCAAGGCATTTTAGAGAAATTTCATAACTTGAAATACGGCAAATAAAAGATGCACATGAAACCGCTCATTGAAACGATCGTCAAGGCGCTTGTCGATCACCCGGAAGCGGTGGCGGTGGAGCGCCGCGAAGAAGAGACGGCCGTCATCTACGAGCTGTCCGTGCATGAAGACGACACGGGCAAAGTGATTGGCAAACAAGGGCGGACGATCCAGGCGATTCGCACGGTCGTGGCCGCCGCCGCGGCCGGATCGCCAAAGCGGGTGATCGTGCAAGTGAAAGAAAAAGGGTGAGGATGTTCCTCTCCCTTTTTTGATATGATGCCAAAGGCGCGAAATGGACCGCCCGCTGTTCATTCCTTGTCAAAAGGGGGAAGAGGATGAAGCTCATTCAAACGGTTGAGGTGCGGCAAGTCGTCACCGAACGGAGCAAACAAGAGCTTGCCGCCGCGTTTTTGGCGCGCAAACAGCAGCTTGAGCGCGAATGCGACCAGCTTCGTTTTGAACAGAAACGAATGGAGAAAAGCGGAAACTATCCACCCGCTTTAGTGAAACAATATTTTGCCAAAGAGATTGACGAGCGGATGGAGAAAATGAAACTGCTTGAGTTTCAGCTCGAACAATTACATATGCTACCGTTAGGGAGCGAATTGAAAGAGCGGGAAGTCGAGGCGCTCGTTGAGGTGAACGTCGGCGACCGTTGGGAAGAGGTGACAAAAACGCGCGTCATCATCGTTGAAGATGGCGTCGTCAAAGAGATTCGCTAAGAGAAGGGATGAAAGCGATGGAACGATGGTTTAATGTTGGAAAAATCGTCAATACGCACGGCATTCGCGGTGAAGTGCGCGTCATTTCGCGCACCGACTTTCCTGAAGAACGGTATAAAAAAGGGAACAAGCTGTACATTTTCCGCGAGCGGGACGCGGAACCGATTGAAGTCACGGTGAAAAGCCACCGCGTCCATAAATCGTTTGACTTGTTGTCGTTTGAAGGCTATGACAGCATCAACGATGTGGAACGATTTAAGGGAGCGATGCTGAAAGTGCCGGAAAGCCAACTCGGCGAACTCGCGGAAGGGGAATATTATTTCCACGAGATTATCGGTTGCACCGTGGTGACAGAAGGCGGAGAGACCATTGGCGCGGTAAAGGAAATTTTGACTCCAGGAGCGAACGATGTCTGGGTTGTCCGGCGCAAAGACGGCACCGATGCGCTCATTCCATACATTGACGAGGTCGTTTTGCACGTCGATCCGGAGCGGAAAACGATCATCATCCGCCCGATGGAAGGATTGCTTGAATGATGCGGATCGATATTTTAACGTTGTTCCCCGGCATGTTTTCCGGCGTGTTGAACGAGTCGATTTTAAAGAAGGCGCAAGAAAAAGGGGCGGTTGACATCCATCTTGTCGATTTCCGCGAGTTTGCCGACAACAAGCATAAAACGGTCGACGATTATCCGTACGGCGGCGGCGCCGGCATGGTGCTCAAGCCGCAGCCGATTTTTGATGCAGTCGAGCACGTCACCGCTGGATCGCCTGGCGCCCGCATCATTTTGCTTTGCCCGCAAGGCGAGCGCTACACGCAAAAAAAGGCGGAAGAGCTGGCGAAAGAAAGGCATTTGGTGCTCATTTGCGGTCATTACGAAGGGTATGACGAACGCATTCGCCAATATTTGGCGACTGATGAAATTTCAATTGGGGATTACATTCTAACAGGCGGGGAGCTCGGCGCCATGGTCATTGTCGACAGCGTCGTCCGTCTTCTTCCCGGCGTGCTCGGCAATGAGGCGTCGCCGGTCGATGACTCGTTCAGCTCGGGGTTGCTTGAGTACCCACAATACACAAGACCGGCCGATTTCCGCGGCATGAAAGTGCCGGATATTCTGCTTTCTGGCAACCATCAGCTCATCGCCGAGTGGCGCGAGAAAGAGTCGCTTCGGCGCACGTTTTTGCGCCGTCCGGACTTGCTCGATGAATATCCGCTTACAGACAAGCAAAAGCAATGGCTGAAAGAGTGGGAAAAGGAGCGCGAATAGCTATTGCCTCGGTCAACCGTTTATGCTATCATATCTTTTGTGTGACCTTGAGCGGTTGGCTTGAGGACGGAAAACGATGTTCCGCTGCAATGGAGAGATCATTGGCATGAACATCTGTGGAAGGAGTGGATCATGATGCATCATTTAATCCAAGAAATCACGAAAGAACAATTGCGGACGGATTTGCCGGATTTTCGCCCGGGCGACACGGTGCGCGTTCATGTGAAAGTTGTCGAAGGAAACCGCGAACGCATCCAAGTGTTTGAAGGTATCGTCATTAAGCGGCGCGGAGCGGGCATCAGCGAAACGTTCACCGTCCGCAAAGTGTCCTACGGCGTCGGCGTTGAGCGCACATTCCCGGTGCATACGCCGAAAATCGCCAAGCTGGAAGTCATCCGCCGCGGGAAAGTCCGTCGCGCGAAATTGTACTACCTGCGTGAACTTCGTGGCAAAGCAGCGCGCATCAAGGAAAATACGAACGCAGCGCAATAATGGACAACGGTGGATCGTAATGGAAAAGGAGCTTGCTTTCAAGCTCCTTTTTTCACTACCGTCAATGATGATGTACGGTAGCGATCTATATAAGATGCAACGAAGAAGTGGAACAGATCCTTGACGGAAAAGCGGGTTGTCCATTTTCGATTGTCGAAGGCAAGCCACAGGCTTGCCTCCGTCACGCCTTGGCGTGACGGAAGACCGAACCACCGCCTGCTTCACAGACCCATCGATGGGCCTGGAAGCGGCGTGGTTCGGTCTTCCGACAGTCGATCCAATCCTCGGTAAAAGCTGCAAATGGGAAAGCTTCCAATGGCATCTATATACTACTGCAAACTCTTTGATTTGGGTGGGTGGACAATGGAACAAAAAAGAAGCGAATGGCGTGAATGGATGAAAGCGATCGTCGTTGCCGTCTTGCTCGCCGGAGGCATCCGCTACTTTATTTTTGCGCCGATCATTGTTGATGGCTATTCGATGATGCCGACATTACATAACCATGAGCGGATGATCGTCAATAAATTGGCGTATAAAATCGGCATGCCGCACCGTTTTGATATCATTGTTTTTCACGCCGAAGAAGGGAGAGACTATATTAAGCGGGTCATCGGCCTGCCGGGCGACCGAATTGAATACAAAAACGATACGCTCTATATCAATGGCAAACCGTATAAAGAGCCGTATTTGGACGAGTATAAAAAGCAATTGTCCGACGGCGGGCCACTGACGGAATCGTTCACCTTGGAGGAGCTGACCGGACGGAGCACGGTGCCGCCGGGGCATTTGTTTGTCATGGGCGACAATCGCCGCTTCAGCAAAGACAGCCGCCATATCGGTTTCATTCCGATGTCAAAAGTCGTCGGCAAGGCGAGCCTTGTGTATTGGCCGCTTGCCGATGCCCGGATTGTGAAATAAACGAGGCAGGTGATGCCAATGACAGTGATTCAATGGTTTCCCGGCCATATGGCGAAGGCCAAGCGGGAAGTGCAAGAAAAATTAAAGTTGATCGACGTGGCGTTTGAGCTGCTTGACGCCCGCGTGCCGATGTCTTCGCGCAACCCGATGATCGACGAGATTCTCGGACAAAAGCCGCGCCTCATTTTGCTCAATAAGGCTGATATGGCCGACGAGACAGTGACCGAACAGTGGATCCGCTATTTCCACCATCAAGGGCGGCTGGCTTTGCCCATCGATGCTCAAAGCGGAACAGGAGTTCGGCAAATTGCGGCGGCAGCGAAAGAGATGGTGAAAGACAAATTCGCGAAAATGCGGGCGAAAGGGATTAAAAACCCGCGCCCGGTGCGGGCGCTCATCGTCGGCATCCCGAACGTCGGCAAGTCGACGCTGATCAACCGGCTCGCTGGCCGCCATATCGCGAAGACTGGCGACAAGCCAGGGGTGACAAAAGCGCAGCAATGGATCAAAGTCGGAAAGGAAATGGAACTCCTTGATACGCCTGGCATTTTATGGCCGAAGTTTGAGGATGAAGACGTTGGTTACAAACTGGCGGTGACCGGCGCCATTAAGGATGAAATTTTAAATTTGCAAGACGTGGCTGTTTATGCTCTCCGTTTTTTGGCGGCCCACTATCCCGACCGGCTAACGGAGCGCTATGGCCTTGATGATATTCCTGAGGACATCGTCGCTTTATTTGACGCCATCGGAAGGCGGCGCGGCTGCTTGACGTCAGGCGGCGCGGTCGACTACGATAAAGTAGCTGACATCGTTTTGTATGACATTCGCACGGAAAAACTAGGCCGCTTAAGCTTTGAAACGCCCGCTTCACGGACGTAGCGCGTCCGGCGGGCGTTTTTTGCCGGCGGTGCTTTACGGTCGGCCGAACAGAGCCGATAGTATAAGTAGAAGAGGGAGAGGAGCATGAAGCGGTATACGGTGAAAGACATTCAAGCGCTGCTTTCGGAGCTTAGTGCAGACGACCCGCGTTGGGAGATGTTGCGGCAGGATGAGCGAAAAAGCGTGCAAGCGCTTCTTGCCCGTTTTGAACGGCAACAGGCAAAGCGGCAAGCTGAGCAACAACGGTGGGAAGAACTGATGCGTTATGAGCGGGAACTATACGCCGCTGGCGTTAGACGGATCGCCGGCATTGACGAGGCCGGGCGCGGTCCGCTGGCCGGCCCTGTCGTCGCCGCCGCGGTCATCTTGCCGAAAGACGCCTATTTGCCGGGGCTTGACGACTCGAAGAAGCTAACGCCGGAAAAGCGCGAGGCATTGTTTGCGCAAATTGAAGCGTGTGCCGTCGCGATCGGCATTGGCATCGTCAGCGCGGCGGAGATCGATGAAAGGAATATTTACGAAGCGACAAGGCAAGCGATGGCGAAAGCGGTGAGCGCTCTTTCCCCGCCGCCTGAACATTTGCTTGTTGATGCGATGGTGGTGCCGTGCCCGTTGCCGCAACAGCGCCTCATCAAGGGCGACGCCAACAGCGCTTCGATCGCCGCTGCGTCGGTCATCGCCAAAGTGACGCGCGACCGATGGATGAAAGAATTGGATCGCCGCTATCCGCAATATGGATTCGCGCGCCATATGGGCTACGGAACGCCGGAACATGTCGAGGCGATCCGCCGCTATGGCATTACGCCTGAGCACCGTCGTTCGTTCACACCGGTGAGGGAGGTGCTGAAGGCGAAGCAGCTCTAGAAGAAAGGGTGGGACGAAATGGTCGAGCGCATGGAGCGGACGATGCCAACGACGGCTGTCCGCGACGCAACATCCAGCCGGCGGTTTCAACCGGGGCAGGCGGTCGTCGGCCGAGTGGAGCGGGTCGAGGAGATGGAAACTGGAGAGCGGGCGGCGCTCGTCCGTGCTGGTGGACAGCTTGTGCGCGCCCGTTTGGAGGCGCCGCTTGCCGTCGGGCGTTTGTACTTGTTTGAAATTCATGAACGACAAGGAACGATTTATTGGAAAGCCGTTCCCCTGTCCGAACGGGCGTCTGCTCCGTTAGGTGAAGAGGCGGTGCGCCGGTGGCAAAAAGCGTGGAAACTGCCGGATGCGGCGCTGCCGGTGATCCGCCAAGTGCTGAAAGCTGGCGCGGCTGCAACGAAAGAGGAAATCGCTGCACTGGTTGAAGCGGTGAAAGAGACCGGCCAGCCAGACGCAGCCGAAGACGTGCTCGCCCATTTGTTTCGCCGCCGGTTGCCGCTCTCTTCAGCCGTGTTTCGCTTGCTATGGGCGGCCAAAACGGGCGCGCCGCTTGCGGAGCAATTAGGGAAGCTGAAGGAGATCATGGCCGCCCTTTCCGCCGAGCCGGCGGCGCTTGAGCTCAGCCGGGCGATGGAGAAGTTTCTTTCCCCGCCGCTGTCTGCTTACGAGGCGGCGGTGCGTTTGTTGCTGTCGGAGGAGGAAGAGGCTGAAACGGCCCGCGCGCTTCTTGCCCGCCTTGGACTCGCCCCACTGCCGGAAGATCGTCGCTTGGCGCTTCGGGAGGCGGTGCAACATCGCCGGTTTGCCGATATCATTCGCCAGCTCGGCTTGATGGACGAGGAGGCGTTTTTGGAACGATGGGCTGCTCTTGATGCTGCCTACCAAAGCGGGAGACTGCCCGCCGCGGAAGCGCAGTTGTGGGTGGCCGTTCGAGCGACGAGAGATCCGGCGCTGTCGCTGTTTTGCTGGCTGAGGCGAGCAGCCGGGCGGCTTGGGCTTGAGGACGAGGCGGCGCTCGTCCGTGTTGGGAAAACAGCGGCTTTGCCTTCTTCCGCTCCGTCGTTGAAACGGCTGCTTCTTCGCTTTCTTTATGAATCGGAGAGCGAAGGGGCCAAGCGGGCGTCCGAAGCGCTTCTCGACCAGCTCGATGGCATGGCTATCGCTGCTGGCGGTGATGGGCTCATTGAGCACATATGGCTTTCGCTTCCATTGCCGGTTGGCGGCCGCAGCAGCGATTTGGCTGTATGCTGGCAAGGAAGAAGGAAACAAGGCGGACCGCTTGATGCCGATTATAACCGCATGGTTTGTTGCCTGACGCTTGAAGAGCTGGGAGAGGTGATCGTCGATATGCGTGTGCAACGACGGATCGTCCACATCTCCATGTTTCACGATGATCCGCGGTTGGCGGTTGCGGCCGCGCGGATGGCCCCGCTTGTCAAAGAGCGGTTTCAGGCGCACGGCTATGCGCTCTCAGGCATTGATGTAAAGGCAAAGTACTCTGCTCCCCCTCCGCCTCCCGTTTTTCTGTTTGCCGACGGTTGCAGCGAGGTGGATTGCCAAGCATGAACGAAGAACGGAAAAAAGCAGTCGCTTTGTCTTACGATGCGGCTCTTGATGCGGCTCCGATCGTCAAGGCGAAAGGGATTGGCGAGGTCGCCGAAGCGATTATCGCCGCCGCCCGGCAGCATGGCGTGCCGATTCGCCAAGATCCGACGCTTGTTGAGCTTCTTGGCAAGGTGGAGATCAACGAGATGATCCCGGAGGAGCTGTACGTCCTCGTCGCTGAATTGTTCGCTTTTTTGTATCAGCTTGATCAGGAAGCGAAAGAAGAAAGAGCGGAGAAGGGGTAATTTTCCTATTCTCCGCTTTCTTCATTTTGTGGCGAAACGGTGGACAAGCGTGAAATGTTAGGTATAAAATGAAAGCGCTAAGACTTTTTTGACTTTATACATAGGAGGTTGGCGCATGAACATTCATGAATACCAGGCAAAAGAAATTTTGCGAAGCTATGGGGTAAGCGTGCCGAACGGCCGTGTTGCGTTCACGGTGGATGAAGCGGTCGAAGCGGCGAAAGAGCTCGGTACGCCGGTATGTGTCGTCAAAGCGCAAATTCATGCTGGCGGGCGCGGCAAAGCGGGCGGAGTGAAAGTGGCAAAAAGCCTCGAGGAAGTCCGTACATACGCCAGCGAATTGCTCGGCAAAGTGCTCGTCACCCATCAAACCGGCCCGGAAGGAAAAGAAGTCAAGCGGCTTCTGATTGAAGAAGGATGCGACATTCAAAAAGAATATTACATCGGCCTTGTCGTCGACCGCGCCACCTCGCGCGTCGTCTTGATGGGCTCGGAAGAAGGCGGAACGGAAATTGAAGAAGTGGCGGCCAAAACGCCGGAGAAAATTTTTAAAGAATACATCGATCCAGCCGTTGGGCTGCAAGCGTTTCAAGCGCGCCGATTGGCTTTCAACATCAACATTCCGAAGCATCTCGTCAACCAAGCCGTCAAATTTATGATGGGCTTGTACCAAGTGTTTGTCGATAAAGACTGCTCGATCGCCGAAATCAACCCGCTTGTCGTCACCGGCGACGGCAAAGTGATGGCGCTTGATGCGAAGCTGAATTTTGATTCGAACGCCTTATACCGCCATCCGGACATCCTTGAATACCGCGACTTGGATGAAGAAGACCCGAAAGAAATCGAAGCGTCGAAATACGACTTGAACTACATCGCTCTTGACGGCAACATCGGCTGCATGGTCAACGGCGCCGGCTTGGCGATGGCGACGATGGACATCATCAAATATTACGGCGGCGAGCCGGCCAACTTCCTCGATGTCGGCGGCGGCGCCAGCGAGGAAAAAGTAAGGGAAGCGTTCAAAATCATTTTGTCCGACCCGAATGTCAAGGGCATTTTCGTCAACATTTTCGGCGGCATTATGAAATGCGACGTCATCGCGAGCGGCATTGTCGCGGCGACGAAGCAAGTCGGCTTGACGCTTCCGCTTGTCGTTCGGCTGGAAGGAACGAACGTTGAGCTCGGGAAAAAGATTTTAGAAGAGTCAGGCTTAAACATTATTGCGGCGGAATCGATGGCGGACGGAGCACAAAAAATCGTTGAGCTAGTACGTTAAGAAAGCGAGGGAGACACGTGAGCGTTTTTGTCAATAAAGACACGAAAGTGATTGTGCAAGGGATTACCGGTTCGCAAGGGCTGTTCCATACAAAGCAGATGATCGAATACGGGACAAAGATTGTCGGCGGCGTCACGCCGGGCAAAGGCGGCACGGAAGTCGAAGGCGTGCCGGTGTTTGACACTGTTTCGGAAGCAGTTGAAAAAACGGGGGCGAACGCTTCGGTCATTTACGTTCCGCCGGCCTTCGCCGCAGATGCGATCATGGAGGCGGTCGACGCCGGACTCGACCTCGTTGTCTGCATCACCGAAGGCATTCCGGTGCTTGATATGGTGAAAGTGAAACGGTACATGGAGGGCAAAAAGACGCGTCTCATCGGTCCGAACTGCCCGGGCGTCATTACGCCGGAGGAATGCAAAATCGGCATTATGCCGGGCTACATTCATAAAAAAGGGCATGTCGGCATCGTTTCTCGTTCCGGCACGCTGACGTACGAAGCCGTTCACCAACTGACGCAAGCCGGCATCGGACAGTCGACGGCGGTCGGCATCGGCGGCGACCCGGTCAACGGCACGAACTTCATCGATGTGCTGAAGGCATTTAATGAAGACGAAGAAACGTACGCGGTCATTATGATCGGCGAAATCGGCGGCACGGCGGAAGAAGAAGCGGCCGAATGGGTGAAAGCGAACATGACGAAACCGGTCGTCGGCTTCATCGGCGGGCAGACGGCCCCTCCAGGCAAACGGATGGGTCATGCCGGCGCGATCATTTCCGGCGGCAAAGGCACAGCCGCGGAAAAAATCAAAAAAATGACCGAATGCGGCATCAAAGTGGCAGAAACGCCGGCCGTCATCGGCGAAACGCTCATTTCCGTCCTGAAAGAGCGCGGCTTGTACGAAAAATGCAAAACGCATTAATAGGTTTGGCCCCGCACGATCGCGTGCGGGGTGCTGTTTATCGTTTCATTTTTTAGAGAAGAAGGGGGAATAGGATGTACGATACGGTCCGCGAACGGCTCATCCATCTCCATCATTGCCGCGGGGCGGGATGGAAGACCATTCACTCCTTGCTTAAGGCTGATCCGACGCTCACCGCTCCATTTTCTCTGCCCCCCGCTGATCTCCGCCCGCTCGTTCCACTTCCTGACGCTCAATGGACCGCTTTTTTCCATGATTTGCATTCCATCGATGTGCAACATGTGATAAAAACATATATGGACCGGTGCATTCATGTGGTCACCGTGTTTGATCATGACTATCCGCCGTTGCTTCGGCATATTTATGCTCCGCCGTGGGTGCTGTATGCCAAGGGGGACTCCACTTTGCTTCAGGAGTGGAAGCTGATCAGCATCGTCGGCACGAGGCGCCCGACGAAGGAAGGAATCGAAGCGTTGAACAAACTGGTCCCGCCGCTTGTTGCTGCCGGTTTTACGATTGTCAGCGGGCTCGCGTTTGGGATTGACGTGTGCGCCCACCAACTCGCTGTCCAGCATGGCGGGGCGACGATCGCCGTCATTGCCGGAGGGCTTGACCATATTTATCCGAGAGAGCACCGGTCGTTCGCCAAGCAGCTGATGACCGAACAGTTGGTTATCGCTGAACATCCGCCGGCAACGCGTCCGCAGGCATGGCAGTTTCCCGCGCGCAATCGCATCATCAGCGGGCTGTCGCTCGGCACGCTTGTCGTGCAGGCGAAACGAAAAAGCGGTTCGCTCATTACCGCCGCTTATGCGCTTGAGCAAGGGAGGGAAGTGTTCGCCGTCCCCGGTCCGATCGGTTTGGTGGAATCCGCTGGACCGAATACGCTCATTCAACAAGGGGCAAAACTAGTGCAAGAAGCGGCGGACATTTTGGCTGAATTCCCGTACGTGTAATGCACATGTTTGACAAATGCAGCAATAATCATTAATAATAATGAAGATTTCAATTTACCTCCTAGGGGTGGAAGATGGATGTCAGACTACTTAGTTATCGTCGAATCGCCAACGAAAGCGAAGACGATCGAACGATACTTGGGAAAAAAATATACGGTCAAAGCGTCGATGGGCCACGTCCGCGATTTGCCAAAAAGCCAAATGGGCGTTGATATAGACCGCGGCTACGAGCCGAAATACATTACGATCCGTGGCAAAGGCCAGGTGATCAAAGAGTTGAAAACGGCGGCGAAAAAAGCGAAAAAGGTGTTTCTTGCCGCCGACCCTGATCGTGAAGGAGAGGCGATCGCCTGGCATTTGGCCCACATGCTCGATCTGGACATTCACTCTGATTGCCGCGTCGTCTTCCATGAAATCACGAAGGATGCTATTCAGCAGTCGTTTCAGCAGCCGCGCGCGATCAATATGAATCTTGTTGACGCCCAGCAGGCGCGGCGTGTGCTCGACCGGCTCGTCGGCTATAACATCAGCCCGCTCTTATGGAAAAAAGTGAAAAAAGGGTTAAGCGCCGGCCGCGTCCAATCGGTGGCGTTGCGTCTCATCATCGATCGGGAAAGAGAAATCCGCGAATTTCAGCCGGAAGAATATTGGACGATTCAAGCGACGTTTCAAAAAGATGGAGAGACGTTTGCCGCCTCTTTTTACAGTATTGATGGACAAAAACGCGATTTAAAGACAGAGGCGGATGTGAAAGCCGTGCTGGACCGCTTAAACAGAACGGCATTTGTCGTAAAAACGGTGACAAAACGAGAGCGCAAGCGCAGCCCTGTACCGCCGTTTACGACGTCGTCGCTTCAGCAGGAAGCGGCGCGCAAACTGAATTTCCGCACGAAAAAGACGATGATGATCGCCCAACAGCTGTACGAAGGAATCGATCTTGGCAGCGAAGGAACAGTCGGTTTGATCACGTATATGCGCACCGATTCAACACGCGTCGCCGAGACGGCGCAGCAAGAGGCGGCGGCGTATATCGAGGCGACGTTCGGCGCTATGTATGTCAGCCAAGAAAAGCGGAAAGAGAAGAAAAGCACGAACGCCCAAGACGCCCACGAAGCGATCCGCCCGACATCGGCATTTCGCGACCCGGACAAAGTAAAACCGTATTTGACGCGCGACCAATTCCGGTTGTATAAACTCATTTGGGAACGGTTCATCGCCAGTCAAATGGCGCCGGCTGTGCTTGATACCATGAGCGTCGAGTTGGAAAACAACGGCGTCGTGTTCCGCGCCAGCGGCTCGAAGGTGAAATTTCCAGGGTTTATGAAGGTGTATATTGAGGGAACGGACGATCAAACAGAAGAGCCGGACCACATCCTTCCCGATTTGGAAGAAGAAGAAACCGTTGAGAGCGAAGCGATCGAATCGAAGCAGCACTTCACCCAACCGCCGCCGCGCTATACGGAAGCCCGCCTCGTCAAAACGTTGGAAGAACTCGGCATCGGCCGCCCATCGACGTATGCTCCGACGCTTGATACGATCCAAAAACGCAACTATGTCGTCCTTGAGAATAAGCGGTTCGTTCCGACTGAGCTTGGCGAGATCGTTGTAGAGCTGATGCTTGAATTTTTCCCGGAAATTATCGATGTCGAGTTTACGGCGAAAATGGAAAAAGAATTGGACGAAATTGAAGAAGGGAAAGTGGCATGGATCAAAGTCGTCGACGAGTTTTACCGCGAATTTGAAAAACGGTTGAAAGTGGCGGAAAAAGAAATGCGCGAAGTTGAGATTAAGGATGAGCCGGCCGGCATGGACTGCGAGGTATGCGGCAGTCCGATGGTGTACAAAATGGGCCGTTTCGGCAAGTTTATCGCCTGCTCGAAATTCCCGGAATGCCGCCATACAAAGCCGATTATCAAAGAAATCGGCGTCAAGTGCCCAAAATGTCGCGAGGGCAACATCGTCGAGCGCAGGACGAAAAGAAAGCGGGTGTTTTACGGCTGCGACCGTTTTCCGGATTGCGACTTCGTCTCGTGGGATAAACCGCTCGCCCGCCCATGCCCGAAATGCGCGGGTTTGCTTGTGGAGAAAGAGCTGAAAAAAGGTGTGCAAGTACAATGCACAGCGTGCGATTATGAAGAGCGGCTAGAAGCTTGAACAGGCATCGGATACAATTCAGAATTTTATAAAAAATAGTTGCGTTCATACAGAAGAATATGGTACGATGTAGTAGCCGTTGCGGGGTGAGGCGATGGAGAATTCGAAACTTGCGTTACAATTGTTCATGGAATATTTACAAATCGAGAAAAATTATTCACAATATACTATTGTGTGTTACCGGCGTGACATTGAGCAGTTTTTCCGGTTTATGGATGAGGAAGGAATCGGCGCGCTCGATGAAGTGTCCTACAGCGACGTCCGCTTATATTTGACGAAACTATACGAACAACAGTTGGCCAGCCGTTCGGTCGCCCGCAAAATTTCGAGTTTGCGCAGCTTTTACAAATTTTTGCTGCGCGAAGGGCGGGCGGCCGAAAATCCGTTTGCGCTCGCGACGCTGCCGAAAAAAGAGCAAAAAATTCCTAATTTTTTATACCCGAAAGAATTGGAAGCGTTGTTTCTTGTCAATGATGAAAATACGGCCCTAGGCCAGCGCAATGCGGCGCTGCTTGAGTTGTTGTACGCGACTGGCGCCCGGGTTAGTGAATGTTGTCACATTCAGCTGTCTGATGTCGATTTTGTTGCGGAAACCGTGCTCATTCATGGCAAAGGAAACAAGCAGCGCTACGTTCCATTCGGCCGTCCGGCCCGCGAAGCGCTTGAACGGTATATCTATAGGGGTCGACGCGAACTGACAAGAAAGCTGCCGGTGGACCACCGCTATTTATTTGTCAACACCCGCGGCAATCCGCTCACGCCTCGGGGAGTGCGCCATATTTTGGATCGGATTGTCCAAGCCGCTGCGCTGACGCAAAACATCAGCCCGCACGTGCTTCGGCATACGTTTGCGACTCATTTGCTCAACGAAGGAGCCGATCTCCGTTCGGTGCAGGAACTGCTCGGCCACACGCATTTGTCATCGACGCAAGTGTATACACATGTAACGAAAGACCGGTTGCGGCATATCTATTTGCAGGCGCATCCGCGGGCGTAACCCGTGGGCAAGGAGGGGAAATGATGGGAGCTTTTCATGCGACGACGATTTTTGCCATTCGCCATAACGGCGCATCCGCCATGGCTGGCGACGGTCAAGTGACGTTCGGCAATGCGGTTGTCATGAAGCATACAGCGAAAAAAGTGCGGCGGCTGTTTCAAGGAAAGGTGCTCGCCGGTTTTGCCGGCTCGGTGGCTGACGCGTTTACGCTGTTTGAAATGTTTGAAGGCAAGCTCGAACAATTGAATGGCAACTTGCCGCGCGCGGCGGTTGAACTAGCGAAAGAGTGGCGGAGCGATAAAGTGTTGCGCCGCCTCGAGGCGATGCTCATTGTCATGGACAAACAGCACTTGTTGCTTGTCTCTGGCACAGGCGAAGTGATTGAGCCGGATGATGGCATGCTCGCCATCGGCTCAGGCGGTCAGTATGCGTTGGCTGCCGGACGTGCATTGAAGAAGTACGCCGGCGGCTCGATGACCGCGAAAGAAATTGCCCAGGCGGCGCTTGAGATCGCTGCTGACATTTGCGTTTATACGAACGGCCATATTATTGTCGAAGAGCTGTAAAAAGGAGGAGGCCGATGATGGCGGAAACGTTGACCCCAAGGCAGATTGTCGAAAAGCTCGATCAGTTCATCGTCGGGCAAAAAGAGGCAAAAAAAGCGGTGGCGATCGCGCTTCGCAACCGGTACCGCCGCAGCTTGCTCGATGAAAAATTGCGCGATGAAGTGATGCCGAAAAACATTTTAATGATCGGCCCGACCGGGGTCGGGAAGACGGAGATCGCCCGCCGGCTCGCCAAACTCGTCGGTGCGCCGTTTGTCAAAGTCGAAGCAACGAAATTCACCGAAGTCGGTTATGTCGGGCGTGATGTCGAATCGATGGTGCGCGATTTGGTGGAAACGTCAGTTAGGCTCGTGAAAGAACGAAAAATGAACGAAGTGAAAGACCGAGCTGAGCAACAAGCGAACAAGCGGCTTGTTGAACTGCTCGTTCCGGGCAAGCCAAAGCAGACCATCAAAAATCCGCTTGAGCTGTTGTTTGGCGGTCAAGGCGCCCAAGCGGACAACAGCTACAGCCATGAAGATGAACAGGTGGAGCAAAAGCGGCGCCACGTTGCTTGGCAGCTGGCAAACGGGCAGTTGGAAAACGAGATGGTGACGATTGAAATCGAGGAACAGACGCCGTTATGGTTTGACTTTTTGCAAGGGGCAGGCATTGAGCAGATGGGAATGAACATGCAGGATGCGTTGAGCAGCCTCATGCCGAAACGGCGCAAAAAGCGGCGTCTCAAAGTGAGTGAAGCGCGCAAAGTGCTCATCAACGAGGAAGCGCAAAAGCTGATCGACATGGATGAAGTGGCGCAAGAGGCCGTCCGCCTCGCCGAGCAGTCCGGCATCATTTTTATCGATGAAATCGACAAAATCGCCCGCAGCGGAGCGGTGTCCGGTTCGGCCGATGTCTCGCGTGAAGGGGTGCAACGCGACATTTTGCCCATTGTTGAAGGGTCGACCGTCATGACGAAATACGGGCCGGTCAAAACAGACCACATCTTATTCATCGCGGCCGGGGCGTTCCATATGGCGAAGCCGTCGGATTTGATCCCTGAGCTGCAAGGTCGTTTCCCGATCCGCGTCGAACTGGCGAAACTTTCGGTTGATGATTTCGTAAGAATATTAGTCGAGCCGAATAACGCGCTCATTAAACAATATCAAGCTCTTTTGGCAACGGAAGGTATAAGTCTTGAATTTTCTGACGATGCTATTCGTAAGATTGCCGAGGTGGCGTTTGAAGTCAACCAGACGACCGACAACATCGGCGCGCGCCGGTTGCACACGATTTTGGAAAAATTGCTTGAGGACTTGCTGTTTGAGGCGCCGGACATCGGAATCGACAAAGTTGTCATCACGCCGCAATATGTCGAGCAAAAACTCGGAAGCATCGTCAAAAACAAAGATTTAAGCGAGTTTATTTTATGAGGAGGAGATGAAATCCATGAACTTGCTAGAGAAAACACGGAAAATCAACGCCATGTTGCAAAAGTCGGCGGGTCGGCCGGTCAATTTTAAAGAAATGGCAGAAACGCTTTGCGATGTGATTGAATCCAATGTGTTTATTCTCAGCCGCCGCGGCAAACTGCTGGGATTCGCCATTAAACAATCGATTGAAAACGAGCGAATGAAGCGGATGCTTGAGGAGCGTCAGTTTCCGGAAGAATACACGAAAAACTTGTTCAACATTACGGAAACGTCTCCTAATATCGATATTAATAGTGAATATACGGCGTTTCCAGTGGAAAATCGTGACTTGTTCAAAACCGGCTTGACGACGATTGTTCCGATCAACGGTGGAGGCGAGCGGCTTGGCACGCTCATTTTGTCGCGCCTTGACCGCGAGTTTGACAATGACGATCTCATTTTGGCTGAATACGGTGCGACGGTCGTCGGCATGGAAATTTTGCGTGAGAAGGCGGAAGAAATTGAAGAGGAAGCACGCAGCAAGGCGGTCGTGCAAATGGCCATCAGCTCTCTTTCTTACAGCGAGCTTGAGGCGATTGAACACATTTTTGAGGAGCTTGACGGAACGGAAGGGCTGCTTGTCGCGAGCAAAATTGCCGACCGCGTCGGCATCACTCGTTCAGTCATTGTCAATGCTCTGCGCAAACTTGAAAGCGCCGGCGTGATCGAATCGCGCTCGCTCGGCATGAAAGGGACGTACATTAAAGTATTGAACGACAAGTTTTTAAGCGAACTTGAAAAATTGAAATCGAGCTGAACGGCGTAGCTGCCTAAGCCCGCTGGGTATTTTGGCCCGGCGGGTTTTTTGTTTTGGCAAACATCTTTGGCATCGTTTTTCTGTTATGGCATCGTCGAAAAATAGTACCAAGTTCCGTCTATACATTGGGTTTTCTTTCCCGTAAAATGAAAACTAGCAGAAATTGTCGAAAAATAGGAGAAAAGAGGGGATTCCATTGGCGCTCTTTTCAGCGACGATCGGTTGGCTTGAACAAGGGCTCCGCTACGCTGCGCTTCGCCAACAGGCGATCGCCGACAACATCGCCAACGCTGATACGCCGGGCTATAAGGCGAAAGATGTACGCTTTCAGACTGAATTGGAACGGGCGTTTCGGCTTGAGGCCAAACGGACGAATCCGAAGCATTTTTCGTTTCCAAACGAACAAAATGGAAAAATCATCGTGACGACGGACACGACGGTGAGTTACAATCATAATGGAAATAGTGTCGATATCGATCAAGAAATGTCAAAACTAGCAGAAAACCAAATTTATTACAATGCCTTAATCGAGCGGCTCAACGGCAAATTTACAACATTGAAAACCGTGATTAAAGGAGGAAAATAACGGGTGTCTTTGTTTCAAAGTCTAAACATTTCGGCTTCGGCGTTGACCGCCCAACGGCTGCGCATGGACGTAATTGCCTCCAACATCGCCAACGCCGATACGACGCGCGCCCGCCTTGTCAACGGCCAATGGGAGCCGTACCGCCGCAAAATGGTCATCATCGAACCGCGCAGCGGATCGTTTTCAGGCTATTTGCAGGCGGCGCTCGGCCTGGCCGACGGGGGGGATGGCGGAGTGCGGGTGCGCGAAATTGTCGATGATCCGGCGCCGTTTAAACTCGTCTACGACCCGGATCATCCGGATGCGAGCGCCGATGGCTATGTTCGTCTGCCCAACGTCGATCCGCTGAAAGAAATGGTGGACTTGATCGGGGCGACGCGTTCGTATGAGGCGAACGTCACAGTGTTGAATGCTTCAAAAGGAATGCTCATGAAGGCGCTCGAGATCGGGAAATAGCATGCGAGGGGGATAAACGATGATTGATGGAGCAAGCCGCATTGGGCTGACGATGTCTTCCACCGTTTTGCCCCCGGCGAAGCCGGCTGAGGCGCAAAAGCAGTTCGCCTCGTTTTTCAAAGAGGCGCTCAATCGCGTCAACGAGGCGCAAATTCAAGCCGATGCGCTGACGGAAAAGCTCGTCCGCGGGGAGAACGTTCAGCTGCATGATGTGATGATTGCCGCACAAAAAGCGAGCATCACGCTGCAACTGACACTGGAGATCCGCAACAAAGCGATCGAGGCGTATCAGGAAATGATGCGCATGCCATTGTAGCAGCAATGAATCGCAATACATACGGAAGCCGCCGCCATTGTTGTTGCGCTATGGCGGCAGGCACTGGATCATCGGGGGAATCGTATGAGAAGGAAATGGAAAGAGTGGTGGAGCCGGGCTCGCGCGTTTTGGCAGGAACGGACAAAAAAGCAGAAATGGCTCGTGCTTGCTGCGGCGGCGGCCGTGCTTTTGGCCGTTGGCGTCGGCGTCTTTTTCGCCACAAGGACGGAAATGGTGCCGCTCTACAGCAATTTGTCGCCGCAAGAAGCGGGTCAAATTAAAGCCACGCTTGACCAGCGCGGCGTTCCGGCTGAAGTGGCGGACGGCGGAACGACGATCAAAGTGCCGAAAGAGCAAGTGGACGCGCTGAAAGTCGAGCTCGCTGCTGAAGGCATCCCGAACAGTGGGGTCATTGACTATTCATTTTTCGGCCAAAACGCGAGCTTCGGCATGACAGATAACGAGTTCAATATGGTGAAGCTGAAGGCGATGCAAACGGAGCTCGCCAATTTGATCAAGACGATCGACGGTGTCGAGGACGCCAAAGTCATGATCAATCTTCCACAACCGAGCGTATTCGTTTCTGATGAGAAAGGAGAAGCCTCGGCTTCGATCGTGCTGAAGACGAAGCCGGGCTACCAATTCAGCGACGAGCAAATTCGGGCATTGTATCATCTCGTCGCCAAAAGTGTTCCCAACCTTTCTACAGATAATATCGTCATTATGAATCAGTTTTTTGAGTATTTCGATTTGAAAAACGATGGAGAAAATTCGACAGGGGCCACATTCACCTCGCAGCAACAAATCAAAAAGCAAATTGAGCGCGACATTCAGCGCCAGGTGCAGCAACTGCTCGGCACGATGATGGGGCAGGATAAAGTCGTCGTTTCCGTGACGGCGGACATTGACTTTACGCAAGAAAAGCGGGAGGAAAATTTGATCGCCCCGGTCGATGAAAAAACGAAACAGGGAATTGCCGTCAGCGTCCAGCGCATCAAAGAGACGTACTCCGGGAGCGGCACGCCGCCCGGCGGCACCGCTGGAACGGGCGCGAACGAAGTGCCGGGCTACCAAGGAGCCAACGGCGCAACAAACGGCAACTATGAACGAACCGAGGAGACGATCAACAACGAGGTAAACAAAATCAAAAAGCAAATCGTCGAAAGTCCATATAAAATCCGTGATCTAGGCATTCAAGTGATGGTCGAGCCGCCTGACCCTAATGATCCGAACTCGCTGCCGCCCGAGACGGTCAATGATATTCAAAAACTGCTAGGAACGATCGTCCGAACGTCAATCGACAAAAGCGAGGCGCAAACGCTCACTGATCAAGACATCAACAACCGCATCGTTGTTTCGGTGCAGAAGTTTAACGGCAAGCCGACATTCACCGAATCAACTCCGGATCGGCCGACATGGTGGTGGTATGCGGCTGGTGCAGGAGCGCTGTTGCTCATTGCCTTGTTGTTGTTCCTCTGGCTGCGGCGTCGCCGTGAAGACGAGGAAGAGGAAGAAGAACACTTGTTCACTTCACCGCCTTCGATGGACCTGGATTTGCCGGAGCCGCCGGAGACGGAGGCAGCGTTGCGCCGCCGACAGCTTGAGCGGCTGGCGAAAGAAAAGCCGGATGAGTTTGCAAAACTATTAAAAACGTGGCTATCGGAAGAGTAGGGGGAACGGCGTATGGCAAAGCGCGAACGAAAAGGCGGGCTGTCGGGCAGGCAAAAAGCAGCGATCCTGCTTATTTCCCTCGGCCCGGATGTGTCGGCCTCTGTCTATAAACATTTATCCGAGGAAGAGATCGAAAAGCTGACGCTAGAAATTTCCAACGTCCGTCAAGTGACGACCGAACAAAAAGAGGAAGTGCTTGAAGAGTTTCGGCAGCTCGCCTTAGCGCAAGATTACATCGCCCAAGGCGGCATCGCCTATGCGAAAGAAGTGCTTGAAAAAGCGCTTGGCCCGGATAAGGCGATGCAGATCATCAACCGCCTGACATCGGCGCTGATGGTGCGGCCGTTTGATTTCGCCCGCAAAGCCGACCCGATGCAGCTGTTAAACTTCATTCAAAATGAACATCCGCAAACGATCGCCCTTATTCTCTCGTATTTGGAGCCGGCGCAGGCAGGGCAAATTTTATCGGCGTTGCCGCAGGAGATGCAGGCGGATGTCGCCCGGCGCATCGCGCTGATGGACAGCACATCGCCGGAGGTTATCAACGAAGTTGAGCAAATTTTAGAGCGGCGGCTGTCCGCGACCGTTGTGCAAGATTACACGCAAGCCGGCGGAATTGAGGCGGTCGTCGAGGTGTTGAACCAAGTTGACCGGAGCACGGAACGGACGATTTTGGATGCTTTGGAAATCCAAGACCCGGAACTAGCTGAGGAAATTAAAAAACGGATGTTTGTCTTTGAAGATATCGTGACGCTCGATCATCGCGCCATTCAGCGCGTCATCCGCGAGGTGGACAACAACGATCTCATGCTGGCGCTGAAAGTAGCGAGCGACGAAGTGAAAAACGTCATCTTCCGCAACATGTCGACGCGAATGGCAGAGACGTTCAAAGAAGAGATGGAGTATATGGGTCCAGTCCGGCTGCGGGATGTTGAGGAGGCGCAATCGCGCATCGTCGCCGTGATCCGCCGTCTCGAAGAGGCCGGAGAAATCGTCATCGCTCGCGGGGGAGGAGATGATATTATTGTCTAACGTCATTAAAGCGCCGAAATTGGCGGCGCGCGTTGGGAAAAAGACCATCGTCGTGCAGCGCCATGTTTCCGATCCTTCATCGTCCGCCGACGATCGGCAGCGAGAGATCGAAGCGATCGTCGCCGCCAAGGAAGAAGTGGTCAAGCTTCGCCATCAAGCAGAGCAATATTACGAATCGGTGCGCGAACAGTTGGCGCGCGAAAAAGAGGAATGGCAACGCGAGAAAGAGCGTCTCATGCAGGAAGCGCGCGACCGCGGGTACGAAGACGGCTATGCAGCTGGGCGCGAGGAGGCGCTTGGCGAGCACCGCACATGGATCGAACAGGCCCGCCGTTTGGCAGAGCGAGCAAACACCGAATTTTACGCTCGCATCGAATCAACAGCTGAGGCGATGCTCGATGTGGCGTTAAAAGCGGCTGAGCGCATTATCGGCGCCGCGCTTGAGGGCGACCGAAACGCTTTTTTGTCGCTCGTGCATCAAGCATTGCAGGAAGTGCGTCGACAAACAGAAGTGGCCGTTTATGTGCATCCGCACTGCTACGAAATAGTGGCAGAGCAAAAAGAGCTGCTGAAATCTGTGTTTCCGCATCGTGTTGATCTATTCATCTATCCGGACGATGCGCTTCCTGAATATGGATGTGTCGTGGAGACGCCGTTTGGACGCATCGAGGCGAGCGTCGATGTACAGCTTGAGCGGTTGCGTGAGGCGCTTTACCGACGATTAAAGGAGGGAGCGTTTTCTGAACTGGCAGGCGCTTCTTGACGAAATAGACGCCGTTGACTTGTATAAACGGTTTGGCAAAGTGTCGCGCGTCGTCGGCTTGATGATGGAATCGAAAGGGCCGAGAAGCTCGATTGGCGATCTTTGCTACATCCATGAACATAACGGCCGCAGGAAAATTCCTGCCGAAGTGGTCGGCTTTCATGAACAGCATGTCTTGCTCATGCCGTTTTCCGCCATATCTCATATCGCTCCCGGCTGCCTTGTCGAAGCGACCGGCCGTCCGCTTGAAGTACACGTCGGCGATGCGCTTATCGGCATGATTCTTGATCCGCTCGGCCAACCGCTTGATGGGAGTCCGTTGCCGTCCGGGCTGAAGCCGGTGTCGGTCGAACGAGATCCACCCAATCCACTCGTTCGGCCGCCGATTGCTGAACCGCTTGAAGTCGGCATTCGCGTCATCGACAGCTTGCTTGCCGTTGGCAAGGGACAGCGCGTCGGCATTTTTGCCGGCTCGGGCGTCGGCAAAAGCACGCTCATGGGAATGATTGCCCGCCATACGTCGGCCGATGTGAACGTTATCGCCTTAATCGGTGAGCGTGGCCGCGAAGTGCGCGAGTTTTTAGAGCGCGACCTTGGCCCGGACGGCTTGGCCCGCTCGGTCGTCGTCGTCGCCACATCCGACCAGCCGGCGCTGATGCGCGTCAAAGGCGCCTATACGGCGACAGCGATCGCTGAATATTTTCGCGACCAAGGGGCAGATGTCATGCTCATGATGGACTCGGTCACCCGCGTTGCGATGGCGCAGCGGGAGATTGGCCTTGCCGTCGGTGAGCCGCCGACGACGAAAGGCTATACGCCATCGGTCTTCGCCCTCCTGCCAAAGCTGCTTGAGCGGGCTGGGACGAACGCTTCCGGTACAATCACCGCGTTTTATACGGTGCTTGTTGACGGCGATGATATGAATGAGCCGATCGCCGATGCGGTGCGCGGCATTTTGGATGGCCATTTTGTGTTGGAACGCCAGCTGGCGAACAAAGGGCATTACCCGGCGATTAATGTGCTCAAAAGCGTCAGCCGCGTCATGCCCCACATGATCAGCGCAGAGCACGGCGAAGCGGCCAACCGGTTCCGCCGCCTCCTCTCCACTTATATCGATTCGGAGGATTTGATTCAAATCGGGGCGTACAAACGAGGGTCGTCCCAAGAAATTGATGAGGCGATCGAACTTTATCCGCAAATGATGGCGTTTTGCCGCCAAAACATCGATGAAAAAACGACGCGCGCTGAAAGTATTGATGCCCTGTTGCGCTTGTTGTCGGTTCGGTGAGAAATCGCGCGTCATTTTCAGACGATGAAAGGGTGAACCAATGTGACGCCGATGTTTCGGCTGCAAAAAGTGTTGGCGATGAAAGAAAAAGAAAAAGAGAAGGCGCTTGGCGAATACGAGGAGGCGGTGCGCCGGTTTGAGCAGGCAGCCGAAACGCTTTACCGCCTGCTCAAAGAAAAAGAAGAATGCGTGGCAGCTCGGGATAAACAGCTTCAAGCCGGTCTGTCCGTTAGAGACATTCGCCTTAGGCTGCAATATATAGCAAATTTAGAGCGGGCGATCGCCCATTATCAGCTCGTCGTCATGCAGGCGCGCGAGCAGATGCAGCGCCGGCAACAGTGTTTGATGGAATTGAATATCGAAGTGAAAAAATACGAAAAAATGCGCGAGCGCGTGCAGCAGTGGGCCGAGCAGCTTGAGAGGGAAGCGGAACGCCGCCTGCTCGATGAAATGGCGGTTCAACGCTTTGCAAGGCAAGGAGAGGTATAGATGGCGGAGAGCAAAGTTGGACAAGAAATGCAGGCGAGCTGGTGGCAATGGCTGTTGTTTGTCATTGCCATTCCGAGTGCGTTTGCCGTCTCCTTTCTGCTGTTGATTTTAAACGTTGCTGGCGTTGATGTGGCCAAGGCGGCGAAGCAGTGGACAATAAAGGCGCCGCTTGTCTCCGAGTGGATCGACTGGAGACAAAAGGAGAAAGATTGGCAAAAAATGATTGAAGCTCAGCAACAGACGATTGACCAGCAAAAACGAACGATCGCTGAGCAACAAAAGCAAATCAAACAGTTGAAAAACGAATTGGCGGCAAAGGAAAAGGAAATCGCCCAGCTGTCGGCGCCAAGCGAGAAAATGGATGTTCAGGATGAGCCTGCCGCCGAACCCGCCTTGACGGAAGATGATGTTGCCGGCGTGTATAACGCCATGTCGGAAAAACAGGCGGCGGCTATTTTAGCGGAACTGCCTGAGAGCGAGGCGCTTCGTGTATTGAGTCGCGTTGACAGCGATAAAGCGGCAGCCATTTTGGAACAAATGCCGACCCAACAGGCGGCGAAACTGTTGGCATCGTTAAGCAAGTGGGCGATGGGGAAGGAGGCGGCTGAATGAAAGTGATGATTACAGCAAGCGCGCCGCCATCCGCAGGCACTATAACAGTGAAAAAAGAGTCAGAAAACACCAACGTGTTCGCGGCGCTGCTTGCGCACAAGCAACAAGAGCTATGGCCCGTCGGGGCAGGGATTGGCTTGTTTCAAGAGCAGCCGAACGGAAACAAAGAGCCGGATTGGCAAAATGGCCGAATGGAAACGGACGCAGCCGGACAACCATTTTCAGCGGAAAAGAAACCGGAGCCCATCCAATCATGGTGGCTTGCCCCTTCCATCATGGCTGTGTTGGCTATCGCTCCGACTTCGACGGTTGCAGGCGCGCCGCTTTTAGCGGCGGACGCGCAGCGAAGTGGCAAAGACGCTGATGGTGTACCATTTTCATCCATCAGCTTGGTGAATGAAGAAGCGGCAACTGCCGCTCAACGGGCAACGGGTGAAGCGGGATTTGAACACATGTTCATAAACCAAGGACGGAAAAGCGGCAATAAGGAGCAAGAATCGTTTTCGCTTGCCAGCGGAAAAACAAGGATGTTCCCACCGCTCCCGAGCGACGACGATCAACGTCCATTCAATGAGCAAGGAGGCACAATGCGGGTTGCCGTGCTGCCCAAAGGAGGTTCTTCCGTCCAGCTGGCTGGCGAAAAAGACGTTTCGCTACAAGGAGGGAATGGCAGGGGGCATGACGGTGAGGCCGCTCCTTCGTTCACACCCCCTCCTGCGCTTTTATCACCCTCCCTTTCATCTGTTGGGTTGACCGGCGAGACGCCGACGCCAGCTGGCGGAAGCGTCGCTGATCAAGTCGCCCACGCGCTAAGGTCGGCGCGGTGGATGAAGTTGCCAAATGGTGCGATGCAGCTTGTCATCCGTCTGCATCCGGAACATCTCGGAACGGTGACGGTGAAAATGACAGAGGAAGGTGGAAAGCTCGCCGCCAAGCTGCTCGTGGCGAACGACGCGGTGAAAGAGTTGCTCTACGCTCATTTGCCGCAGCTTGTTCAGCAGCTTGATGCGAGTTACATCACGGTCGAAAAATGGACTGTTTGGTCGGATTATGACAGATCCGCCATGCCGCCGTATTCCGGAAATCGCCAAGGAGGGCAGCAGCATGGCGAATCGCGGCAAAAACAAAAGCGGGAACAACCATCTTCCTTCCCGTTTGCGCTAGATGGGATCGAAGCTGACGCATAAGGGGGAACAGAACGAGGATGACAACGAACGCGATTGATGGCAGCTTATGGCTGGCCAACGTGGTTCAGCCGGAACGGAAAACGGGCAATCAAATTTTAGGAAAAGACGACTTTCTGAAAATTTTGCTCGCTCAGCTAGAAAACCAAGATCCGCTCAACCCGATGGAAGACAAAGACTTTATCGCGCAGATGGCGAGCTTCTCTTCGCTTGAGCAAATGATGAACATCGCCAATTTGATGCAGCAATGGATGCAAACGTCAAGCCGCGATGCGCTTTTGCGCTACAGCGAGTGGATCGGCAAAACGGTGCACTGGCAAGACGGCGGGGCGATGATGAGCGCCGTCGTTCAATCGGTCATGCAAAAAGACGGTCAAGTGACTCTTGGGCTTGATAACGGGACAACGATTGCCGCGGATGCGGTCGTGAAAGTGGAACAAAAAGGATAAAGGGGAGAGAAAACCAATGCTTCGTTCCATGTATTCCGGAATCGGCGCCATGCGCAACTTCCAAACGAAGTTGGATGTCATCGGCAACAATATTGCCAATGTCAATACGTATGGGTTTAAAAAAGGACGAACGATTTTCAAGGATTTGATGAGCCAGACGATTTCTGGAGCAAGCGGGCCCAATGCCGGTGCCGGCCGCGGCGGGACGAACCCGAAGCAGGTGGGGCTTGGCGCTCAGTTGGCCGCCATCGATACCGTCCATACGCAAGGCAGCTTGCAAACGACCGGGCGCGTACTCGATTTGGCGATTTCTGGAGACGGGTTTTTCGTCGTCGGCGACGCTTCCGGCAACAACCGCATGTATACGAGAGCCGGGAATTTTTATCTCGATTCGCAGGGGTATATTGTCAATACTGACGGCCAATATTTGCTTGGTACAGGAAATGTCCGCCTGCAAGTTCCGCCCGATGCGAGAAGTATAAGCATTGGGACCGACGGTGTTGTCACCATTGTGAATGCCTCGGGCAATTTGCAGTCTCTAGGAACGATTCAACTGGCTAAATTTTCCAATAATGACGGATTAGAAAAAGCCGGAAACAATTTGTTCCGCGAAACGACAAACTCCGGCACGCCGGCTCTAGGAGCGCCGGGAGCGAACGGAGCAGGAACGATCGTCTCCGGCGCGCTTGAGATGTCCAATGTCGACTTGGCGGAAGAATTTACGGAGATGATTGTCGCCCAGCGCGGCTTCCAGGCGAATACGCGCATCATTACGACGTCGGATGAAATTTTGCAAGAGTTGGTCAACTTGAAAAAATAGAATAGGAGGGAGGGCGTGAGCGGTCTTCTCTCGCCCGCTGGCCGATGATTTCGCTAACGAAGCTCAACGGCAAACGGTTTGTGCTCAATGCGCTGTACATCGAACAAATTGAAGCGTTTCCCGACACAACCGTGACGCTGACGAACGGAAAAAAGTTTGTCGTCCGCGAAACCGTCGAGCAAGTCGCCGCACGAGCAAGTGAATTTTACCAGCAGCTCGGTGTATTTCGTTTACCTGAAGCAGGAGGATGGGGCAGTGAAAGGGAATAAAGCAATCAAAACGATGATCATTGTGCTGGCGATTATCGCTTTGGCTGGCACGGCGGCGCTTGTCTCGGTGATGAAGATGGGACATGCCGAGAAACAGGGGGCGCCAAGCGCCGATGAACTTGCAGAGCGGTCGATCGACATTCCGGAAATGACAACGAATTTAGCAGACGGGCGTTATATTAAAATCTCATTTAAAATTGAGATAGACAGCGATGAAGGAAAAGAAGAGGCGGAGAAACGCGATTTTCAGATGAAAGACGTGATCATCGAGCAACTCTCACAGATGAAAGCGGCTGACTTTAAAGGAAAGGAAGGGCTGACGGCGCTGAAAGAGCGGCTGAAGCGCGAGATCAACGGATTGATGCAAGAAGGGAGAGTGAAGAACGTCTACATTACCTCGTTTATCCTCCAGTAGCCCTGTCATCTGAAGGGGGGAAGATGAAATGACGGCCGGGGAAGTATTGTCGCAAAGCGAAATTGACGCGTTGCTCGCTGCGCTTTCTGCAGGGGAGATGAGCGCGGAGGAGTTGAAAAAAGAGGAGGAAGGGCGACGCGTCAAAACGTATGATTTCCGGCGGGCGCTCCGATTTTCCAAAGATCAAATCCGCAGCCTGACGCGCATTCATGAGAATTTCGCCCGCCTGCTGACAACGTTTTTTTCCGCTCAGTTGCGCACGTATGTGCAAATTTCGGTTGCATCAGCCGACCAAATTCCATACGAAGAATTTGTTCGCTCCATCCCAAAAATGACGATCATCAATGTCTTTGAGGTGCCGCCGCTTGACGGACATGTCCTTTTGGAAGTCAACCCGAACATCGCTTACGCCATGCTTGACCGGGTGATGGGCGGGCGCGGTGTCGGCATGGATAAAGTGGAGCATTTGACTGAAATTGAAACACGCATCATGTCCAATTTGTTTGACAAGGCGTTTGTCCATTGGCGCGACGCTTGGGAATCGGTAGCGGAAGTCGACCCGCTCTTTGTCGATTTTGAAGTCAATCCGCAGTTTTTGCGCATGATTGCGCCGAACGACACCGTCGTCGTCATTTCGCTCAACACGCAAATCGGCGAAGCGCGCGGCATGATGAATGTGTGCATTCCGCATGTCGTCTTGGAGCCGATTATGCCGCGGCTGTCGGTGCATTACTGGATGCAGGCGCAAAAAAAGGAGCGTTCCCCCGAGGAAGCGAAACGGATCGAACAGCGCATCCGCGCGGCAAAATTGCCGATTATCGCTGAACTGGGAACGGCGGTCATCACGGTCAATGAATTTCTTCAACTCGAGGCCGGCGATGTCATTCAGCTCGAGCAGTCGATTCATGAGCCGCTCGTCGTCAAAGTCGGCCATATTCCAAAGTTTATCGGCCAGCCGGGGAAGCGGAACAAAAAGCTGGCGGTGCAAATTTTAGCGATGATCGAGGGGGACGAAGACGACCATGATGAATGATGGAATGTTATCGCAGGATGAAATCGATGCTTTGTTGCGCGGAATGGACAGCGACGGCCATGTTCCGGCGCTCCATGATGTTCTGACTCCGCTCGAGCAAGACGCCCTGGGGGAAATCGGCAATATCTCTTTCGGCAGTTCGGCGACTGCACTGTCGATGTTATTGAACCAAAAGGTGGAAATTACGACGCCCAGCGTGTCCATTATCGAGCGCACAAGCGTCGCTGACGAATTTCCGCAGCCATATGTCGCCATCCAAGTCAACTACACGGAAGGGTTGCTTGGAACCAACTTGCTTGTCATTAAGCAGCAAGACGCAGCGATCATCGCTGATTTGATGCTTGGCGGTGACGGAACGGCGGCGGATGGCCCGCTGGGAGAGATTCAGCTGAGCGCCGTTCAAGAAGCGATGAATCAAATGATGGGCTCGGCAGCGACATCCATGTCGACCGTCTTTGGCAAACGAGTCGACATTTCTCCACCGACGCTCCATCTGCTTGATTTGACGGAAGGAAAAGGGATGGAATATTTGCCGAACGAAGATTTTTTCATTAAAGTGTCGTTTCGCTTGAAAATTGGCGAGCTGATCGACTCAAGCATTATGCAGCTGCTGCCGATTGACTTCGCAAAAGAATTGGTCGCTCAATTGCTCGGCTCACCGCTTGAGGAGCCGGGGGCTGCGGAAGTCAACCTCAAGCCGTCGGCGGACGCACGACCGTTTGGCGAGCCTCAGCCTGTTCCGACTTACGCCCAGGCGAATGTCGGTGCGTCTGTTTCGGAAGCGGTTAGCCGCTCGGCGGATGAACCGCCGGCTGGCCGCGCGAACAAGGAGAGGGATGGTGCAACCGCTCGGCATATTCAAGCCGCTGATTTCGTCGAGTTCGATGCCCCGCCGCTTGCGGCAACGGAGGCGCGCAATTTGGAGCTCCTGTTTGATGTGCCGTTGCAGGTGACGGTGGAACTCGGGCGGACGAAGCGGTCGGTGCAGGAAATTTTGCAGCTGTCGACTGGATCGATCATCGAGCTCGATAAGCTGGCTGGTGAACCGGTCGACGTGTTTGTCAACAACAAGCTGATCGCCAAAGGCGAGGTTGTCGTCATCGATGAAAATTTCGGCGTCCGCATCACGGACATCATCAGCCAAAGCGATCGGCTAAAACGGCTAAAATAAACAGGCGATTGGGGAGGTTGGGGACATGGCAAGAGTGCTTGTCGTTGATGATGCGGCATTTATGCGCATGATGATTAAAGACATTTTGACGAAAAACGGACATGAAGTCGTCGCCGAAGCGGCGGACGGGCGGCAGGCGATCGAGAAATACAAGGAAACGCGTCCTGACGTGGTGACAATGGACATTACGATGCCGGAGATGGACGGCATTACGGCGCTCAAAGAAATTAAAAAAATCGACAGCAACGCCAAAATCATTATGTGCTCCGCGATGGGGCAGCAGGCGATGGTGATTGACGCCATTCAAGCCGGGGCGAAAGATTTTGTGGTCAAGCCGTTCCAAGCGGACCGTGTCATTGAAGCGATCAACAAAACGATCGGGTGAGCGATCAGAGGTGGAGACTATGGCAATGTGGCGCTGGGCGGCCGCTTTGCTGGCTGCGGCGATCGCTTTGGGGGCGACGCCGGTATCGGCCGCTCCAAGCCCGACGGTTGCCGACTGCCTGCAGCATCCCGATTCATGCGGGCCGTCAGCTCCTTCCGGGCAACAGACAAAACAGACAGTGAATCAAGCCGCTGATGCGGTTTCCGTGTCCGATGTGCTTCGGCTCATCGGCGCGACCGCCTTTGTTCTCTTCCTTCTTTATGCGCTGTTTCAATGGCTTTCCCGCCGTCAGCCGTTCGTTTCCGGCCAAAAAGGCATCATCGAACATCTCGGCGGGACGAGCGTCGGAGCGAACCGCTCCGTGCAGCTGATTAAAGTCGGCCGGCGGCTGCTTGTCATCGGCGTCGGCGATTCCATTCAGCTGCTTAGGGAAATTGAGGATAAAGAAGAAATCAATGAGCTGTTGACACAGCATCGCGAACGGTTGGAACGAATGGGGGAGTTTGGCTGGTTCGGCTCCTTCCTTCGCGGTGAATGGACAGCGAAATCAAAGCGGAAAAGCGGTTTGCCGCCGTCGTTTTCGGCGCTGTTGGCTGAGGAGATGAAGCAAATGGCCGAAAAACGAAACGAGTGGCTTAATCGGTTGAAGAAGAAAGGGACGGCCGGCGATGAGTGAATTTGTCCATATGTTTGATTCGATGGCTCCCGAACACGTGTCGACAGCGGTGAAGCTTCTTCTCCTGCTCACCGTTTTGTCGATCGCTCCCGGCATTTTAATCATGATGACATGTTTTACACGCATCGTCATCGTGTTGTCGTTTGTGCGCACAGCGCTCGGCACGCAGCAAATGCCGCCGAACCAAGTGCTCGTCGGGCTCGCCTTGTTTTTAACGTTTTTCGTTATGGCGCCAACTTGGAAAGACATCAACGATCAGGCGCTGCAGCCGCTGTTCGCTGACAAAATTGATTTGGAGGAGGCGTATGAACGAGCGGCTGTTCCACTGAAGCAGTTTATGAGCCAATACACGAGGCAGGAAGATTTGGCGCTGTTTTTATCGTACAGCGGGGCCAAACAGCCGAAAATGGTCAACGACATTCCGATGACGGCGCTCGTGCCGGCGTTTGCCATTAGTGAGTTGAAAACGGCGTTTCAAATGGGCTTTATGATTTTTCTTCCATTTTTAGTTATCGACATGATCGTCGCCAGCGTCTTAATGTCGATGGGGATGATGATGCTGCCGCCGGTGATGATTTCGCTGCCGTTTAAAATTTTATTGTTTGTCCTTGTTGATGGCTGGCATTTGGTCGTCAAATCATTGCTGCAAAGTTTTCATTAAAAGATAGGTGGCGTTTATGAGTGCCGATTTCATCATCCGCCTTGCCGAACAAGGCGTATATATCGTGCTCGTCGTCTGCGGGCCGCTCTTGTTGTTGTCGCTTGCCGTGGGGCTTGTCGTCAGCATTTTTCAGGCGGCGACGCAAATTCAAGAGCAGACGCTCGCTTTTGTGCCGAAAATCGTCGCCGTCTTGCTTGGGCTTGTGTTCTTTGGGCCGTGGATGCTCTCGAAAATGGTGTCGTACGCGCACGATATTTTCAACAATCTTGCGTCGTTTATAGGCTGATCAAGGATGGAACAGGCTTGGACTTATTTTCCAGCATTTTTGCTCGTCTTTGTGCGCACCGCTTCGTTTTTCGCGGCGATGCCGCTGTTTTCTTACCGGACGGTGCCGGCTTCGTATAAAGTCGGATTGGCGTTTTTGTTCAGCTGGCTGTTGTTTTTGGCGATGCCAAAACCTGTGCTGCCGCTTGACGGCATGTACGTATTGCTCGTCGTAAAAGAAGCGCTCGTTGGACTGGCGCTTGGGCTGCTGGCGGCGATCCTCATGGCGGCGGTGCAAATCGCCGGCGGGCTGATCGATTTTCAAATCGGGTTTGCCATCGCCAATGTGATCGATCCGCAAACAGGGGCGCAAAGCCCGCTGCTCGGCCAATACCTTCACTCGTTGGCGCTGCTGTTGCTTCTTTCGCTTGACGGCCATCATTTGTTGCTTGACGGCATGTTTTACAGCTATCATTGGCTGCCGCTTGACCGCTTGCCGCACGTCGCTGACGGGCGGGCAATGGAATACGCGGTGCGGGTGTTTGCCGCGATGTTCGCCGCTGCTTTCCAAATGGCTGCTCCGCTTGTCGGATCGCTCTTTTTAGTCGACGTGGCGCTTGGCATCATCGCCCGCGCGGTGCCGCAAATGAACATTTTCGCGGTCGGTTTTTCCGCCAAAACGGCGGCGGCGTTTGGGCTCCTTTTGGCGGCGGTTGGAGGAATATTGCTTGCGGCGCGCGACGTATTTCATTTCATGTTTGCCTCGTTGCGCGAGTTTATGCAGCTGTTGGGGGGCTCGTAAGATGGGCGGATGGCGGCTTGACTTGCAGTTTTTTGCTGGGGAAAAAACGGAAAAAGCGACGCCGCGCAAACGGCAGGAAGTGCGGGAAAAAGGGCAGGTGGCCAAAAGCGGTGATGTTGTCTCGGCTTCCGTTTTGCTTGCTTCGTTTCTTTCTTTGTCCTTGGCTGGGGCGTACGAGCGGGACGGCCTGTTGCGATTGTTCGCCCGCGCCTTGGCCGATTCTGCATCCGCTTCGTTGACCGTTGATTCGCTTCACCGGCTGTTTCTTGACTGGCTTTCCCATGCGGCCTTGCTTTTGGCGCCGCTGTTCGCCGCTGCAGTGCTGGCGGCTGGGTTGGCCAACTTTTTGCAAATCGGCGCCATGTTCACCGTCGAGCCGTTAAAAATCGATTGGAATCGCCTCAACCCGGTGCAAGGGATGAAACGGCTGTTTTCGTTGCGCGCTTTGGTCGAGCTGTTGAAATCCGTATTAAAAGCTGGAATCATCGGTGCGGTCGTGTTCGCGGCGCTGCTAGCCGAACGGAACGAGTTGGCGGCGCTCGTTTCCAAGACGCCGGGCGCCGCCTTGGTGGTCATCGGCGGCTTGACGGTGAAAATGGGGCTGTACGCTGCGGCGGCGCTCTTGTTTTTGTCATTGTTTGATTACTTGTACCAACGATTTGAGTTTGAAAAAAACATTCGCATGTCCAAGCAAGACATCAAAGATGAGTATAAAAAGACGGAAGGCGACCCGCTCATCAAATCGCGCATCAAGCAAAAACAGCGCGAGATGGCCATGAGGCGGATGATGCAGGAAGTGCCAAAAGCGGATGTCGTCATCACCAACCCGACGCATTACGCCGTTGCCCTCCAGTATGAAGACGGCAAGATGGAGGCGCCGGTCGTCGTGGCAAAAGGAGCGGACTACATGGCGCTGAAAATCAAGGAAGTGGCGAAAGCCCACGGCGTGGTGACCGTGGAGAATCGTCCGCTGGCGCAGGCGCTCTACCGCCAGACGGAAGTCGGCGACATGATTCCGGAGGCGTTTTTTCAGGCAGTGGCGGAAATTTTGGCATACGTCTATCGGCTGAAGCGAATGTAGCATCAGGGAGAGAAGGGAATGCAAGCGCAAATCAAAGACTTGTCGGTGTTATTTCTTGTCGTGCTCATCGTCGCCATGCTCGTCATCCCGCTGCCGACGTGGCTGTTGAGCGTACTGATCATCATCAATATTTCTCTTGCCTTGCTTGTGCTGCTGACGGCCATGAACACGAAAGAGCCGTTGGAGTTTTCCGTCTTCCCGTCCTTGCTGCTCGTGTTGACGTTGTTTCGGTTAGGGCTGAACGTGTCGACGACGCGTTCGATTTTAAGCACAGGGAAGGCGGGCGGCGTCGTCGAGACGTTCGGGACGTTTGTCGTCGGCGGCGACGTGGTTGTTGGGTTTGTCGTGTTTTTAATTTTGGTCATTATTCAGTTTATCGTCATCACGAAAGGGGCGGAGCGCGTCTCTGAAGTGGCGGCCCGCTTCACGCTCGATGCCTTGCCGGGCAAGCAGATGAGCATTGACGCTGACTTAAACGCCGGCATGATCTCGGAGCAAGAGGCGCGCAGGCGGCGGGAAAAAGTCGCGCGCGAGGCCGATTTTTACGGGGCGATGGACGGAGCAAGCAAATTTGTCAAAGGGGATGCCATCGCCAGCATCATTATCGTCGTCATTAACATGCTGTTTGGCATGGTGATTGGCGTTGTCGAGCAAGGGATGGAGATGGCCGAGGCGGCGAAGCGTTACACGCTTTTGACAGTGGGTGACGGAATTGTGAGTCAAATTCCTGCGCTGCTCATTTCGACCGCCACCGGCATCATTGTCACCCGGGCGGCGTCGGACAGCAATTTAAGCGGCGATATTATGCGCCAGCTGTTCGCCTTTCCGAAAATGCTGTATGTGACGGCGGGAACGATTTTTCTGCTCGGTTTGTTTACGCCTATCAACGATGTATTGACCATGTCGGTGGCCGGGCTGTTGGCGTTAGGCGGCTACCGATTTATCGAGCGGCAAAAGCAAGAGGAAGCGGCATTGGCCGCTCCGGAAGAGGAGGCGGCCGCCGCCGACGAATTGAAAAGTCCGGAAAGCGTTATTCAGCTGCTGCACGTTGACCCGATCGAATTTGAGTTCGGCTATGCGCTCATTCCGCTCGCTGACGCTAATCAGGGCGGCGATTTGCTTGACCGGATCGTCATGATCCGCCGCCAGCTCGCGCTTGAGCTCGGCATCGTCATCCCGGTTGTGCGCATTCGCGACAACATTCAGCTGCAGCCGAATGAGTACCGGATCAAAGTAAAAGGTGCAGAGGTCGCGCGCGGGGAGTTGTTGCTTGACCATTATTTGGCGATGAGCCCTGGTGTGGATGACGGTTCAATCGATGGCATTGAAACGGTCGAGCCGGCGTTCGGGCTGCCGGCGAAATGGATTTCCGAGACCGTAAAAGACCGGGCGGAAATGCTCGGCTATACGGTCGTTGACCCGCCATCCGTCGTCTCAACACACTTGACGGAGGTGCTGAAGGCCCATGCCCATGAACTGCTGGGGCGTCAGGAAACGAAGCAGCTGATCGATCATTTGAAAGAGTCGTATCCGGTGCTTGTCGACGAGGTGACGCCGAATCCGCTGTCTGTCGGCGACGTGCAAAAAGTGCTTGCCAAGTTGTTGAAAGAGAAAGTGTCGATCCGCAACTTGCCGCTCATTTTTGAGGCGCTCGCCGATTTTGCCCGCCTGACCAGCGACACCGACTTGCTGACGGAATACGTCCGTCAAGCGTTGGCGCGGCAAATCACCTCGCAGTACGCCGTGCCGGGCGAGCCGCTACGCGTCATTACGCTGTCGGGCAGGGCGGAAAAAATGATCGCCGACGCCGTGCAGCAAACAGAGCACGGCCGCTATTTGGCGCTCGAGCCGGCGCGGGCGCAGGCGTTTGTGGAAGCGATCGCCGCGGCGCTGGAACGCCATCCGTTCGCCGGCCAGACGCCGATTTTGCTCTGCTCTCCGGCGGTGCGCATGTACGTCCGCCAGCTGACCGAGCGCCATTTTCCGACTGTTCCGGTGTTGTCGTACAACGAGCTTGAAGCGGATGTCGAAGTTCAAAGCGTGGGGATGGTGGAAATCGAATGAAAGTAAAAAAATTTGTCGCCCCGTCCATGAATGAAGCGATGAAAATGGTTCGCGCCGAGCTTGGCCGCGACGCCGTCATTTTGCACTCGAAAGTCGTGCAGACTGGCGGATTTTTCGGTCTGTTTGCGAAAAAAAAGATCGAAGTGTTGGCCGGAGTCGATCCGGATCCACTGCCGCCGCGACAGCCGAGTGCCGCCGCGTCGTTGACGCGTCAGCCGAGTGCTGCTGCGTCCTTTGCCCCTTTGCCGGTGGCCGAGCGGGAGGAAGACGACTCGCTTGCCCGTGAGATCGAGGAAGTCAAGGCGCTCATCCGTCAGTTCAACGCCCGCTCGTCTTCGCTGCTATATCCTCCGCCGCTTGCGGAAGCGGAACAGCGCCTCGTTCGGCAAGGGATGGCGGATGTGTACGTCCGCCAAGTGATGGATCGCCTGCTTGAACGGTGGTATGCCGACAAAGACGGCCGGTCGCCCGCTGCGGTCTCCGCCTGGACGAAAGAGGCGGTGCGCGATCTATTGTCGACGCTTCCGTTTGTCAAAACGGCGGAGCAAAAAAAGTATATGATTTTGCTTGGTCCGACCGGGGTTGGAAAAACGACGACGCTCGCCAAAATGGCGGGGCGCGCCGTCCTCGAGCAAGGGAAAAAAATCGGGTTCATCACGGCTGACACGTACCGGATCGCCGCCATCGACCAACTGAAGACCTATGCCGACATTTTGCACGCGCCGTTGGAAGTATGCTACAATGCTGACGATTTTCGGACGGCGAAGCGGAAGTTGGCCGGCTGCGATCTCGTGTTCGTGGATACAGCTGGCCGCAACTTCCGCAACCCGCAATACGTGGATGAACTGCAGAAAACGCTCGAGTTTGACAGCGAAACGGAAACGTTTCTTGTGTTCGCCGCCACCGGAAAGTATGACGATATGAAAACCATTTACCACCACTTTTCCCGCCTGCCGATTGATCGGCTGATCGTGACGAAGCTCGATGAGACGGACTCGTTTGGAACGATCGTCAATGTGTTGCTTGACAGCCGGCTTGCCGCCGCCTATTTCACAAACGGGCAAAATGTGCCGGACGACATGGTGGAAGCGTCCGCTGACCGGCTCGTTCATCTGCTGTTTGGGGCGGAGCGATGGTGAGTGATCAAGCGGAACGGCTGCGCTATGAGCTGGGCCGCCGGCGCCAGCCGGCGGCGGGGCCGCGGACCATCGCGGTAACGAGCGGAAAAGGCGGAGTCGGCAAGTCAAACCTTTCGCTCAATTTTTCGCTTTCGCTCTCGAAGCTCGGGTTTCGCGTCTTGTTGCTTGATATGGACATCGGCATGGGTAACATCGACATTTTGCTCGGCCAGTCGTCGCCATTGACGTTGGCGGATTGGTTTTCCGCGCGGTTGCCGCTCGCAGAGCTGGTAAAAAGCGGTCCGGAGCACTTATCATACATTGCTGGAGGGACGGGCGCCGCGCAATGGTTGAGTGTCGATCGATCCGCTATCGATTATTTGTTGGCCGAGCTGCAGATGTTGGCGTCGCGATATGATTATCTCATTTTCGATATGGGGGCAGGTGCCTCAGAAGAACGATTGTATTTTTTAAAGTCCGTCGACGATGTGTTTATCGTCACGACGCCGGAGCCGACCGCGATGACGGATGCGTACGCCATGATGAAATATATGCACACCGCCGGCAGCGAGGCGCCGTTTTCCGTCATCGTCAACCGCGCTGGCAGCGAGCGGGAAGGATATGGCGTCTTTTCGCGCCTGCAACATGCCGCCAGCCGATTTTTCTATAAAGACATCGCCTTGCTTGGCGTCGTTCCCGAAGACCGGACTGTCGCACGCTGTGTTGTTCGGCAAACGCCGTTTGTTCTCTTGGATCCGGCGGCAAAGGCGAGCCGGGCAGTGCACCAGATGGCATGCCGCTATGCGGCAGGGGGAGAAAAAAAACCGGAGCAGGCTTCCCGCTTTTTTGCGAAGCTGCGTCAACTTTTGCTAGAAAGGTAGAGGCGGAACATGAAGACGATCAAGGTGCTTGTCGTCGATGACTCGGCGTTTATGCGCAAATGGATCAGTGATTTTTTGTCCGAACATCCGCGCCTCGAAGTCATCGGAACGGCCCGCAACGGCCGGGAGGCGCTCGATCAAATCGCCGCCCTACGGCCGGATGTCGTGACGCTTGATGTGGAGATGCCGGTCATGAACGGGCTCGAAACGCTGCAACGCATCATGCGGGATCATCCCGTGCCGGTTGTGATGGTGTCAAGCACGACGACTGAAGGGGCGGAAAACACGATCGCTGCTATGCAGTACGGGGCGGTCGACTTTGTCGCCAAGCCGTCCGGACCGATTTCGCTTGATTTGTACAAAGTGAAGGACGAGCTGATTCACAAAGTGTTGCACGCGAGCGAAGCGAATGTGGCCGCCTTGACTGCCCCGCGCCGCCAATGTCCACCTTGGCGCCCACCGTTCAAAACAGCGGTGCGGCCGCAACAGGTGATCATCGCTATCGGCACTTCCACCGGCGGCCCGCGCGCGCTCGAGACGGTGCTGACGCAGCTTCCGCCTGATTTCGCTGCCCCGGTTGTTGTCGTCCAGCATATGCCGAAAGGGTTTACGGCATCGCTCGCCAACCGGCTTAATGCGCTCGCCGCGATCACGGTCAAGGAGGCGGGAGACGGGGAGGTGCTGCGGAATGGCACCGCCTATATCGCGCCAGGCGACGTCCATCTCATCGTTCGCGAAGAAGGCGGTGCGCTGACAGCCTGTTTCGACGAATCGCCGCCGCGTGCGGGCCACCGTCCAGCTGTTGACGTGTTGTTCGAGTCGCTCGCTGCCATTCGCCACTGTCGGAAAATCGCGGTGATTATGACTGGGATGGGAAGCGACGGAACAGCAGGGTTGAAAAAACTGAAGGAAAGCGGGAACACAAAAGTGATCGCAGAGGCGCGCGAGACCGCTGTTGTCTTTGGGATGCCAAGAGCGGCGATCGAGGCTGGCGTCGTTGATGTCATCGCTCCGCTTGACAGCATCGCTGCCGCCATCGTCCAATCGATCGGGGAGTAGGGGGGAAACGGCATGGACATGAGCCAGTATTTGGATTTATTTATTGACGAAAGCAAAGAGCATTTGCAGACGATCAACGAGCGGTTGCTGGAACTTGAAAAAACTCCGGAAGACATGTCTGTGGTGAACGATATTTTCCGCTCGGCCCATACGTTGAAAGGCATGTCCGCCACGATGGGGTTTGAAGATTTAGCTAATTTGACACACCAAATGGAAAACGTGCTCGATGGCATCCGCAATCGGCGTCTTTCCGTTACCCCGGAGTTGCTTGACGTCATTTTTGAGGCCGTCGACCATTTGGAGGCGATGATCAGCTCCATCGCTGCAGGCGGTGACGGAACGCGCGATGTACGGGGAACAATCGAGCTGCTGAAACGAATCGAGCAAGGAGAGATGCCGAACAAGCAGGCAGCAAGGGAGGAACCGCCCCTTGAACATGCGTATGGAGAATTTGAATACCACGTACTCGAGCAGGCGAAGGAGCAGGGATTTTCCGTCTACGAAATCCGCGTTCGGCTTCGCGATGACTGCTTGTTGAAAGCCGCGCGCGTCTATATGGTGTTTGAACAGCTGAATGAGGTTGGCGAAATTGTGAAAGCAACGCCGCCGGTCGAGATGTTAGAGGAAGAACAGTTTGATCGGGAGTTTCTCGTTACGGTCGTATCCAAAGCGCCAGCCGATGAGCTGCAAAAGCGGCTGATGGGCATTTCGGAAATTGATGAGGTCAAGGTGTCTAGGCTATTGAACGATGAACCGTCGGCAGAAAGCGAGAAAGCGGCCGCGCCCCAGCAACCAGCCGTTATGGAGCAGGCGGCGGCCGTTCAAGCCGAAGCGGAGGCGCCGGAAAAACAAACAGCGAAACAGGCGACGAAAATGATCCGCGTCAACATTGAACGGCTTGATCGATTGATGAACTTATTTGAAGAATTGGTCGTCGACCGCGGTCGACTTGAGCAAATTTCCCGCGAGCTGAACCATGCCGAATTGACGGAAACGGTCGAGCGGATGTCTCGCATCTCGAGCGATTTGCAGACAATCATTTTAAATATGCGCATGGTGCCAGTCGAAACGGTGTTCAACCGCTTTCCGCGCATGGTGCGCCAGCTCGCCCGCGAGCTCGGCAAAAAGGTGCGCTTGGAGATCATCGGGGCGGATACCGAGCTTGACCGGACGGTGATTGATGAAATCGGCGACCCGCTTGTCCATTTGATCCGCAATGCACTCGACCACGGCATCGAAGCGCCGAACGTTCGAGCGGCGCGCGGAAAGCCGGAAGAAGGGATCATTCAATTGCGAGCGTACCATAGCGGCAACCATGTCTTTATTGAAATCGAGGATGACGGCGCCGGCATTTCCCGGGAGAAGGTGCTGCAAAAGGCGAAAAGCCGCGGCATTGTCTCGCCGCAGGCGGCGGAGCATTTGAACGATCAGCAAATTTACGAGCTTATTTTCGCTCCCGGCTTTTCGACCGCTGAGAAAGTTTCTGACATTTCCGGCCGCGGCGTCGGTTTGGATGTTGTCAAAAGCACGATTGAGTCGCTCGGCGGCACCGTTTCGGTTGATTCGCAGCCTGGAAAAGGGTCGCTCTTTTCGATTCAGCTGCCGCTCACATTGTCGATCATTTCCGTGTTGCTTGTTCAAATCGCCGAGGAAACGTACGCGATTCCGCTGTCATCGATCATTGAGACGGCGTTGGTGAAAAAGGAAGAGATTTTTTCCGCCCACAACCAGCCGGTCATCGATTTTCGCGGCAAAATCGTGCCGCTTGTCCGCCTGAAAGACGTTTTTGCTGTTCCTGGAGCGGCGGATGACGGAGATGCGGTGGCAGTCGTGATCGTCCGGAAAGGGGAAAAACTGGCGGCGTTGGCGGTTGACTCGTTTATCGGGCAGCAAGAAGTCGTGTTGAAATCGCTCGGAAACTATTTATCTTCTGTTTTTGCCATCTCCGGGGCGACGATTTTAGGAGACGGCCGAGTGGCGCTGATTATCGACTGCAACGCGCTCGTGAAGTAGGAGATGGCCGCGTCGGTGCAGGGCGCCTATGGCATTGATCTGCCGTTTTCAGTGGTATGTCGAAAAAAAGGGGAGGATTGGATGACGGCCAGCGTGCAAGCAGATTGGAAAGTGATTGCGTTTCGCCTGAAAGAAGAAGAATATGCTCTGCCGGTGCAACATGTCCGTTCCATCGAGAAAATGCAGCCGATTACACGTGTGCCGGGAACAGCTCATTATGTAAAAGGGGTCATTAACCTGCGTGGTGTTGTGACACCGATCATCGATTTGCGCGAGCGGTTCGGATTTGCCCCCGAACTATATGGGGAACAGACGCGGATCATTATCGCCGCTCTTGAAGATATGGAAGTCGGGCTTATCGTCGATGCGGCGAATGATGTCCTTGATCTGCCGGCGGAAAGCATCGAACCGCCGCCAGAGGCCATTGGCTCCGTTGAGGCAAGTTACATCGACGGCGTGGCGAAAGTGGAGAATCGGCTCCTCATTTTGCTTGACTTGGCGAAAGTGCTCGACCGATAATCCGTGGAGAGGAGCGTTGGCATTGGATGATATTCGCAACTTGACAGGGATGCATATTGACATTTTGCGCGAAATCGGCAACATTGGCGCCGGCAACGCGGCGACGGCTTTGTCGACGTTGCTAAACAAAAAAATTGAAATGGCGGTGCCGCGCGTTCAAATTGCCACGTTTGCTGAAATGATGGAGTTGATCGGCGGACCGGAACAAGTGGTGGCGTGTGTCTATTTGCGCATCGAAGGAGAAGCGCCGGGAAACATGTTTTTTGTACTGCCGCCGGAGCAGGCTGAGCGGTTTGTCCGCCGGATGATTGGCGATGACGCGTTTTCGTTTCAAGGAGAAGCCCATGAACTTGGCTGCTCAGCGCTTCAGGAGCTCGGCAACATTTTAGCCGGCTCGTATTTATCGGCATTGGCTGACTTTACCCAGCTGAACTTGCACCCGTCCGTGCCGGCATTGGCCATCGACATGATCGGAGCTGTGCTGTCGTTCGGATTGCTTGAGCTGTCGCGCGTAGGCGATTACGCCATTTTGATCGACACGGCCATTTACGATGAACGGCGTCCGGACGAAAGCATCAACGGCCATTTCTTTCTTCTTCCTGACCCAGATTCGTTTTCCATCATCTTTCGAGCGCTAGGTGTGGATGGTCTATGAGCACAGCGCAGGCTGTCAAAATCGGCATTGCGGAAATGGAGGTTGTCGTAGCACCGAACGTCATTCGTACATGTGGACTCGGATCGTGCGTCGGTGTCGTCATTTACGACGCAGGCAAGGCGGTTGCCGGCATGGCGCACGTCATGCTTCCGCATTCCTCGATGGCGCGCGGCGGAGTCATCAATGCAGCCAAATACGCCGATACGGCCGTTGAGGCGCTCGCTCAGCTCGTCATGGCTGCCGGTGGTCGGAAAGGGATGCTGAAAGCGAAGATGGCTGGCGGGGCGCAAATGTTTTCGTTTTCGACAGCTGGCGGTGATGTGATGGGCATTGGCGCGCGCAATGTGGAGGAAGTGAAAAAGCAGCTCGAGCGGCTTCACATTCCGGTCGTTGCCGAAGATGTCGGAGGCCGTAACGGCCGTACGATCGAATTTAATCCGCAGACGGGCGTGCTCTCCATCCGCACCGCCACTCAAGAAATAAAGGAAATTTGACCGAGACGCGCCGTTTCCGCAAGGCAAGGGGGAGAAGAATGAGAAGCGCGCTAAAAGACGAAGAACGGAAATACTGGGATGAATGGATCAACGGCCGTAACCGCCATGCGGCTGAGGAGCTGGTGCAGCGTTATATGCCGCTTGTCTTCTACCACGTGCAGCGGATTTCGGCGACGCTGCCGAGCTCCGTGCCGAAGGATGAGCTCGTCAGCCTTGGACTCGTCGGTTTATACGATGCGCTTGAGAAATTTGATCCATCGCGTGATTTGAAGTTCGACACATACGCCTCGTTTCGCATTCGCGGCGCCATCTTAGATGGTTTGCGCAAAGAAGACTGGTTGCCGCGCAACATGCGTGATAAGGCCAAAAAAATTGAGGAAGCTATTGAGCGGCTCGAACAGCGCCATATGCGATCGGTGACGGCGAAAGAGATCGCCGCTGAGCTCGGGATGACGGAAGAGGAAGTGCAGGCGGCGGCGAGTGAAATGTTTTTTTCCCATTGGCTGCCGCTCGGGCAGACGACCGTCGACGAAGATGAAGGATTGTTGGCGGTTCGCGATGACCGCGCTCCGCTTCCCGAAGAGCAAATCGTCAAGCAGGAAATGATCGAAAGGCTGGCTGAAGCCATCGGACAGCTGAACGAAAAAGAGCAGCTCGTCATCAGTTTGTTTTACAAAGAGGAGCTGACGTTTACAGAAATCGGGAGTCTTTTGCACTTGTCGACATCAAGAATTTCGCAAATTCATGCGAAAGCGCTTTGGAAACTGCGCCGCTTTTTTGCAAAAGAGCAATGAGAGGAGAGAAAAAGCGATGGACATCCAGCTTCCAGCGTTGCAAAGCGTCATGCCGAAAGCGCTCGATGTGGAACGGATTCAAGCCTCGACGCAACAACACTCCTATGCGGTGCAGGTGCACATGGCAACTGCCGGCGAAAAGCGGGCGGAGCGTGCACGCCGCCGGGTGACGGATAAACGAACGAGCGCTCGCCTCGAGCAGGAGGCGTCCCGTTTTGGAGGGCACCCTTATAAAGGAAAAATGATCGACATTCAAGGATAGTGAACATCATGATGGCATTTTGGCTAACAATCAGTTTGCTGTTGCACGCCTTGTCGTTTTGGTTGATCCTTGTGCTTTTCCTCCGACTGTCGCGGCTTGGTGAGGCGGAGCGGCGGGCTGAGGAGCTCGAAGAAGCCATGACCGCTTATCTCGCCGCCTGGAAGGAAGAAAACGAGCGTTTTTTGGCTGAGCTTGACTCATTGCTTGGCAACAGAGCGGCTTCATTGGTTTCTGTACGGCAAACGAACGGTGCACCCAGTGTGCAGCAGGACACGAGCGACGAAGCGACGGCGTTGATGCCGGGGGCAGGAGGCGGTGAAATCGGAGCGGGAGTCGAACAGCGAACGGCGGAAGCAAAAAAGGAGGAAAACGAGCCGACGGAGCGGGGAGAAATCGGGAAACGCGCAGAAACAAGCCGCTCCAGCGCGACGCTGGACTATTTTCCAGACATCGGAGCGGTCAAGGATGTACTTGAACTTTCATTCACCCGACCAGTCGATGCGAGTGAGCTCGCTCGCCGCCTATATGCGGAAGGAGCGACAGTCGAAGAAATTGCCAAACAGCTCGGCAAAGGGAAAACGGAAGTCGAGCTATGGCTCAAATTTGCGCAAAAAACGGACCAATAGGCGAATAACGGCTTGATTTGCCGCTCATAGTTGTGATATATTTTTTCATGGTGTGAGTACACACGCTTGCGGATTTCAGCAACGGTGCTGGCTCAGCCAGTCTTGCTGAAAGATGAGGCAAGCGGAGGACCAAAAACCACGAAGAAACAGGAGGAGCATACATGTCGGTTATTTCGATGAAACAACTGCTTGAAGCTGGCGTCCACTTTGGACATCAGACGCGCCGTTGGAACCCGAAAATGAAAAAATACATTTTTACGGAGCGCAACGGCATCTATATCATCGACTTGCAAAAAACGGTGAAAAAAGTCGAGGAAGCATACAACTTCGTCCGCGAATTGGCGGCGAATGGCGGCAAAATTTTGTTCGTCGGCACGAAAAAACAAGCGCAAGAATCCGTGAAGGAAGAAGCAGAACGCTGCGGCATGTTTTATGTCAATCAGCGCTGGCTCGGTGGCACGCTGACGAACTTTGCCACGATCCAAAAACGGATCAAACGGCTGCGCGAAATTGAAAAAATGGAAGAAGACGGCGTATTTGACGTTCTGCCGAAAAAAGAAGTCATCGGCTTGAAAAAAGAAAAAGAGCGGCTCGAGAAATTTTTGGGCGGCATCAAAGACATGAAGGAGCTGCCGGATGCGCTGTTCGTCATCGACCCGCGCAAAGAGCGGATCGCGGTGGCGGAAGCCCGCAAATTGAACATCCCGATCATCGGCATCGTCGACACGAACTGCGATCCGGATGAAATCGACTACGTCATCCCGGCCAACGATGATGCCATCCGCGCGGTCAAGCTGTTGACTTCGAAAATCGCCGACGCTGTGCTCGAAGCGAAACAAGGCGAAGAGGCGGCCGTCGTAGCGGAGTAACGGTGCTCAAGAAAGGTGATAAGAGGGGAAAGCCTTTTATCACCTTTTTTTGAGACAGAAATCAGCAACTTTTGGCTATACTAACGGATAAGGGCAAAACGGGGAGCCGCTGCCGGCACCGATACATATACGGGACAATGAGAAGGAGGATTTTTTTATGGCGATTACAGCACAAATGGTGAAAGAACTGCGCGAAAAAACAGGCGCAGGCATGATGGACTGCAAAAAGGCGCTCACTGAAACGAACGGTGACATGGAGAAAGCGATCGACTGGCTGCGCGAAAAAGGAATTGCCAAAGCGGCGAAAAAAGCAGACCGCATCGCGGCCGAAGGAATGGCGTACATCGCGTCGGAAGGCAACACCGCTGTCATTTTGGAAGTAAACTCGGAAACGGACTTCGTCGCCAAAAACGAAGAGTTTCAAACGCTTGTGAAAACATTGGCCGCCCACTTGCTGAAACAAAAGCCGGCTTCGCTGGACGAAGCGCTCAGTCAAACGATGGACAACGGTTCGACCGTCCAAGACTACATCAACGAAGCGATTGCCAAAATTGGTGAAAAAATTACGCTTCGCCGCTTTGCCGTCGTCAATAAAGCGGACGGCGAAACGTTTGGTGCGTACTTGCACATGGGTGGGCGCATCGGCGTATTAACGTTATTAGCTGGCAATGCGAGCGAAGACGTCGCCAAAGATGTCGCCATGCACATTGCCGCCCTTCATCCAAAATACGTCTCGCGCGACGACGTGCCGCAAGAAGAGATCGCGCATGAGCGCGAAGTGTTGAAGCAACAAGCGTTAAACGAAGGCAAGCCGGAAAAAATCGTTGAAAAAATGGTCGAAGGCCGGCTGAACAAGTTTTACGAAGACGTCTGCCTGCTCGAGCAAGCGTTCGTGAAAAACCCGGATGTGACGGTGCGCCAATATGTCGAATCGAACGGAGCAACAATCAAGCAGTTCATCCGCTACGAAGTCGGCGAAGGGCTCGAAAAACGCCAAGACAATTTCGCCGAAGAAGTCATGAGCCAAGTCAGAAAGCAATGACGGACCGCAACAGGGAACACGCGCGTGTTCCCTGTTTTTCAAAGCGATTCGCATCATGGAGGTTTGACATGGAACAACCAAAATACAAACGCGTCGTTTTAAAGTTAAGCGGGGAAGCGCTCGCCGGAAAGCAAGGGTTTGGCATTCATCCGGCGGTCATTCAGTCGATCGCCAAACAAGTAAAAGAAGTTGTTGAACTGGGTGTCGAGGTCGCCATTGTCGTCGGCGGCGGCAATATTTGGCGTGGAAAAACGGGAAGCGAAATGGGGATGGACCGGGCGACGGCCGATTATATGGGCATGTTGGCGACGGTGATGAACGCGCTCGCCTTGCAGGACAGCCTTGAGCAACTTGGGGTGGAAACGCGGGTGCAGACATCGATCGAGATGCGGCAAGTGGCTGAACCATACATTCGCCGCCGGGCGATCCGCCATCTGGAGAAAAAACGAGTTGTCATTTTCGCCGCCGGCACCGGCAACCCGTATTTTTCGACCGATACAACGGCGGCGCTCCGTGCGGCGGAAATCGAGGCGGACGTCATTTTAATGGCGAAAAACAACGTCGATGGCGTCTACAGCGCCGACCCGAACGTCGACGCCAATGCGGTCAAGTACGATGAGCTGTCGTACTTGGATGTCATTAAACAGGGCCTTGCCGTCATGGATTCGACCGCTTCCTCGCTTTGCATGGATAACAACATTCCGATTATCGTCTTTTCGATTATGGAAGAAGGAAACATTAAACGCGCTGTGTTAGGTGAAAACATCGGAACGATCGTAAGGGGGAAATAACGATGGCAAAGCAAGTGATCCAACAGGCGAAAGAAAAAATGGATAAAGCGGTGCAAGCGTTCACCCGCGAACTGGCAAGCATTCGCGCCGGACGGGCGAACGCCGGGCTGCTGGAGAAAGTAACCGTTGACTATTACGGTGTGCCGACGCCGATCAACCAATTGGCCTCCATCAGCGTGCCGGAAGCACGGCTGCTTGTCATTCAGCCGTACGACAAATCGGCCATTAAAGAAATGGAAAAAGCCATTTTAGCATCGGATTTAGGGCTGACGCCATCGAATGACGGATCCGTCATTCGGCTGGTCATTCCACCGCTGACGGAAGAGCGGCGCCGCGAGTTGGCGAAGCTTGTCAAAAAGTATTCCGAAGACGCGAAAGTCGCGGTGCGCAACATCCGCCGCGATGCGAACGATGAATTGAAAAAGCTCGAGAAAAACGGCGAGATTACGGAAGATGAGCTCCGCAGCTACACGGACGAAGTGCAAAAGCTGACCGATGACCACATCGCCAAAATTGACGCCATCACAAAAGAGAAAGAAAAAGAAGTGATGGAAGTATAGGCAAAACGATGCAAACCCTCTATGTTGATGGAGGGTTTTTTTGCTATAATGGAAAGGCAAAACACGATCCCGGAGGACTCGTATGTTCAATAAAATGCGAAAAACAAAAGAGAAAGACGTTCCGGTGACGAAAGAAGAGGTGCTCAGGCATCCGGTGCCGAACCACGTCGCCATCATTATGGACGGAAACGGGAGATGGGCGAAAAAGCGGGCGTTGCCGAGGGCGGCCGGCCATTACGAAGGGATGCAAGTAGTGCGCAAAATCACGCGTTTTGCGAACGAGCTGGGGATTCAGATTTTGTCGCTTTACGCGTTTTCGACAGAAAACTGGAAACGTCCGAAAAGTGAAGTCGATTATTTGATGAAGCTGCCGGAGCAGTTTTTGACGACGTTTCTTCCTGAGCTCGTCGCCGAAAATGTCAAAGTCCAAGTGATCGGTCATACGGAGGCGCTGCCCGATCATACGCGCCGGGCGGTCGAGAAAGCCGTGGAGGAAACATGCAGCAACACCGGCCTCTTGTTAAACTTTGCTCTCAATTATGGAAGCCGGTCGGAAATCACTGCCGCCGTCCAGCAAATCGCCAAAGACGTCGAACGCGGGATGCTGGCGCCGGAAGACATCACCGAGCCGCTCATTTCCTCGTACTTGATGACGAGTGGGCTCGCTGACCCTGACTTGCTCATCCGTACGAGCGGGGAGATTCGCTTGAGCAATTTCATGCTTTGGCAGTTGGCGTATACGGAACTTTGGTTTACGGATGTGTTATGGCCGGATTTTACGGAGCAACATTTCTTAGAGGCGATTGCCGCTTACCAGCGGCGCGACCGCCGATTTGGAGGAGTGTCAGCGCGATGAAGCAGCGAATCATCACCGGCGTCATAGCGGCGGCGCTCTTTTTGCCGATTGTTATTTTTGGCGGATTTCCGTTTATAATAGTAACATATATATTGGCCTCGATCGGGCTGTTTGAATTGCTGCGCATGAAGGGGATGCGCCTCTGGTCGTTTACCGGGGCGGCCGGATTGATCGCCCTTTGGTTGCTGCTTGTTCCCGCCCGTTATGGCGGCGAGTGGTTGGCGTCTGGAACCGGCAAATTTGGCGTGCTTGTTGCTTTGGCTTTTTTGCTGCTTGTCGGCACAGTCGTGACGAAAAATGCGCTCTCGTTCGATGAGGCGGCGTTTGTCGTTTTGGCGGTCGTCTATGTCGGCGTAGGGTTTTTCTGTTTCGGCGCCGTTCGTTTGGTTGGGTTGGTGTATTTCGTTTATGCCTTGTTCGTCATTTGGGCGACCGACATTGGGGCGTATTTCTTTGGCCGCGCGTTTGGCCGGCGCAAGCTATGGCCAGAGATCAGCCCGAAAAAAACGGTGGAAGGCGCCATCGGCGGCATCGTTTCCGCGGCTGTTGTCGCCGCAATTTACGAGTGGGCGGCCGCGCCGTTTGGCAGTTTGGCGGCTGCGTTTGGCGTCGCGTTGCTGCTGTCGGCGTTCGGGCAACTCGGCGATTTGATCGAATCGGCATTTAAGCGCCATTACGGCGTCAAAGATTCCGGGGCGATTTTGCCGGGACATGGCGGCATTTTAGACCGGTTTGACAGCTTGCTGTTCGTGCTGCCGTTGTTGTACATATTGCTTGAAATCGCACGATAAGCGGGTGAGGAGTGAAACGATTGAAATATATTAGTATATTAGGGGCAAGCGGATCGATCGGCACACAGACGCTCGATGTCATCCGCGCCCATCCGGACGAATTCCGCTTGGCCGCCGCATCGGTCGGAAAAAATATCGAGGCGGCGAGGCGGCTGATTGCTGAATTTTCCCCAAGTCTTGTCGCCGTCGCTGACCGTGATGCGTATGAAGTGCTCTATCGCGAGTACCGCGGGCGGACGACGATCGTGTACGGAGAGGAAGGATTGATTGAAGCGGCCGTTTGTCCACAAGCCGATGTGGTCGTCACCGCCGTCGTCGGCAGCGTCGGCCTTTTGCCGACGCTGAAGGCGATTGAAGCGGGAAAAGCGATCGCCCTCGCTAACAAAGAGACGCTCGTTGTCGCCGGACATCTCGTCATGGCTGCAGCCAAGCGGCGCGGTGTGCCGTTGTTGCCGGTTGACAGTGAACATTCCGCCATTTTTCAATGTCTGCAAGGGGAAAGGATTGAACAAGTTGACAAACTTATTCTGACCGCATCCGGCGGCAGCTTCCGCGACAAGACGCGCCGAGAGCTCGCACATGTGACGGTGGAGGAGGCGCTCCGCCATCCGAACTGGTCGATGGGGGCCAAAATTACGATTGATTCGGCGACAATGATGAATAAAGGGTTTGAGGTCATTGAGGCTCATTGGCTGTTCGGGTTGCCGTATGAGCGGATCGAGGTTGTTTTACACCGCGAAAGCATCATCCATTCGCTCGTTCAGTTTCGTGACACAAGCGTATTGGCACAACTTGGAACGCCGGATATGCGCGTTCCGATCCAATATGCGCTGGCATATCCAGAGCGGTTGCCGCTCCCGTCCGCCAAGCCGCTTGATTTCATCTCGCTGGGGGCGCTCCATTTCGCCCCGATTGATTTCGACCGCTATCGCTGTTTGCGTCTCGCCTATGAGGCTGGCAAGCGCGGCGGCTCGCTGCCGACGGTGTTGAATGCGGCCAATGAGGAGGCGGTGGCGGCATTTTTAGCCGGGCGCATTCCGTTTTTGGCCATCGAGGAGTGGATTGAACGCGCGCTCGAGCGCCATCGGCCAGTGAGCGATCCGCAGCTGGAGGACATTCGCGAAATCGATGCGGACACGCGCGCCTATGTTCGCTCATTACTATCATAAAGGTGGTTGAAACGTTGGAATCGATCATTTCATTTATCGTCGTCTTTGGTGCCCTCGTCTTTTTTCACGAGCTTGGTCACTTGCTGCTAGCAAAACGGGCCGGCATTTTGTGCCGCGAATTTGCCATCGGCTTCGGGCCGAAAGTGTTTTCGTTTAAGAAAAACGAAACAGTGTACACGATCCGCCTGCTCCCGCTTGGCGGCTTCGTCCGTATGGCCGGTGAAGACCCGGAGACGATTGAGCTGAAGCGGGGGCAAGTCGTCGGCCTCTTGCTTGATGGCAACGGCCAAGTGGAAAAAATCGTCCTCAACCATAAGGACGATTATCCAAATATCCGCGTAGTAGAAGTGGAAGAGGCCGATTTAGAGCATGGCATGTATGTGACCGGCTATACGGATGGCGAGCGGTTCGAGCGGTTTACGGTCAAGGAGCCGGCGTTTTTCGTCGTCGACCGCCAAGAAATTCAAATCGCTCCGTATCACCGGCAGTTTGTGGCCAAAACGCTCGGACAGCGGACGATGACGATTTTGGCGGGGCCTCTCGCCAACTTTGTTCTAGCGCTCGTTGTCTTCATCATCATCGGTCTTTTGCAAGGCTACCCGGTCGACAAGCCGATCATCGGCGAGCTGACGCCGGAAGGAGCGGCGCGCGCCGCTGGCTTGAAGCAAGGGGATGAAGTGATCGCCATTAACGGGGAACGGATGGAAACGTGGACGGAAATCGTCAACACGATTCGCGCCCATCCGGGAGAACCGCTCCAGTTTCAAATTGAGCGGAATGGGAAAGAACGTAGTGTGACGGTCACTCCGGAGGCGAAAACGGTGCAAGGGGAGACGATCGGCTTGATCGGCGTCTATCAGCCGATGGAAAAATCGGTGTTGGGCTCGATCAAGCAAGGGCTGGTGGAGACGTACTACTGGACGCGGGAAATTGTAACGGGGCTCGGCCAATTGATCACCGGCCAGTTTCATCTTGACATGCTGTCCGGACCGGTCGGCATCGCCGTATCGACCGGCAAAGTCGCCGAATCCGGCATTTACTACTTGATGAAATGGGGCGCGATTTTAAGCATCAACCTTGGGATCATCAACTTGTTGCCATTGCCGGCGTTAGACGGCGGCCGGCTCCTCTTTTTCGCCATTGAAGCGGTGCGCGGCAAGCCGGTCGACCGTCAAAAGGAAGGAATGGTCCATTTTATCGGCTTCGCTCTGCTCATGTTGCTTATGCTTGTGGTGACATGGAACGATATTCAAAAATTTTTCCTATAGAGAGAAAACGAGGTGGCTAATGAATGAGACAAAGTCAAGCATTTATTCCGACGTTGCGTGAAGTGCCGGCGGATGCGGAAGTGAAAAGCCATCAGCTTCTGTTGCGGGCCGGCTTCATTCGTCAAAGTGCCAGCGGCGTCTATACGTTTTTGCCGCTTGGGCAACGTGTTTTACAAAAAGTGGAATCCATCATTCGTGAAGAAATGAATCGGATTGGAGCGCTGGAGCTTTTCATGCCAGCCTTGCAGCCGGCTGAGCTTTGGCAGCAGTCAGGCCGTTGGTATTCGTACGGGCCGGAGCTGATGCGCTTAAAAGACCGGCATGAGCGCGATTTTGCCCTTGGACCGACGCATGAAGAAATGATCACAGCGATTGTCCGCGACGAAGTGAAAACGTACAAGCGGCTGCCGCTTGTCTTGTATCAAATTCAAACGAAATTCCGTGATGAAAAGCGTCCGCGCTTTGGGCTGTTGCGCGGCCGCGAGTTCATCATGAAAGACGCCTACTCGTTCCATACGTCGAAAGAAAGCTTGGATGAAACGTACAACAACATGTATGAGGCGTACGCAAACATTTTCCGCCGCTGCGGCTTAAACTTCCGCGCGGTCATCGCTGACTCGGGAGCGATCGGCGGTAAAGATACGCATGAGTTTATGGTGCTTTCTGACATCGGCGAAGATACGATCGCCTACTCCGATGCGTCCGACTATGCCGCCAACATCGAGATGGCGCCGGTCGTGGCGACGTATGAAAAAAGCGATGAGCCGCCAGCGCAATTGAAAAAAGTGGCGACGCCGGGGCAAAAAACGATTGACGAAGTCACGTCGTATTTGCAAGTCTCGCCGGAACGCTGCATCAAATCGCTCTTGTTCCGCGTTGACGGCCGTTATGTGCTCGTTCTCGTCCGCGGTGATCATGAAGCCAATGATGTGAAGGTGAAAAACGTGCTTGACGCGACGGTCGTCGAATGGGCGACGCCGGAAGAAACAGAGCGGGTGATGAACGCTCCAATCGGCTCGCTCGGCCCGATCGGCGTCAGCGAAGACGTCACGGTGATCGCGGACCATGCTGTCGCCGCCATCGTCAACGGCGTTTGCGGCGCGAACGAGGAAGGATACCATTACATCGGCGTCAACCCGGGCCGCGATTTTGCCGTTAGCCAATACGCCGATTTGCGCTTCGTAAAAGAAGGAGACCCGTCTCCAGATGGCAAAGGGACGATCCGCTTCGCCCGCGGCATTGAAGTCGGGCATGTGTTTAAGCTGGGGACAAAATACAGCGAAGCGATGAACGCCGTTTATTTGGATGAAAACGGCCAAACGCAGACGATGATCATGGGTTGCTACGGCATTGGCGTATCAAGATTGGTGGCCGCCATCGCCGAACAGTTTGCGGACGAACACGGGCTCGTGTGGCCCGCTTCAGTCGCGCCGTTTCACATCCATTTGCTGACAGCAAACGCCAAAAGCGATGAACAGCGCGCGTTGGCGGAAGAGTGGTATGAAAAGCTTGAACAGGCTGGGTTTGAAGTGTTGTATGACGACCGCCCGGAACGGGCTGGGGTGAAGTTTGCCGACAGCGATTTGATCGGTCTTCCGCTCCGCGTCACCGTCGGCAAGCGGGCCGGTGAAGGCGTTGTCGAAGTCAAAGTGCGGAAAACCGGCGAGTCGTTTGATGTTCCGGTCAGTGAGCTTGTCGATACGGTGCGCCGTCTCCTTCAATCATAAGTGCCGGCGCTGGCGGAAAAGAATTCTGTCTTTTTCGCCAGCGCTTTTGTTATGGTATGATTATAGAAAGAGAATGATGTTGAGAGGGGAACAAACGGACGTCATGGTGACAAAAGAGCAAAAAGAGCGGTTTCTCATCCTGCTTGAGCAGCTGAAGATGACGTCGGACGAATGGATGCCGCATTTTCGTGAGGCCGCCATTCGCAAAGTCGTGATCGATAAAGAGGAGAAAAGCTGGCATTTTTACTTTCAGTTCGCCAACGTGCTGCCGGTTCATGTATACAAAACGTTTGCCGATCGGCTGCAGGCGGCGTTCCGCCATATTGCTGCTGTCCGCCATACGATGGAGGTTGAAGCGCCGCGCGTGACAGAGGCGGATGTGCAGGCGTATTGGCCGCTTTGCCTTGAGCAGCTGCAAGAAGGCATGTCGCCGCTTGTCGATTGGCTCAGCCGACAGACGCCGGCGCTGAAAGGAAACAAGCTGCTTATCGTTGCCCGCCATGAAGCGGAAGCGCTGGCCGTCAAACGGCGGTTCGCCAAAAAAATCGCTGATGTGTACGCTTCGTTCGGGTTTCCACCTCTTCAGCTTGACGTCAGCATCGAGCCGTCCAAACAAGAAATGGAGCAGTTTTTGGCGCAAAAGCAGCAGGAAGATGAGGAGCGGGCATTGGCGGTGTTGACCGATATGGCGAAAGAAGAGGAAAAGACAGCGGCAAGCGCGCCGTCTGGCCCGCTTGTCATCGGCTATCCGATCCGCGACGAGGAGCCGGTGCGGCGGCTGGAGACGATCGTCGAAGAAGAGCGGCGCGTCGTCGTGCAAGGCTATGTATTTGACGCCGAAGTGAGCGAATTAAAAAGCGGCCGCACACTGTTGACCATGAAAATCACCGATTACACGAACTCGATTTTAGTCAAAATGTTCTCGCGCGACAAAGAGGATGCCGAGCTCATGAGCGGCGTCAAAAAAGGCATGTGGGTGAAAGTGCGTGGCAGCGTGCAAAATGATGCGTTCGTTCGCGATTTGGTCATCATTGCTAACGATTTGAATGAAATCGCCGCAAACGAACGGCAAGATACAGCGCCGGAGGGAGAAAAGAGGGTTGAGCTTCATTTGCATACCCCGATGAGCCAAATGGACGCGGTCACCTCGGTGACAAAACTCATTGAGCAAGCGAAAAAATGGGGGCACCCGGCGATCGCCGTTACCGACCATGCCGTTGTTCAATCATTTCCGGAGGCTTACAGCGCCGCGAAAAAACACGGCATAAAAGTCATTTACGGCCTTGAGGCGAATATCGTCGACGATGGGGTGCCGATCGCCTACAATGAAACGCACCGCCGGCTGTCCGAGGATACGTACGTCGTCTTTGACGTCGAGACGACGGGCCTGTCGGCTGTGTACAATACGATCATTGAGCTGGCGGCGGTGAAGGTGAAAGGCGGCGAGATCATCGACCGGTTCATGTCGTTTGCCAACCCTGGACATCCGTTGTCGGTGACGACGATGGAGCTGACCGGCATCACCGATGAGATGGTGAAAGATGCTCCGAAGCCGGAAGACGTGTTGGCCCGTTTTATTGATTGGGCGGGCGATGCGACGCTTGTTGCCCACAACGCCAGTTTTGACATCGGGTTTTTAAACGCGGGCCTCGCTCGCATGGGGCGCGGCAAAATCGCGAATCCCGTCATCGATACGCTCGAGCTGGCCCGTTTTTTATACCCAGATTTGAAAAATCACCGGCTCAATACATTGTGCAAAAAATTTGGCATTGAATTGACGCAGCACCACCGCGCCATCTACGATGCGGAGGCGACCGGGCATTTGTTGATGCGACTGTTAAAAGAGGCCGAGGAGCGCGGCATTTTGCATCATGACGAACTGAACAGCCGCACGCACAGCGAGGCGTCGCACCGGCTTGCGCGTCCGTTCCACGTGACGCTGTTGGCGCAAAATGAGACTGGATTGAAAAATTTGTTCAAGCTCGTGTCATTGTCGCACATTCACTATTTTCACCGCGTGCCGCGCATCCCGCGCTCCGTGCTTGTCAAGCATCGCGACGGCTTGCTTGTCGGCTCAGGCTGCGATAAAGGAGAGCTGTTTGACAACTTGATCCAAAAGGCGCCGGAAGAAGTCGAAGACATCGCCCGCTTTTACGATTTTCTTGAAGTGCATCCGCCGGACGTGTACAAGCCGCTCATCGAGATGGATTATGTGAAAGACGAAGAGATGATCAAAAACATCATCCGCCATATCGTCGCCCTTGGTGAGAAGCTTGACATCCCGGTCGTCGCCACCGGCAACGTTCATTACTTGAACCCAGAAGATAAAATTTACCGGAAAATCTTAATCCATTCGCAAGGCGGGGCGAATCCTCTCAACCGCCATGAGCTGCCGGATGTGTATTTCCGTACGACGAATGAAATGCTCGATTGCTTCTCGTTTTTAGGGCCAGAAAAAGCGAAGGAAATCGTCGTTGACAACACGCAAAAAATCGCTTCTCTCATCGGAGAGGTCAAGCCGATCAAAGATGAGCTGTATACGCCGCGCATTGAAGGGGCGGACGAGGAAATCAGGGAAATGAGCTACCGGCGGGCGAAGGAAATCTACGGCGACCCGCTGCCAAAACTAGTTGAAGAGCGGCTTGAGAAGGAGCTAAAAAGCATCATCGGCCATGGCTTTGCCGTCATTTATTTGATCTCGCACAAGCTAGTGAAAAAATCGCTCGATGACGGCTATCTTGTCGGGTCGCGCGGATCGGTCGGCTCGTCGTTTGTCGCGACGATGACGGAAATCACCGAGGTCAATCCGCTGCCGCCGCATTACGTTTGCCCAAACTGCAAGCATTCGGAGTTTTTCAACGACGGATCGGTCGGCTCAGGCTTTGACTTGCCGGATAAAAACTGTCCGCGATGTGGGACGAAATACAAAAAAGATGGGCATGACATCCCGTTTGAGACGTTCCTCGGCTTTAAAGGCGACAAAGTGCCGGATATCGACTTGAACTTTTCCGGCGAATACCAGCCGCGCGCCCACAATTATACGAAAGTGCTGTTTGGCGAAGATAACGTCTATCGGGCGGGAACGATCGGCACGGTCGCCGACAAAACGGCGTACGGATTTGTCAAAGCATATGCGAGCGATCATAATTTGCAGCTGCGCGGCGCGGAAATCGACCGGCTCGCGGCTGGCTGCACCGGGGTAAAGCGGACGACCGGGCAGCATCCGGGCGGCATCATCGTCGTCCCCGATTATATGGAAATTTACGACTTTACGCCGATTCAATATCCGGCCGATGACACGTCCTCCGAATGGCGGACGACCCATTTCGACTTCCATTCGATCCACGACAATTTGTTGAAGCTTGATATTCTCGGGCATGACGATCCGACGGTCATCCGGATGCTGCAAGATTTAAGCGGCATCGACCCGAAAACAATCCCGACCGATGACCCGGATGTGATGGGCATTTTCAGCAGCACCGAACCGCTTGGCGTGACGCCGGAGCAAATCATGTGCAACGTCGGCACAATCGGCATCCCAGAGTTTGGTACACGCTTTGTTCGGCAAATGTTGGAGGAGACAAGACCAAAAACGTTTTCTGAACTCGTGCAAATTTCCGGCTTGTCGCACGGAACGGATGTGTGGCTCGGCAATGCGCAAGAGCTCATTCAAAACGGGACGTGCACACTGTCAGAAGTGATCGGCTGCCGCGACGACATTATGGTGTACTTGATCTACCGCGGCCTCGAGCCGTCGCTGGCGTTTAAAATTATGGAATCGGTGCGCAAAGGAAAAGGCTTGACGCCGGAATTTGAGGCGGAAATGCGCAAGCATAACGTGCCGGAGTGGTACATCGATTCGTGCAAAAAAATCAAGTACATGTTCCCGAAAGCGCACGCCGCCGCCTACGTGTTAATGGCGGTGCGCATCGCCTACTTTAAAGTGCACCATCCGCTTTTATACTATGCGTCGTACTTCACCGTGAGGGCGGAAGATTTTGACCTTGACGCTATGATCAAAGGGTCAGCCGCCATTCGCAAGCGGATTGAGGAAATCAACGCCAAAGGCATTCAGGCGACGGCGAAAGAAAAAAGCTTGCTCACCGTTCTTGAGGTGGCCTTAGAGATGTGCGAGCGTGGATTTTCCTTCAAAAATATTGATTTGTACCGCTCGCAGGCGACCGAATTCGTCATTGACGGCGATTCGCTCATTCCGCCGTTCAACGCCATTCCGGGGCTTGGGACGAACGTGGCGCAGGCGATCGTGCGCGCCCGCGAGGAAGGCGAGTTTTTGTCGAAGGAGGATTTGCAACAGCGCGGTAAAGTATCAAAAACACTGCTGGAGTACTTAGAAAGCCGCGGCTGCCTTGACTCGCTTCCAGACCATAACCAGCTGTCACTGTTTTAGTGGAAACGCGGCTGCTGAAGGACGCGCACAGCGCTCTCTCGACCGGGCGGCAGTTTCCCGTTGCAATATATTTCCCAATGTGTTATAGTTTTAGTGGAATTGGCAAAGATAATGGCAAGCAAAGAGTGGGGAAACCCACTCTTTCGTCTTGAATGGAAACCCGTCTCTCGTTCATTCCCCGCCGTGCGCAGGGGATTTTCTCATTATGCCACGCATGCACGTTTGCTCGGTAAGGAGGAACACGATGAGCAAAAAGGTGACAGAAACGGTCGAACAACTCGTCACACCGATTTTGGACGAAATGGGGCTTGAACTCGTCGATATTGAATATGTGAAGGAAGGGAAAAATTGGTTTTTGCGCGTCTTCATTGACTCTGACGATGGCGTCGATATTGAGCAATGCGGCGCTGTCAGCGAAAAATTGAGCGAAAAGCTGGATGAAGTCGATCCGATTCCGCATAACTATTTTTTGGAAGTGTCATCGCCCGGGGCGGAGCGGCCGCTGAAAAATGAAAAAGATTTTGCCAAGGCCATTGGGAAACATGTATATATCAAAACGTATGAGCCTATTGAAGGAGAAAAGCAGTTTGAAGGCGAACTAACCGCTTTTGACGGAACGACCGTGACGCTGTTGGTCAAAGACCGCGGACGGCAAAAAACGGTCGCCATTCCATATGAAAAAGTGGCGCAGGCCCGATTAGCCGTCATTTTCTTCTAATCGCAAAAGGGGGATTTTTGTTGCATGAACACGCAATTGCTTGAGGCGTTAGCCGATCTGATGCGGGAAAAAGGCATCAGCAAAGAAGTCGTGATGGAAGCGATCGAAGCGGCGATCGTTTCGGCGTATAAACGCAATTTCGGCCAGGCGCAAAACGTGCGCGTCGATCTCAATATGGACACCGGCACGATCCGCGTGTTCGCGCGCAAAGATGTCGTCGAAGAGGTGACTGATCCGCGCCTTGAAATTTCGCTTGAGGACGCGCAGCGGATCAATCCGAACTATCAAATCGGCGACGTCGTCGAGCTCGAAGTGACGCCGCGCGATTTCGGGCGCATCGCCGCACAGACGGCGAAGCAAGTCGTCACCCAGCGCGTGCGCGAGGCGGAGCGGAGCATCATCTACGCCGAATTTGTCGACCGTGAAGAGGATATTATGACCGGCATCGTCCAGCGCGTTGACCCGCGCTTTGTCTACGTCAGCCTCGGCAAGGCGGAGGCGCTCCTGCCGGCAAACGAACAAATGCCAAATGAAACCTATAAGCCGCACGACCGGTTGAAAGTATACATTACGAAAGTGGAAAAAACGACAAAAGGGCCGCAGATTTTTGTCTCCCGCACCCACCCAGGGCTGTTGAAACGGCTGTTTGAGCTCGAAGTGCCGGAAATTTACGATGGAACGGTCGAGATTAAATCGATCGCCCGCGAAGCCGGCGATCGTTCGAAAATTTCCGTCCACTCGGACAACCCGGAAGTCGATCCGGTCGGCGCGTGCGTCGGACCGAGAGGGCAGCGCGTGCAGGCCATTGTTGATGAGCTGAACGGAGAAAAAATCGATATCGTTCGCTGGTCGGCCGATCCGGTCGAGTTTGTCGCCAACGCATTAAGCCCGGCGAAAGTGCTGCGCGTCATTGTCAACGAAGAGCAAAAGGCGACGACCGTCATCGTTCCAGACTATCAGCTGTCGCTCGCCATTGGCAAACGCGGACAAAACGCGCGGCTGGCGGCGAAATTGACCGGCTGGAAAATTGATATTAAAAGCGAATCGGAAGCGCGGGAGATGGGCATTGATCCGCATGCGCCATCCACTTCGCTTGATTTCAGCCATGCGGCGTCCGATAATGAAAATAGCGAAGAAAACGGCCCAGCGTTTGATCAATCGGCGGAAATCGAGTGAAGGGGGAATGAAAAATGGCAGCGCAAAAGAAAATTCCGCTGCGCAAATGCGTCGTCACTGGAGAGATGAAGCCGAAACGGGAAATGGTGCGCATCGTCCGCTCGAAAGAGGGGGAAGTGTCGATCGACCCGACCGGCAAAAAGGCGGGGCGCGGCGCGTATATTACCCTTGATCCAGAATGCATTTTGCAGGCGAAAAAGAAAAACATTTTAGCCCGCCATCTAAAAGCCGATGTCGCCGATGCCATTTATGACGAGCTGCTTGCGTTGGCGGAAAAGGAGAAACAGGCTGGACATGAAGCATAACCGTTGGGCATCGCTGCTTGGATTGGCGCAGCGGGCGGGAAAAGTCGTCTCCGGCGAAGAGCTTGTCGTCAAAGAAGTGCAACGGGGCCGGGCGCGGCTCGTCTTGCTCTCACAAGACGCATCGGCCAACACGGAAAAAAAAGTGACGGACAAATGTACGTTTTATGGCGTCCCGCTTTGCAAAGTGCCGGACCGGTATACGCTTGGCGGCGCGATCGGCAAGGACGCCCGCGTCGTTGTCGCCGTCACCGACGAAGGGTTTGCGCGTCAATTGCAAACGATGCTCGACCGATTTTAATGGGGGTGAATGTATGTCGAAAATGCGTGTGTATGAATACGCGAAAAAACAGAACGTGCCAAGCAAGGACGTCATTCATAAATTGAAAGAAATGAACATTGAAGTGAACAATCATATGGCGATGCTGGAGGCTGACGTCGTCGAAAAACTCGATCATCAATACCGCCCGAACGGCGGGAAAAAAGAAGAGAAAAAAGCCGAAAAGAAAGCGGAGAAGCCGAAACGGCCGACGCCAGCAAAGGCGGCCGATTTTGCTGATGAGGAAATTTTTGACGACAGCAAAGAAGCGGCGAAAATGAAACCGGCGAAGAAAAAAGGAGCGCCAAAAGGGAAGGAAACGAAAAAAACGGAGGCACAACAGCAAGAAAAGAAACTGCTCCAAGCGGCGAAGAAGAAAGGAAAAGGGCCGGCGAAAGGGAAAAAACAAGCCGCCCCGGCTGCGAAACAGACGCCGCAGCCGGCGAAAAAAGAAAAAGAGCTGCCGAAAAAAATTACGTTTGAAGGCTCACTCACCGTGGCCGAACTGGCGAAAAAGCTTGGCCGCGAACCGTCAGAAATTATTAAGAAGCTGTTTATGCTCGGCGTGATGGCGACAATCAACCAAGATTTAGACAAAGACGCCATCGAGCTCATCTGCTCGGATTATGGGGTTGAAGTCGAAGAAAAAGTGACGATCGATGAGACGAACTTTGAAGCGATCGAAATTGTCGACGCGCCGGAAGATTTGGTTGAACGGCCGCCGGTCGTGACGATCATGGGGCACGTCGACCACGGAAAAACAACGCTGCTTGATGCGATTCGCCATTCGAAGGTGACGGAGCAAGAAGCCGGCGGTATTACGCAACACATCGGTGCGTACCAAGTGACCGTCAACGACAAAAAAATTACGTTCCTTGATACGCCGGGGCACGAAGCGTTTACGACGATGCGGGCGCGTGGGGCGCAAGTCACGGACATCGTCGTCCTTGTCGTCGCCGCGGATGATGGAGTGATGCCGCAGACGGTGGAAGCGATCAACCATGCCAAGGCGGCGAACGTGCCGATTATTGTCGCCATCAATAAAATCGATAAGCCGGAAGCGAACCCGGACCGCGTCATGCAAGAATTGATGGAATACAACCTCGTTCCAGAAGAATGGGGCGGCGATACGATTTTCTGCAAGTTGTCGGCAAAAACGAAAGAAGGACTTGATCATCTTTTAGAAATGATTCTGCTTGTCAGTGAGATGGAAGAATTAAAAGCCAACCCGAACCGGCGTGCGGTCGGTACGGTGATCGAAGCGAAGCTTGATAAAGGGCGTGGCCCGGTGGCAACGCTTTTGATTCAAGCGGGAACGTTGCGTGTCGGCGATCCGATCGTCGTCGGCACAACATACGGTCGTGTGCGCGCTATGGTGAATGACAGCGGCCGGCGCGTCAAAGAGGCGACTCCATCGATGCCAGTCGAGATTACGGGGTTGCATGAAGTGCCGCAAGCTGGCGACCGCTTCATGGTGTTTGAAGATGAGAAAAAGGCGCGGCAAATCGCGGAGGCGCGGGCGCAGCGGCAGCTGCAGGAGCAGCGGAGCGTCAAAACGCGCGTCAGCTTGGATGATTTGTTTGAACAGATTAAGCAGGGCGAAATGAAAGAGCTGAACTTGATCGTCAAAGCCGATGTTCAAGGCTCGGTTGAGGCGCTTGTCGCTGCCTTGCAAAAAATTGAGGTCGAAGGCGTGCGGGTGAAAATCATCCACGCTGCGGTCGGCGCCATCACCGAATCGGACATTTCACTGGCGACGGCTTCGAACGCCATCGTCATCGGCTTTAACGTCCGTCCGGACGCAAACGCCAAGCGCGCTGCCGAATCGGAAAAAGTGGACATCCGCCTCCATCGCATCATTTACAACGTCATCGAGGAAATTGAGGCGGCGATGAAAGGAATGCTCGATCCAGAATACGAAGAGAAAGTGATCGGCCAAGCGGAAGTGCGGCAAACGTTCAAAGTATCAAAAGTCGGCACGATCGCTGGTTGCTATGTCACGGACGGCAAAATCACGCGCGACAGCAAAGTGCGCCTTATTCGTCAAGGCATCGTCGTCTACGAAGGGGAAATCGATTCGCTCAAGCGGTACAAAGACGATGTGCGCGAAGTGGCGCAAGGGTATGAATGCGGTCTGACGATCAAAAACTTCAATGATATCAAAGAAGGCGATGTCATCGAAGCATACGTCATGCAGGAAGTGGCCCGGGCATGATCGGCTTCGCCGCGTGCGAATGCATCATCTACAACGCCCGCTCGCTCAAGGATAAACGGGCCGTCCTGCAGCGGGTCATGACAAGAATCCGGCAAAAATATAACGTCTCTGTGGCCGAAATCGATCATCAAGAGGCATGGCAACGAGCGACCATCGGCCTTGTTGCCATTACGTCCAGCCGTCGGGCGACCGAACGGGAGCTCGAGCGGGCGCTCGCTTTGATCGACTCGTTCCCTGAGCTCGAGCGGGCGGCCACATCATTTGAGTGGTTGTAACCGAGGTGATAGGTGATGAATATACGGGCAACTCGCGTTGGCGAGCAAATGAAAAAAGAGTTGAGCGACATCATCAGCCGCAGGCTGAAAGATCCACGCATCGGCTTTGTGACGGTGACCGATGTGCGGGTCACCGGCGATTTGCAGCAGGCGAAAGTGTACATCAGCGTCCTCGGGGATGATGAACAACGGGAAAATACATTGAAGGCGCTCGAAAAAGCGAAAGGGTTTATTCGTTCGGAAATCGGGCAGCGCATCCGCCTGCGCAAGACGCCGGAGATTTTCTTCGAAATCGATGAAACGATTGAATACGGCAGCCGTATCGAACAGTTGATCCGGCAAATTTCAAGCGATGACCACCCGGCGAAAGAAGTGGATGAGAAGCCGAACAATGGATAGACGAACCGTCTATCCATTTCCATTCATGATTATGGAAACGGAAAGGGTGCGCCGATGGACGGGGTATTGCTGCTCCATAAACCGAAAGGGATGACGTCTCACGACTGCGTGGCCCAAGTGCGCCGTCTGCTTGGCGTAAAAAAAGCAGGGCATACCGGAACGCTTGACCCAAACGTGTCCGGCGTGCTGCCCATTTGCCTTGGCAAGGCGACGCGCATCGCCGAGTTTTTGACCGGGACGACGAAAACGTATGAAGGAAAAGTGACGCTTGGCGTCGCGACGACAACCGAAGATGCGGACGGCGACATCATCGCCGCCCGTCCGGTTGACCGGGCGATCGCGCGTGCGGAGATCGAAGCGGTGTTTGACAGCTTGACTGGGGAAATTGAGCAAACGCCGCCGATGTACTCCGCGGTGAAAGTGGGCGGCAAAAAACTATATGAATACGCGCGCGCTGGCATCGAAGTCGAACGTCCGACGCGGCGTGTGACCATTTATGAGCTGGAGTTGCTTGATGAACGCGAACAATTTGTCGGAGAAACGGTGTCATTTCGCTTTCGCGTCACGTGCAGCAAAGGGACATACGTGCGAACGCTGGCCGTGACGATTGGCGAACGGCTCGGCTATCCGGCCCATATGTCCGACCTCATCCGCACGGCGTCTGGGCCGTTTCGGCTTGAAGATTGCGTGACATTGGAAGAGGTGGAGCGGCGGGCGGCCGATGGGACGGCGGCTTCTTTGCTCATCCCGATCGAGCGAGCGCTTTTTCATTTGCCGAAATATGAAATCAATGATAAAGTAGCAGAGAAGGTGAAAAACGGGGCGTTGCTCCGGCTTCCCGCTTTCTTCGAGAAGCTTGACGGGCCGGTTGTGCTTGTTTCGCCCGAGCGGGAAGCGCTGGCCCTGTACGTGAAGCATCCGGCGCGCCCCGGCTTGATGAAGCCGCTCAAAGTGTTTCGTTAACGCCGCGGGTGCCATTTGGAAATAAAGAAGGTGGGTCATAGACATGGAAACGCTGTTTCTTTCGCATCCGCATCGCCTCGAGCGCCAGGCGCTTCCCCCGACGGTGATGGCGCTCGGTTATTTCGACGGCATCCACCTTGGCCATCAAAAAGTCATCCGCACCGCGGTCGAGATCGCCAACGAGCGCGGGTATGAAAGTGCGGTGATGACGTTTCACCCTCATCCGTCCGTTGTGCTCGGCAAACAGTCCGAGTTGCGCTCGATCACGCCGCTTGGCAAAAAGGAGCAACTGATGGCATCACTTGGCGTCAACCGGCTGTACATCGTGGAATTTACGCCGACGTTTGCTGCGTTGCCGCCGGAAGCATTCGTTGACCAATATTTGGACGGATTGCATGTGAAGCATGTCGTCGCTGGATTTGACTTCACTTACGGGCGGTTCGGAAAAGGAACGATGGAGACGATGCCACTCCATGCGCGCGGCCGTTTTGAACAGACGGTCATTCCGAAGCTTGTGGTCGATGGGGAAAAAGTGAGCTCGTCTCGGGTGCGGAAACTGCTCGAAGACGGGGCGGTTGAACAGCTCCCCCGCCTGCTTGGCCGCTTTTACGAGCTGGAAGGGACGGTCGTGGCCGGGGAGCGGCGCGGGCGGATGATCGGCTTTCCAACGGCGAACATCGCTTTAAACAGCGATTATGCCTTGCCGGCAGTCGGCGTCTATGCCGTTCGCGCAGCTGTCGGTGGAAGGATGTATGACGGAGTGGCGAACGTCGGCTACAAGCCGACGTTCCACGACAGACGAGAAGGGTTGCCGAATATTGAAGTGCACTTGTTCGCGTTTTCCGGCGACATTTACGGGCAATCGATGACGATTGAATGGCATCGCCGCATCCGGAGCGAGCGGAAGTTCGGCAGTGTCGACGAACTGACGGCGCAAATCGCCCGTGACAAGAAAGAGGCGGAGCAGTATTTCCGCTGTTTCGACGAAAAGACTTGCATTTTGCCGGAAAAAGAGGTATTCTAATCAATGTATGCGAACCATTGCTTGGCTAGGCGAGTCACCGACGCCCGCTCGGCAATCGGGGATCTAAGACTAGGGAGGTGAACACGGATGGCATTGACGCAGGAGCGCAAACGCGAAATCATCGAGCAATTTAAAATCCACGAGAACGACACCGGTTCTCCGGAAGTGCAAGTTGCGATCCTGACGGAGCAAATCAACAACTTGAACGAGCATTTGCGCATTCATAAAAAAGACCATCATTCACGGCGCGGCTTGCTGAAAATGGTCGGGAAGCGCCGCCGCTTATTGGCCTACTTGCGCAAGAAAGATGTGGCGCGCTACCGTGAATTGATTGAGAAACTTGGATTACGTCGATAAAAAAGCGGGAGCATTCCCGCTTTTTTGCTAGTTTACAGGTTCGATTCACGCGGCGATGATAACAACGGCGCCAATTCGTCTATACTAATCATCAGCGGATCCATATTTTCATTTGTACATAGAGAGGAGTACTCGTCTGTATGGAACAAGAAAAACGCGTGTTTTCCATCGATGTGGCCGGGCGGCCGCTCATTGTTGAAACCGGCGAACTGGCGAAACAGGCGAACGGAGCGGCGCTCGTCCGCTACGGCGATACGGTCGTGTTGAGCACGGCCACCGCGTCGCGGGAGGCGAAAAACGTCGACTTTTTCCCGCTCACCGTCAACTACGAGGAGCGGCTGTACGCCGTCGGGAAAATTCCGGGCGGGTTTATTAAGCGCGAAGGACGTCCGAGCGAGAAAGCGATTTTGGTGAGCCGACTGATTGACCGACCGATTCGCCCGCTGTTTGCCGAAGGATTCCGCAATGAAGTGCAAGTCGTCTCGATGGTCATGAGCGTTGATCAAGACTGCGCGCCAGAAGTAGCGGCCTTAATCGGTTCGTCGGTGGCGCTGACGATTTCCGACATTCCGTTTGAAGGGCCGATCGCCGGCGTCATCGTCGGCCGCGTCGACGGCCAGTTTGTCATCAATCCGACGGTGGAGCAAATGGAAAAAAGCGATCTGCATCTTGTCGTCGCCGGCACAAAAGACGCGATCAACATGGTGGAAGCCGGGGCAGATGAGGTGCCGGAAGAAGTAATTTTGGAAGCGATCATGTTCGGCCATGAGGAAGTGAAGCGGCTCATCGCTTTCCAAGAGGAAATCGCCGCCCAAGTCGGCAAAGAAAAAATGGAAGTCGTCCTTTACGAGCCGGATCCAGCGTTGGAGGCGGAAATTCGCCAGCTTGCCGAAGCGGACATTAAGCGAGCGGTGCAAGTGCCGGAGAAACTGGCGCGCGATGCGGCGATTGAAGATGTGAAAGCGGGCGTCATCGCCAAATATGAGGCGGAAGAAGCGGATGAGGAGAAGCTCAAGCAAGTACAGGAAATTTTGCATAAGCTTGTGAAAGAGGAAGTGCGCCGTTTGATCACGGTCGAGAAAATCCGTCCCGATGGGCGCAAAGTCGATGAAATCCGTCCGCTCTCATCGGCGGTCGGCGTCCTGCCGCGCACGCACGGCTCCGGTTTGTTTACGCGCGGGCAGACCCAAGTGTTGAGCGTTTGTACGCTTGGGGCGCTTGGTGATGTGCAAATTTTGGATGGGCTTGATTTGGAAGAATCGAAGCGGTTTATGCACCATTACAACTTCCCGCCGTTTTCCGTCGGGGAAACCGGGCCGATGCGCGGGCCGGGGCGTCGTGAAATCGGACACGGGGCGCTTGGCGAACGGGCGCTTGAGCCGGTCGTGCCGTCGGAGCGCGAATTCCCGTATACGATCCGCCTCGTTTCGGAAGTGCTGGAGTCGAACGGCTCGACATCGCAAGCGAGCATTTGCGCCAGCACGCTGGCGATGATGGATGCTGGGGTGCCGATTAAAGCACCGGTCGCCGGCATTGCCATGGGATTGGTGAAAAACGACGACCATTACACGATTTTGACCGACATTCAAGGCATTGAAGACCATCTTGGCGATATGGACTTTAAAGTCGCCGGCACGAGAAAAGGCGTCACCGCATTGCAAATGGACATTAAAATCAAAGGGTTGACGCGCGAGATTTTGGAAGAGGCGCTCATGCAAGCGCGCAAAGGGCGGCTTGAGATTTTGGACCATATGATGCAAACGCTCAGCGAACCGCGTAAAGAGCTGTCCAAATATGCGCCGAAAATTTTGATCATGCACATCAACCCGGACAAAATCCGGGAGGTGATCGGACCAAGCGGCAAGCAGATCAACAAAATCATCGACGAAACCGGCGTCAAAATCGACATCGAACAAGACGGCACGATTTTCATCTCGTCTGTGGACGAAGCGGCCAATCAAAAAGCGAAGCAAATCATCGAAGACATCGTCCGCGAAGTCGAAGTCGGCCAAGTGTATTTAGGCAAAGTGAAGCGGATTGAAAAATTCGGCGCCTTTGTTGAGTTGTTCAACGGCAAAGATGGGCTTGTCCACATTTCCGAGCTTGCTGAAGGGCGGGTCGGCAAAGTCGAAGACGTCGTTTCGATTGGCGATGAAATTTTAGTCAAAGTAACGGAAATCGATAAGCAAGGGCGCGTCAACTTGTCGCGCAAAGCGGTGTTGCGGGATGCCCGCAACATTGGAGGGGAACCGCCGCGCGAATCGCGGGAAAAACGAGGAAGACGGCCGGAGCGCCATCGCATGAAGCCTTAGGAATTTGTTTCTTAAGGCTCTTTTGTTATGTTCTATCCTGTCCCCCGAAAACATATGTTGTAGTAGTAAAAAAGGAGGGGGACAAGGGTGAATAACGGCTATGCCCGCTATATGGCGCTAGCGGTCATGTTTCTTGCCGCCTGGGCGGCGGTTCATTGGCCGCCGGTTGGCGATTACATTGCAAGCTGGCGTCCGGTGGAAACGACCGCGATGAAAGAGCGCGACAAGCTGTATGACACGATCGTCAAGCAAGCGAAGCAATACGAAATTCCCGCCCAAGATGCGGTCATTGATAAAGTGTGGAAGGCGACGCCTGGTTACAACGGGCTCGCCGTCGACATTGATGCCTCCTATCAAAACATGAAGAAAACAGGGACGTTTGATGAGCGAAAACTCGTGTTCCGACAAGTGCCGCCCCGCATTCATTTGAACGATTTGCCGCCGGCGCCGATTTATCGCGGCCATCCTGACAAGCCGATGGTGGCGTTTACGGTCAATGTCGCCTGGGGGGAAGAATACCTCCCCGATATGCTTGAGACGCTGAAAAAACATCATGTCAAGGCAACGTTCTTTTTAGAAGGACGGTGGGTAAAAAATCACCCGGAGATGGCAAAAATGATAGCAGACGCTGGCCATGAAATCGGCAACCATTCCTACAGCCATCCTGATATGAAAACGCTCAGCGGCGACGACATTCGCCGCGAGCTCGAGAAAACGAATGAAGTGATTGAGGCGGCGACAGCGGTCAAATGCAAATGGTTTGCCCCGCCCAGCGGCAGCTATCGCGACGAGGTCGTCGAGATCGCCTCGGAACTTGGCATGAAAACGATTCTATGGAGCGTCGATACAATTGATTGGCAAAAACCGTCGCCATCTGTTATAGTGAAACGGGTGACGTCAAACGTCCATCCTGGCGCCATCATTTTAATGCATCCGACGATGCCGACGGCGGCGGCGCTTGATGAGCTGATCGTCTCGATCAAGCGCCAAGGCTACGCTCTAGGCAGCTTGACGGCCTTATTCGATGAGAAAAGACTGGCAAACAAACAGGAGGAACACGGAGTTGATTAACAAGTATACGTGCAAAAACGGTGTGCGAATCGTGCTCGAGCAAATCCCGACTGTAAGATCGGTGGCCATCGGCATATGGATCGGGACCGGCTCGCGCAATGAAACGGAGCAAACCAACGGCATTTCCCACTTTTTAGAGCATATGTTTTTCAAAGGGACCACGACGCGCACGGCTAGGGACATTGCCGAAGCGTTCGACAGCATCGGTGGGCAGGTGAACGCCTTTACATCGAAGGAGTATACGTGTTACTACGCCAAAGTGTTGGATGAACATGCGCCGTTGGCGCTTGACATGCTCGCCGATATGTTTTTCCACTCGACATTTGTGGAGGATGAGCTGCAAAAGGAGCGCAATGTTGTGCTCGAGGAAATCAAAATGTATGAAGACACACCGGATGACATCGTCCACGATTTGCTCGGCAAAGCGTGCTATGCGGGCCACCCGCTCGGCTATCCGATTTTGGGCACGGAAGAGACGCTGCGCACGTTTACTGGTGACACGCTGCGCCAATATATGACGGACTACTATACACCGGACCGCGTCGTCGTTTCGGTCGCCGGCAACGTCGACGAACGGTTTATTGACCAGGTCGAACGCTATTTCGGCTCGTTCACCGCAGAGAGCAAGCCGCCTTCTTCAGGGACGCCGTCGTTTGTGCCGCAAAAGATCGCGCGCAAAAAGGACACGGAGCAGGCGCACGTATGCATCGGATTCAACGGGTTGCCGATCGGTCATCCGGACGCGTACCCACTCCTCATCTTAAACAATATTTTAGGCGGCAGCATGAGCAGCCGACTGTTTCAGGAAGTGCGCGAGCAGCGTGGATTGGCGTATTCGGTGTTCTCGTACCATTCCGCCTACCAAGACAGCGGCCTGCTCGCCATTTACGCCGGTACAGGAAGCAGCCAGCTTGATGTGCTGTTCGAAACGATCCAGCAGACCATTCACCAACTGAAGGAGGACGGGGTGACCGAAAAAGAGCTGCATAACAGCAAAGAGCAGATGAAAGGAAGCCTGATGCTTGGGCTCGAAAGCACGAACAGCCGGATGAGCCGCAACGGCAAAAATGAACTTCTTCTCGGCCGCCACCGCTCGCTTGATGAGATCATTGAAGAGATTGAAAGCGTCACGGTGGAAAAAGTAAACGAACTGGCGCGCACGGTGTTCACCGACGATTACGCGCTCGCCTTAATCAGCCCCGACGGCGTGTTGCCGCGCCCGCTCCGTTCATAGACCGAGCTCAAAAAAGCTAACGACCTTTCGCTAGGTTGTTAGCTTTTTCGTTTTCACCTCTTTCACCCTTCCTCGGGGACGTCGATCATCACCATATCTGCGCCGATTTTGCGAATATATTTCCACGGTACGCGAATTTCCTGTCCCTCTTTGCGAAACCCAAACCATTTTCCCGTGGGGATGAGCAACGCCTCGATCTGCCCTGTTTGCTCGTTGATCTCCAAATCGGTCTGTCCGAGCACTCCGAGCCGCTCGGCTCGGCTTACATCGACAATTTCTTTTCCGCTTAACTCGCTCAGCCTCATGCTGGGTTCCCCCTTTTTGGCTTCTTTACTTCTATATGTAAGGAACAAAAACGGAAAAAATGACTGCCTCTTGTCTGCTGACAGCGCGTATCGCCCATTTTTTCCTTCAAGGATATTCACCTATATTTTCCTTCCAACATAAGATGGGAAAGGAAACGGAGCAGTTTGCCAAAAAAGAAGGTGAGCGTACAACATGATGCTGACAGGAATGCATATCGCCATCATCGGCGGCGATGCGAGGCAGCTTGAAGTCATTCGCAAACTCGTTGAACTCGATGCGAAGTTGTCGCTTGTCGGCTTCGACCAGCTTGCCCATCATTTCACCGGAGCGATGAAGCTGCCGATTGGCGAAGTCGATTTTGCAGATTTGGATGCGATCATTTTGCCGGTTCACGGCACGACGTTGGACGGAAATGTCAACAGCGTGTTTGCCCATGAACCGATTCCGTTTACAGAAGAGATGGTGCAAAAAACGGCGCGGCAATGCACGATTTATTCCGGCATCAGCAACGCGTATTTGGACGAATTGGTGAAAAAAACAGGGCGCAAGCACGTGCAGTTGTTTGAGCGCGACGATGTCGCCATTTACAACTCCATTCCGACCGCGGAAGGCACGGTGATGATGGTCATTCAGCATACGGATTTTACGATCCACGGCTCATGCGTTGCCGTCTTGGGGCTTGGACGCGTCGGCATGACCGTCGCCCGGACGTTCGCCGCGTTGGGGGCGAAAGTCAAAGTCGGGGCGCGCCGGTCGGAGCATCTCGCCCGCATTACGGAAATGGGGCTCGTGCCGTTTCATTTAAACGATTTGGAAAAAGAAGTGCGTGACATTGACGTCTGCATCAACACCGTGCCTCATCTCATCGTGACGGCGAGCGTCATCGCCAAAATGCCGCCCCATACGTTGATTATCGATTTGGCGTCAAAACCGGGCGGCACTGACTTCCGCTATGCCGAAAAACGGGGAGTGAAAGCCATTTTGGCGCCCGGGCTGCCGGGGATCGTCGCGCCAAAGACAGCTGGGCAAATCATCGCCAACGTCTTGGCGCAACTATTATATGCAGATTTACAAAAACGGGAGGAGAATCATGCATGAGCGGAAACAGCTTGAAAGGAAAACGGATCGGCTTTGGCCTCACCGGGTCGCATTGCACCTATGATGCGGTGTTTCCGGAAATTGAAAAACTCGTCAATGAAGGAGCCGAAGTATTGCCGATTGTTACGTATACGGTTAAGACGACCAACACCCGCTTTGGCGAAGGGGAAGAATGGGTGAAAAAACTCGAACAACTGACCGGACATGAGGTGATCGATACGATCGTCAAAGCGGAGCCGCTCGGACCGAAAATTCCGCTCGATTGCATGGTGATCGCTCCGCTCACCGGCAACTCGATGAGCAAGTTGGCCAACGCCATGACGGATTCCCCCGTGCTGATGGCGGCGAAAGCGACGATGCGCAACCACCGCCCGGTCGTGCTTGGCATTTCCACAAACGATGCGCTCGGCTTAAACGGCGTCAACTTGATGCGGCTGATGGCAGCAAAAAACATTTATTTCATCCCGTTCGGCCAAGACGCCCCGCAGGCGAAGCCGAACTCAATGGTCGCCTACATGCCGCTGTTGCGCGACACGATTCTTGCCGCGCTGGAAGGGAAGCAACTTCAGCCGGTCATTATCGAGCGGTTCCGCTACAACTGAATCGAAAATCCATGTTCCGCATAAAAATGTTCTCTCGTCCACAGCGGAATGTGATAAAATAAAAATTATGAATTCACTTCTTAGAGTGACGATGTGGAAGGAGAATGGTGGATGGCTCAAAAACAATATCATGTCGCTGTCGTCGGAGCAACGGGGGCAGTTGGGCAGCAAATGGTGCGGACGCTTGAAGACCGGAACTTCCCGGTTGGAACATTGACCTTGTTGTCATCGGAGCGGTCAGCCGGCAAAACAATGCGTTTCCGCGGCGAGGAGATCGAAGTGCAGGCGGCATCGCCCGAGCGCTTTGATGGGGTCGATATCGCCTTGTTCAGCGCCGGCGGGGCCGTATCGAAAGCGCTGGCGCCGGAAGCGGTGCGGCGCGGGGCGATCGTGATCGACAATACGAGCGCGTTTCGGATGGAGGAAAACGTACCGCTTGTCGTTCCGGAAGTGAACGAAAGCGACTTGACGTGGCATAACGGCATTATCGCCAATCCGAACTGCTCGACGATCCAAATGGTCGTGGCGTTGGAGCCGATTCGGAAGGCGTTTGGCCTAGAGCGCGTCATTGTCTCGACGTACCAAGCCGTCTCCGGGGCGGGAGCGCAGGCCATTGAAGAGCTCAACGAGCAGACGAAAGCGGTGCTCGAAGGGAAGCCGGTGGAGGCGAACATTTTGCCAGTGAAATCGGACCGAAAGCATTACCCAATTGCGTTCAACGCCATTCCGCAAATCGATAAGTTTCAAGACAATGGATTTACGTTTGAAGAGATGAAAATGATCAATGAAACAAAAAAAATTATGCATATGCCTGAGCTGAAAGTGGCGGCGACGTGCGTGCGCATTCCGGTGGCGAGCGGCCATTCGGAATCGGTGTACATCGAAATTGAACAAGACGGCGTCACCGTTGCCGACTTGCAGGCCGTGCTCCGCGAAGCGCCGGGCGTCGTGCTTCAAGATGATCCGAGCGAACAGTTGTACCCGATGCCGGCCCATTGCGTCGGTAAGTACGACGTGTTTGTCGGCCGCATCCGCCGCGATTTGGACAACCGCCGCGGCTTCCATCTATGGATTGTCGCTGACAATTTGTTAAAAGGCGCGGCTTCGAACTCGGTGCAAATCGCGGAAAGTTTGTTGAAGCTCGGGCTCATTTGAAAAAGCATCGAGGTGTTAGCATGAAACTCATTGTTCAAAAGTTCGGCGGCACGTCCGTCCGCGACGAGCGCGGGCGGAACTTGGCGCGCCGCCATATTGAACGGGCGCTTGAGGACGGCTATAAAGTGGTCGCTGTTGTATCGGCCATGGGCCGTTACGGCGACCCATATGCGACCGATACACTTCTTAGTTTGATTGGCGGCGCTCGCCATCACGTAACGAAGCGCGAGCAAGATATGCTCATGGCGTGCGGAGAAATCATCTCAAGCGTTGTGTTCAGCAACTTATTGAACGAACACGGCATCAAAGCGACGGCGTTCACCGGCGCTCAGGCCGGATTCCGCACGAACAGCGATCATACGAACGCAAAAATTCTCGAAATGCGCTGCGACCGCCTCCTTGAGGCGCTTGAGCAATACGACGTCGTCGTCGTCGCCGGCTTTCAAGGCATGGCGGAAAACGGCGACATCACAACGCTCGGCCGCGGCGGGAGCGACACGTCAGCAGCAGCGCTCGGTGCGGCGTTAAACGCAGAGTGGGTCGATATTTTCACCGATGTCGACGGCGTCATGACCGCCGACCCGCGCATCGTCGAGAGCGCCCGGCCGCTTGACGTCGTTACGTATACGGAAATTTGCAACATGGCGTACCAAGGAGCGAAAGTGATCCATCCGCGCGCGGTGGAGATCGCCATGCAGGCGAAAGTGCCGCTTCGCATCCGCTCGACGTACTCCGATGCCCCCGGGACGCTCGTCACTTCATCGATGCGCGGCCGAAAAGGAAGCGATGTGAAAGAGCGGCTTGTCACCGGCATTACGTATGTCGCCAACGTCACGCAAATCAAAGTGCTGGCGAAAGAAGGTCACTATGAGCTGCAGTCTGACGTGTTTCAAGCGATGGCTCATGAAGGGATCAGCGTGGACTTTATCAATATTTCGCCGTATGGCGTTGTGTATACCGTGAGCGGCGACATGACGGAAAAAGCGGTGGCCGCCCTGCGCCGCATCGGCTACGAACCGGCCGTGACGCCTCATTGCGCCAAAGTGTCGGTTGTCGGCGCCGGCATTGCCGGCGTACCGGGGGTGACGGCGAAAATCGTCACTGCCTTGTCGGAGCAAGGCATTCAAATTTTGCAATCCGCCGACAGCCATACGACGATTTGGGTGTTAGTGAAGCAAGACGATATGGAAAAAGCGGTCAACGCCTTGCATGACGCCTTCTGCCTATCCGAGGCGGGTGCGGGCGAAGATGAAGCGATTTGGAGCGAGGAGTGAAAATCGTGGTTCAGTTCGGGAACATCATAACGGCGATGGTGACGCCATTTGACCGAAAAGGGAATCTCGACTTGGCAAAAACAACGGAGCTTGTCAACTATTTGCTTGACAATGGCACAGATGCGCTCGTTGTCGCCGGCACGACCGGCGAGTCGCCGACGTTGACGACCGAGGAAAAAATCGCGCTTTTTCGCCATGTCGTCTCCGTCGTCAACGGACGGGTGCCGGTCATTGCTGGAACGGGCACGAACGATACGCGTGCATCGATCGAGCTGACGAAAAAGGCGGAAGAGGCGGGCGTCGATGCTGTCATGCTTGTGGCGCCGTATTACAACAAGCCGAACCAAGAAGGGCTGTATCAGCATTTCAAAGCGATTGCCGAAAGCACATCGCTGCCGGTGATGCTGTATAACGTTCCAGGGCGCACGTCGGTGAGTCTTGCTCCGGAGACGGTCATCCGGCTGTCCGAAGTTTCGAACATTGTCGCTGTCAAGGAAGCGAGCGGCAATTTGGACGCCATGGCGGAAATCATTGAGCGTACGCCGGACGACTTTTTGCTCTACAGCGGCGATGACAGCTTAACGCTTCCGGTGTTGGCCATCGGCGGGGCCGGCGTTGTCTCGGTGGCTTCGCACATCATTGGCAATGAAATGCAAGAAATGATTCGTTCCTTTTTAGCGGGCGATCATCAGAAGGCGGCGGCGCTGCATCGAAAATGGGTGCCGCTCATGAAAGGCTTGTTTGCCGCTCCAAGCCCGGTGCCAGTGAAAACGGCGCTGCAGCTGCGCGGGCTGGACGTCGGTTCGGTGCGTCTTCCGCTTGTGCCGCTTACTGAACAAGAGCGGAAGGACCTAAGCCGCCTGCTCGATGCGCTGTCGTAACCATGGTCTCTCCGCGAAATGACTCCCCAACGCTTTGCCTGCGCGTTGGGGCCTTTTTTTGTCTTGGCTGTGAAATCCATTGGCTGGTGAATGAACCATCTTGTGTTTTTCCGCACCGATTCGTTATAATAAAAGCAAGTGACTTTGAGCGGGTTAGCATCATAATCGGGAGGACGCAGCCTTGAAATCGAAAATAAAGCCGGTAGAGAAAATACGCCTTTTTGCCCTTGGAGGAGTCGGGGAAATCGGCAAAAACATGTATGTTGTCGAATTGGACGAGGACATTTTTGTCATCGACGCCGGGGTGATGTTTCCGGAAGACGAAATGCTCGGCATCGACAAAGTGATCCCGGACATCGCCTATTTGACTGAACGGCAGCATCGCATTCAGGCCATTTTTCTCACCCACGGGCACGAGGAGCATATGGGGGCGATCGCCTACGTGCTCAAGCAACTGTCTGTGCCGGTATACGGAACGAAGTTGACGCTTGGGTTGGCGGAGGCGCTGTTAAAAGAACAAGGGGTGTCGGGCGCGAAGCTCAATGAAGTTCATCCGGATGCGGAGCTCGTGTTTGACAAGGCGAAAGTGACGTTTTTCCGCACGATTCACAGCATCCCCGATTCGATCGGCATCAGCCTGCATACATCGCAAGGTGCGATCGTGTACACGAGCGATTTTAAATTTGACCAAACCCCGTACGGCAACAACCGCACCGACTTGGGAAAAATGGCGCAAATCGGCGAAGAGGGGGTGCTGTGTCTTTTGTCAGACAGTACAAACGCCGAGCGCCCTGGCTACAGCGGCTCCGATACAGTGGTCGCCTATGAGATCGCTGACGTGATCGGCCATGCGAAAGGCCGCGTGTTTGTTGCCTGCTACGCTTCCAACATCACCCGCATCCAGCAGGTGCTGTACGCTGCCCACCAATCCGGACGCAAAGTGGCAGTAATTGGGAAAACGTTGCATAAAGTAATGGACATTGCCGTGCGCCTTGGCTATTTGCACGTTCCAGACAAGGTGACGATTTCTGCGCACGATCTCGATCGCTACCATGACCGCGAACTCGTCATTTTGACAACCGGCGGGCACGGCGAGCCGATGAGCGCGCTTTGGCGCATGGCGCGTCAAGCGAACAAACAAGTGAATATCAAAGAAGGGGATACCGTCATCGTCGCCGCATCCGTCATGCCGGGCTATGAGCTTGGGTTTGCGAAAACGATCGACGCCTTGTACCGGGCCGGTGCCAACGTGATTTACCGCGACCGGCAAGTGCACGTATCGGGGCACGGCTGCCAAGAAGAATTAAAGTTGATGCTCAATTTAATGAAACCAAAATACTTTATCCCAGTGCATGGGGAATATCGGATGCAAAAAGCGCACGCCCGGTTGGCGAAGGCGGTTGGCATCTCGGAGGAGCGGACGTTTTTAATCGACAAAGGCGAAGTGATCGAGTTCCGCGGCGGTGCCGCCCGTCCCGGCGGCAAAGTGCCGTACGGCAACATTTTAATTGACGGCCTCGGCATTGGCGATGTCGGCAACATTGTGTTGCGAGACCGCCGCTTATTGTCTCAGGACGGCATTTTGATCGCTGTCGTCACGCTGAATAAAGAAGCGAAAACGATCGCGGCGGGACCGGAAATCATTTCGCGCGGATTCGTTTATATGCGTGAGTCGGAGACATTGCTTGAGGAAGCAGAGAAAATGGTGGCGGCGATCATCGAGCGCTGCCTTGAATCCTACATGCTTGAATGGTCGTCGTTGAAAGCGAACATCCGCGAAGCGTTAAGCCAGTTTTTATTTGAAAAAACGAAGCGCAGACCAATGATTTTGCCTATTATTATGGAAGTATAATGCAATCATGCTCAAAGTCAGGAGGAAAATGCTGGGAACGGTCAGCCGTTGCCGGCATTTTTCTTTTTTCTTTCGGCCATACTAAGTGTATGACCGACAAGAAAGGAGACGAAATGGATGGAGAAGGAGCGTTATTTTCAAGCGGAAACAGAGGGGGAACAGCCGGAAACAAAGGCCGAGGAAGCGACTGCGGCCATCACCCAGCTCGGGCAGACGAACGTTCCGCAAATGGATCCCGATACGAATATTCATTGTTTGACGATCGTCGGACAGATTGAAGGGCATATTCAGCTGCCGCCGCAAAATAAGGCGACGAAATACGAGCATGTCATTCCACAGATTGTGGCCATCGAGCAAAACCCGAAAATTGAAGGGCTGCTCGTCATTTTAAATACGGTCGGCGGTGATGTGGAAGCAGGGCTCGCCATTGCCGAAATGCTCGCCTCGCTCTCGAAACCGACTGTTTCCATCGTGCTTGGCGGCGGCCATTCGATCGGCGTGCCGATCGCGGTGTCGTGCAACTATTCATTCATCACCGAGACGGCGACGATGACGATTCATCCGATCCGTCTGACGGGGCTTGTCATCGGCGTGCCGCAGACGTTTGAGTACTTGGATAAAATGCAGGAGCGCGTCGTCCGCTTCGTGACGAAACATTCGAAGATCAGTGAGGAAAAGTTTAAAGAGCTCATGTTGTCCAAAGGCAATTTGACGCGCGACATCGGCACGAACGTCGTTGGACCTGACGCCGTCCGGTACGGGCTCATCGACGAAGTCGGAGGCGTGTCCCAAGCGATGGCGAAGTTGCGCGAGCTGATCGCGATGAGAAAAAACGGGGAAGGGAAGATGATCCAATGATTTTGTATACGATCATGCCCGAACATTTGATTTTTCCGGTCGATGCCGCCGCTTATGAGAAGCGGAAAATGGTGCATTACGATGGCATCCCGTTTCTCGTCCAAGCGGTAGAAACGGGAGAATATGAAATCGTGCAAAACTTAAGCACCAATCCGTCCCATTTTTTAAACGCCAAATATGCGCCTGGGGCGCGATTTCCGGCTTCAGCGGCAACATCGTAATGAATTGTTCGGCCGTTCATGATATAATAGTAAACAAACGGAAAAAAGCAGCCAACAATGGCTGCTTTTTTCCGGCTTGCCAATTCATTCATGCTGGAGTGAACGATCATGGCGAAACGAAAGCGAAGAAGAAAAGGGAAGCCGTCAAAAACGCAGCCTTGGACGGAAACCATCCGCTTTGAATTGATCGGCCTTGGCTTGCTCGCGGTCGCCGTCGTGGCGATGGCCCGCCTCGGGCTTGTCGGGGAGACGCTCGTGCTCGTGAGCCGCTTTTTTTTCGGCGAATGGTACATGCTATTAGTAGGCGGACTTTTCCTATTATCGCTCCTCCTCATGTGGCGGCGGGAGTGGCCGTCATGGACGGGCCGCCCGTTTGTCGGCGCTTCGGCCATTGCTGCGGCGCTCCTGCTTTTGAGCCATGACAAGCTGTTTGAACTCATGTCGCGGCGCGGCGAGCTTGATCCGAGCGTCATTCGGACGACGTGGGGGCTGTTTTGGAACGAAGCAAGCGGCAAGGCAGCCGATGTGGATTTAGGGGGCGGAATGGTCGGCGCGCTGTTATTTGCCGCCAGCTACCAGCTGTTTGATTTGCCCGGGACGAAATGGATTTGTTTCCTTCTGTTCATCGTCGGCTTTGTCGTGCTGACCGGGAAATCGCTGCGCGAGACGGCCGGCAAATGGATTGCTTTGGCCGCAGCGTTTGTGAGAAAAGAATGGTTGGCGTTTGTCGAAGATATAAAGCAATGGCGGACGGGGAGGAGGCGCAAGGCCAACGGCGGCCGAAGCCGGCGCTCGCGGCGGGCGGCCGCAAAGCGGGAAGACGAGCCGGCTGAAGCAAGCAGCGTCGAGCCGGATGAGGAACTGCTTTCCCCGCCGCCGATCATTTCCGATTTTGCGGCGGTGCGGTCGGCTGCTGAGTCGGAAGAAGAGAGGAATTCACGAGTGGAAAGCGACAATGGGGGGGAGAAGGACAAACCGGCGCCGCCGTTGGCGTTTTCCGAGCATGAAAACACCAATTACGACCTGCCGCCGCTTGATTTGCTTCGCCTGCCGAAGCCGGCCGGACAATCGGCCGATCATGCGAACATTTACGCCAACGCGCGCAAACTGGAGAAAACGTTCCAAAGCTTCGGCGTCAAGGCGAAAGTGACGCAAGTGCACCTCGGTCCAGCGGTGACGAAATATGAAGTGTATCCGGATGTCGGGGTGAAAGTGAGCAAAATTGTCAGTTTAAGCGACGATTTGGCGCTCGCTTTGGCGGCGAAAGACATCCGCATTGAAGCACCGATCCCCGGCAAGTCCGCGATCGGCATCGAAGTGCCAAATGAAGAGATCGCCACCGTTTCGCTGCGCGAAGTGCTGGAAGCCATTGAGCATACACGGGATAAGGCGAAGCTGTTGATTCCGCTTGGGCGCGACATCTCCGGTGAAGTCGTCGCCGCGGAACTAAATAAAATGCCGCATTTGTTGATCGCCGGCGCGACCGGCAGCGGCAAAAGCGTCTGCATCAACGGCATTATCGTCAGCCTGCTCATGCGCACAAAGCCGCATGAGGTGAAACTGATGATGATCGATCCGAAAATGGTGGAGCTGAGTGTGTACAACGGTGTTCCTCATTTGTTGACGCCGGTCGTCACCGACGCGAAAAAAGCGGCTCAGGCGCTGAAAAAAGTCGTCCAAGAAATGGAGCGGCGCTACGAGCTGTTCTCGCATACCGGCACGCGCAACATTGAAGGGTATAACGAGCATATCCGCCACCATAACAAAACGGCGTCGGAACAACAACCGCTTTTGCCGTACATCGTCGTGATCATCGACGAATTGGCCGACTTGATGATGGTGGCTTCTTCGGATGTGGAAGAAGCGATCACCCGTTTGGCGCAAATGGCGCGTGCTGCTGGCATCCACTTGATCATCGCCACCCAGCGCCCGTCGGTGGACGTGATCACCGGCGTCATCAAAGCGAACATTCCGTCGCGCATCGCCTTCAGTGTATCATCGCAAATTGACTCGCGCACCATTTTGGATATGGGCGGGGCAGAAAAACTGCTCGGCCGCGGCGATATGCTGTTTTTGCCGATGGGGGCCTCAAAACCAGTGCGCGTCCAAGGGGCGTTTGTCTCCGACCAAGAGGTGGAAGACGTCGTTCGCTTTGTCATCGGCCAGCAGCAGGCGCAATATTATGAGGAGATGTTCGTCGAAGACAGCGAACCGGCTTCCTCAGCCCTTGAAGATGAGTTGTACGATGAGGCGGTCCGTCTTGTTGTGGAAATGCAAAGCGCCTCTGTCTCGATGCTGCAGCGCCGCTTCCGCATCGGTTACAATCGCGCCGCTCGGCTCATTGATGCCATGGAGGAGCGCGGCGTCGTCGGCCCGTATGAAGGAAGCAAGCCGCGCGCTGTTCTTTGGTCGAAGGAAGATTTAAAAAAGACATCATAAATAGGAAAAGGGGCGGGCGAAAAAAGCCTGCCCGTTCAATCATACATCTTATTGGAAGCGCTGCCAATCCTATTTCTTTTTCTTCGACAAAATTTGATATCACCTATTTATTTGCCCAGTAAAAAATGATATAGTAATCTCAAAAAGGTTATATGTCTAATGTCAGAGGTCTGATCTCAACGGAAATGCGTAACACGGAGGACGTTGTCATGTCAATCAAATCAGACAGCCGCCACCTTTACTTGCAAGTGATTGATCGCATCAAGCGTGATATTGAAACGGGAGTGTACAAAGAAAAGCAAAAACTGCCGTCCGAGTTTGAACTTGCCAAACAACTTGGCGTCAGCCGGGCGACATTGAGGGAAGCGCTGCGGGTGCTTGAAGAAGAAAACATTATCATCCGCCGCCACGGCGTCGGAACGTTTGTCAACGCCCGTCCGCTGTTTACGTCCGGCATCGAGCAGCTCTCAAGCGTCACGGATATGATTCGCCAAGCGGGGCGCAAGCCAGGAACGATTTTTTTGTCTTCCTCCATCCAACAGCCGACGGAAGACGATATGCGCCGCTTCCAATGCCGGCCGGACGAGAATTTGTTGCTCATCGAGCGGGTGCGCACCGCCGATGGGGAGCCGGTCGTGTATTGCTTGGATAAAATTTTATGCAAATATTTGCCAAAGGGCATCTCCTATGAACATGAGTCGCTGTTTGAAAACTTGCACAACCAAACGCATCGCGACATCGCCTATGCGGTCGCGCGCATCGAGCCGCTCGGCTATCACGAAAAAGTGTCGCCGATTTTGCAATGCGACCCAGAAACGGCGCTGCTTGTGCTCAAGCAAATGCATTTCGATAAAAACGATGAGCCGATTTTTTATTCCGTCAACTACTTCCGCTCCGACAAGTTCAGCTTCCATGTCATGCGGAAGCGGTTCAGCTTTTAAGGGGGTGAAAATGGGTACATAGAAAGAGAGCGGAAGCTTTATACTAATTAAGGAACAAATTTTTAAGCTAGGGGGTAATGAATGTGAAAAAGCGAATCGGATTGATGTTGTCCGCCCTGCTTGCCGCTGGCACGCTGCTTAGCGCCTGCGGACAAGCCGGCAACAATGCGGGAGGCGGCAATCAGAAAGATACGTTCAGCGTCGCCATGGTCACCGACGTCGGCGGCATTGACGACAAATCGTTCAACCAGTCGGCTTGGGAAGGGCTGCAAAAGTTCGGCAAAGACAACGGGCTTGAAAAAGGCCGCGGCGGCTACGACTACTTGCAGTCATCGAGCGATGCTGACTATGCCACGAACTTAAACAAGCTTGTGCGCAGCGACTTTGACCTGATTTTCGGCATCGGGTATTTGATGGGCGACGCGGTGAAAGAAGTCGCCAAGCAAAACCCGAAAAAACATTTCGCCATCGTCGACACGGTTGTTGACGAGCCAAATGTCGCCAGCATCACGTTCAAGGAACATGAAGGCTCGTTCCTTGTCGGTGTTGTCGCCGGGTTAATGACGAAAACGAATAAAATCGGCTTTGTCGGTGGGATGGAAATTCCGTTGATCGAAAAATTCGAAAGCGGATTCCGCGCCGGCGTGAAAGCGGTCAATCCGAAGGCGACTGTGGAAGTACAATACGCCGGGGCGTTCGACCAAGCGGATAAAGGGAAAGCGATCGCCTCGAGCATGTACGCGTCTGGCGTCGACATCATCTACCATGCAGCTGGAGCGACTGGGAACGGCGTCTTCTCGGAAGCGAAAGATTTGAAGAAGAAAGATCCAAACCGCGAAATTTGGGTCATCGGTGTTGACAAAGACCAAGCGCCGGAGGGAGAAGTGAAAGTCGGCGGCAAAACGTACAACGTAACGCTCACCTCGATGGTGAAGCGTGTCGACGTTGCTGTCTATGACACGGCGAAACGGGCGAAAGAGGGCGACTTCCCAGGCGGCAAAACGATTGAGTACGGGCTGCCGGAAAATGGGGTCGGCATTGCCCCGACACAAGACAACATTCCGGAGAACGTGTTAAAAACAGTTGACGAATGGAAGCAAAAAATCATCAAAGGCGAAGTGAAAGTTCCGACAAACCGGAAAGAGTATGAACAATTCGCTGCGACGATCAAGTGACGAACAACGGCGAAGAAGGCTAGTGCGCACCGCTAGCCTTCTTCAAAATCATGAAATGAAGGGCGGCGGTTTCGCTGTCGCCTTTCATTTTGTGATTTTGACCTTGCTTGAGTAAGGAGTGAATCGCTTGGAATACGTGATTGAAATGCTCAATATCCGCAAGGTGTTTGGCACGTTTGTCGCCAACGACAACATTACGCTGCAAGTGAAAAAGGGGGAGATTCACGCTCTGCTTGGCGAAAACGGGGCCGGCAAATCGACGCTCATGAACGTGCTGTTTGGGTTATACCAACCGGACGGCGGTGAAATCCGCGTGAAAGGAAAGCCGGTGCGCATCACCGACCCGAATGTCGCCAATGATCTCGGCATCGGCATGGTGCATCAGCACTTTATGCTCGTCGATACGTTCACCGTGACGGAAAACATTATTTTAGGCAGTGAACCGACGCGGGCCGGGACGATCGATATGAAGCGGGCGGAGCGCGAAGTGCGCGAATTGTCGGAACGATATGGACTCGCGGTCGATCCGACAGCGAAGATCGCCGATATTTCTGTTGGCATGCAGCAGCGCGTGGAAATTTTAAAGACGCTCTACCGTGGGGCCGATATTTTGATTTTTGACGAACCGACAGCGGTGTTGACGCCTCAGGAAATTCGCGAGCTCATGCAAATTATGCGCACGCTCGTCCGCGAAGGGAAATCCATCATTTTAATTACGCACAAGCTCAAAGAAATTATGGAAGTGTGCGACCGCGTCACCGTCATCCGCCGCGGCAAAGGAATTGCGACGCTCAATGTGGCTGAGACGAATCCGAACGAACTGGCGGCGCTCATGGTCGGCCGCGAGGTGCAGTTTACAACCGCTAAGAAACCGGCTGAACCGGGGAAACCCGTGTTGGAAATTCAAAATTTAGTCGTCAAGGACGCGCGTGGAATCAAAACGGTCAATGGTTTGAACTTGACGGTGCACGCGGGCGAGATCGTCGGCATTGCCGGAGTCGACGGCAATGGGCAGACCGAGCTTATTGAAGCTATAACCGGCTTGATCAAAGCGGAATCAGGGACAATCCGCCTCAACGGCCGAGACATTACGAATTTGCCGCCGCGCAAAATCATCGAAGCCGGCGTCGGCCATATTCCGCAAGATCGGCATAAGCACGGGCTTGTCCTTGACTTTCCGATCGGCGAAAACATGGTGCTGCAAACGTACTATCAGCCGCCGTACTCGAAACGGGGTCTGTTGAATTTTCAAGCCATTTACGAAAAAGCGCGCCAGCTTATCCGCGAGTTTGATGTGCGCACACCGGATGAATATACGAAGGCGCGGGCGTTATCGGGCGGAAACCAGCAAAAAGCGATCATCGGCCGCGAAGTCGATCGCGACCCGGACTTGTTGATCGCTGCTCAGCCGACGAGGGGGCTTGACGTCGGAGCGATTGAGTTTATTCATAAGCGGCTCATTGAACAGCGAGACCGCGGGAAAGCGGTGCTGCTCGTTTCGTTTGAGCTCGACGAAGTGATGAACGTCAGCGATCGGATCGCCGTCATTTATGAAGGAAGCATCGTGGCCATCGTCGATCCGAAAGAAACGACGGAACAAGAGCTCGGGCTGTTGATGGCCGGAAGCAAACGGAAGGAAGCAGGTGTGTCGTGATGAAGTCGAATCGTCTCCAGCAATTTTTGATTCCATTGTTGGCCGTTCTTCTTGGCATGATCGCCGGCTCAATCGTGATGCTTGCAAGCGGCTACAACCCGATCGCCGGCTTTGGCGCTCTCGTGTACGGGGCGTTTGGCGATACGTACTATATCGGCGAAACGATCCGCCAGACGACGCCATACATTTTAACCGGCTTGGCGGTGGCGTTTGCCTTTCGCACCGGCTTGTTTAACATCGGGGTCGAAGGGCAGCTGATCGTCGGCTGGCTGGCGGCTGTTTGGGTCGGGGTGTCCTTTGATTTGCCCAAAATCATCCATTTGCCGCTCGCCCTGTTGGCCGCCGCGTTGGCCGGAGCGCTGTGGGGCTTGATTCCGGGCGTGCTGAAGGCGTATTTGAAAGTGCATGAAGTCATTATTACGATCATGATGAACTATATTGCCTTGCATGTGACGAACGCCATCATCCGTTCCGTTTTGTCTGATGAGGGATTTAAATCAAAGCCGGTGAAAGAAAGCGCATCGCTTCACTCCGACTTTTTCGATGCCATTACGCATCATTCCACCATGCATTACGGCATTTTCATCGCTGTCGCTGCCGCGTTTGTCATGTGGTTTTTGCTTGAGCGGACGACGAAAGGGTTTGAGCTGCGGGCGGTCGGTTTCAATCAGCACGCGTCACAGTACGCCGGCATGAATGTGCGCGCCAACATCATTTTAGCGATGGTCATCTCCGGCGCATTTGCCGGTGTCGCCGGGGCGATGGAGGGGCTTGGCACATTTGGAAACATCTCCACGAAAGCTGGCTTTACCGGTCTTGGATTTGATGGCATCGCGGTGGCCTTGATCGGGGGAAACAACGCGTTTGGCATTTTGCTCTCCGCCTTGTTGTTTGGCGCCTTGAAAGTCGGGGCGCTGGAAATGCCGTCAAGTGCCGGTGTGCCAACCGAACTCGTCGATATTATTATCGCGCTCATTATTTTCTTTGTTGCATCCAGCTACATGATCCGCTGGCTGCTATCTCGTTGGCAAAAGGGGGCGGAGTAAGTGAGCGTGTATGACGTCTTGCAAACGATTATCCCGACAACGATTTTCTTTGCGGCTCCCCTCATTTTCACCGCCCTTGGCGGCGTGTTTAGCGAACGGTCCGGCGTCGTCAATATCGGGCTTGAAGGATTGATGACCATCGGCGCGTTTGTCGGCATTGTCTTCAATTTGACGTTTGCCGATCGGTTTGGCGAATGGACGCCGTGGCTTGCTTTATTGGCTGCCATGGTGGTCGGTGCCGTATTTTCCCTGCTGCACGCGGTTGCGTCGGTCACGTTTCGCGCTGACCAAGTCGTCAGCGGGGTGGCGATCAACTTTTTGGCGCTTGGCCTGTCGCTGTTTTTAGTGAAGAAAATGTATGGCAAAGGACAAACGGACCAAATTCAAGTCGGGTTTGACAAAATTGACGTGCCGGTGTTAAGCGACATTCCTGTTATCGGGCCGCTGTTGTTTTCCAATGCGTACGCGCCGTCGTATATCGCCATTGCACTGGCGTTTGTGTCATGGTATGTCATTTACAAAACGCCGTTCGGCCTGCGGCTGCGCGCCGTTGGCGAACATCCGATGGCGGCGGATACGATGGGGATTCATGTCGCCAAAATGCGCTATATTGCTGTGATGATCAGCGGCGCGCTCGGCGGCTTGGGCGGTGCGGTATACGCGACGATCATTTCCCGCGATTTCAGCCACGCGACGATTTCTGGGCACGGATTTATGGCGCTTGCGGCGATGATTTTCGGTAAATGGCATCCGATCGGTGCGATGGGGGCGGCGCTCTTTTTCGGGTTGGCGCAAAGCTTGAGCATCGTCGGGCAAACGATTCCGTTTTTGAAAAACGTCCCGACCGTTTACTTGCTCATCGCTCCTTATGCGCTCACCATTTTGGCGCTGGCGGGCTTCATCGGCCGCGCTGAGGCGCCGAAAGCGGCCGGCACGCCATACATCAAAGGAAAACGGTGATGAAAACGGCTGTCCGAAAAACGGACGGCCGTTTTTGGCTGAATGGAATGATTTGCATTTTTCCATTGGCAAAAGGTATATTGTTGATAAGACGCTTTACAAAAGATAGTCTATGTTTGCAAAGAGAAAAAGTAAGGAGGAGTTGGATTGGTCGACGAAAAAGTCACAGCGGTCGGACCGATACGCGTCCATACAATTTCGACCGATAAGTACAAAACGAACACGATCGTTTGGAAAATGAAGGCCCCTCTTGCCAAAGAGACGGTTACGCTGCGGGCGCTTTTGCCATACGTCCTGCAAAGCGGTACGGCGGACTATCCGAGCGTCAAGGCGCTGCGCACCTATTTGGATGAATTGTACGGGGCGACGCTGAACGTCGATTTAGCGAAAAAGGGCGAACATCATATCATGACGATTCGCATTGATGTTGCCAATGAACGATTTTTGCCGCAGCAAACGCCGCTTCTTGCGAAAGCGCTTCAGCTCTTGGCTGATCTTCTGTTCCGCCCGGCGCTTGATGGCGGCCGGTTTGTCACCGACATTGTCGAGCAGGAGAAGCGGGCGCTCCGCCAACGCATTCAGGCGGTATATGATGACAAAATGCGCTATGCGAACATGCGCCTCGTAGAAGAAATGTGTCAAGGCGAACCGTACGCCCTCTCGCCAAACGGAGAGCTTGAAGACGTGGACGGCATCACGGCGGAAGGGCTGTATCGCTATTATGAACGGGCGCTGGCCGAAGATGAATTGGATCTATATGTCATTGGCGACGTAGTTGAAGAGACGGTGCTCGATGCGGTGAAGCAGCGGTTTTCCTTGCCGGATCGTCCAAAGCAGGCGCGCGCATCATCGGTTTCTGTCAAGCCGCAAGGGGAGGTCCGCGAAGTCATTGAGCGGCAAGACGTGAAGCAAGGAAAGCTCAACATCGGCTATCGGACGAATGTGACGTATGAAGATGACGATTATTACGCCTTGCAAATGTTTAACGGCATTTTTGGCGGTTTTTCCCATTCGAAGCTGTTCATCAACGTCCGTGAGAAGGCGAGTCTTGCTTATTATGCCGCTTCCCGTCTTGAAAGCCATAAAGGGCTTTTGTTGGTCATGTCCGGCATTGAGCCAGCCAATTATGAAAAGGCGCGCCGCATCATCGATGAACAGATGCAGGCGATGAAAAACGGCGATTTCACGGATGAAGAAATGGCGCAGACGAAAGCAGTCATCCGCAACCAGTTGCTTGAGACGCTCGATACGCCGCGCGGGCTTGTCGAAGTGTTGTACCATAACGTCGTCTCAACGCGAAAGCGCCCGATCGATGAATGGCTTGCCGGCACCGATCAAGTGACGCGCGAGGATGTGGTGCGCGTTGCTGGCAAAGTGGTGCTTGATACGGTGTACTTTTTGACCGGAATGGAGGCGACGGAAGATGGAAAAACGGGTGTATGAAACGCTTCAGGAAACGCTGTTTTATGAAAAAATGGACAACGGGCTTGACGTATACATTTTGCCGAAAAAAGGATTCAACAAAACGTACGCGGTGTTTACGACGAACTACGGCTCGGTTGACAATCAGTTTGTGCCGCTTGGAAAAACAGAAATGAAACGTGTTCCGGACGGCATCGCCCATTTTTTGGAGCATAAGCTGTTTGAAAAAGAAGACGGAGATGTGTTCCAACAGTTCAGCAAACAAGGCGCCTCAGCGAACGCCTTTACGACGTTCACCCGCACCGCTTATTTGTTCTCAAGCACGGACAACGTCGAGAAAAACTTGGAAACGTTGATGGACTTTGTACAAACCCCATACTTTTCCGACAAAACAGTGGAGAAAGAAAAAGGAATCATCGGCCAGGAAATCCGAATGTACGACGACAACCCGGATTGGCGCGTCTATTTCGGCGCCATCGAAAGCATGTATCATAACCATCCGGTCAAAATCGACATCGCCGGCACGGTCGAATCGATCGCCCAAATTACGAAAGAGCTGCTGTATGAGTGCTACGAAACGTTTTATCATCCAAGCAACATGCTTTTGTTTGTCGTCGGGCCGGTCGATGAGCAAAAAACGATGGAACAAATCCGCGACAACCAAGCGAAAAAGTCGTTTCCGCAGGCGCCGGAGGTGAAACGGTTTTCGTATGAAGAGCCAAGCGATGTCGCGAAAAAGAAACACGTGATCCCGATGCACGTGCAGACGAACAAATGCTTTGTCGGCATCAAAGCGCCGTCCGTTCCGGAAACCGGCGAACAAAAGCTGCGACATGAGCTGGCGTTTCACGTTGCCTTGGACTATTTGTTCGGAAAAAGCTCGCCGCACTACGAACGGCTGTACCGCGAAGGGCTGATCGATGATACATTTATGTACGATTATACCGAAGAGCGCGGATTCGGCTTCGCGCTGATCGGTGGCGATACAAGGGACGCTGAACGGCTCGCCTCGGAAATTCAAACGGTGCTGCTGTCGTTTTCGTGGGAAGCAGTCAAAAAGGAAGAGTTTGAACGGGTGAAAAAGAAAAAAATCGGCGCCTTTTTGCGGGCGCTCAATTCGCCGGAATACATCGCCAACCAGTTTACGCGCTATGCGTTTTACGGCTCCAACCTGTTTGACATTTTGCCGGCGCTTTCATCGCTTGCGATGGACGATATCGCGGCGGTCGCCTCTTCTTGTTTTCGCGATTCACAAATCGCGGTTTGTGAAGTCGTTCCAAAAGGGCAATAAGGCATCCTTCCTGTGAAGGATGCTTTTTTACGGCAAAAAGGAGAGATGGTTTCATGCGCTACGCCTTGATCACTGGAGCCTCCGGAGGAATCGGACAAAGCATCGCCCGCGTGCTCGCTCGGGAGGGGTATGGACTTTTTCTTCATTACCATCGCCGACGAGCGCCGGTTGAATCGTTGAAAAAAGAACTTGCTGGCACGCACGTGGTGCCGGTTGAGGCTGATTTGTCGACGTCTGATGGGGTGGAAAAGCTCGTTTCGCAAATCGATCGCCCAGTTGATGCCATCGTTTACAACAGCGGTGCAAGCTATTACGGATTGTTGACCGACATGAACGATGAACTCATCGAACGGATGGTGCGGCTTCACATGACAAGCCCGGCGCTGCTCATCAAACGGCTGATCCCGTCAATGGTGGCGAGAAAGCGCGGCCATATTGTGTTCATTTCCTCAATTTGGGGATTGTGCGGCGCGTCGTGTGAGGCGGTGTATTCGATGACAAAGGGAGGGCAGAACGCGTTTGCCAAGGCGCTCGCCAAGGAGCTTGCCCCAAGCGGCATTCGCGTCAACGCTGTTGCACCGGGGGCGATTGATACCGATATGCTGCGGGTGTTTCGCCCTGAGGAGCTGGAAGCGCTCACTGACGACATTCCAGCCGGCCGGCTCGGCACGCCGGATGAGGTGGCGGAAACGGTGGCATTTTTGCTGTCTGATGCCGCTTCGTATATCACCGGCCAAGTCATTTCCGTCAACGGCGGCTGGTATTGTTGAACGTATATTTTCCGATTGGGCAGGCAAACTATCCTTGAAACATTCAACAAGGAGGGATTGACATGTCGGTGCTGGATAACTTTGAACAATGGAAAGACTTTTTGGCGGAACGTTTAGAACAAGCCCAACAGCAAGGATTGACCCAGCAAGTGATCACAGATGTCGCTTACCAAATCGGGGATTATTTGGCGAAACACGTCGACCCGAAAAACCCGGAAGAACGGGTGCTTGCTGATCTTTGGAGCGTTGCGGATGAAAAAGAGCAGCACGCCCTTGCCAACATGATGGTCAAGCTCGTTCAACAAAAATAATCACCCGGTAAAAAGAGAGGGGTCTCCCTCTCTTTTTTCTTCCTCCTTTTCGGTTGCTTTTCCATTTGCGATTATAGTAGTATGAACTTAGCATAAGGCGTTTGTGCGGACACCGGCAAGGGAGGAGACGGGATGGGCAAACAAGAATGGTATTTGGAATATGAAATTCATGTCAACCGCCCCGGGCTGCTCGGCGATGTCGCTTCGCTGCTTGGCATGTTGTCCATTAACATCGTGACGATCAACGGTGTCCGGGATTCGCGCCGCGGCATGCTGCTTTTGTGCGACAATAATGAGCAGATCGAGCGGCTGGCGACGATCTTGCGGACGATGGACAACATTACCGTGACGAAGCTGCGCCAGCCGAAGCTGCTCGACCGCCTCGCCGTCCGCCACGGCCGCTACATTCAGCGCGATGCCGATGACAAAAAAACGTTCCGCTTCGTCCGCGATGAGCTTGGACTGCTCGTCGATTTTATGGCCGAACTTTTTAAAGAAAGAGGGCATAAGTTGATCGGCATCCGCGGAATGCCGCGCGTCGGCAAGACGGAGTCGATCGTTGCCGCCAGCGTGTGCGCCAACAAACGATGGTTGTTTGTTTCATCGACGCTGATTAAACAGACGGTTCGCACGCAGCTGATGGAAGATGAGTACAGCGAGGACAACATTTTCATTATCGACGGCATCGTCTCAATGCGCCGGGGGAATGAGCAGCACTGGCAGCTCATCCGTGAGCTCATGCGCCTTGAGGCGACGAAAGTCGTGGAGCATCCGGACATGTTTGTTCGTCATACGGAGTATACCCTTGATGATTTTGACTATATTATTGAGCTGCGCCATGAACCGGACGAAGATATTTCCTATGAAGCGATTGACCGCCCATCCTTGTTGGGCGGCGATGGGTTTTCTGAATTTGGGTTTTAATTTAAAAAAGTGGAAGGTGTTGGCCGTTGACGGAACTAGGGAAACGTTTACGGGAAGCGCGGGAAGAAAAAAATATGAGCTTGGACGAGCTGCAGGAAATGACGAAAATTCAAAAGCGGTATTTGATCGGCATTGAGGAAGGCAACTATGCCATCATGCCTGGAAATTTTTATGTACGCGCCTTCATCCGACAATATGCCGAAGCGGTCGGGCTTGACCCGGATGAGCTGTTTGAGCAGTATAAACAAGACATTCCCCAGTCGTATCAAGATGACATGCCGCAGACGCTGTCGCGTGTCAAAACGCGCCAGCAGCTGTCTGCCGAAGGGGAGAAATGGCTTGATTGGCTGCCGAAAGTAATTGTTGCGGCGGTCGTCATCGGGGCAGCCGTCCTCGTTTGGGTGCTGCTCCAGCGCGGCACCGCAAATGAGCCGCCGACAAAGACAAGCCCAAAAACAGCGGAGGTCGAGCGGTCGAAACATTCGCCGCTTGAGCAGGCAAAAGAAAAAGAGGAAGCGAAGAAGGCGGAAGAAAAGAAAGGGCAAAAAGGCGAGACGGCTCCGGCCGCTGAACAAGAAAAACCGGCTGCCCCAGCTGCAGCCTTGAATGTAACGGAAAAACGCGGCAATACGGCGACGATCGAAGTCGCCAACTCCGGCGCGTTTTCGATTGAGCTTGCGTCCAAAGGAACGTCGTGGGTCGAAGTATACAATACGAAAGGTCATACGTTTTACCGCGGCAACTTGACAAGCGGGCAGACGAAAACGTTCGACTTGTCGGCGGAAAGCGAAGTGTGGGTGAAAATCGGGCGCACGCTGGACGTCGACATGAAGGTAAACGGCCAGCCGTTTGCCTATCCGTTTGCCCCGAAAGACGAAGTGTACCAAAAGCTGCATTTCATATTGAAAAAGTGATGGAACAAGGCGCTTTTCCGCCAGGAAGGCGCCTGCTTTTCGCATGGACTGAACTATGTTGAGTGAGCGGAGGTATTTGGGGTGAACTTGCCGAATAAAATTACGGTAGCGCGCATTATGCTCATCCCGTTTTTCGTGATCGTGATGCTCGTTCCGTTCGGGTGGGGGAGCATCCAAATCGACGGGACAGAGCTTCCAGTTGCCCATCTTGTCGGCGCGCTCATTTTCATCGTTGCATCAACAACGGACTGGATTGACGGCTATTACGCCCGCAAGTACGGACTTGTGACGAACTTGGGCAAGTTTTTGGATCCGTTGGCCGATAAACTGCTCGTATCCGCGGCGCTTATTGTGCTTGTGGAGCTCGGAGCTGCTCCTTCGTGGATGGTGATCGTCATCATCAGCCGCGAGTTTGCCGTCACCGGCTTGCGGCTCGTGCTTGCCGGCGAGGGGGAAGTCGTCGCTGCCAACATGCTTGGCAAAATCAAGACATGGACGCAAATCGTCGCCATTTCTGCTTTGTTGTTGCATAACTTCCCATTCTCACTCATTTCGTTTCCGTTCGCCGAATTGGCGCTGTGGGTGGCGGTCATTTTCACGATTTGGTCCGGTTGGGATTATTTTGCGAAAAACAGACATGCGTTTTCCCATTCGAAATAGCCGGCCAGAGAGGGGGAAAAAGTCTGTTGAACGCGGAGATCATTGCCGTCGGCTCCGAGCTGTTGCTTGGGCAAATCGCCAATACGAACGCCCAATTTTTGTCGCAGCAGCTGGCGATGCTCGGCATTAACGTCTATTTCCATACGGTGGTCGGCGACAACGCCGGCCGCCTCGAACAGGCGGTGAAAACGGCGCAAACGAGAGCAAACCTCATCATTTTCACCGGCGGCCTCGGCCCGACGAAAGACGATTTGACGAAGGAGACGATCGCCCGTTTGCTTGGCCGTCGGCTCGTGATGGATCCGGAAGCGCTGCGGGAGATTGAAGCGTATTTTGCCCGCACAAATCGGCCGATGACGGAAAACAATAAAAAGCAGGCGCTCGTCTTGGAAGGATCGACGGTGCTGAAAAACGAACACGGCATGGCGCCTGGGATGGCGCTCTCGGTCAATGGCATCACGTACATGCTGCTTCCCGGGCCGCCGAAGGAAATGCAGCCGATGTTCACCAAATATGGGAGCGCCTTTTTGCGTTGCACGTTTTCGCTTTCCGAGCGCATCGAGTCACGCGTGCTCCGTTTTTTTGGCATCGGCGAATCAGCGCTTGAAACGGCGATTGCGGATTTGATCGACGTTCAGTCGAACCCGACGATCGCGCCGCTGGCCGGCGACGGTGAAGTGACGCTCCGTCTGACGGCGAAGCACCGGGATGAGGCAGAGGCGAAGCGGCTGCTTGATGAGACGGAAGCCGCCGTTTTGGCGCGCGTCGGCCGCTACTGCTACGGATATAACGACGAAACGTTGTTTACAAAGACGTTCAAACGGTTAAAAGAAAAAGGATGGACGATCGCGTCGGCCGAAAGCTTGACCGGGGGCCTTTTCCTCGAACAGCTCACCGCCGTCCCCGGCGCATCGCAAGTCGTACAGGGCGGTGTTGTTTGCTATACGAATCGCGTGAAAGAACGCGTGCTCGGCGTCCCGCGCCCTCTGCTTGAGGCAGACGGGGCGGTGAGCGAGCCGTGCGCCCGTTTGCTTGCTGAAAACGTCCGCGCGATGTGCGATGCGGATATCGGCATCAGCTTCACCGGTGTCGCCGGCCCTGATCCGCTTGAGGGTCACCCGCCCGGCACCGTGTATATCGGCATCGCCGTCCGCGGACGCGACACGACCGTCCATCGTCTGATGCTGTCCGGCACGCGTGATGCCATCCGTGTCCGCACGGCCAAATACGGCTGCTTCTTCCTATTGGAAATGCTCGCGGTCGACCGCTGATCGGCCGCCCCCTTCCTTGAACATTCTCCACCGCACATCGTTTGTTTCCACCGCATGGGTATGGCGATTGTTGCTAGTTCCTCCATTGAAAAAACGAATGAACGTTCGTTTTTTGCTTGGCAATGGCCGCAAAACGCGGTATAGTATAAGTAGTCCTAGAATAAGGAGGAGTAGATGAGTGAACCAGGATCGTCAAGCTGCATTGGAGCAGGCATTAAAACAAATTGAACGACAGTTTGGCAAGGGGGCCATCATGAAGCTCGGGGAGCAAGTCGACCGCAAAGTGTCGGTCGTGCCGAGCGGTTCGCTGGCGCTCGACATCGCGTTAGGCGTCGGCGGCTATCCGCGCGGGCGGATTGTGGAAATTTACGGCCCGGAATCGTCCGGAAAAACGACCGTTGCCCTTCACGCGATCGCTGAAGTGCAAAAGCGGGGCGGGCAAGCAGCTTTCATCGACGCAGAGCATGGTGCGACCTGTTGCTAACCCAAGTATGGTGGAAACGCCATACGAAAAGTTAGCGGGACTGAAACTTAGTAGGTCCTAACTGCATCACCGAGAGCTCGGTGAAAATCCGAGACAGGAATGAAGGTTGGCATTCCTGCCCTAATACCCCGACGTGCGGTCATGGTGCGCAACATGGCTGTACGAAGCTCGGAGAGGACGGCGAAAAGCAGACCTGAGAAGCGGTTAGCGAAGTAGCCGGGGGTCCATAAAGCTCCTATGGCTAGAGAACGCATAGCGTTGGAACGAACCACCGGAAGTACGGCTCGTAAGGCGTGGGGCGCCGAAAAAAGAAGGCGCTCACCTCCTAAGTGAGGTTCAGCCCTGGATGAGGTATTCGTGTTTGCCGAGTCTGGATTGATCCCGTAGAGGATCTTTGCCTTGAGCCCGCCAACCATGGGCAGAAAGGCGGCTGACGGGTCAGAGGTGGAGCCTAAGGGAGCATGCAAGGATAGGTGATGCGGTACAGGTGAACCATCCCAGTGGATGATAAGGGGTGCGCACCCCGATGCCACTAAGCAGTAGGAAATGACTGCTGAAGGGATGGGGCAGCAGCCCGTAGTAGTGATGAAACAGGGTAATGCCTGTTGAGCGAAGGGGCATAGTCGAGTACCTTTTAGGCTACTAACCCCAGACGACGATTAGGAAGCCGTGAGGAAACCCAAAAGAGGGTTTCGGTGAGCGAAACTGACTACCAACGTGTATAATACAAATCCTGAAAGAAAGGATTTGATATTATCACAAACACGTTTCAAGAACTAATCAGCTTCGAGTTCTTCATGAACCGATGCTACGCCTTCAATAGGGATAAAGGGAAGTGCAAAATATGTGGTGACATACTACAACCTTTCAACACAAGAACACACCACATAAACAACAAGCTTCCACTAAACGAAATAAACAAGGTAAGTAACCTTGCATCGGTCTGCGACGAATGCCATACACTTATCCATAAGAAAGAAATTGATCAAACAGACACTAGTCACTTGAAGGCTTGTGCAATCAAGAAACTCGAGAAGTACAGGAAACATATATACGGGCAGAGTCTTGGGCATGATTAGTAGCCGGGGTACTCGATGGAACGCCGTGTGCGGGGAAACTCGCATGCACGGTGTGAAGCGGGGGAAAACAGCCCCTCCGGGTAATGCTGAGGGTGACTGTTACCTATCGCTATCGCTCGATCCGATTTACGCACAAAAATTAGGGGTCAATATCGATGAATTGCTGCTTTCCCAGCCTGACACGGGCGAGCAGGCGCTCGAAATCGCTGAGGCGCTCGTGCGAAGCGGCGCGGTCGATATTATCGTCATCGACTCGGTGGCGGCGCTTGTGCCGAAAGCGGAAATTGAAGGGGAGATGGGCGACGCCCATGTCGGCTTGCAAGCGCGGCTTATGTCGCAGGCGCTTCGCAAGCTGTCTGGCGCCATTAACAAATCGAAAACGATCGCCATCTTCATCAACCAAATTCGTGAAAAAGTCGGCGTCATGTTTGGCAATCCGGAAACGACGCCAGGCGGGCGGGCGCTCAAGTTTTACGCTTCCGTCCGCTTAGAGGTGCGCCGCGCCGAGCAAATCAAGCAAGGCAACGATATGGTCGGCAACAAGACGAAAATCAAAGTCGTCAAAAACAAAGTTGCGCCGCCATTTAAAACAGCTGACGTCGACATTATGTACGGTGAAGGCATTTCCCGCGAAGGGGAAATTATCGACATGGCGTCCGAATTGGACATCGTGCAAAAAAGCGGTTCGTGGTATTCGTACAAAGACGAGCGGCTTGGCCAAGGGCGGGAAAACGCAAAGCAATTTTTGAAGGAAAACCCGCACATTGCCGATGAAATCGCCCGCGCCATCCGCCAGCATTACGGCATCGATGTCGAAGAGGGAACGAGCGAACCGCAGCAAGACGGGTTCGGATTGCTTGAAGAATAACGGCACAAGGCGTCCTGGCAAGTGGCTGGGGCGCCTTTTTCCATCCGTGCCGCCTGTGAAGAAAGAGGACGGTGAGCCCAAAAAGGGTCGTGGGCGGAACGGTCTTGTTCCGTTGTCACCCTCTAGAAGGTTGGTGAAAAACCGCTGTTTGCCTTGATCGGCGATTGAACGCGTGAACATAGAGGCTGATGCAACAAGTTTTTTCTACTTGAGAAACAATTCCGAGAAGCGGTTGCGCGAGTAAATCACCAGCCTCCTAGACGCGTCCGCCCGCCGTCAAAGTCGAGGGCCGGGGCGCGTCGGTGTAATATCTTGACAATTCCTATTGCCGCCTTTACAATGAACATGTATATTTGTCCATATGCGCGGCAGGGCCATGTGTCCGCCGGCGGACCGCCTTCGTGCGGAAGGCTGTGCGGGCGATTGCAATGCCAAGCGACTGAGCTAATGGATTGAAAACGGGAATGTCCATCTGCGCCGGTCATGGCGGTGAGAAGAGAGCGAAAGGAAACCGAACAGCAAGAGGAGGTGAAACGATGGGTTCGATCATCATCTCCGCTTTGCTTGCCTTAGTCATTGGTGCCGTTGTTGGCTTTTTTGTTCGCAAATCGATTGCCGAAGCGAAAATCGGCGGGGCGAAAGCCGCTGCCGAACAGCTGATTGAGGAGGCGAAACGCGAGGCGGACGCCTTGAAAAAAGAGGCGCTTCTCGAAGCGAAAGACGAGATTCATAAACTGCGTACGGAGGCGGAGCGTGATATCCGCGACCGGAGAAGCGAACTCCAAAAACAAGAAAACCGCCTGATGCAAAAGGAGGAAAATCTCGACCGCAAAGATGAAGCGCTCAACAAACGTGAGGCGTTGCTTGAGGCAAAGGAAGAAGCGTTGAACGAAAGACAACAGCATATTGAACAAATGGAAAGCAAAGTGGAAGCGCTCGTCAAACAACAACAAGCCGAACTGGAACGCATTTCCGGGCTGACGCGCGACGATGCCCGCCAGCTCATTTTAGAGCGCGTGGAGAAAGAACTGTCGCATGAGATTGCGATGATGATCAAAGAGGCGGAAACGCGGGCGAAAGAGGAGGCAGACAAACGGGCGAAAGCGATTTTGTCGCTTGCTATCCAACGTTGCGCTGCCGATCATGTCGCCGAAACGACTGTTTCCGTCGTCAATTTGCCAAACGACGAAATGAAAGGGCGGATCATCGGGCGCGAAGGGCGGAACATTCGCACGCTCGAGACGTTGACCGGCATCGATTTGATCATCGACGATACGCCGGAAGCGGTCATTTTGTCCGGATTTGACCCGATTCGCCGTGAGACGGCGCGCATCGCGCTCGATAAGCTTGTGCAAGATGGCCGCATCCATCCAGCGCGCATTGAGGAAATGGTCGAAAAGGCGCGTCGCGAAGTGGATGAGCATATCCGCGAAGTCGGCGAACAGACGACGTTTGAAGTCGGTGTTCACGGCTTGCATCCGGATTTGATCAAAATTTTAGGGCGGCTCAAATTCCGAACGAGCTACGGACAAAACGTCTTAAAACATTCGGTGGAAGTGGCGTTTTTAGCCGGACTAATGGCGGCCGAGCTTGGGGAGGACGAAATGCTGGCGCGCCGGGCCGGCTTGCTTCATGACATCGGCAAGGCGATCGACCACGAAGTGGAAGGGAGCCATGTGGAAATCGGCGTTGAGCTGGCGACGAAGTATAAAGAACATCCGGTTGTCATCAACAGCATCGCCTCCCATCATGGCGATACGGAACCGACGTCGGTCATCGCTGTGCTCGTCGCGGCGGCCGATGCGCTGTCGGCGGCGCGGCCGGGAGCGCGCAGCGAAACGCTGGAAAACTATATCCGTCGTCTAGAGAAGCTTGAAGAAATTGCCGAATCGTACGAAGGTGTTGAAAAATCGTACGCCATTCAAGCGGGGCGTGAAGTGCGCATTATGGTCAAACCGGATATGATCGACGATTTGGAAGCGCACCGGCTGGCGCGTGATATCCGCAAACGGATCGAAGAAGAGCTTGATTACCCGGGCCATATTAAAGTGACGGTCATCCGTGAAACGCGGGCGGTTGAATACGCGAAATAAAGTGGCTATTGCCACTTTCTTTTTTTGTGCGTAAAATAGGAGGGTATAACGATGCGGAGATGGGCGCAAGGGGATATTTTTCGTTTAGAAAGGGATCAGGGATGAGAATTTTATTTATCGGCGACGTCGTCGGTTCGCCGGGGCAAAAAATGGTAGAGCACTATTTGCCAAAGCTGAAGGAAAAGCATCGGCCGGACGTCGTTGTGATCAACGGCGAAAATGCCGCCGGCGGGAAAGGAATCACCGAACCGATTTACCGGGCGCTTCTCGCTTGGGGGGCTCATGTCATCACGTTGGGCAATCACGCATGGGACAAACGCGATATTTTTGAGTTTATCGATCAGGCGAAGGCGCTGATCCGCCCGGCGAATTACCCGCCGGGCACGCCGGGAAAAGGCATCGTCTTTGTGCCGACCGACCATGGCGAAGCGGCGATCATCAATTTGCAAGGGAGGGCGTTTTTGCCGGCGATTGACTGCCCGTTTCAAAAGGCGGACGAGCTGATCGCCGCCGCCTCCGCGCGCACGCCGGTCATCATCGTCGATTTCCACGCCGAGGCGACGAGCGAAAAACAGGCAATGGGCTGGTACTTAGACGGCCGCGTGTCCGCGGTCATCGGCACGCATACACACGTCCAAACGGCTGATAACCGCATTTTGCCAAGAGGGACGGCGTACATTACCGATGTTGGCATGACCGGTCCATACGACGGCATTTTGGGCGTCGATCGAGAGGCGGTGCTGCGCAAATTTTTAACCGGGCTGCCGGTTCGTTTCGGCGTCAAGGAAGGAAGAAGCCAATTGAACGCCGTTTTTGTTGATATAGACGAAAAAAGCGGACGGGCGTTGTGCATTGAACGGTTGATCATTAACGATGACCACCCTTATTTTGAATAGTCCATCTTTTGAAAATTTTTTTAAAATGCCCTCCTCCCATGCAGGAATAATTGTCGAAACAGTGAATATAGTTACAATGAAGACCTTTTACCGAAATCATTTTCCAAGGAATCGAGGGAGGAGCTAGGAATGGAAATATTAAAAGTTTCAGCAAAATCGAATCCGAACTCTGTAGCTGGTGCCCTGGCCGGTGTGTTGCGCGAGCGCGGCGCAGCGGAAATTCAAGCGATCGGCGCAGGTGCATTGAACCAAGCCGTTAAAGCAGTAGCGATCGCACGAGGGTTTGTGGCACCGAGCGGCATGGACTTGATTTGCATTCCGGCGTTTACGGATATTATCATCGATGGGGAAGAGCGGACAGCGATCAAATTGATTGTCGAACCTCGTTAACTGGATGATCAGACAATGATGATCATAACCTGTTGGCGCCTTCGGCCGCGAAGGCAGGCAGGTTATTTTTGCTTTTTCAAGGGGGGAACGGAATGATCTTCGATGCCCATTGCGATGTGTTGATGAAGTTATGGCTAGATCGGTCCCTGTCGTTTTACGACGGAGCTTCACTTCACGTCACCCTTTCTGGGATGGCGGAAGCAGGGGTGAAAGTGCAATGCTTTGCCATCTACATACCAGAAACGGTGCCCGAGGAAGCGCGGTTCACGGTGGCGCTCGAGATGGTGGATATCTTCTTTGCCCGTGTGATCGAGGAGTTTCCGTCCATGAAGTTCGTGCGGACCAAACATGATATCGCGTCCCTGAAAGAAGGGGAGATCGGTGCTATGTTGACGCTTGAAGGATGTGACGCGATCGGCTCGAACCTTGTCAAGCTGAAGACGCTCCTTCGGCTTGGCGTCGCTTCCGTCGGGTTGACGTGGAACTTCCCAAACGCTGTCGCTGACGGGGCGTGGGAGAAGCGCGGCGCCGGGCTGACGGCGTTTGGCCGGCAAGTCGTTGCACTTCTTAATGAAGCAAAACGATGGGTCGATGTGTCCCATTTATCGGAGAAAGCGTTTTGGGATGTCATCGAGATGGCTCGGTTCCCCATCGCTTCTCATTCCAACGTACATCGTTTATGCCCACATCCACGCAACCTAACCGACGAGCAAGTCAAAGCGTTGATCGAAAAAGATGGCATGATCGGCATTAATTTCGTTCCGTATTTTTTGACGGCGAAGAAAAACGAGGCGATGATCGCTGATGTCCTTCGCCATCTCGACCATATATGCGCGCTCGGGGGGGAAAACAATGTTGGGTTTGGTTCCGACTTCGATGGCATCACGGAGACGGTCGCCGGCCTTGGAACGGTAAGGGAATATGCGCGGCTTGTCAACGAGTTGTACAAGCATTACTCCGCCGAGCAAGTATCCCGCTTTTTATTTGGCAACTTCTACGCCCATTTGCCGGAGTGACGAATATCACTGAGTATCGGCTTTGCGTATCCTAGAATAGAAGACAGGGCATCCGCGGCGCCGGCTGAAAAAGGCGTTCAAAATGGTAGTTTCCTTGTCAGAAAAGTGGTACAATAGTAGCGAAAGGCTGGAGTGAATATAAAGGGGTGTAATGCATGATCGAACAGCTGTCATGGAAGGTAGGCGGCCAGCAAGGGGAAGGAATTGAAAGTACAGGGGAAATTTTTTCCACAGCGCTGAACCGTCTCGGATATTACTTATATGGATACCGCCATTTTTCTTCACGCATCAAAGGGGGTCATACGAACAACAAAATTCGCGTCAGCACGAAACCAGTGCGGGCGGTCGCTGATGATTTGGACATCTTGGTGGCGTTCGACCAAGAGACAATCGACTTCAACTTCCACGAGCTGCGTGACGGCGGCATCGTCATTGCGGACGCCAAATTCCATCCGTTGATTCCGGAAGGAAAAGGAGTGGCGCTTTACGCCGTCCCGTTCACCGATATCGCCACACAGCTTGGCAATCCGCTGATGAAAAACATGGTTGCCATCGGTGCGACGAGCGCGGTGCTCGATTTGGACGCTGCTGTGTTCGAAAGCGTTGTTGTGGATACATTCGGGCGCAAAGGGGCGCAAGTCGTTGAGAAAAACATGGAAGCGATTCGCGCTGGAGCGCAATATATGAAAGAGCAGCTTGATGGATCGACGAAAACGATGAAGCTAGCCAAAGCCGACGGCAAACGGCGAATGTTCATGATCGGCAACGACGCCATCGCCTTGGGCGCCATTGCCGGCGGGGCGCGTTTTATGGCTGCCTATCCGATCACCCCGGCTTCGGAAATTATGGAATATTTAATTAAAAAGCTGCCCGATTTTGGGGGCGCGGTCATCCAGACAGAAGATGAAATCGCAGCCTGTACGATGGCGATCGGCGCCAACTATGCGGGTGTGCGGGCGTTCACCGCTTCCGCCGGACCGGGGTTGTCGCTTATGGCCGAAGCGATTGGACTAGCTGGGATGACGGAAACACCGCTTGTGGTGGTTGACACGCAACGAGGCGGTCCAAGCACCGGCTTGCCGACAAAGCAAGAGCAGTCCGATTTGCTCGCGATGATCTATGGCACACACGGGGAAATTCCCAAAATTGTCATGGCGCCAAGCACGGTCGAAGAAGCGTTTTACGATATGGCGGAAGCGTTCAACTTAGCTGAGGAATACCAATGCCCGGTCATTTTTCTGTCGGATCTGCAGCTGTCGCTTGGGAAGCAGACGGTCGAACCGCTTGATTACGATCGAATTGAGATCCGCCGCGGCAAACTGGTGAACGGAGAACTGCCGCCGCTTCCAGACAAAGACAATTTCAAACGGTATGAACTGACGCCGGACGGCGTTTCGCCGCGGGTGCTGCCGGGGACGAAATACGGCATCCACCATGTCACCGGGGTCGAACATGCCGAAACAGGCCGCCCGTCAGAGACGGCGGCGAACCGCCGGGCGCAAATGGAAAAACGGATGCGCAAACTTGAGCACATTCATTTCCCGACGCCGGTCCACAAACAACTCCGCCACGAGGAACCGGATTTGCTCCTTGTTGGCTTTTTATCGACGCGCGGAGCGATTGAAGAAGCGATGGAGCGGCTCGAGCAAGACGGCGTCAAAGTCAACCATGCGCATATCCGCCTGCTTCATCCGTTCCCGGTTGACGACGTGCGGCCGCTTGTCGAAAAAGCAAAGCGGGTCGTCGTCGTCGAGCAAAACGCGACCGGACAATTGGCCAGCTTGTTGAAAATGAACGTTGGGCATGCCGATAAAATGGCCAGCGTCTTAAAATTCGACGGCAATCCGTTCTTGCCGGGCGACGTCTATACTAAATGCAAGGAGTTGTTAGCGCAATGGCCACCTTTAAAGATTTCCGCAATGATGTGAAGCCAAACTGGTGTCCAGGCTGCGGCGACTTTTCCGTGCAAGCGGCCATCCAGCGCGCGGCTGCCAATCTCGGGTTGGAGCCGCACGAGCTGGCGGTCATTTCCGGAATCGGCTGCTCAGGCCGCATTTCCGGCTACATTCACTCTTACGGCTTCCATGGCACGCACGGCCGCGTTCTGCCGCTGGCGCAAGGAGTGAAAATGGCAAACCGCGATTTGACGGTCATCGCCGCCGGCGGGGATGGCGACGGGTTTGCCATCGGCATGGGGCACACGGTTCATGCCATTCGCCGCAACATCGACATCACATACATTGTCATGGACAACCAAATTTACGGGCTGACGAAGGGACAAACATCGCCGCGCAGCGCTGCCGGTTTCCAAACAAAAAGCACGCCGCACGGATCGATCGAGCCGGCATTGTCGCCGCTCGAGATCGCGTTAAGCGCCGGAGCGACGTTTATCGCCCAAGGCTTCTCAAGCGATTTGAAAGAATTAACGAGCTTGATTGAAGAAGGCGTCAAGCATAAAGGATTTGCGTTCATCAACGTCTTCAGCCCGTGCGTGACGTACAACAAAGTGAATACGTACGAGTGGTTCAAAGAGCGGCTCGTCAAGGTCAGCGACATCGAAGGATACGACCCGTCCGATAGGGAGATGGCGATGCAGACGGTCATGAAATACGATGGACTCGTCACCGGGATCATTTATCAAAACAAAGAACAAAAGTCGTATCAAGAGCTTGTGCCGGGCTACAGCGAAGCGCCGCTTGCTGAGGCGGAGCTGAAAATGAGCAAAGAAAAGTTCGCTGAACTTGTGGCGGAGTTTATGTAAAAATGGAAACAACTTGCACCCGATGGGGGCTTGCCTCATTGGGTGTTTTTTTGTTATCATAACATGTTCCGGGCTTCCGGAACAATTCCCATTGTGTTTCTTGGCAGTTGACGATATACTATGATAATGTGTAGTTGGAAGAAATTTGCCGAGGATCATCCAATGATGTTGGACAGAAAGGAGATAGCGATTGCGATGAACGAAAAACAACGTTTGGAGCAAACGGGACAAATCAAAACGGAAAGCCATCCAGCGGACAGAAAATCCGCCTTGGACCGGCTGAAAGAAAAAACGACGAAAGATTATGAGAAGTATTTCACGAGGGTGTTTCTTCCGCCGAATTTAAAAGAGGCGAAGAAACGCGGCAAAGAAGAAGTCAACTATGTAAAAGACTTCGCGATTCCGGACGAGTTCCGCGGCATGGGGCGCGGGCGGAAGTTTTACATTCGCACGTACGGCTGTCAAATGAACGAGCATGATACAGAAGTGATGGCCGGCATTTTCATGGCGCTCGGCTATGAGCCGACCGACCGGCCAGAAGACGCAAACGTCATTTTGCTCAACACGTGCGCGATCCGTGAAAACGCGGAAAACAAAGTGTTTGGCGAGCTCGGCTACTTAAAGCCGCTCAAAACGACGAATCCAGACTTGTTGCTCGGCGTGTGCGGCTGTATGTCGCAAGAAGAATCGGTCGTTAAGAAAATTTTAAAGCAATACCAATATGTCGATCTCATTTTCGGCACGCACAACATCCATCGCTTGCCGTACATTTTGCATGAAGCGTACATGTCGAAAGAAATGGTCGTTGAAGTATGGTCGAAAGAAGGCGACGTCGTTGAAAACTTGCCGAAGGCGCGCAAAGGGAAGATTAAAGCGTGGGTCAACATCATGTACGGCTGCGACAAGTTTTGCACGTACTGCATCGTCCCGTATACGCGCGGCAAGGAGCGGAGCCGCCGCCCGGAAGACATCATCCAAGAAGTGCGCCAGCTCGCCGCCCAAGGCTACAAAGAAATTACGCTGCTCGGGCAAAACGTCAACGCTTACGGGAAAGATTTCACCGACATCCAGTACGGCCTTGGCGATTTAATGGATGAGCTGCGCAAAATCGATATTGCGCGCATTCGTTTCACAACGAGCCATCCGCGCGACTTTGACGATCGGCTCATCGAAGTGCTCGCCAAACGCGGCAACTTGGTTGAGCATATTCATTTGCCGGTGCAATCGGGCAGCACGGAAATTTTGAAAATGATGGGACGCAAGTATACGCGCGAGGAGTATTTGGAGCTCGTCCGCAAAATCAAAGCCGCCATTCCGGATGTCGCGTTGACGACGGATATTATCGTCGGCTTCCCGAACGAGACAGATGAGCAGTTTGAAGAAACGCTGTCGCTTTACCGCGAAGTGGAGTTTGACTCGGCCTACACGTTCATTTATTCACCGCGCGAAGGCACGCCGGCGGCGAACATGAAAGACAACGTGCCGATGGAAGTGAAAAAAGAACGGCTCAAGCGGCTGAACGACCTTGTACAAGAAATCGCGGCCAAGAAAATGAAGCAATACGAAGGGGAAGTCGTCGAAGTGCTTGTGGAAGGCGAAAGCAAAACGAATCCGGATGTATTGGCGGGTTATACGCGCAAAAACAAGCTCGTCCACTTCGTCGGCCCCAAATCGCTCATTGGCCAATTGGTCAACGTGCGCATTACGCAGGCGAAGACGTGGACGCTGACAGGCGAACTTGTGAATGAAGCGATCGGGGTGAACGAACATGGCAAAATATACGCGGGATGATGTATTGGCCCAGGCGAAGCAGTTGGCGAAAATGATTGCGGAAACGGAAGAAGTCGACTTTTTCAAACGGGCCGAAGAAAAAATCCATCAAAACGAAAAAGTGCGCGCGTTGATCAACGAATTAAAATCGCTGCAAAAACAGGCTGTCAATTTGCAGCATTACGGAAAACATGAAGCGCTGAAACGGGTTGAGGCCAAAATTGATGCCATTTACGAAGAATTGTCGCAAATCCCGATCGTCAGCGAATTCCAGCAGTCCCAAGCCGATGTGAACGACCTGCTTCAGCTCGTCGCCTCGACGATTTCAAATACGGTGACCGATGAAATTCTCGCTTCGACGGGCGGCGACGTGCTGCGCGGCGAAACCGGGGCGGCGCTTCGTTACAGCAAACACGGCGGCTGCCATTAATGGCATGCGGCGCAAAAGCGTCCTTCGGGGCGCTTTTTCTTATGGGGGCGCTCTCTCGCAGCTCGTATCAATGCCCGACCGACACCATGAACAAAGATGCTTTTATGGGCGCGTTCTCCCTGTTCCCGAACCGCGGGCGGCTGCCTGGCGGCAAAAAAGAAGGCACATCGAACGGAGCAGGCGCATACAATGAACTATACGGAATAATGATTCATTTGCTGTGCACATTAGCGGAGATGGCGCATAGGATGAAATGAAGATTCATTTGAGGAGGGTTCCGTTCGATGTCTGAATACAGAGAAATTATTACGAAAGCCGTTGTCGGCAAAGGCCGCAAGTTTACACAATCGACCCATACGGTGACGGCGCCGAACCGCCCGTCAAGCATTCTCGGCTGCTGGATCATCAACCACCGTTATGAAGCGAAAAAATGCGATAAAACGGTCGAAATTCACGGCCATTATGACATCAACGTCTGGTATTCGTACAACCACAACACCAAAACCGAAGTCGTCACCGAAACGGTGTCGTATACGGACGTTGTCAAATTAAAATATCGCGACAAAGACCATTTAATCAGCGATGACACCGATGTCATCGTCCGCGTCATCCAGCAGCCGAACTGCCTCGAATGCACGATTTCGCCGAACGGCAATAAAATCGTCGTCGACGTTGAGAGGGAGTTTGTCGCCGAAGTGATCGGCGAAACGAAAGTATGCGTTGCGATCAATCCGGAAGGCTGCGGCAAGGACGACGATTTTTGCGACGAGGATGACCTTGATGAAGAATTAGAAGATTTAAGCCCGGATTTGCTGCTTGGAGAAGAAGAATAAAAACTAGGAAATTTCTTTCCTAGTTTTTTCTTTTGCCGCTTGTTATAATAGTAGCGCAATCAACGGGCCTTCGGGCTGAAAAGGTTGGGGAGAAGCGATGCCATCGTACACACCGATGATCCAGCAATATTTGCACATTAAAGCACAATATCCGGACGCGTTTTTATTTTTCCGACTCGGCGATTTTTACGAACTGTTTTTTGACGACGCCATCAAGGCGGCGCAAGAGCTGGAAATCACGCTGACAAGCCGCGATGGCGGCGGGGATGAACGGGTGCCGATGTGCGGGGTGCCGTACCATTCGGCGCAAGGATATATTGAGCAGTTAATCGAAAAGGGATATAAAGTCGCCATCTGCGAACAAGTCGAAGATCCGAAAACGGCCAAAGGCGTTGTGCGCCGCGAAGTGGTGCAGCTCATCACCCCTGGGACGCTCATGGAAGGCAAAGGGCTCACCGAGAAGGAAAACCACTACTTGGCGGCGCTCACGCCGTTTGCTGATGGTACATACGGATTGGCTTACGCGGATTTGTCGACCGGCGAGGTTCGGTTGACGCTTCTTTCTTCGTGGGAGGAAGCGGCGAACGAACTGCACGCCGTTGGAGCGCGGGAAATCATCGTGGCCACAGACAGCGCCGAAGAATGGGTGCGCGAGCTGAAAGAGCGGTACGGGGCGGCGGTCTCTTATGAGGACGACACATCGCTATGCGATGAATGGCGCGGCGTCATCGGCCATGTGGCGCAAGAAAAGTTGCGGACGGCCGTCGCCCGCTTGCTTCATTACCTCGTCCGCACGCAAAAGCGGCGGCTCGATCATTTGCAGCCAGCTGAGTTGTATCAAGTTGACCACTATATGAAAATGGACCGACATTCCAAGCTGCATTTGGAGTTGGTCGAAACCGTGCGGTCTAAAGGGAGAAAAGGTTCGCTCTTATGGCTGTTGGATGAAACGGTGACAGCCATGGGCGGGCGGCTCTTAAAACAATGGCTGGACCGGCCGCTCATTGACCGGCGTGAAATCGAACGGCGCCTCGATTTTGTGGAAACGTTGAAAACGAGCTATTTTGAACGGCAGGAGCTGCGCGACAGGCTGCGCGGCGTTTATGACATTGAGCGCCTTGTCGGCCGCGTCTCCTACGGCAACGCCAACGCCCGCGATCTCGTGCAGCTGAAAAAGTCGCTTCTTCAAGTGCCGTCGCTCCGCCAGACGGTCGGCGCGCTGCCGCTCGCTGAAGCGGACAAGCTGTGCGAGCGCCTTGACCCGTGCGAAGAGCTCGTCGATTTGCTCGAGCGCTCGATTCAAGAACAGCCGCCGCTTTCCGTCAAAGAAGGGAACCTTATCAAAGATGGGTATGACAAGCAGCTCGACCGTTACCGCGACGCGAGCCGCAACGGCAAAGCATGGATCGCGGAACTGGAGGCGAAGGAGCGGGAAGCGACTGGCATCAAATCGCTCAAAGTCGGTTACAACCGTGTGTTTGGCTACTATATTGAAGTGACAAAGCCCAATCTTCCCCTTGTTCCGGAGGGCCGCTATGAGCGGAAGCAGACGCTCGCCAACGCCGAGCGCTTTATCACCCCGGAATTGAAAGAAAAAGAGGCGCTCATTTTGGAAGCGGAAGAAAAAAGCATCGAACTCGAATATGAACTGTTTGTCGCTATTCGCGAGCAGGTGAAGCAATACATCCCGCGCCTGCAGACGCTGGCGAAAGCCATTGCCGAGCTTGACGTGCTTCAATCATTCGCCACGATCAGTGACGAGTATCGCTACGTGCGTCCCCAGTTTTCCACGGAGCGCGTCTTGGTGATTCAAGGCGGCCGCCACCCGGTTGTCGAAAAAGTGCTCGGCGCGCAAATGTACGTGCCGAACGACTGCTACATGAACCGCGAGCGGGAAATGCTGCTCATCACCGGACCAAACATGGCTGGAAAAAGCACGTACATGCGGCAAGTGGCGCTCACCGCCGTCATGGCGCAAATTGGCTGTTTCGTTCCCGCCGAGCGGGCGGTGCTGCCCATTTTTGACCAAGTGTTCACCCGCATCGGCGCCGCTGACGACCTGTCGGCAGGGCAAAGCACGTTTATGGTCGAAATGTTGGAGGCGCGCCGTGCCATCGCCCATGCGACACAAAACAGCCTCATTTTGTTTGATGAAATTGGGCGCGGCACATCGACGTACGACGGCATGGCGCTCGCACAGGCGATTATTGAGTACATTCATGACCATATCGGCGCGAAAACACTGTTTAGCACCCACTACCATGAACTCACCGCCTTGGAGCGTTCGCTCCCGCGGCTTTCGAACGTCCATGCCCGCGCTATCGAGGAAAACGGCAAAGTCGTCTTTTTGCATCAAATCGCCGACGGGCCGGCCGACAAGAGCTACGGCATTCACGTCGCCGAGCTGGCCGGGCTGCCGGCTTCACTCATTGAACGCGCGCGGGCCATTTTAGCGGAACTGGAGAAGGAGGCGGGAAAACGGGAAGCCACCACAGGCCGGATGGATGATGGCGCTTCGACCGGAGCAGGTTTGGCTTTTCAGGGGAACGAAGCGTTAGACGTCGGCGGCAAGGTTGAACGCGAGAAGACCTCCCGTCCGTCAGCCGGTGCGGCGCGGGAGGGCGTTTTGGAGGAAGCAGCGTTTGAGCAGCTGAGCATGTTTCCTGACCTTGCCCCAGCGCCTATGGAGCCGCCTCTTTCAAACAAAGAGAAAAAGGCGCTCGCGGCGCTGAAAGAGGTCAATTTGCTCGAGATGACGCCGCTTGAGGCGCTAAACAAACTGTATGAACTGCAAAAGCTCGTCAAGTAAAGGAGGGAGGCCCGATGGGACGCATCCGCAAGCTCGATGACCTTCTGGCAAACAAAATCGCCGCCGGCGAAGTGGTCGAACGGCCGGCTTCGGTCGTCAAGGAATTGGTGGAAAACGCCATTGATGCCCATAGTACGGTCATCAACATCGAACTTGAAGAGGCGGGAATGGCGAAAATCCGCGTCATCGACAACGGTGACGGCATAGAGGAAGACGACTGCTTGCTCGCTTTTGAACGGCATGCGACAAGCAAAATTCATGACGAGCACGATTTGTTCCGCATCCGCACGCTTGGGTTTCGCGGTGAGGCGCTGCCGAGCATCGCTTCCGTATCGGAAGTGGAGCTGGTCACCGGTACGGGCAACGGACCAGGAACGAAGCTTGTGCTTCGAGGCGGTGCGCTCATCTCCCGCGCGCGGGCGGCGGGGCGCAAAGGGACGGATATTACCGTATCGAACTTATTTTTCAACACCCCTGCGCGCTTGAAATATATGAAAACGATCCACACCGAGCTCGGCCATGCGGCCGACGTCGTCAACCGGCTTGCGCTCGCCCATCCGGACGTATCATTTCGCCTCCGCCATCAAGGAAAAACGTTGCTTGCCACCAATGGCAGCGGCGATGTCCGGCACGTGCTCGCCGCTATTTACGGCGCCGAGACGGCGAGGCAAATGATCCCCATTGAAGCGGAATCGCTCGATTTTACTATTCGCGGTTACATTTCGCCGCCGGACGTGACGCGGGCCTCGCGCAACTACATCTCGCTTGTTGTCAACGGCCGCTATGTGCGCAGCGTGCCGCTCATGAAAGCAATTGAAGCCGGCTACCACACGCTCTTGCCGATCGGCCGCTATCCGATTGTGTTTTTGTCCATTGAAATGGATCCGGTGCTTGTTGATGTCAACGTCCATCCAGCTAAGCTCGAAGTCCGCTTCAGCAAGGAAGCAGAGCTGAACGAGCTCGTGACGGGCGTCATCCGTCGGGCGTTTCGCGAGCGGACGCTCATTCCGTCTGTATCTGCCGACAGCAAGATGGTGAAACCGAAGGCGGAACAGGCGGCTTGGACGTTCACTCATCGCGTCCGCGAGCCGTCTGTCTTATTCAGTGACATCGGCGGCGAAGATGCGACCGCTCCTCTCGCACCGCTCACCGGTGACGCACCGGCTGTGCAGCCATCCGCGGCTGTGCAGATGGATGAATGTGGAATACTGGACGAACATGGGCCCGCTTTTGAGCGAAAGCAGGAAGAAGAGGTGGAAGAAGAAAGGCTTGCCCTTCGCTTGCCTACAGACGGGCAAGCGGAGGAGAAAGCGGCGGCCGATCGCCTGCCGCCGCTTTATCCAATCGGCCAATTGCACGGGACATACATTTTGGCTGAGAACGAACATGGGCTGTATATGATCGATCAGCATGCGGCGCAAGAGCGGATCAACTATGAATATTTCCGGGAAAAACTCGGCGAAGTCACGAAGGAAGTGCAGGAGCTGCTCGTTCCATTGATGTTTGAATATCCAGCCGACGAGTACGAGCGGATCGCCGCCTGCCGCGATGAGCTGGCGTGTTGCGGCGTGTTTCTTGAGCCGTTTGGACCTCGGGCGTTTCTTGTTCGCTCCCATCCGATTTGGTTTCCGAAAGGGAGAGAAAAGGAAATCATCGAGGAAATGATCGAACAAGTGCTGGCGGCAAAAACGGTCGACATCAAGCAATTGCGCGAACAAGCGGCCATCTTAATGAGTTGCAAACGCGCCATTAAAGCGAACCAACATTTGCGCCAGGATGAACTGTTCGCTTTGCTTGAGGCGCTGCGGCGGACGACGGACCCATTTACTTGTCCGCACGGCCGGCCGATCATCGTTCATTTTTCGACATATGAAATTGAAAAACTATTTAAACGGGTGATGTAGCCTGTGCCCCCTTTGCCGCGCAAAGGGGGCGTTTTTTGTAATCGTTTTGTAATCTACTTTTATTCTTTCTGTTACAGACGGATTGTTTTGATTTTACTATAATGGCTCATGTGCAGGCATACATGGTGAAAATTGTAGAGTCATAGCGGATTTTGGCGGACCAGCTCAATAAATAGAAGAGTTGCTAAAAGAACTACATCGACGTCATAGGGGGATGCAGCATGAAAAAGACGGTTGTATTGACAAGCACGTTGATCGGCTCGTTGTTGGCCGGCCACGCGGCATCGGCGGCGAGCTATACGGTGCAAAAAGGCGACACGCTTTGGAAGATTGCTCGGCAATCCGGCACGACGGTTGCCGCGTTAAAGCAAGAAAACGGTTTGTCTTCGGATTTGATTTTCCCTGGCCAAGTATTGCAAGTCAACGAGCAGGCAGAATCAGAAAAAATCTCTTCCCGTACGTATACGGTGCAACCTGGCGATACGTTAAGCGGAATTGCCCGCAAGTTCGACACCACTGTCGATGCGTTGATCAAGCTCAATCCAAGCATTGTGAATCCAGACTTCATTCGCGTGGGGCAGACGTTGCAAGTAGCGGGTGAACAAGGACGTTCCAATACATATGAGGTACAGCCGGCGGCTGTGCCGACGAACGGCCGGTATATCGTGCAGGCGGGGGATACGCTGCTGGGAATTGCGAACAAGTTTCAAACGACGGTCGACCGTCTATTGACGCTGAATCCACAAATTACAAACCCGAACATCATCCGCATCGGCCAAGCCATTAAAGTGGCGGGTGGAACGGCTGATGTCCGGGCGGCCAAGCAGCAGGTATCGGCCGCCAACTCGGCTGCCACTGAGTCGTCTGCATCGCTTGCCGACCGAATCATCGATATTGCGGAAAAATATTTAGGGGCGCGCTATTTGTATGGAGCAAGCCCGTCGCGCACCGATGTGTTCGACTGCTCGTCGTTTACGATGCGCGTCTTCAGCGAAGCCGGCATTTCGTTGCCGCGCACATCCACCGCCCAGGCGCAAGCGGGAAGAGCGGTGTCGTTTGGCCAGTTGCAAAAAGGCGATCTTGTCTTTTTTGACACCGATTCAAACGGAACGATCAACCATGTCGGCATTTACGCTGGCAATGGACAAATGATCAACGCGACCGTTTCGTTAGGCGTCACGTATTCGTCGCTGACGTCGTCCTATTGGAAAACGCGGTATGTAAAAGCGGTTCGGGTGCTCGACTAATGTCGCCGACCGCCCTCAAGCAGTCGAGGCGCAAGGCTGTCTGCGCAAAGCCATTGAGGCTTTGGCGGGCGGCCTTTTTTATGCCGGTTAGCAGGCGGTGAACGGGACAAGGAGGTTTAACCGCTTTGTTTTTCAAATGGAAAAACTTCACCGGCTTCATGCTTCGATTCGTCAATGGCCGCTTCTTGGAAGAGGAGAACAACGATAATGCGTGCGATCGCCAAGGCGCGTCGTTTTCTTCGTCTGGCCGCCATCGTTTTTTGTTTGCGGCGCATATGATTTTGTGCACCGGTGTTTTATCGTGTAAAATAAATTATTCGTAGTCGATAAAAAAGGAGGTCATTCGTATGAACAGCCGCTTGTCGGTCATGGTCAGCATCGTGCTGGCCATGCTCGTCGCCTCGATGGATACGATGATCATGAACACGACGATGCCGATCATCGCTAAAGAACTTGGGGGATTTTCTTTGTACGCCTGGGCGTTTGCGTCATATATGATTACGATGACCGTCCTGTCGCCCATCGCTGGCCGTTTGTCCGATCTATTCGGCCGCAAAAACGTATTCCGCTTTGGCATCATTTTATTTTTGATCAGCTCGCTTCTTTGCGGTTTGTCGCAAAACATGGTGCAGCTTGTGGTGTTCCGCGCCGTACAAGGGGTTGGTGCCGGGTTTATGATGCCGTTTCCGGCCATTATCGCCGGTGATTTGTTTCCGGTGGAAAAGCGCGGAAAGATCCAGGCGTTTTTTACCGCCATGTGGGGCATTTCCGCCGTGCTCGCGCCGCTTTTAGGCTCGCTGTTTGTCGAATACGCGACATGGCGCTGGATTTTTTATGTCAACATTCCCATTTGCTTGCTCTCGCTTGTGACGTTGCTTCCATATAAAGAAGTATATGAACCGAAACGAGCGGCGGTCGATTACATGGGGGCTGTGTTGTTTGCGGCGGCAGTCAGTTTGCTTTTGCTTGTCACCGTTGTGGAGCGGAGACAATGGTGGTACGGGGCGGCTGGCGCGCTCTTGCTTGTTGCGTTTTACTTTTTCGAAAAACGGCAGCCGTCTCCGCTCGTGCCGCTGTCGATTGTCCAGCACCGGACGCTCAAATGGATGAACATTAACGGCTTTGTCAGTTGCGTTGCCCTGTTTGGGACGTCAAGCTACATTCCGCTCTTTTTGCAAAACGTCGCTCATTTATCCGTATTTATCAGCGGCGTTGCCTTGCTTGGCTCATCCGTTGGCTGGATGATCGCCGCCGTGCCGGCTGGGAAATGGATTTTACGCTATGGCTACCGTCCGCTTCTCATCATCGGCAATGTGCTGCTGGTTGCGTCCGGCTTGCTTCTTGCACTGCTCAACGAGAGCCATGGGTTTTGGTACGTTTTCTTCATCATGTTTGTCCAAGGGCTGTCGTTTGGGTTGACGTCGACCGTTGGGATCATTGGCTCGCAGCAGCTTGCCGACGCACATGAAAAAGGAATCGCGACGTCCTTTTTTATGTTTTGTCGCAATATTGGCACAGCGATCGGCGTGACCGTCATGGGAGCGTTTTTGACGAAGGCGCCGACGTTTATGGCCGGCATCCATCATTTGTTTTTGTTCGGCCTCATTGGCAGCATCGTGGCGCTTGTCACCTCACTTTTCATTCGGGATGAAGCCGAAGCTGACCGAAACACGTGGCAGCCGGAAGGAACGGCGTAAGGCGGTGGAAGCGGCATCGGGGCGGCCTGTTTGCTCTTCTTGCGAGTTTACGGTGAAAGAGGGGCTCATGGAGAAAATTCAGTTGATTTTCTCCATGAAGCAGGCCTTTTCATCAAGATGGCGAAAGAGCCAAAAAAATACTAAACATTGGCTGTTATCATCCGATAATGTAGATGGAACAACATACTGATTCACAGACGGGGGACTTGCCAATGAACATGAAAATGACTGTGCGCAAAAAACTGCTGGCCGGCTTCGGCCTCGTCTACATGTTGATCGCATGGCTAGTCGGGTTTTCTTATTACGAGATTTCGATTCTTGACCGTACATACACCGATGTGATCGACAAACGAGTGACGAAGCTTGTCAATGCCAAAGAGCTTGAAGTATTGATCCGCCGCGAAGTCGGCAGTATGCGCGGCTATTTGTTGACAGGCGATGAGACGTCAAGGAAAAACTTTGAAAAAGCGCATGGGGAGTACAAGAAAATAAGCGAAAAGCTTGCGACGGAGCTGACGCGGGAAGAAACGAAACAACTGCTTGCCGAGCTCGATTTGCTTGAACAGCAGTTTTACGAACTGGGGCAAAAAACGTTCGACTTAAAAGCGCAAAACAAACCAGAGCAGTACATCGCCCTTGTGACCACAACGGGGCGCGACTTAACGACCCAATTTGATGAAAAGGTGAATCAATTCGTCGCTCTCCAGCAGCGAGAAATGAAGGAAGCCAATGATGATGCGAGTGCATCGGCGGCCGGGGTTCAGCGGCTGATCATCATCGTCGGCTTGTTGACGGTGGCGGCTGGGGCAGCTGCCAGCTACTACATCAGCCGTTCGCTTTCCCGCCCGCTATTGGCGCTATCGGAAGCGGCGAAACGGATCGCCGCCGGCGATTTGACAGAGACAAAAACCGGCATCCGCAACCGCGACGAAATTGGCGAACTTGCCGCTTCGTTTGAACAGATGGTAAAACATTTACGTGGGGTGCTTCAGGAAGTGACGCAAAGCGCTGAGCAAGTGGCCGCTTCGTCGGAAGAGCTGGCAGCGAGCGCCGAACAGACGAGCAAAGCGACCGAGCAAATCGCCATGACAATTCAAGGCGTCGCTTCCAGCATGGACAAGCAAATGCAAAGCGTGGAAGAAACGTCCGCCGCCGTCGATTCCATGTCTGAGAGAATCGAGCAAATTTCCGGACGGGCGCAAAGCGTGTCCGCCATCGCTGCTGAGGCGTCAAAACAAGCGGCTGAGGGCGGACAAACGATCGAGGCGGGCGTCGCGCAAATGAACAAAGTGAACGATACGGTCGAGCAGTTGGCTGACCTCATTAAAGGGCTCGGACACCGTTCCGAGCAAATCGGTTCGATCATCGAAGCGATCCGCAGCATCGCGGCGCAGACGAATTTGCTCGCCTTAAACGCCGCTATTGAGGCGGCGCGCGCCGGCGAGCATGGGCGCGGGTTTGCCGTCGTTGCTGACGAAGTGCGGAAGCTCGCTGAGCAATCGGCGCAATCGGCCCAGCAAATCGCGGAATTGATCGCTGCCATTCAAGAAGAAACAGCCCATGCCGTCCAATCGATGGAGTCGGTCGTCAACGAAGTGACGGTCGGGACGAACGTCATTCGCGCCTCGGGCGAAACGTTCGCCCGCATTCGCACCGCCGTGGACGAAGTTGCGGCGCAAATCCGTCATGTATCCACCGCGGTCAGCGACATGGCCTCTTCTTCGGAGCAGATTGTGCGCTCCGTCCGGCTTGTCGCCGATGTGGCCGAGTCAACATCGGCTGGTGCGCAGGAGGTGTCGGCGGCGACCGAGGAACAGCTGGCCTCGATGGAGGAAATTTCAGCCTCGGCCGCGTCGCTCTCGAAAATGGCGGACGATTTGCAGGCGATTGTCAACAAGTTTTCATTATGATGAGCGCGCCTTTGCTTGGTCATGGGGAAAAGGGAACAGAGCAATTTTTCACGTTGCCATGTATAAAACGGTCTGCGGATGGCGAAAACGTATGAAAGAAATGGGTTCATCCGTTGCCGTTTTGATCATAGTTCCGAAAAAAGACTCTCCCGCTTCCAGCGCATGACGCAGCCCAGCGATAAGCAGAAGATGAATATTGGTTGGCGTCAGCCAAAACACATGATAAAATCAAGGTATATCATGTTCTTTGTGAACTGGATATAGGGGTCGCATGGAGAAATCAAGCAAAGCCTTCCATGCGTAAAAGATCCAGGGCGTGAAAGAACTCCGAATCGTCGGATGCCCAGGGTTGGGACGACCCGAAGTGACGCTCAGGGACGAAAGGTTGCTTTCGTCGTGGAACTGAGAAGCTCCCACTTCAAGCAAAGCGAAGTGGGGGCCGTTCACGTATAATGATGGTTGACACAAGTCCAACAACAGAAAGCAGTGACGCGCTATGGCTGAAAAAGTCGCCGTCATCGTCGGGCCGACGGCGGTCGGCAAAACGAAGCTCGGCATCGCGTTGGCGAAAAAGCTGGGCGGAGAGGTCATCAGCGGCGATTCGATGCAAATTTATAAAGGGATGGACATTGGCACGGCGAAAGTGAAGCCCGATGAGATGGAGGGAATCCCGCATCATTTGCTGGACATCAAAGAACCGTGCGAACCGTTTTCCGTCGTCGAATTTCAGCGGCTTTGCCGTGCGCTCATCACCGAGATTTCGGCGCGCGGCCGGCTGCCGATCATCGTCGGCGGCACCGGGCTGTACATTCAAGCTGCGATTTACGATTACCAATTTTCCGACGCCCCTTCCGACGAAGCGTACCGACGGACGCTCAAGCGGCTGGCGGCTGAGCACGGAGCCGAGGCGCTTTACCGTCAGCTTGAGGCCGTTGACCCAACCAGTGCGGCTCGCATTCATCCGCACAACATTCGCCGCGTCATCCGCGCCTTAGAGGTGTATCATTGCACCGGCAAGCCGTTCAGCGAGTGGCAGCAAACAGAAAAGCGGCTTTTGTATGAGGCGGCCATCGTTGGCTTGACGGCGGAGCGAGAGGTGCTTTACCGCCGCATCAATGAGCGGGTCGATGAGATGATCGCCGCGGGATTGATCGAAGAGGCGAAATCGCTTTATGACCGCGGCCTGCGCGACTGCCAGGCGGTGCAAGCCATCGGCTATAAGGAGCTGTACGACTATTTTGACGGCCGCGTTTCCCTTGCTGAAGCGGTCGAGCAGCTGAAACAAAATTCGCGCCGCTATGCGAAACGGCAGCTCACTTGGTTTCGCAATCAAATGCCGGTGAAATGGTTTGACATGACCGACGCCGAGCAGTTCGCCGCCAAGGTCGAGGAAATTTCTCACTATGTAGCAGGAAAGCTTCAACTTGAAGCGAATATATAAGTATATCCTTAGTTAGAGAGAAAAGAGGAGGACGTTTGATGAAAAACACGATCAATATTCAAGACCAGTTTTTAAACCAGCTGCGCAAAGAGGGCATTCAAGTGACCGTCTTCTTATTGAACGGCTTCCAGTTGCGCGGGTACATTAAAGGGTTTGACAACTTCACCGTACTTTTGGAAGTGCAAGGAAAACAACAGCTCATTTACAAGCACGCCATTTCGACGTTTGCGCCGGAGCGGAATATCCATTTTGAAACCGAACAGTAAGATCGACGGTACATACGCCGCCGAAAAAGAGGCGCCTTCCTTCGTGTGGAGGGTGCCTTTTTCCATTTCCCGTTTTCCTTCCGAGCCTGCCATTGGATCGACAAGCTCCCGCGTCACCCGAAGGGAAGTGAGAGACGAGGTGAATTCAGATGCGTAAACCGCCGCTTTTGTGAATAAACATATACAAACTTTTTCCGTTATAGCCGACCGGCTGTTCGTTTGGGCGATTGTCACGGATCGGCGGTGGTGTACGTATACTAGTTAACGAAAAGGCAAGGCGTCAAAAGCCAAGTCGGAACGGGTGCGGATGGCAGAAAACGGGAAGTGAGGTGACGCCCCTTGTCAGAATTGACGATGAACAAAGCGAAAGGGCAAATCAACATCGTGTTGAACTCCAAAACGGTAAACCATTTAGTGAAAGAAGAGCCGAACGACTGGCTCGATGGCGAAGAGCATCAGGCGCTCCGCAATATTCAAAAGGAGCTTGATCAACTGATCGGCCTCGATCATGTCAAAAAAATCATCAAGGAAATTTACGCCTGGCTGTACATCAACCGGCTGCGCAAGGAGAACGGCTTAAAGGCCAACCGCCAGGCGCTCCATATGATTTTCAAAGGCAATCCCGGCACCGGCAAAACGACGGTGGCGCGCTTGCTCGGCAAATTGTTTTACGAGATGAACGTCCTGTCCAAAGGGCATTTCATTGAAGCGGAGCGGGCCGATTTGGTCGGAGAGTACATCGGGCATACGGCGAACAAAACGCGCGACTTGATTAAAAAAGCGCGCGGAGGGATTTTATTTATCGATGAAGCGTATTCGCTCGCCCGCGGCGGGGAGAAGGACTTCGGCAAAGAAGCGATTGACACGCTGGTGAAAGGAATGGAAGACTTTTGCGACGACTTGGTGGTAATTTTGGCCGGCTATCCGAAAGAAATGGACTATTTTTTGTCGTTAAATCCCGGCTTGCCGTCGCGCTTTCCTCTCACGATCGAGTTTCCCGATTACACGGTCGAGGAGCTCGTGCAAATCGCCAAACAAATGTTGCGCGAGCGCGAGTATGAAATGACGCCGGAAGCGGAGCGGAAACTATACATTCATCTCGAAGGGACGCTGGAAGCAACCGGCCGCCTCAAGTTCAGCAACGGCCGCTATGTGCGCAACTTAATCGAAAAGGCGATCCGTAAGCAGGCGGTCCGCCTTCTTTATGAAGGGCGATATGACAAAAAAGAGCTGATGACGATCCGTGACCGCGATCTTGTCATTCATGCGTAAGGCGGAAACGGCGCTCCTTTGGCACCAAAAAAAGGAGCGCGTTTTTTTGTTTGAGAAAAAGAGGAATGCCTTAGAAAAGGTCGAATACATAAACAATACAGGGCATGCGCCAAAATTTGTCTGAATTGTCTGTCTTATAAAACCTTTTGCTTGTCCAAATCCATGAGAAAAAGGGGGAGCTGCTGCTTGTACGTGACGATTGGGGAGATGTTTTCCCAGACCGTGCGAAAGTTTCCAAACCGGGAGGCGGTCGTCGAGGTGACCACTGGACGCCGCTATACGTACGCCGAATGGGAGAGGGAAGTGAACCGGTGGGCGAATGCGTTTCAGGAAGCCGGCGTGCGCAAGGGAGACCGCGTTTCTACGGTTCTGTACAACACGCTTGAACTCGCCACCGCCCTGTTTGCCTGCGCCAAAATCGGAGCCGTGTTCAATCCGATCAACTTTCGGCTGAAAGCGGAAGAAATCGCTTATATTTTGACGGATGCGGAGCCGAAACTCGTGCTGTTGGAACGGGCGGTTGAGCCGCAGCTCGCCGCGATTCACCACCGGTTTCCGCACGTGTCGTTTTGGTCGATCGACGGTGATCCGCCGCCGTTTGCCAAAAGCGCTCATGAAGAGGCGGCCCGGGCTTCGGCGGAAGCGCCGCGCGTGCCAGTGGAAGAGACCGATCTGTACGCCATTATGTATACAAGCGGCACGACCGGGCGTCCAAAAGGAGTGATGCATCGGCACCGCGACATGATCGAGCAAAGCGTCCTTTGCCATGGCGTCATGCGCATCCGCGAGACGGATCGTGGGCTGGCGGCGGCGCCGCTGTTCCATTGCGCCGAACTGCATTGCTGCTTGCTGCCGCGCGTGCATGCGGGAGCGGCGAGCGTCATTTTGCACCATTTTGATGCCAAGCTCGTTCTCGAGACGATCGAACGTGAGCGAATTACGCTCCTGTTTGGCGCCCCGACGATGTGGAACATGATCTTGCAGGAAGATGTAAGCGGTTACGACTTATCTTCGCTTCGCCTCGGCCTATACGGCGCCGCCCCGATGGCTCCGGCGCTGGTGAGGCAATGCCAAGAGCGGCTCGGCATTGAGCTGATTCAAGCGTACGGGATGACGGAAATGGGGCCGGCGGTGACGTTTTTGTTGGAAGATGAACAGCTCAAGAAACCGGGTTCCGCCGGGCGCGCCTGCCTCAACCATGAAATCCGCGTCGTCCGCGCGCGGGAGGACGGGCCGTCCGACCCAGACGATGTGCTGCCGCCGTATGAAGTCGGCGAAATTGTGATGCGCGGACCGTGCATGATGGTCGGCTACTACAAGCGCGAGGAAGCGACGGAACAAGCGCTGTACAAAGGCTGGTATCATTCCGGCGATCTTGGCTACGTTGATGAAGACGGCTATTTGTATGTCGCCGATCGGGTCGATGACATGGTGATCAGCGGCGGAGAAAACGTCTATCCGCGCGAAGTCGAGGACGTGTTGTATGAGCATCCGAAAGTGCTTGATGTCGCCGTGCTCGGCGAGCCGGATGAGCTGTGGGGCGAAAAAGTCGTCGCCTTCATCGTCAAAAAAGAGGACAGCTTGACCGCCGATGAGCTCGAGCAGTTTTGCCAAACGAGCGACCGCCTCGCCCCATACAAGCGGCCGCGCGCCTATTATTTCATCGACACCCTGCCGCGCAATGCGAGCGGGAAAATCCAAAAGTTTTTGCTGCGTGAACAGCTGAAAAAACAGGCGGCGGGCGGAACGGAGAAAAAGTGACCGAACAGAAGAGAGGGATGAACGGTGACAGCTCGCTATTTGCGCGAGGAGCACCAGATTTTCCGCGATGCATTCCGCAAGTTTTTAGAGAAAGAAGCCTATCCGTACTACGACGAATGGGAGCGGCGCGGCATCATCCCGCGCTCGTTTTGGGCGAAAATGGGGGAAAACGGCTTTCTTTGCCCATGGGTCGATGAGAAGTACGGGGGATTGAACGCCGATTTTGCTTATTCGGTCGTCATCAATGAGGAGCTGGAAAAAGTCGGTTCCAGCCTTGTCGGCATCGGCCTGCATAACGATATTGTGACGCCGTACATCGCCTCGTACGGAACGGAGGAACAAAAGCAAAAATGGCTGCCGAAATGCGTCAGCGGCGAGCTCATTACCGCCATCGCCATGACCGAGCCGGGGGCTGGGTCGGATTTGGCCAACATTTCGACAACGGCGGTGAAAGACGGTGACGCCTACATCGTCAACGGGCAAAAAACGTTTATCACCAACGGGATTCATGCCGACTTGGTCATCGTCGCCTGCAAAACCGACCCGCACGCGAAACCGCCGCACCGCGGCATCAGCCTGCTCGTCGTGGAGCGGGATACGCCGGGGTTTACGCGCGGGCGGAAGCTTGAGAAAGTCGGGCTGCACGCCCAAGATACGGCCGAGCTGTTTTTCCAAGATGCGAAAGTGCCGGCGTCCAACTTGCTCGGTGAAGAAGGAAAAGGCTTCTATTATTTAATGGAAAAACTCCAGCAGGAGCGGCTCGTTGTCGCCATCGCCGCGCAGACGGCGGCGGAAGTGATGTTTTCCTTGACGAAGCAATATGTCACACAACGCACGGCGTTCGGCAAACGGGTGAGCGAGTTTCAAACCGTCCAGTTCCGCCTCGCCGAAATGGCGACCGAGATCGCCCTCGGACGCACGTTTGTCGACCGCGTCATTGAAGAGCATATGGCAGGAAAACGGATCGTCACCGAAGTGTCGATGGCGAAATGGTGGATTACCGAGATGGCCAAACGCGTCGCCGCCGAAGCCATGCAGCTCCATGGCGGCTATGGCTATATGGAAGAATACGAGATCGCCCGGCGCTATCGCGACATTCCGGTGAGCGCCATCTACGCCGGGACGAACGAGATGATGAAAACGATCATCGCTCGCGAGCTAGATTTGTAGAAAGAGGGAAGGACCATGTTGAACGGCATCGTTGTGCTTGATTTTTCCCAGTACTTGCCGGGTCCGTTTGCGAGCTGGCGCCTCGCCCAGCTCGGAGCCGAAGTGATCAAAATCGAGCCCCCCTCCGGCGACCGTCTGCGCCCGTTCGCCGGGGGGCGGCTGTTTGCCGCCTATAACGCCGGCAAAAAAAGCGTCGCCTTGGACTTAAAGACGGACGAGGGGCGCGAGCAAGCGCGGCGGCTCGCCGCCCGCGCCGATGTGGTGATCGAGAGCTTCCGCCCCGGAGTGATGGCTAGGCTTGGGCTCGGGTATGACGATGTGCGCCGCGACAACGAAGGGATCATTTACTGCTCGATCAGCGGCTTCGGCCAGCGGAGCGGCCGCTCCTTGCTCGGCAGCCATGATTTGAACTATATGGCGCTCTCCGGTGTATTGGCGCAGCTCGCCGATGAACGCGGCCGTCCGGTTCATCCGAAAGTGACGCTGGCTGATTTTATCGGCGGCATGGCGGCGGCGGAGCGCGTTTTGGCGGCGCTGTTCGCCCGCGAGCGGACCGGCCAAGGCGCCTATTTGGACGTCTCGCTGGTTGACGGCTTGGCAGCGATGATGGCGGGCCATTTTGCCATGGAACACGGCGGCGGGCCGAAACATGGCCTTGCCGAACTTGCCGGGGAGGTGGTGTGCTACCAACTGTATGAGACGAAAGACGGCCGTTATATGAGTGTAGCGGCGCTTGAACCGCACTTTTGGCGCCAGTTTTGCGAAGCGGTCGGCCATCCGGAATGGATCGGGGCGCAGTGGGCGCCGGCGCGGCCGGGAGAGGCGGTGTATGACGGACTTGTCGCTTTGTTTCGCGAAAAAACGCTTTCTGAATGGAGCGCCTTCGCGGAAAGGGTCGACGCTTGCCTTGCTCCGGTGCTTGAAGCGGATGAAGCGAAGCGGCTGTTTGCCGACGGCCAAGTTCGCCGCCTTGTCGCGATGCAGCCGGATGGCGTGTGGACGGCTGCGCATGGGCCGGATGGCCGGTGGGACGTCGAAGCGCCGCCTGAAGTCAATGAACATGCTGATTTGTTGAAGGGGAGGAATAACCGATGATGAAAACACCGTTAAACATTTCGATGATGCTCGAGCGGGCGGAGATGTTTTTTCCCAAAAAACAAGTCATCTCCCGCATGAAAGGCGGTGTCGTCCGCCATACATACAAAGAGATTGGGGAGCGGACGCGCCGGCTGGCCAGCATGTTGAAGCAGCTCGGGGTGGGAGTCGGCGACCGCGTCGGCACGTTCGCCTGGAATCATCACCGCCATTTGGAAGCGTATTTTGCCATTCCCGGCATCGGGGCGGTGCTGCATACGATCAACATCCGTCTCTCACCGCAGCATATCGCTTACATCATCAACCATGCCGATGACCGCGTTCTGCTGATCGATGATGATTTGCTGCCGGCCATTGAAGCGGTGAAAGACGAGATCCCGAACGTGCGCGCTTTCATCATTATGACCGACGCCGACGAGCTGCCGGAAACGGCGCTGGCGCCGGTGTACCATTACGAGAAACTGCTTGCCGAGGGCGATCCGGCATTCCCGTTTTTGAAAGACCTCGATGAATACCAACCGGCCGGAATGTGCTATACATCGGCGACAACAGGCCGTCCAAAGGGGGTTGTATACACGCACCGGAGCACCGTCTTGCACGCGATGGCGCTAGGCCTAGCTGATACGCAAGGGCTGTGCGAGCGCGATGTCGCCATGCCAGTTGTGCCAATGTTTCACGTCAACGCGTGGGGGCTGCCGTTTGCCGCCACGTGGTTCGGTTCGACGATCGTCATGCCGGGGCCGGCGTTTACGCCGAAAGTGCTTGCCGAGCTGATTGAAGCCGAGCGGGTGACGATCACGGCCGGCGTGCCGACGATTTGGCTCGGGCTGCTGCAAGAATTGGAGAAAGGCCGCTATGATGTCAGCAGCCTGACGCGCGTCATTTGCGGCGGTTCGGCCGCGCCGAAAGGAGTCATCCGCGCCTTTGAAGAAAAATACGGCATTCCGTTTATTCACGCGTACGGCATGACGGAAACGAGCCCGCTTGTGCTCGTCTCGCGCCCGAAAAGCTATCAAGACGGGCTGTCGTACGAGGAGAAACTCGACATACGCGCCAAACAAGGGCTGCTTGCGCCAGGGCTTGAAATGAAAGTAATCGGCCAAAACGGGCCGGTTCGCTGGGACGGGAAGGAAATGGGCGAGCTTTGCTTGCGCGGGCCGTGGATCGCCGCCGAGTACTACAACGATGAGCGAACGAAGGAGACGTTCCGCGACGGCTGGCTCCATACCGGTGATGTCGTCACCGTGGACGAAGAAGGGTTTGTGAAAATCGTCGACCGGACGAAGGATGTCATTAAAAGCGGCGGCGAATGGATTTCATCGGTTGATTTGGAAAATGCGCTTATGGCCCATGAGGCGGTGTTCGAAGCGGCGGTCGTCGCCGTGCCGCATCCGAAATGGCAGGAGCGTCCGATTGCCTGCGTCGTGCTGAAAGAAGGCAAAAGCGTGACAAAAGAAGAGCTGTACGACTTTTTGCGCCCGCAATTTGCGAAATGGTGGCTGCCGGACGACATTGTGTTTCTCGATGAAATTCCGAAAACAAGCGTCGGCAAGTTTTTGAAGCGGAAGCTGCGCGATGAGATGGCGGCGCGCTATGCCGATGCGGCGGCGGAGTAAAGGAGGCGAACACCGTGGCCGAAACGATTGCGGTCATCGGCGCTGGAGTGATGGGAAGCGGTATCGCGCAAACGGCGGCGATGGCGGGAAAAACGGTGCATTTATATGACGTGTCCGAAACGGCTTTGCAAAACGGGCTCGCCTCGGTCGAAAAAAGCTTGCGCCGCTTTGTGAAAGCGGGGCAGTTGTCTGAACAAGAAGCGGAGGCGGCGCTCGGCCGCATCCGCCCGACGACCGATTTGGCGGAAGCGGCGCGTGACGCGGACGTTGTTATCGAAGCCGTGCCGGAAAACTTGGCGTTGAAAAAAGAGGTGTTTCGAAAGCTTGACGAACGGACAAAGCCAGACGCCATTTTGGCGACCAACACATCGGAGCTGAGCGTGACAGCGCTTGCCGCCGCGACCCACCGGCCGGAGAAAGTCATCGGCATGCATTGGTTCAATCCGGCGCCGGTGATGAAGTTGATCGAAATTGTGAAAGGGGAGGCGACCTCCGACGACACCGTCGACGCCATTCGCCGCCTGTCCGCCGAGCTTGGCAAAGAAACGGTCGTCGTCAAAGACCGGCAAGGGTTTGTGACAACGCGGGCGATCGCCGCCCATATGATTGAATGCATCCGCATGTACGAAGAAGGAGTCGCCTCGGCCGAGGATATTGATAAAGCGGTGCGGCTTGGCCTCAATTATCCGATGGGTCCGCTCGAGCTCGCTGACATGGTCGGGCTTGATACGCTCCTGTTTGTGAGTGAAAACATGACGGAAGCGTACGGCGACCGGTTCCGGGCGCCGCAGCTTTTGCGCAAGCTCGTTGAAGCCGGGCATTTAGGGCGGAAAACAGGGAAAGGGTTCTATACGTATACAACATGAACAGGCGCTCTCATGGAGAGGGTGGACAGAAATGGGCCCATTTGGCGGCGCTGCGGTGCGCCTTTTGATACAACGGTGTGGCCGCGCCGTCAAGGCGTGGCGTTGACAACAACAAGGAGGCGAAGATGATGCGCGAAGCGGTGATCGTGGAAGCAGTCAGAACGCCGGTCGGTAAACGGAACGGCGTCTTCCGCGACGTTCATCCGGTCCATCTGGCCGCGGTGGTGTTGGATGAAGTTGTGCGCCGGGCGGGCATAGACAAAGGGGCGGTGGAAGACATCGTCATGGGCTGTGTGACGCCGATCGCCGAGCAAGGATACAACATCGGGCGGCTCGCGGCGTTGGAGGCTGGATTCCCAATCGAAGTGCCGGCCGTGCAAATCAATCGGATGTGCGGCTCCGGACAGCAGGCGATCCATTTTGCCGCTCAAGAAATCCGCTCCGGCGATATGGATGTCACCATTGCCGCTGGGGTCGAAAGCATGACGAAAGTCCCGATTTTAAGCGACGGTAATGAGCGGACGATTCCGCCGTCGCTTCATGAAAAGTACGAGTTCATCCACCAAGGCGTTTCAGCCGAGCGGATCGCCAAAAAATACGGCCTGACGCGCGCGGAGCTGGATGCCTACGCCTACGAAAGCCATTGGCGCGCCTTGGCCGCCATGCGCGCAGGGAAGTTTCGCGCCGAAATCGTCCCGGTCAAAGGGCTTGACCGCGATGGCCGCGAAATCCTTGTCACCGATGATGAAGGGCCGCGGGCCGATACATCGCTGGAAGCGCTCGCCGCGCTCAAGCCGGTGTTTCAAGAAGACGGCGTCATCACCGCCGGCAATGCGAGCCAAATGAGCGACGGGGCGGCCGCTGTGTTGCTCATGGAGCGGGAGGCGGCGCGCCGGCTCGGACTGAAGCCGAAAGCGCGCATCGTCGCGCAAACGGTCGTCGGCTCGGACCCGACGTATATGCTGGATGGCGTCATTCCGGCGACAAGACAAGTGCTGAAAAAAGCCGGACTTACGATCGAGGATATCGATCTCATTGAAATCAACGAAGCGTTCGCCCCGGTCGTGCTCGCCTGGCAAAAAGAAATCGGCGCCCCGCTTGCGAAAGTGAATGTCAACGGCGGCGCCATCGCGCTTGGCCATCCGCTCGGCGCGACGGGCGTCAAACTGATGACGTCGCTCGTTCATGAGCTGGAGCGGCGGGAAGGCCGCTATGGGCTATTGACGATTTGCATCGGGCACGGCATGGCGACAGCGACGATCATCGAGCGAATGTAAGGCGCGACAAAACACATGAAGTTCGCACCATCAGCAGCGGGGGCGGCCGCCAAGCCGCCAAGCCCGCTATTTTTTTGCTGAAAACCAAGCGGGACGGAAGCCTCGCGGGTGTGATAAGATGAAGAAAAGCGGACGAAAGGGGGAGCGCTGGGCAAGATGAAACAGCCTGTTCTCGCTTCTTTGTATTTATCGCTCGCCGCCGGCATTTGGGGCGGGATGTATGTCGTAAGCAAGTACGTGTTGGACTACATCCCGCCGCTGACGCTCGTCTGGCTGCGCTACGCCGTCGCCTTGATCGCGCTTGCCGCGATCGCGGCAGTGAAACGCGAGCGCCCGCCAAAGCACGGACGCGATTGGATGATGGTGATCGCGATTGGCCTCATCGGCTATGTCATTTCCATTTCGCTGCAATTTGTCGGCACGAAATGGTCGAACGCCCATACGGCTTCGCTCATTACGGCTTCGACACCGGCGTTTGTCGTTTTATTTGCCCGTTGGCTGCTTGGGGAAGCGCTCACATGGCGGAAGCTTGTGGCGTTGTTGTTGGCGGCGGCGGGAGTGGTCGTCATCGTCGGCCTCGGGGGCAGCGGGGAGTCGACGTTAGCCGGAAATATGGCGTTAGTCGGCGCGGCGGTCACTTGGGCGCTGTTGTCGGTGCTGGTGAAAATGGCGTCGGCGCGCATGTCCGTTCTTTCCATTACCACCTTCGCCATCTTGGCGGCGTTTGTCGGCATGACGCCGATGTTGATGGTGGAGCGTCCGGGGCTGATGGCCGTTCAATGGAACGCGTCGGTTGCGATGGGCGTGTTGTACCTTGGCATCGTGTCAACGGCGGGCGCGTTTTTCTTGTGGAACAAAGGAATGGAGATGATCGACGCCGGCATCGGCTCGCTCTTTTTCTTTTTTCAGCCGCTCGTCGGTTCGCTCTTTGGCTGGTTGTTTTTGCATGAGCGGCTTGACGCGTCCTTTTGGGTGGGCGGAACGCTCATCGTCGCGGGAGTGGCGGTGGCGGTGCGGAGCGGGCAAAGCGCGTAAGGAAAGCGAAGCGCCCGCGCGGGGGCGTCCCCTGCTTGCCATTTCTTCTTTGGCCATGGTTTGATGCCCAATCACTCGAATCTACGCTGGAAGCTATTACCCGCCCGCTTTTTCCCCCACCGCCCGCCGCGGCAGCTTCCAGCCGTACGTGTATGACAAAATGCGAAGAGCAGCGACGGCAATAAACAGCACATACAGCTCCACGGGCGACTCCGCCCATTTCAGTCCGACGGCAACGCCGGCGAGAATCGCCCAGGCGGCGTAAATTTCCGCATGCAGCACAAGCGGCTTCCTTCCGGCAAGCACATCCCGGATGATGCCGCCGCCGCTGCCGGTCAACACCGCCGCGACGATGACCGCGCTTAACGGATGACCCATGTTGACGGCATACAGCGCCCCTTGGATGGCGAACGCCGATAACCCAAGGGCGTCAAAAAAGTTGCCCCATCGCTTCCACGGCGGGAGCATCTGCTTGGGAAACAAATAGACGATCGTCATCGAGACTAAGGCGACAAGAAAGAGCGAACCTTGTTCCCATAACGCCGATACGGGAACCCCAATCAGCAAATTTCGCACGGCCCCGCCGCCAAACGCCGTGACGATCCCTAAAATATAGACGCCAAGCAAATCATACTCCTCTTCCATCGCGACGATCGCTCCGCTGATGGCAAAGGCGATCGTGCCGATGATGCTCAATATTTCCCACGTCATTCGTGCTGTTCCTTTCCGTGTCGTGTCCTTGTATCATTGTAGGGGCAAAAGCGGTGGAAAATCAATTGTTTTTTTGGAACGAACTAGCAGACCGGCGGTGTGATTTGGTATCATCAACGTAGATAACCCTGTTTGCCGCAAAGGAAAGGAAGGATGTCATGAACCGCGAACAAGCGATCCTTGTCGGCTGCCAGCTTGCCGGTGTTGATGATGAACGGTTTCGCTATTCAATGGAGGAGCTCGCTTCGCTCGTTGCGACGGCGAACGGCGAGGTTGTGGCAGAGTTGACGCAAAAACGTGAAGCGCCGCACCCGGCGACGTATATCGGCAAAGGGAAAGCGGAAGAGCTCGCCGCCATCGTTAAGCAGCTGGAACCGGACGTCGTCATTTTCAACAGTGAGCTTTCTCCAAGTCAAGCGCGCAATTTGACGAACATGCTTGGCGAGGTGAAAGTGATTGACCGGACGCAGCTCATTTTAAACATTTTTGCAAGGCGCGCCCGATCGAAAGAAGGAAAGCTGCAAGTTGAGCTCGCCCAGCTCGAGTATCTGTTGCCGCGCCTTAGCGGCCAAGGAGAGGCGCTATCCCGCTTGGGCGGCGGCATCGGCACGCGCGGCCCGGGGGAGACGAAGCTGGAAACCGACCGACGCCACATTCGCCGCCGCATCGACGACATTAAAGCTGAACTGCGGCGCATCGCCGAGCATCGCGGGCGGTACCGCGAGCGCCGGCAAAAAAACCAAGCGTTTCAAGTGGCGCTCGTCGGCTATACGAACGCCGGCAAATCAACGATTTTCAATCGGCTGACCGCTGCCGATTCGTTGGAAGAAAACTTGTTGTTCGCCACGCTCGATCCGTTGACGCGCAAATGCGTCTTGCCATGCGGCTACACGGTGCTTGTCACCGATACGGTCGGGTTCATTCAAGACTTGCCGACGACGCTTGTCGCCGCGTTCCGCTCGACGCTCGAGGAAGTGACGGAAGCGGATCTGTTGCTTCACGTCGTCGATTCGTCGCATCCTGATTACGCCGAACATGAGCGAACGGTGTTGCGGCTCATTGCGGAGTTAGGGGCTTCCTCCATTCCGATGGTCACGGTGTACAATAAAAGTGACCGACAGACGCCAGAATTCATTCCGACGACGACCGAGGCGCTCGTCATGAGCGCGCTTTCTGCCGCTGATATCGACCGGCTTCGCGGTTTTATTGAGAAAGCAGTGAAACAACAAATGGTGCCTTACGACGTGTCGATTCCAAGCGGCGAAGGAAAATGGCTCGCTCGGTTAAAATCGGACACCATTTTGCATGAATGGCATTATAATGAACAGGGGGGCACGTACGATTGCCAAGGGTACGTGCTGCCGACGCACCCCTTGTATGGGGATCTGCAATCATTCCAACGATAGAAAGGGTTCATCGATGTTTTGGACACAGTGGAGACACGGAGAAACCATCGCTCTTCTCATCGAGGAAATTGAAGCACAAATCGCGCCGATTCACCGCCGCATCGACGAATTGATTGAAGCAAACCAATACCGGGTGCTTGAAAGCTTCCGTCGTCATCAAGTGAGCGACGGCCATTTCATTCCGACGACCGGTTATGGGTATGGCGATACGGGCCGCGATACACTCGACCGCATTTACGCTGATGTCTTTGGAGCGGAAGCCGGTCTTGTGCGGCCGCAAATCACTTCCGGCACGCACGCGATTGCCATCGCCTTGTTCGGCATTTTGCGCCCGGGTGATGAATTGCTTTACATCACCGGCGCTCCGTACGATACGCTTGAGGAAATCGTCGGCGTCCGCGGCCGCGGCGTCGGCTCGCTGAAGGAGTTCGGCATTCGTTATCGCAGCGTGCCGCTCACAGCGGATGGAATGGTCGATTGGCCGGCCGTTCGCGAAGCGATCCATGAACGGACGAAAATGATCGGCATTCAACGTTCACGCGGCTATGCGGACCGGCCGTCTTTTACCGTCGAAGAAATCGGCCGCATGATTGCATTCGTCAAGTCGATTAAACCGGATGTTGTCGTGTTTGTCGACAATTGCTACGGGGAGTTTGTGGAAGAAAAAGAGCCGTGTCATGTGGGCGCTGATTTGATGGCTGGATCGCTCATTAAAAACCCCGGCGGGGGGCTGGCGAAAACGGGCGGCTACATTGTCGGCAAGCGGGAATATGTCGAAGCGTGCGCCTATCGGATGACATCACCGGGCATCGGTGCCGAAGTCGGACCGTCGCTGTACAGTTTGCTTGAGATGTACCAAGGGTTTTTCCTTGCCCCGCACGTCGTCGGGCAAGCGCTCAAGGGAGCGGTTTTTACGGCGGCGATGCTCGAGCGGATCGGACTCAAAACCTCGCCATCGTGGAAGGCAAAGCGAACGGATTTGGTTCAGTCCGTCCGTTTTGACGATCCGGAACAAATGGTGGCATTTTGCCAAGCGATTCAGGCTTCCTCCCCGGTCAACGCTCATTTCACCCCGTATCCGAGTGAGATGCCGGGCTATGAAGACAAAGTAATCATGGCCGCCGGCACGTTCGTGCAAGGGGCAAGCATTGAGTTGACGGCCGATGGGCCGTTGCGTCCCCCCTATGTCGCGTATGTGCAAGGCGGATTGACGTATTCGCATGTGAAAATCGCCGTCTGTTCCGCCATTCAGCGTTTGCTTGAACAACAGTTGATTTGTTTGTGAGGAAACGTCACGTTTCATTGACTCATTTCCTAACATTATGGTAAAATAAAGGTATCAAAAGCGAGGAGGAATTGGCATGAGCAGCCAAATTCGTCGTTCCATGCCATTGTTTCCAATTGGGATTGTGATGCAGCTGACCGACTTGTCGGCTCGGCAAATCCGCTATTATGAAGAGCACGGCCTTGTTTCGCCAGCGCGCACCGAAGGCAACCGGCGGCTGTTTTCGCTCAATGATATTGACCGCTTGCTGGAAATTAAAGATTTGATCGACCAAGGCGTCAACTTGGCAGGCATTAAGCAAATTTTTGCCGCACGGGAGGAAGGGCGCCACGGGCAAGCGGAGAAAGTCGAAAAAGCAGGAAAACCGAAGCTGTCGGATGAAGAACTGCGCGAAATTTTGCGGAATGAATTGTTGCAGGCCGGGCGGTTTCAGCGCGCATCGCTTCGCCAAGGAGATCTCGCTCGCTTCTTTCATTAATGACGGAAAATGATTTCCGAGCCGGGGAGGAGTTTCAACATGGCAAAATATACGCGTGACGACATTCTACACATCGTCAAAGAGGAAAATGTCAAGTACATCCGCCTGCAATTCACCGATATTTTGGGCACGATCAAAAACGTCGAAATTCCCATCAGTCAGTTGGAGAAAGCGCTTAACAACAAAATTATGTTTGACGGATCGTCGATCGAAGGATTTGTCCGCATTGAAGAGTCGGATATGTATTTGTATCCGGACTTGGATACGTTCGTCATTTTCCCGTGGACCGCAGAAAAAGGAAAAGTCGCCCGCTTTATCTGCGACATTTACAACCCGGATGGCACGCCGTTTGAAGGCTGTCCGCGCTATAACTTGAAGCGGATGCTAAAAGAGATGGAGTCGCTCGGCTTCAACGCCTTTAACTTAGGGGCTGAGCCAGAATTCTTCCTCTTTAAGCTGGACGAAAAAGGACACCCGACGATGGAGCTGAACGATCGCGGCGGCTATTTCGATTTGGCGCCGACGGATCTTGGGGAAAATTGCCGACGCGACATTGTGCTTGAGCTTGAGGAAATGGGGTTTGAAATCGAAGCGTCCCATCATGAAGTCGCCCCGGGCCAGCATGAGATTGATTTTAAATACGCCCATGCCATTAAAGCATGCGACGACATTCAAACGTTTAAGCTCGTCGTCAAAACGATCGCCCGCAAACACGGATTGCATGCGACCTTTATGCCGAAGCCGATTTTTGGGATTAACGGTTCAGGGATGCACTGCAACTTGTCGCTGTTCCGCAACGGTGAAAACGCCTTTTTCGACCCGAACGGCGATTTGCAGTTGAGCGATACGGCGCGTCAGTTTATCGCTGGTGTGCTGAAGCATGCGCCGAACTTTACGGCGGTGACGAACCCGACCGTCAACTCGTACAAGCGGCTTGTTCCAGGCTATGAAGCGCCGTGCTACGTCGCTTGGTCGGCGCGCAACCGCAGCCCGCTCATCCGCATTCCCGCTTCGCGCGGCATGAGCACGCGCATCGAGGTGCGCAGTGTCGACCCGTCGGCCAACCCATACTTGGCTATGGCGGTGCTTTTAGCCGCTGGGCTTGACGGCATTCGCAACAAACTCACTCCTCCGGCGCCAGTGGATCGAAACATTTACGTCATGACGAAAGAAGAACGGCTCGAAGAAGGCATCGTCGATTTGCCGGCAACGCTGCATGAAGCGCTGGAAAACTTGAAGTCCGATGAAGTGATGATTCACGCGCTCGGCAAACATTTATTCGAGCATTTCATCGAAGCGAAGGAAATCGAGTGGGATATGTACCGGACAACGGTCCATCAATGGGAATTGGATCAATATTTGGAGCTTTACTGATGCATAAAAAAGCTGCCCTGTTTTTCGGGCAGCTTTTGTTATGGCGGCAGCGCTGGCCGGACTCTTAGTCGATCAGGCGATAGACGCCGATCACTTTGCCGAGAATCGTGCAGTCGCGGACGAGGATCGGTTCAAGATGCGCGTTTTCCGGCTGCAGGCGGATGTGGTCTTTTTCCTTGAAAAACCGCTTCACCGTCGCTTCGTTGTCTTCCGTCATGGCGACAACGATGTCGCCGTTGTTGGCCGATGACTGTTGGCGGACGATGACGTAGTCGCCGTCGAGAATGCCGGCTTCGATCATGCTGTCGCCCATCACTTCAAGCATAAACAGCTGTTCTTCGCCTGAGGCGAGCCGTTTTGGCAACGGAAAGTAGCCTTCGATATTTTCCACTGCGGTAATCGGTTGGCCGGCCGTCACTTTGCCGATGATCGGCACAGAGATCGTTTCCTCTTTTTCTTTTTCCTTGGCCATGTCAGGGTCCAAAATTTCAATGGCGCGCGGCTTTGTCGGATCGCGGCGGATGTATCCTTTGCTCTCTAGGCGCGCGAGATGCCCATGGACGGTTGAGCTTGACGCAAGCCCGACCGCTTCCCCAATTTCCCGCACCGACGGCGGATACCCCTTCGTTCTCACTTCCTGTTTAATAAACTCTAAAATTTGCTGCTGTCGTTTTGACAGTTTCGTCATCGTTTCACACCTCTTGCTACATCATTTGCCTCCATTATATCATGCGGAAGATGAAAAAACAAACATGAGTTCGAGTTTTTTATTGACACAAACAAACGTTCCTAGATATAATGAAGGAAAGCGAACAAACATTCTAGGAAAAGGTGGGGGAAATGGGAAAAACATTGTTGCACCACTTTCTATTCTCTTTTTTGTTTGCGCTCGTGTTGGCAGGGTTCGTCTACGCCAGCAGCCCGGTCGATCAAAAAGAATACGTGACGATCACGGTCGCTCCTGGCGATACGCTTTGGGGGTTGGCGAAGCAGTATGAAGAGGAGCACGGGCTGTCGCCGAATGAGTTTATCCGCTGGGTGATGGAGATGAATCACCTGTCGAGTTCGCGCCTCACGGCAGGTGAACAAATCGTGATCCCCGTGTTAAAATCAAAGCAGGGCGGCTCATTGGCCGTCAACCGGTGACAGAAAGAAGGGGAGGCCATGAGAGCGGTCATTTATTGCCGCGTCAGCACAGACAAAACAGAGCAGGAAACGTCGCTGGCTAGGCAACGCGATGAGCTGGAGCATCTGGCGGCTGAGTGTGGATTTGAAGTCGTCAAGGTAATCGCTGAGCAGGCGAGCGGTTATGAAGCTGATCGCGATGGCGTATTGGAGCTTCTCGAATTGTGCGAAGAGGGAAGCGTCGATGTGTTGCTTATTCAAGATGAAACGCGGCTTGGGCGCGGCCATGCGCGCATGGCGGTGCTGCACTGTTTGAAAAAGCAAGGGGTGAAAATATACAGCGCCAACCACCGAGGGGAAATGCCGCTGTCGGAAGCCGATGAGATGGTGTTGTCCATCATCGCTATTGTTGAGGAGTACCAGCGGAAAATACATAATGCGAAAATTAAGCGCGGCATGAGGCGGGCCGTCGAGCGCGGCTATCGTCCGGAGCGGAACTTGAGGCGCCAGGGTGAAAACGCCGGGCGCGATCGAATCGATCTGCCGGTCGAGGAGATCGTCCGCTTGCGCGAACGCGGCTTGACATTTGCTGATATCGCCGCGACGCTGCGGAGCTTTGGCTATGAGGCGTCCAAGGCGACTGTTCATCGCCGTTACCAAGAATATATGGACGAGCAACAACGGCAGCGTTGATCGTGTGACGCACCTAATCTTAAAAGCGGCGAACAGATGAAGAAAACTGAGACATCGTTGCCATCCTCCCGTTTCATCCGATAAGATGAAGTCGAGTGAGAATATGACAGATAGGAGAAGATGCCTGATGATCGCGAAACATAAACTTGCCCGCATCAACGAACTGGCGAGAAAGGCAAAAACGGCTGGCTTGTCAGCCGAAGAGACGCTTGAGCAGGCGAAATTGCGCCGCGAGTATATTCAGGCGTTCCGCAAAGCGATGACCGATATGCTGCATGCGGTGACCGTCATCGACCCAAACGGCAATGACGTAACGCCCCAAAAATTGAAGGAAAGCCGGCAGCGGCGTTTCCATTAAGGAATCATTGCCTCGTTCGCGTTGGAAGAAAAAGAAACGTTGTACAAGCAAGTCAATTTTCTATATGATAGTAAATGACACCATGTTGATGAAAGGGAGGAAGACGATGGCGCATTCAATCGAGGAGTTGGCGATTACGACGATTCGAACGCTGTCGATTGACGCGATCGAAAAAGCGAAATCCGGGCACCCAGGCATGCCGATGGGTGCAGCGCCGATGGCGTATACGCTTTGGACGAAATTTATGAACCACAATCCAGCAAATCCAAGTTGGTTCAACCGCGATCGGTTCATCTTATCCGCGGGCCATGGATCGATGCTGCTTTACAGCTTGCTCCATTTAAGCGGGTACGACGTATCCATGGACGACCTCAAGCAGTTCCGCCAGTGGGGAAGCAAAACGCCAGGCCATCCGGAATACGGTCATACGCCGGGGGTGGAAGCGACGACCGGCCCGCTCGGCCAAGGGATTGCGATGGCGGTCGGCATGGCCATGGCGGAACGACATTTGGCGGCTACATACAACCGAGACGGCTTTGAGATCATCAATCATTATACGTACGCCATTTGCGGCGACGGCGATTTGATGGAAGGCGTGGCAAGCGAAGCTGCGTCACTCGCCGGCCATTTAAAGTTGGGCCGTCTGATTGTCCTGTATGACTCGAACGACATCTCGCTAGACGGGGAGCTCAATCTGTCGTTCTCGGAAAACGTCGCCCAGCGTTTTGAAGCGTACGGATGGCAATATTTGCGCGTTGAGGACGGCAATAACATTGAAGAAATCGCAAAAGCGTTGGAAGAAGCACGGGCTGATCTCAGCCGGCCGACGCTCATTGAAGTGAAAACGACGATCGGCTACGGTGCGCCAAATAAAGCGGGCACGTCCGGCGTTCATGGCGCTCCGCTCGGCGCGGAAGAGGCGAAGTTGACGAAGGAAGCGTACCGCTGGACGTTCGCCGAAGATTTTTATGTACCGGAAGAAGTATATGTCCATTTCCGGGAAACGGTGCAAGAGCCGGGGGCAAAAAAAGAAGCGGAATGGAACGAACAGTTCGCCGCCTATGAACAGGCCTATCCGGAACTGGCCGCCCAATTGAAGCGAGCGATCGAAGGCAGACTTCCGGACGGATGGGAAGCTTCATTGCCGGTATACGAAGCGGGCAAAAGCCTAGCCACTCGCTCGTCTTCGGGCGAAGTCATCAACGCCATCGCCAAAGCGGTGCCGCAACTGTTCGGCGGTTCGGCGGACTTGGCAAGCTCGAACAAAACGCTCATCAAAGGCGGCGGCAACTTCCTGCCGGACAGCTATGAAGGTCGCAACATTTGGTTTGGCGTGCGCGAGTTTGCCATGGGGGCGGCGCTGAACGGCATGGCGCTCCATGGTGGATTGAAGGTGTTCGGGGGCACGTTCTTCGTGTTTTCCGACTATTTGCGCCCGGCCATTCGACTCGCGGCGCTCATGGGGCTGCCGGTCACGTATGTGTTGACGCACGACAGCATCGCCGTCGGCGAAGACGGACCGACGCACGAGCCGGTCGAACATCTTGCTTCGCTTCGAGCCATGCCGAACTTGTCGGTCATCCGACCGGCCGATGCGAATGAAACCGCGGCGGCATGGCGGCTGGCGCTCGAATCGACGGACAAACCGACCGCCCTTGTCTTGACGCGTCAAGATGTGCCGACATTGGCGACAACAGCCGAGTTGGCGTATGAAGGCGTGAAAAAAGGTGCGTACGTCGTTTCACCGGCGAAAAACGGCGCTCCGGAGGCGCTGTTGTTGGCGACCGGCTCGGAAGTTGGTTTAGCCGTCAAAGCGCAAGAAGCTCTCGCCGCTGAGGGCATCCATGTCTCCGTCATCAGCATGCCATCGTGGGATCGCTTCGAAGCGCAGCCAAAATCGTACCGCGATGAAGTGCTTCCGCCGACGGTGACGAAACGGCTCGCTATTGAAATGGGGGCGTCGCTCGGTTGGGAGCGCTACGTCGGCGCCGAGGGCGACATTTTGGCCATCGATCGGTTCGGCGCTTCGGCTCCGGGAGAGAAAATCATGGCCGAGTATGGCTTCACCGTTGACAACGTCGTCCGCCGCACGAAAGCGTTGCTCGGCAAGTAATCGGGAAAGCTGCCCTTGCGTTGTTGCAGGGGCAGCTTGTTTTTATGCAGCATGGCCGCGCTGCGCCTTGTTCAAGTAGTTTCGGGGTTGGATCGAAGGGAACGGCTTGTTGATGACCCGTTGCCTGTTTACGGCGGCATGTCCACCGCAAACAAAAATCGACAAAGTTAGTGAAAAAACTTGCCGTTAATAGACATATTTTTTCCCTTTCCTTTTCTATAATAGAAAATAGATGAACAGAAATGGGGGATGGGGCATGGTCCGCTATTGGATTTATTTGTTGAATGACGATGTGGCGCTGCATTACCGCCATCGGCCAGAAAAAATTGTCGAACTGCTTCGTGAGCATCAATACGCGAAAGCACCGCTGAAGGCGATTTGCCGCAAGCAAGTTGAATTTATCACCGAACGGCTGTCATTTTCGCGTCTGGAACTCGGCTTAAAGCAATATTTTGTCGGCCGCGTCGGCAAAAATTTGGAGCGCAATATGTTTGTTTTGCAAAACGACGCCGGCGAGGAAGCGTTGCTTGTCGTGCAAAAGCGCCGCTTGCTTCTTGTCGCCGACAGCGCGCCGCTTGCCGCGGACATCGGACGGGCGCTGGCGCAGTTGTCGCCGACGTTTTTGGCAGTCGACGCTGATTTTGTCGATTACTGTTGGCTGTCCGCGCCTGCGCAAGGGAGAAAATTTGCGTAATGAAAAGATTTTTGTCGCGAAATATTGTCTAATGGCGCATCGTTTAGTACACTGTTAGGGAGACAACAAGAAGGAGGAAAATCGCTGCTATGTGGGATACGATTCTCGTTGGCGTGCTGGCGCTCATCGCCGGGGTGGCGATCGGGTTTTTCATCGCCCGTAGAACGATGATCAATTATTTGAAGAAAAACCCGCCAATCAATGAACAAATGATTCGCATGATGATGATGCAAATGGGCATGACGCCTTCGCAGAAGAAAATCAACCAGATGATGAAAATGATGAACAATCAACTGAAATAAGCGAAACGGACACTCGATCGAGAGTGTCTTTTTATTTTGTAAAAATGTTCTTTCAAAATTTTTCTAGTTTTGTTACAATAATATGGCGATTGTTTGCTAGTGAAACAAAGGGGGGCGGGATGGCATGCGTGTGTTTCGCGATTTGTTTTGGTTTTTCCGTCAAGAAAAGAAGGCGTATATGACCGGCATTTTCGTGCTTGTCATCGTCGCATTTTTGGAGACGGTCCCGCCGAAAGTGATCGGCTTGTTGGTCGATCATATGAAAAACGGCACGATGACAAAAGAAGTGCTCATCCGCTGGATCGCTGTCCTCGCCGCTGTTGCGGCGGCGCTTTACGGCCTCCGGTATGCTTGGCGCATTTGCATTTTCGGAGCGGCCGTCAAGCTCGCCCGCCAGCTGCGCAATGAGCTGTATGAACATTTTACGAAGATGTCGCCGTCGTTTTATCAGCGGAAGCGGATCGGCGATCTGATGGCTCACGCGACCAATGACTTGCAAGCGATCCAGCAAACGGCTGGCAGCGGCATTTTGACGCTTGTTGATTCGCTGACGCTCGGCGGATTTGTGCTGGCGACCATGGCGGTTTCGATCAGCTGGAAGCTGACCTTCATCAGTCTATTGCCGCTGCCGGTGATGGCGGTGGCGACGAGCCGCTACGGAACGATCCTTCATCGGCGGTTTGTCACGGCGCAAGAGGCGTTCTCGTCACTCAACGATAAAGTGCAGGAAAGCATCAGCGGCGTTCGGGTGATCAAAGCGTTTGGTTATGAAAAACAAGATGTGGAGGCGTTTCGCCGTCAATCGGAAGATGTGGTGGCTAAAAATATCGCTGTCGCCAAAATTGATGCGCTCTTTGACCCGACGATCGGCTTCCTTGTCGGGCTGTCGTTTTTCCTCGCGGTCGCGTTTGGAAGCGAAATGGTGTTGACCGGCGAGCTGACGATTGGGGAACTCGTCTCGTTTACCACCTATCTCGGCTTGCTCATTTGGCCGATGTTGGCGTTCGGCTGGCTGTTTAACATCGTTGAGCGCGGGCGCGCCTCGTATGATCGGGTGCGGGCGCTGTTGGCCGAGCAGGATGAAATTCAGGAAGCTCCCCATGCCATTGACGTTCCCCCGCGCGGCGACATCGAGTACGACATCAAGCGGTTCGCCTATCCTGGGGAGATGAGGACGGCGCTTTCGGACATTCGTTTTCGGCTCAAGAGCGGGGCGACGCTTGGCGTTGTCGGCAAAACCGGGGCAGGGAAAACGACGCTGCTTCGTCTGTTGCTGCGCGAGTTTGACGGCTATGACGGAGAAATTCGCTTCGGCGGCCGCGACATTCGCAGTTACACGCTGTCTGCGCTCCGCTCGGCGATCGGTTATGTGCCGCAAGACCATTTTTTGTTTTCTGCTTCCGTGCGCGACAATATCGCCTTCGCCCAACCGGAGGCCGAGGAGAAGAAAATCGTGCGCGCGGCGCAGCTCGCCCACATTCATGAGGACATTCTTCAATTTCCAGACGGCTATGCGACCGTTGTCGGCGAGCGCGGCGTTTCTTTGTCGGGCGGGCAAAAACAGCGGCTGTCGATCGCGCGGGCGCTTTTGGCGGATCCGGAAGTGCTCATTTTGGATGATGCGTTGTCGGCGGTTGACGCGAAAACGGAAGCGCGTATTTTAGCCGCCTTAAAACAAGAGCGGCGCGGCAAAACGACGATCATCGCCGCTCATCGTTTAAGCGCGGTCGAGCATGCCGATTGGATCGTGGTGCTGGATGGCGGACGAATCGTGCAGGCCGGAACCCACGAGAAGCTCATGGCTGAAGACGGCTGGTATCGCGACATGCATCAGCGCCAACAACTCGAAGCGTTCGTGGAAGGATCACAGATCGGAGGGATGACATGAACGGACAGACGTTGACGGCCAAAGAACAGCGGCGAGTCCTTTGGCGATTGCTTTCTTACATGGGGAGATACAAAAAGGAAGCCGCGCTTGCGTTTTTCCTTCTTCTTTTGTCCACGGCCGGCGAGCTTGCCGGACCGTACTTGGTGAAGGTGTTCATCGATGATTATCTCATGCCGGGCCGCCTGGCTTTTGAGCCGGTGGCGGCGTTGGCTGCCGCTTATCTCGGCGTGCTCGCCGCGAAAACAGCGATCACGTACTTTCAGCTTGTTGAATTTCAGCGGCTCGCTTTATATATTATTCAAGCGTTGCGGATGGACGTGTTTTCCAAGGTGCATCGCCTTGGGATGAGCTATTTCGACCGAACGCCAGGCGGCAGCATCGTCTCGCGGGTGACGAATGACACGGAAGCCATCAAAGACATGTTTATTAGCGTTTTAGCGGTGTTTGTGCAAAACGGTCTGTTTGTCATTGGCGTGTTTATCGCCATGTTTGTGCTCAACGTCCGGCTCGCGTTGTTTTGCCTGTTCATTCTGCCGGCCATCGCGCTCATTATGCGCACGTATCGCCGTTACAGCTCGGTATTTTATCAGGACATGCGCGAGCGGCTGAGCGAATTGAATGCAAAATTGAATGAGTCGCTGCAAGGGATGGCCATCATTCAAGCGTTTCGTCAACAGCAGCGCCTCTACCGGGAGTTCGCGGCTGTGAATGAGGCGCACTACCGGGCGGGGATGCGAAACATCCGCCTTGACGGGCTGCTGCTTCGGCCGGCGATCGATGTGATCTATATGGCTTCGATTATGGTTGTGCTTGGCTTTTTTGGCATTTCGGCGCTCGAAAGCCCGGTTGAGATCGGCGTGCTCTACGCTTTTGTCAACTATTTGGAGCGCTTTTTTGAGCCGGTGACGCAAATGATGATGCGCCTGTCGCTGTATCAACAGGCGATCGTTTCCGCCTCGCGCGTCTTTGCCCTTCTTGACCGTGAAGAGGAGGCGCCGTTTCATCCGGAACAAGCTCCGTATACGATCGAGCGCGGTGAAATTGAGTTTCGCGATGTCAGTTTTTCCTACGATGGCAAACGAGATGTCGTAAAGCGCGTGTCATTTGTGATTCACCCCGGACAGACGGTCGCGTTTGTCGGCCATACGGGCAGCGGCAAAAGCTCGATCATCAACCTGCTCATGCGCTTTTACGAGTTTGACCGCGGCGATATTTTGCTTGACGGCCGGTCGATCCGCGATTATTCGCGCGCTGAGCTCCGCCGTCGGCTAGGCCTTGTCTTGCAAGATCCGTTTTTGTTTTACGGAACGGTGCGCGACAATATTCGCATGTATAACGAAACCATCGATGAGGAGCGGGTGAGGGCGGCCGCTCGATTGGTGCAGGCCGAGCCGTTCATTGAGCAGCTGCCAGGGGGCTACGACCATGTGCTCGCTGAGCGCGGGGCGACGTTATCGAGCGGTCAGCGCCAGCTTCTTTCCTTTGCTCGCACGATCGCCGCCGATCCGAAAATTTTGGTGCTCGATGAAGCGACCGCCCATATTGACACGGAAACAGAGGAAGCGATTCAAGAAGCGCTCGCGCGAATGCGAAAAGGGCGGACGACGCTGGTGATCGCCCACCGTTTGTCCACCATTCAAGATGCGGATCAAATCTTCGTCCTAAAGCGTGGCGAAATCGTCGAGCGCGGCACGCACCAGCAACTCTTGGCGCAAAGGGGGATTTATTATCAAATGTATTTGCTGCAAAACGGCCTCGTCGACGTCCATGCGTAAATGGCGGCGTTTTGCCGCCCCTGCTTGGAACAATAAAGAAGAAAGCGCCATGTCCCGCCTAGCGGGAGGCGCTTTGCTTTCGCTGCTTGGTTTGTTCTCGTTGATAGGCATTGAGCAACGTGTCAAGCTCTTTGCTGATTTTCATGGCCGCCGCCGAGTTTAACCCCGTTTTGGCCACCGTGTCGACAAGCTCCATCCGCTTTTGTTCAATCAAGGTCAACAAATTGCATTTCGGCACGAATCGACCGTCCTTTGCTTGAAGTATTGTGTATGGTGCTTTATACTATTTTATCAGTGAACGCAAAAATGGAAAATAGAAAAATTGACCAGGAACAATGAGAAACACGTTACGGGAAGAAGGAATTCTGCTAAAATAAAAAGTAAAAGAAGCAGGGGCTGGTTCACCAATGAATGATCTCAATCTATTTTTAGCGTTCGGCGCCGGGTTTTTGTCGTTTATTTCCCCGTGCTGCCTGCCGCTTTATCCGGCGTTTTTATCGTATATCACCGGCGTGTCGGTCAGCGAGCTGAAAGAGGAAAACGCGATGTTCAATCGCCGCAGCTTATGGCATACGTTTTGCTTTTTGCTTGGCTTCTCGCTCATTTTTATCTCGCTTGGCTTTGGCACCTCGCTGCTTGGAAGGCTGTTTGCTGATTATCAAGATGCGATTCGGCAAATCGGCGCGGTCGTGATCGTCGCTTTCGGCCTCGTCGTCGCCGGGCTGTGGAAGCCGGCGTTTTTGTTGAAAGACCGGCGCATTTCGTTTCGTGAACGGCCCTCGGGATATGTCGGCTCTGTGCTGATCGGCATGGCGTTTGCTGCTGGTTGGACGCCGTGCATGGGGCCGATTTTGGTGGCGGTTGTCGCTCTAGCCGCAACCAACCCGGGCTCAGGAATGGTGTATATGCTTGCTTATACGCTCGGATTTGCCGTTCCGTTTTTCATTTTGTCGTTTTTTATCGGCAAGTTGCAATGGATTCGCCGCCATAGCGCGTCCATCATGAAGGTGGGCGGCTATGTCATGGTGGCGATGGGCGTCGTTTTGTACTTTGACTGGATGACAAAGCTGATTGCTTATACAACAAGCTTGTTTGGCGGATTTACCGGCTTTTAGCGGCGATGGAGCCGCCCTTTGTGCGGCTGTTGTTGGAGGAATCTCGTTGAGGAGAGGACGATGGAAAGATGGCTGCCATTTTAATTGCTGACGATGCGAAGTTTATGCGGGTAACGCTGGCACGCATACTAGAAAAAACGGATCACACCGTAGCCGGTGAGGCGGAAAACGGCAAAGAGGCGGTCGAGCTGTATCGCCGGCTGCGCCCCGATCTTGTCATCATGGACATTACGATGCCGGTCATGAATGGGATTGAAGCGGTGCGGGCGATTAAGGAGATCGATCCCGGGGCGAAAATCATCATTTGCTCGGCGCTCGGGCAGCAGCGTATGGTTGTCGAGGCAATTGAAGCCGGAGCGGCCGATTTCATCGTCAAGCCGTTTGAAGAAACCCGCGTGCTCGAGGCGATTGCCCGTCTTTTGTAAGCGGTCTTCGGCTCCGTACGGCAAAGGAAGGCGCCGCTTATGACCGCCGGAAGACAGCTGGCTGCGTTCCTTTTAGCCAGCGAGAGGGATGAAGCGATCGCGATGTTTGACGAAGGCGGGGGCGGCTCGAGAGGACGGTAGGCAAGCGGAGCGGTTTTTGCTATAATAGCGTTGTCCGTGAATTTTGTCGGAAGAAGGTGATGGCTTTGGCGTTCATTACCTCGCTCATCGCCGTTGTGATGGCGTTTTTCATCTTTTTTGTGCGCATGAAGGCGTCGGAAAAGCCGACGAATGCCAAAAAAATTATTTTGCCGCCGTTGTTTATGAGCACCGGGGCGCTGATGTTCATCGATCCGGTCTTTCGCGTTACGCGCGGGGAACTGATCGAAGCGGTCATTCTTGGCCTGTTTTTCTCGCTGTTTCTCATTAAAACGTCGAAGTTTGAAATCCGCGGCAACGATATTTATTTGAAACGTTCAAAATCCTTTATTTGGATTTTGCTCGGTTTGATTGTCATTCGCCTTGGGTTGAAAACGTATTTAGGGCGAACGATCGACTACCGCCAGTTAAGCGGCATGTTTTATTTGCTCGCGTTTTCCATGATTGTGCCATGGCGGATTGCGATGTATGTTTCGTATAGAAAGCTGGCGGCGCAGCTGAAACCGCCAGTGCTGACATAAAGAGCTGTCCCGCTGGTGGACAGCTTCCTTTTTTGTTGCGCCAAGCCGCTTCACTTCGCTTCCTTGGAATGTTCCGCAGACGGGGATGAAGTCGTCTGTCCCGGCCGAAAAAGTTGCTTGTTTAGGCTGCTTTTCATGCTGAAACAGACGAAAGCCGCCGGTCAGCCTTCGGCGAAAGGCGGAACGTCAGCGGCTTTCCAGTAAATGTTGATAAGGGGCGAGATCGATGTTTTTCGCCTGCAATGTCCGGATCAAAAATTTATGGTCACGCTTCGGCGTTGCAATGATGTAGCCGCGGATCAACAAGTCGCGCGTGATGCGCGGCGCCTGTTCCTTCAAGGCAAGCTCGCCGATTTTGCCGGCGATCTTTTGCCGCGCGACGTCGCGGAACAATTCCGGCACAGGGCGAACCAATTCCTCAAGCAGCGCCTTTTCTTCTTCCCCCCATAAATGGCGGGTTTGTTCAATGTAATATTCCTGCCAGTCGAGCTCCGATTTTCCATCTTCTTTTGGCAGCCGCTTCAAAAACTTGCGGAACATGAAAAAGCCCCCGATCGACATCATGACAAGCAAAAAGACGACCCAAAGCAAAATAAACCAAAGAAACCATCCGGTCAGCACGATCCCCACCCCAACATGATGATCAACTGTTTTTCCATAGGCAAGATTCGTCTACTATTATGTCGAAAAGCTTGCTGTTTGGCAAGTTTCAAACGACGGCTTGTTACGAAGCGTAACGCAACTGTAATGCAACTGTAAAAAAGCTTGTCCCGCCTTACAGCGACAACGGATCGAAAGCTGCCGACCACTTTGTATGGAAAAGATATACAGTGACGTTTCTTTCTTGTCCTGCTAATCTAGTAAACAAAGAAAAAAGCCAAAAGGCAACGATGAGGGGGATGCGCAGAGTGAAAAAGACGATTGCAGCGCTCACGATCATTTGCTGTATGGCGTTAAGCTCTCATGGGCTGTCGGCGGAAGCGGCTGGCTCGTATACATACTATCAAGTGAAAAAAGGCGATACATTGTCGAAGATCGCCAAACAATATCATACTTCGGTTGCTTCGTTAAAGTCGTTAAACGGGTTAAAAAGCGATGTGATTTATGCCGGCGAAAAGATAAAAGTGCCGGCGGCGGCGAAGCGATCGGCTTCGGCGCCGGCAAAGAAGAAATCGATCTCATTAAGCGCCGCCGACCGGAAGCTGCTCGCCCAGCTTGTGCAGGCGGAGACCGGTTCGAGCGAGCCGTTTGCCGGCAAGGTGGAAGTGGCGCTTGTCGTTTTTAACCGCACAAAGCATCCGGAGTTTCCAAAGACGGTGCGCGGCGTCATTTATCAAAAGACGAAATCCGGCTATGCGTTCGTACCGGTCAAAACGGGGAAATTGACCCGCATTCAGCCGACCAAGCAAGATTACGAGGCGGTTGACAAGGCGTTGGCCTTATTCCCGAGCGACCGCCGCGGCTCGCTTTATTTCTACAATCCGAAAATCACCAAAGACAAATGGATGTTGTCGCGCCCGGTGACGATTCGCATTGGGCATCACGTCTTTACGAAATAAAGGGCCCGGCTTCAGGAGCGTTGCCTTTGAGTGAAGCACAGCATACATAGGCGGTAAGGAAAAGAGCGTTTTCCCACTTTGGGAGACGCTCTCTTTTTCTGCGAAAATCACCCTTCGGCGAGTCGTGATGTTCATGCCAGAGCGGGGAAGAGCATTTTCCTCATCGATGTTGTTCAGAAAAAAGCAGGGTCTTTTCTGGCTAAGTGAGGGTCAACCATGTTATGGGTTTTTTCGGAATGATGGTCATGACTTCGCTGACAAAAGCGTTCGTTTTTCGACCAGTGTAGCTGTGTCCGGCCAATGAAGGACGGCAGATCGGTTCAACGTTTCCGCGGGGAGCCGGCAGGAGTTTGCCGGTGCTGTTGCGAATGTGTTGATCAAGGGGGGAGCGGCTGTGAAGAGAGTGGATCTTGTCTACGAAACGCTGCGGGAGTGGGAACGGAATGGAAAGCGGTGGGTGAGCGCTGAGGAGTTGGCCTGTGCTCTCGGGCTAGATCGAGCCAACGTCAGCCGTGATTTAAACCGCCTTTGGCGGGAGGGAAAAGTGCAAAAGCAAACCGGAAGGCCGGTTCGCTTTGCGCTGGCATGTGGACCAAAAGCGATGACGCGTCTCGACCGGCTGGCCAAGCAACAGCCGAGCTTGGCGGCGGCGGAGCAAGGAAAGGCCGCCGTCTTGTATCCGCCCAAAGGGCTGCCGATGTTGATTGTCGGCGAGACGGGAACGGGGAAATCGATGTTTGCCGAGTTGCTCCATGAATTTGCCGTCGCAGCTGGCCGTTTTCCGCCGGGGGCGCCGTTTGTGACGTTTAACTGCGCTGATTACACGAACAACCCCCAGTTGCTGCTCGGACAGCTGTTCGGGATCCGCAAAGGGGCCTATACCGGGGCCAATGAGCAAAAAGGATTGATTGAAAAGGCGGACGGGGGCATTTTGTTTTTGGATGAGGTGCATCGTCTGCCAGCCGAAGGGCAAGAAATGCTGTTTACGTTTATTGACCGCGGCATTTACCGCCGGCTTGGCGAGACGGATGTGGAGAGAACAGCCAATGTGCTGCTCATTTGTGCGACAACGGAAGATCCGGAGTCGAATTTGCTGAAAACATTCCGGCGCCGCATTCCAATGCATATTTTGCTGCCGCCGCTGGAGAAGCGGACGCTTGACGAACGCTTTCGGCTGGTGAAACAGTTTTTTCAGGAAGAGGCGGTGCGGCTCGGAAAAGAAATTGACGTCTCCGCCAATGCCATGCGCGCGTTTTTGTTTTACCCATGCCCGAACAACGTCGGGCAGCTGAAGGCCGATGTGCAGCTCGTTTGCGCCAAAGCCTACGCCGATTATGTCACCGGAAAGAAACAAGCGGTGCGCATTCATCGCGCCGATTTGCCATTTCAAGTGCAGAGCGGGCTTTTGCTGGAGAAAAAACATCCGCAAGCCGCCTCTTATTCGCTGCCGCGACGGTGGTATGCCGATCGTCATGAACCCATTGCTGATCATTCCGTTCATTCTCGTGCCTGTCGTGCTTGTGGTTGTTTCCTACGCCGCGATGGCGACCGGGCTTGTCGCCAAACCAAGCGGGGTGGCCGTGCCATGGACGACACCGATCGTGATCAGCGGCTATTTAGCGACGGGAGGCAAAATTTCCGGGAGTATTTTGCAAATCGTTAACTTCTTCATCGCGTTTGCCATCTACTATCCATTTTTCTCGATTTGGGACAAACAAAAAGCGGCCGAAGAGCAGGCTGATCCAACGATTTCAAGCGGAGCGGGGGCAACGCACTCGCTGTAAAGGAGAGGAACGAAATGCCGCGCTATTGCATCGTCAACGCCGATGATTTCGGTTACTCGAAAGGGGTCAACTACGGGATTTTGGAAGCGTTTCAGAACGGTGTCGTCACGTCGGCGACGCTGATGGCGAATATGCCAGCGGCCGAACATGCCGCCCGGTTGGCGAAGAAACATCCGGAACTCGGCGTCGGCATTCATTTTGTGCTGACGTGCGGCCGGCCGCTGGCCGATGTTCCATCGCTGGTGAACGAGAACGGGGAGTTTCCGCGGCGCGGGGAGGCGCTTACCGGCGCTAGGCGCAGCGATATCGAACGGGAGCTTTGCGCCCAGTTGGAGCGTTTTTTCTCGTTCGGGCTCACTCCGACGCATATTGACAGCCATCATCACGTTCATGAGCACCCGAATGTGTTTCCGGTTGTGGAACAATTGGCCGAACGCTATCGGTTGCCGATCCGCCCGGTGCGGACGGCACGGCCGCATCGGCTGCCGACCGTCGACGTCTTTTTTCCGGATTTCTACGGGGATGGGCTGACGAAAGACCGCTTTTTATCCCTTATCGACCGAATTGGCGACGGGCAGACGGCGGAAGTGATGTGCCACCCGGCGTATATTGATGTTCCGCTCGCGTCAGGAAGTTCCTATTGTCAACAACGAGTCGAAGAGCTGGCGGTGCTGACCGACCCAACGCTCGTTGCCGAGATGGCCGAGCGCGGTGTTCAGCTGATCACGTACCGCGAATTCTATAAACTATAGGAGAGGGCGTTATGCAAACGTATGAACAAACTGTATTCCAACTGATTCTTCACGGGGGAAACGGCCGCAGTTATGCAATGGAGGCGATTGCAGCGGCGAAAAAAGGGGAATTTGCCGCGGCGCGCAGGCTGCTTGAACAGGCGGGAGCGGAACTGCAGGCGGCCCATAGGTTGCAGACCGAGCTGCTGCAACAAGAAGCGCGCGGCGGGCAGACGGTGGTGACGCTTCTGATGGTGCATGCCCAAGATCATTTAATGACGGCGATCACGGTCAAGGACTTAGCCGCTGAATTCGTAGAGCTGTATGAAGCGCTCAAGCAGCAAACAGGCTAATCGTCATCGCCGTCGGCCGGCTTGTTGCCTGGGTGGGGATGATGTCCTTCAATGGAAATGAACCCAAGGCGGGCGGCAATGGGATGTTCTAGAAGACCCCAGTGAAAACGCTCCATTTGCGAGAATCCAAAAGGGATCAGGTTATGGTGTCGCAAGATTTTTCAACATTGAGAAACGCTGTTGGGAGCACCATTTTCCCTTACATCACCCGCCTTCTAGAGACCGCCCGCCTTTTTGGTTTTACAATAATTTTATTATGTAAACATAAAGACAACAGCCGTTCAACCCGCCCAGCGGCAGCCGGGCGCGGCTGAACGGAGAAGGGAAACTCCGCTTGCTTGTGTCACATATCGTGGCTTGAATTATGCTTTTGCCGCGTATGGTTGCGGTTTTTCACTTTTTTCGAACCGTCAAGCGGCTCGGGCTGCCCGGGATTGTCGCCTTTTGGCGCGTTTTTGCGCATATCTTTGCCGTCATTTTTGTTTGTCATTTGTTGTCCCTCCTTTGTCCGTTAGCATGCGGCGTTGTGCTTTCGCTTATTCGGCGCATAATTTGCGCCCAGTTTGAAACGATAAGTAGTGAACGACCGCGATGACCGCGAAGGAGGGACGAGCCATGGTTTATCATAAAACGAAGCAGGACGCGTTTCAAGCAGCGCAAAAGGCGACGATGGAAGCAAAAGAATGGCACGATCACTTGGTGCGCGATCAAGCCGACTACGGCCACCAGCTGGCCCATCTGCGGCAGGAAGTCAACGAGGCGTTCGCCCAAATTGAAAACGCGCTCGAAGTCGCCTCGGAAACACAGCGCGTGCAGCTCGAGAAATTCCGCAGCGACTTGCAGGCGATTGTGGATGAAGTGAATCAAAACGAGTAAGGGAATGCCGGCGGCGGACATTCCCTTTTTGCATGCTATGGCATTTGCATGCTATGGCAGGCCCGGATGGCGAAATGGCCGCCACCCTATTGGTTCTTTTTTCGTTTTTTGTTGTTTTGGCGCTGCGCTTCGGTCAGCGGTTCATTCGAGAACTCTTCGTTGTAGCCGGCGCCCATCCCTTGCGCTTTGGCGGCGTTCATGCCGGGAATGACGTGATTGGCTTTTCGCTTTGCCATTTGTTTCACCTCCGGTTGTAGTTTGTGATGAAACATGGGGATTATTCTAGTCAAGGCGTGATAAGAAAATAAGGGGGAAAGTCATTAGAAATCCATTATTTACAGCCCTTCCCGTTCTATAATAAGATAAAGTCGTACCAAGCTTTACAAGGAATGCGAGAATTGATACGATTTTTTCGACTTTTGCCCGGAAAAATAGTATAGTATTATTGTGAAGTGAAGGGGGTTGTACATATGGTGAAACAGGATGTATTCAACGCCCGCTCTTCATTCGAAGTCAACGGTAAAAAATACAATTATTACCGTTTGCAAGCGCTTGAAGAGGCGGGCATCGGCCAAGTGAGCCGACTGCCGTACTCGATCAAAGTATTGCTTGAATCGGTTCTCCGCCAAGTCGACGGCCGCGTCATTACGAAAGAGCACGTGGAAAACTTGGCGAAATGGGGAACGCCGGAAATGAAAGACATCGACGTGCCGTTCAAACCGTCGCGCGTCATTTTGCAAGACTTCACCGGCGTACCGGCCGTCGTCGACTTGGCGTCCATGCGCAAAGCGATGGCCGATTTGGGCGGCGATCCGTATGAAATCAACCCGGAGATTCCGGTCGATCTCGTCATCGACCACTCGGTGCAAGTCGACCGCTACGGGTCGGACGATGCGCTCGAGTACAATATGGACTTGGAATTTAAACGGAACGCCGAACGGTACAAGTTTTTGAAATGGGCGCAAAAAGCGTTTAACAACTATCGTGCTGTTCCGCCGGCTACGGGGATCGTCCACCAAGTGAACTTGGAATATTTGGCTAATGTCGTTCATACGGTTGAAGGGGAAAACGGCGAGTACGAAGCGTTCCCGGATACGCTTGTCGGCACGGACTCGCATACGACGATGATCAACGGTCTCGGCGTCCTCGGTTGGGGCGTCGGCGGCATTGAAGCGGAAGCCGGCATGCTCGGCCAACCGTCATACTTCCCAGTGCCAGAAGTCGTCGGCGTCCGCCTGACGGGCAAATTGCCGGACGGAGCGACGGCCACCGACTTGGCGCTTAAGGTGACGCAAGTGCTCCGGAAAAAAGGCGTTGTCGGCAAATTCGTCGAATTTTTCGGACCAGGAGTGGCGACCTTGCCGCTTGCCGACCGGGCGACGATCGCCAACATGGCGCCGGAGTACGGGGCGACGTGTGGTTTCTTCCCGGTCGATGCTGAAGCGCTCGACTATTTGCGCTTGACCGGCCGCGACGAACATCACGTTCAAGTCGTTGAAGCGTACTGCAAAGCGAACGGCTTGTTCTACACGCCGGACGCGCCGGAGCCGGTGTTTACGGACGTCGTCGAAATCAATTTGTCGGAAATCGAAACGAACTTGTCCGGTCCGAAACGGCCGCAAGATTTGATTCCGCTCTCGAAAATGAAACAATCGTTCCGCGAGGCGGTGAAAGCGCCGCAAGGCAACCAAGGCTTCGGCCTGACGGAAGCGGATTTGGAGCGGGAAATTACCGTCGAGCTGAACGGTGAACAAGTCAAGCTGAAAACGGGCGCGGTCGTCATCGCGGCGATCACGAGCTGTACGAATACGTCCAACCCATACGTCCTTGTGGCAGCTGGTTTGGTGGCGAAAAAAGCGGTCGAAAAAGGCTTGCAAGTGCCGAAATACGTGAAAACGTCGCTTGCGCCGGGCTCGAAAGTCGTCACCGGCTACTTGCGTGACTCAGGGTTGCTTCCGTATCTGGAACAGCTCGGCTTCAATGTCGTCGGCTACGGTTGCACGACGTGCATCGGCAACTCCGGTCCGTTGGCGCCGGAGCTCGAAAAAGCGCTTGCGGAAAGCGATTTGCTTGTCACAAGCGTCCTGTCCGGCAACCGGAACTTTGAAGGGCGCATCCATCCGCTGGTGAAAGGCAACTATTTGGCATCGCCGCCGCTGGTCGTCGCCTATGCGCTGGCCGGCACGGTCGACATCGATTTGCTCAATGAGCCGATCGGCAAAGACAAAGACGGCAATGACGTTTACTTCCGCGACATTTGGCCGTCGATGGAAGAAGTGAAGAATGTCGTCAAGCAAGCGGTCGATCCGGAACTGTTCCGCAAGGAATATGAGCGCGTGTTCGACGGCAACCCGCGTTGGAATGCCATCGAAACGACGGATGAGCCGCTTTACCAATGGGACGAAAACTCGACGTACATTCAAAATCCGCCGTTCTTTGAAGGCTTGTCGCCGGAAGTGCGCAAAGTTGAGCCGCTCACGGGCTTGCGCGTCGTCGGCAAGTTCGGCGATTCGGTCACGACCGACCATATTTCGCCAGCCGGGTCGATCGGCAAAAACACACCAGCCGGCCAATATTTGATCTCGAAAGGCGTTGAGCCGAAAGACTTCAACTCGTACGGTTCGCGGCGCGGCAACCATGAAGTGATGATGCGCGGCACGTTCGCCAACATCCGCATCCGCAACCAAATCGCGCCAGGCACGGAAGGCGGCTATACGACGTACTGGCCAACCGGCGAAGTCATGTCGATGTACGATGCATGCATGAAATACAAACAAGATGGCACCGGGCTTGTCGTCATCGCCGGCAAAGACTATGGCATGGGCAGCTCGCGCGACTGGGCGGCGAAAGGGACGTTCTTGCTCGGGATCAAGACGGTCATCGCCGAAAGCTTTGAGCGCATCCACCGCTCGAACCTCGTGTTGATGGGCGTCCTGCCGCTGCAATTCAAAGAAGGCGAAAACGCGGAAACGCTCGGCTTGACGGGCAAAGAAGTGTTTGACGTTCACATCGATGAAAACGTCAAACCGCGCGATCTTGTCAAAGTGACAGCGACGAACCCGGATACGGGTGAGACAAAAGAATTTGAAGTGATCGTCCGCTTTGACAGCGAAGTCGAAATCGACTACTATCGCCACGGCGGCATTTTGCAAATGGTGTTGCGCGAAAAATTGGCGAAAGTGAAGCAATAACGACAAAAAGCAGGCTTCCGCATCGGGAAGCCTGCTTTATTTTGTGTTGAGCTTTTTCGCCGCGTTTTCGAGTTTGCTTTTCGGATCCGGGGTGAACGTTCCGTCTTGGCCAAAGCCTTGCGGGTTGACGCCCGGCGCCTTCGTGCCTCGGTTTCGGCCGCCGTTTTTGGTCATCGCTTTCACCTCCGCTTCACGGATAGTATGACCGCTCCCGGCCAAAATATAAGCAAAGGAGGAAAGCATGATGAACAAGGGGCTCAAGACGGCGCTCGCGACAATCGCGCTCGCCCAGTTTCTGAAAATCCCGATCAAGCAGCTGGAGACCGGCCGGTGGGACTGGCGGCTCTTTTTCGAAACTGGCGGAATGCCAAGCTCCCACTCGGCTGGTGTTTCCGCCTTAGCGACGTTTATCGCCCTCGAGCGAGGCGTGCGCACGATCGATTTTGCCTTGGCCGCGTTGTTTGGACTCATCGTCATGTACGATGCCCAAGGGGTGCGGCGCCAAGCGGGCGAACTCGCCCTTCGCCTAAACGAGCTGGCGGAGGAGGTGAAAAAGTTGGAAGGAGACCCGAAACAAACCGTTTATCACAAACGACAGCGGCAGTTGCGCGCCCGGCTCGGGCACGAGCCGATCGAAGTCGTCGGCGGGGCGCTCCTAGGCATAGCGACCGGTGCTCTGTCGTATTGGGCGTGTCGACGTCGCAAACGAATCGTTTAGGTGGTGAAGCGGGCGGGGCGTCCACAGCATAGGAATGGTGGGCAGTCCAACACCTGAAGTTAGGAAAAGAGCTGTCCCGCTTTTCATGCAGGACAGCTTTTGTCGCTACGAGGAGATGTTCCGTTTTTCCCGCCATCGTCTTCCCCAGAAGCGCATGCTTGGCAGTTCGGCGAAAATCATGCCGGCCAAAATCGCAGCGCCGCCAAGCCAGGCCGATGGCGACAGCTGTTCCCCAGCCCAAAGGTAGGCGGTCAAAGCGGCGAACACCGGCTCCATGGCGAAAATGAGAGCGACATGGGCGGGAGTCGTATATTTTTGCACCGCTGTTTGGATGAGAAACGCCGCGGTCGTCGCCAGCAGCGATGTCACAGCGAGCGCTCCCCATACTTCCGGGCGGCGGAGCACCGCTATATTCCACATGTCGTCGGCATCTTCAAACCAAAAGGCAAAGACGAAACAGAGCGCGGCGACGGTGAAAATTTGCACCATCGTCAACAACATCGTTGAATACCGAGAGGAATAGAGGCCGGTGACGATAATGTGCATGGCAAAGGAAACAGCACAGAGCAAGACAAAGAAATCCCCCTGATTGAACGACAGCTCCGCTCCCCCCGTCAGCCAATACAGGCCAAACGCAGCAAGTGTTGCTCCGATGGCCGCATTCACAGACGGTTTTTGCTTTAAAATCAAAAAGGAAAACAGCGGCACGAGCACAACGCTCAGTCCAGTAATAAAGCCAGCTTTCGAGGAAGTGGTGTACAACAGCCCGACCGTTTGGAATGCATAGCCGCAAAACAGCCATAGCCCCATCCACGCCCCGGCGCCGATGACCTGCCATGACAACTGACCGAAGAGCGGACGGGAAACGGCGGTGATCCAGGCGAGAAGCAACAAGCCGGCCAAACTGAAGCGAACGGCGTTAAACGACAACGGCTCCAAAAACGAAATGGCATTTTGGACGACGACAAACGTCGCACCCCAGACGAAGGTCACCATTAGCAGACTCAGATCGGCTATGGTTTGACGCTTCAATTCGAATCCTCCCTCTTCATTATGGTTGCGCCCTATCTCATTTTGGGGGCTAGCTGCTAGTGTACCACAAATAGGCCGGAAAAGACAGATATTTTGGAAAAAAGATGGGTGCCTGCGGCAAAATGGTTGATACGAAAAGAATTTGCGCATAATATTAGGTAATGAACAAGGGCGAAAGTGTGGTAAAATAAAAACCAGCTCCGATCATCGCCATGCGGAAGGGTGACCCAACGTTGGATGTACAAATCCACTGGACATATATCACACCGAAAAAACAAGAGGCGTTTCTTGTTTCCGATTGGGTGGAGGCCAAAAAGGCGCTCACTTTGGCAGATGATTTTGAAAAAACCGGGCGGACGAAAACAGTTGAGTTTGTTGATCGAAACGGTACGGTGTGGTCAAAAAAAGAGCTGCAAAAGTTGCTTGAGGAGATCGGCGGCGAGCCGCATGAGATTGTTGTGTATTTCGACGGCGGCTTTGACCATGAGACGTCCCAAGGCGGCGCCGGCGCGGTCGTATACTATAAGCAAAACGACCATCGCTACCGGCTGCGCGCCAACCGTCGACTTGGCGAAATCAAATCCAATAATGAGGCGGAGTATGCGGCATTTTGGTTTGTCATGCAGCTGCTTGAGGAGCTTGGCGTCCATCATTTGCCGGTGACGTTCCGCGGCGACTCCCACGTCGTGTTAAAGCAGCTGTCCGGTGATTGGCCGTGTTTTGAGGACGATTTCAACACCTGGCTTGACCGCATTGAAGCGAAAATGCGCGAACTTCACATCGAGCCGGCGTACGAGCCGATTTCGCGCAAGCAAAATAAAGAGGCGGATTCGCTCGCCCGTCAGGCGCTTGAAGGGCAGATCATCACAAGCCGAACGGAATTGACGGAGAAAGGGTAAGGTCGTATGGGAAAGAAGAGAAACCGACGCAAAGAAATATTGGACCAAATCGCTTGGCTGGAGGAAACATACTGCTACGGCTGCTTTTTAAAAAGCACGTTCCGGAAAGAGTACGGCAAAACGTACGCCCAGTCGTTTTGCATCCAGCAATGCACGGTCGGGGAACAAATGCGGCAGTACGGAGAGATGCTCCTGTCAGCGCCGGCGCGTCCGCGTCGATAATGGCGGATCAGAAAGCGGGGGCGCTCTGTTTTCTTCTTGCGCACTGAAGAGACAAGCGATGGAACGGCGTTTCACCGCTGACAGGCAGATCAGATAACTCCTTGTGCCAGCAAAGCAGGTTTTTTCGCCTGTTTTCTCAAAAGAATGCCAGTTTGCTTCGTTTTCTTTAGCAAGTGGGGATATAAGCCAAAAGAGCTTCGCACAGCGAAGCTCCATCTTGCTTGCCTTATTGCTGCGCCTCGCGAAGCTGATGCTCGGCGCGGGCCAACGTTTGTTCACAGCGGGCGAGGAAATCGCCATCGACGCCTGTCGCTTGTTGGCGAGCGCGCGCCAACTGGCCGCGGGCGTTTTTCACCGCTTGTTCGGCATGGTGAAGCATCTCAGGGTCGAGTTGCATCGTCGCTTGACCGACCATTTTTTCCGCCGTTTCGACGAACATTTCCACTTGCTTTAAGTCGTTGTATCCCGTATGTACGTCGGCATCGCGTTTGGCCATATGAACACCTCCCTTTCCTTATTGTTCGCCGCTTGATTGAATCTATGCAAATCGCAATGAAAAAGGCACCCTGCCTAAGCAGGGTGCCTTTGGTTCCGCTCCCGTTCTCTCGTCTATGTCAACGAAGTCTTATAATTTGACAACGTTCGCTGCTTGCGGTCCGCGGTTTCCTTGGACGATTTCAAACGAAACTTCCTGGCCTTCCTCTAACGTTTTGAACCCTTCACCTTGGATCGCCGTGAAGTGAACGAATACGTCCGAACCGCCTTCCACTTCGATGAAACCGTAGCCTTTTTCGTTGTTGAACCATTTTACTTTACCACGTTGCATAATACTGAATTCCTCCTAATACCTTTAGCCTGTTCGGCTAACCTCAAGATTTTATCAAATAACAAAATATACTTCACAGCCATCCAAGATGCGCTTTCATGTTGAATGCCTGAAATATATTCTGTTATGTGATGACTCTACTATACACTACCGCGGGTGGCCGCGTCAAGCAAAAGAAAGGAAATTTTCGAAAAAAGTTGTTTGCCGGTTCGAAAAACAATAAGTTGAAAAGGAAAACGGGCTGCTGGGGAGAAAAAAGTCATGAGCGGGCAACAACGGCCATACATTGGAATAGGAACGACAAAAAGGGGGAGAGCGGATGTACCGCGGAAAAATCGCGGGAAAAGAAGTGATCGTCCGGTTAGGGAGCCGGGTCAGCCGTCGGTATTTCAGCGACAATAAAATTTACCACATGGTTCTTTCGTACGGAGAGTCGGCGTTTCGCAAAGGGCAGGATACGTTTTGCATCTATCATGACCGCGTCGGTTTGATTGTCGCGGAAGTCGAGCAACAGGACGTCCCAGTCATTCGAATCGATTACATTATCGAAAACGAAAATGTGTACGAGTAACCAATTGACAGCGGAAGGCGAATGCGGTAATCTCGAATGTAAGCGGTAACAAAACGAGCCGCATTCGTCCCTGTTTCTCCCTAGGGGCAGACGTGCCGCGCCAGCATCGTCTGTTTATTTTTTGGCTCGCGTTGAAACAGTCGGCTTCGTTTTTTCGTATGATAATACGACAAGAGAGACAAAGAGGTGACTACGGTGTTATTGCGCAAAATGATGTCAAGAGTCGGAGTCGGGTCGGCGCACGTCGACTTGATCTTAGATAAATCGTTATGGCGACAGGGAGAAATGATTCAAGGGACCGTCCACATTTACGGCGGAACGGTGGAACAAAGGATCGAGCGGCTCGATGTGGAGCTTGTGCAAAAAACAATCGAAAATGGCAAGGAGCTAGATGACATTGTCGCTGTCATTCCGGCGGCCGGTGCGTTTTCGATCAAGCCGAACGAGAAAAAGGAAATCCCGTTTTCCTACATGATTCCGGAAACCTTGCCGCCATCGCGCCCCGGCCGGTCGTACCGGTTCATCACCCGCCTTCATATCGAAGACGCGGTCGATACGCTCGACTTCGATTACGTGCAAATTTTAGCAAAGAAATAGGTTGACAGCGTTTTCAAACAATGGTATTCTCAAAGTAAGTTAATATTCTGTTGTGGCGGAGAAACGGAGACCCACACATATTCCTCGTTGATTAGCGGGGAAGTGTGTGGGTTTTTGTTTTTCCACCCAACAGACAACCCTCCGGAGGGTTTGGCTCAAGCAGGAAATGACAAGGAAAATCACGAATGAAAAGGAGGAAGAGACCCAATGTCGCCATTTTTAGGAGAACTCATTGGCACTGCATTGCTCATCATTTTCGGCGCGGGTGTGTGCGCTGGGGTCAATTTAAAGAAATCGTATGCGGCCAATTCGGGCTGGATTGTCATTACGATGGGATGGGGGCTGGCGGTGGCGGTGGCCGTATACGCTGTCGGCCGGTATAGCGGCGCCCATCTGAATCCGGCGCTGACGGTGGCGTTGGCGCTCAGCGGCGATTTTCCGTGGAAAGATGTTCCTGGCTATGTGTTGGCACAAGTACTCGGCGCTATGATTGGAGCTGCCGTCATCTATCTCCACTATTGGCCGCATTGGAAAGAAACGGACGATCCGGGCGTCAAGCTTGGCGTGTTCGCCACCGGGCCGGCCGTGCCGAATACGGCAGCCAATTTATTGAGTGAAATCATCGGCACATTTGTGCTCGTGCTGGCCATTTTGGCCATTGGCGCCAACAAATTCGCCGATGGGCTCAATCCGTTTGTCGTTGGTTTTTTGATTGTAGCGATTGGGCTGTCGCTCGGCGGTACGACCGGATACGCCATTAATCCGGCTCGAGACTTTGGGCCTCGGTTAGCTCACTTTTTGTTGCCAATCCCAGGGAAAGGATCATCGAATTGGTCGTATGCGTGGGTGCCGATTGTCGGGCCGCTGCTTGGCGGCGCGTTAGGCAGTTTGGTGTATAAAGCCGTTTTCTTGGGAAAACCGACCGGCGCATTATGGGGAGTGCTGGCGGCCACCGCAGTCGTTTTGACGGCGGCGAAGATGGCAGAAGGAAAAACAGCCGGCGCCGCAAGACGCTATTCTTCTTGACCGTTTGTGTTGACGCGGATGAAAGTGAGTGGATCGAAAACGACCAAGAAAAGGGGAGGACGATACTATGGATCAATACATTTTATCCATCGACCAAGGTACAACGAGTTCGCGCGCGATTTTGTTCAATCAAAAGGGCGAAATCGTCCATATGGCGCAAAAAGAGTTTACCCAATATTTCCCACAGCCCGGCTGGGTCGAACATAACGCGAACGAAATTTGGGGTTCGGTGCTTGCCGTCATTGCCAGCGTCTTGTCCGAGGCGCAAGTGAAGCCGGAACAAGTGGCGGCGATCGGCATTACGAACCAGCGGGAAACGACGGTTGTTTGGGAGAAAGACACCGGCAATCCGGTTTACAACGCCATCGTCTGGCAGTCGCGGCAGACGGCGGGCATTTGCGAGGAGTTGAAAGCCAAAGGGTATGATCCATTGTTTCGCGAAAAAACGGGTCTGCTCATTGACGCCTATTTTTCTGGGACAAAAGTGAAATGGATTTTGGACCATGTCGAGGGGGCGCGCGAACGGGCGGAGCGCGGCGAGCTGTTGTTTGGCACGATCGACACGTGGCTCATTTGGAAGTTATCCGGCGGCCGCGCCCATGTGACCGACTACTCGAACGCGTCCCGCACCTTGATGTTCAACATTCATACGCTTGAATGGGATGACGAACTGCTTGCGATTTTAAACGTGCCCAAGGCGATGCTTCCTGAAGTGCGGCCATCCTCGCAAGTATACGCGAAAACCGTCCCATACCATTTCTTTGGCGTCGAAGTGCCGATCGCCGGAGCGGCGGGCGATCAACAGGCGGCCTTGTTCGGTCAGGCGTGCTTTACGGAAGGGATGGCGAAAAATACGTACGGCACCGGTTGCTTTATGCTGATGAATACGGGGGAAAAAGCGGTGCAGTCGAAGCACGGGCTGCTGACGACGATCGCCTGGGGCATCGACGGCAAGGTCGAATACGCGCTTGAAGGCAGCATTTTCGTCGCCGGCTCCGCCATTCAATGGCTGCGCGACGGCTTGCGGATGATCAAAACAGCAGCGGATAGCGAAGCGTACGCGGAAAAAGTCGAGTCAACGGACGGGGTGTACGTCGTCCCGGCGTTCGTCGGCCTCGGCACCCCGTATTGGGACAGCGAGGTGCGCGGGGCGGTGTTCGGCCTCACGCGCGGCACGACGAAAGAGCATTTCATCCGCGCGACATTGGAATCGCTCGCTTACCAGACGAAAGACGTGCTCGCCGCCATGGAAGCCGATTCCGGCCTCTCGCTGACCACGCTGCGCGTCGACGGCGGGGCGGTGAAAAACAACTTGCTTATGCAGTTTCAAAGCGATTTGCTCGCTGTGCCGGTCGAGCGGCCGGTCATTAACGAGACGACGGCGCTCGGGGCGGCGTATTTGGCCGGACTGGCGGTCGGCTACTGGAACAGCCGGAGTGACATCGCCGCCCAATGGCAGCTCGAGCGCCGGTTTGAGCCGAAGATGGATGACAACAAGCGAACGATGCTCTACGATGGCTGGAAAAAAGCGGTGCGGGCGGCGATGGCGTTTAAATGATGGAAAAACGCGGATGCCTTGGATGACGGGCATCCGTGTTTTTACGTCCTTCGTTATGATACTGCGTGCCAGCAGGTTGACTGCTTCATCTGCTGGCATGGGGGGCTGGAACAAGTAGCCTTGCGCCTCTTGACAGCCTTTTTCCCACAAGTACTCGAGCTGTTCCTCGCGTTCTACTCCTGAAGTGAGTGGTCGTTCGGTTTTCCAAGCCACCGGCTTGCTTTCGACAGTCGAAAAATGGATAAGCGACTTTTCCGTCAAGGAGATGTTGAACGTTTTTGTTGCATCTGTCCTGAAGGTATGTAAATCTCAAGATTGTATAAAACAAAAGGGGATTTTCATCCTTCCGATGGTGCTGAATTTTTTTTCGGCATGGGGGTCTATATACTATTTTAGGGTGAAGTGAATCGCAGCAACACCCCCGAACAGACGGGCGTGGTTCAATAGTAAAGACCGTTGTCACTGAGGGGGATGTGTGGTAGGATAAGAAGAAATAGCATACGTCTTATCAAGAGTGGGCGAGAGAACGGGCTTGATGACCCCACAGCAACCTGCCGCTGGCAAGGTGCTAACACCCGCAAAGCGATGTCGCTTTGGATGATAAGAACGGCCACCCCCTTTCGCGTCATTCCGAGGCGGAAGGGGGTTTTTGATGATGGGAGGTGAGGGGGAAACAGTGGCGGAACGACTGTCGCTCCGCGCCTGCATGGCAGCGCATTTGCCGGCGGCGACGTTTGCTGTTCACGTCATGCGTTGCGTGCGGACGGAGCTCACCCGGTTCGATCGGCAGGCGGTGGTGCATATCGACCGCGGGGACGGCTATGTCCACTTGTATGGGGAAGCGCAAGGAACGATGTTTTCCCTCGTGCTGACGAACGATGAGGCAGAGGAATGGAAAGCGGAGGGGCCGTACGCCCTTGACCGCTATCTATGGCAGGAGCTAGGAAAAAAAGACATTTTCCCACCGCAAATGACCCCGTATTTGCGCGCTGTGTTTTCCATTGAATCGTAGAACGTGAGAGAAAGGAAGAACAGCGAATGGCAGTCAAAAAATTTGAACACGTCGGCATCCAAGTGAAAGATATTGAAACATCGAAAGCATTTTATCAAAACGTCGTCGGCCTCGAGCTGCTCAGCGAGATGATTCATACGAACGGGACGATGAAACTGGCGTTTTTGGGGCTTGACGGCCAGATCATCGTCGAGCTCATCGAAGGATACAACCCGAATTTGCCGACGGAAGGAAAAGTGCATCATGTCGCGTTTACGGTCGAAGGCATCGAGCAGGAGAAAGAACGGCTCGTGTCGCTTGGCATCCCGCTCGTTTGGGAGGACATTACCGAGCTTCCGAACGGGGCGAAATATTTGTTTTTCCTCGGTCCAGACGGAGAATGGATCGAATTTTACGAGCCGGAGCGATCTGCACAATAAACACGGGCGGTCCGCTGTTTGGGCCGCCTATGCATTTGCCGTCTGGTCGTTGGGCCCTCGTGCCGCGCATTCTCTCGCCAGTCTTGTCCATCACTAAGCAGCCATCCTCCTAAATAAGAGTCGTCGTTCTCTCTATTCAATGGTATACTAGAAAAAGAGAGGGGGAGATGTGTAGTGGAAGAAACGATCGTTCACGCCATTCAAGACGACTATCCGGATGAATTCGCTTGGTGCTATGGCTGCGGCCGTTTGAATGAGACGGGCCACCATTTCCGCACCGGATGGCAAGGGGACAAGACGGTGACGGTGTATACGCCGCGCCCCGAACATACAGCCATCCCTGGGTTTGTGTATGGCGGATTGATCGCCTCGCTCATCGACTGCCACGGCACCGGTTCAGCGGCGCTGGCGCTGCACCGGAAAAACGGCCATGAGCCGGGCAGCGGGGAGACGCCGCCGCGCTTTGTCACCGCTTCGCTGCACGTCGATTTTCTCAAACCGACGCCGCACGGGGTGCCGCTTGTGGCCATCGGCACAGTGACGGAAATTCATCCGAAAAAATGGCAAGTTGACACCGAAGTGTTTGCGAACGGTGAATTATGCGCCCGCGGGCAAGTCGTCGCCGTCGTGATGCCGAAAACGTTTGTCCGCTCTTAACAAGCAACGGGAAGCGCCGAAAAGCCGCTGTTTTTGGCAGCGCTTTCTTCGGCGCTTTGCCGCTGAGGGCGGTGAAGAATTGAGCGCCCCCTGCAGTTCGGCTCGCGCTGGCGGGCAAAGCCCATCATCATTCCCCCTGCCCGTTGTGAAGAGCCAAGGCGGCCGGAGACGTTGTCCGAAATGCCGCTTTCTTTCCAGTAGGTTTTGAGGGGCGGTGATTTAAGGAAACAGGCCGCTTACCAGCCTCGCTTCTCAAATAGAAAAGCCCTGTCGCATCAGGAGCGTCTTTTACACGCTCCCCCATTGTTCAAAAGAAACAACCGTTTTTCACCAGCCTTTTTGGCCTTCTTTCGGAATCCTGCCCATGACCCGCTCGCTAGCACGGAAGACCGGTGTTTCATCGTTTTCCCATGATCAGCACGGATGACGTGGCGCTCGCCACCTCTTTGCCGTTTTGCCGCACGGTGGCGGTCACATAAGCGACCGTTCGCCCGGGTTTTTCCACTAGCGCCTCGATTTCCGCTTCCCCGGCTTCCATCGGACGATGAAACGTCGTGTGCAAGTTGATCGAAGCGTGCATTTGGTCATCGCGAAGCAAGGTCGTCACCGCATAAGCCATCACGATATCGGCCGCCGCGCCGACAAACCCGCCCATAATGACGCCGTTGCCGTTGAGCAGCGATTCGCTTACCTTCCATACTCCTTTCGCATAGCCGTCCCGGGCTTCTGTCAAGCGAACGCCGAGCGTTGTATCGCACGGCGGCGGCGCGCTTTGGCCGGCGATGACGTCATGCAAGTTGACGGTTGATTTCATGCTGTGTCCCCCTTTCTGTTTTCGTATCTGTATTCTTTTATTCGCGGGAAAGACGCGATTTCCTCTTTCTGCCCCTGCCAGAAGGAGAACGGCAAAGCGGCAGCGAAAGAAACAGGTAGCTGATCGTCGAAAGGAGATGGTTCGATGTATCAACAACCCGAGAAAAGCCGCTGGACGGGGCGGGTGGACAGTGTGAGCGATGAACGGGCGTTTCGCCTCCATCAGCGCATCCGCCTGTTGGATTTATCGCAGCCGTTGGCGCCGATGGAACGAGCAGCGGCTCTCATCGGCTTTGCGTGCGACGAGGGCGTGCGCCGCAACCAAGGCCGTCAAGGGGCGAAAGAGGCGCCGGCCGCCGTGAAGGCGGCGTTGGGGCGGCTGCCATGGCATCTTCCGCAAGGCGCGTCCATCTTTGATGCGGGCGATGTCGTTTGCGTGGACGGACAACTCGAACAAAGCCAAGCCGAACTCGGCAAAGCCGTCGCCCGCCTGCTGCGAAGCGGCGCGGCGCCGGTGGTGATCGGCGGCGGCCATGAGACGGCGTATGGCCATTATTTGGGCGTCCGTGAAGCGCTTGGGCCGAACGCCCGCCTTGGCATCATCAACATTGACGCCCATTTCGATTTGCGGCCGTATGATAACGGGCCGACATCCGGGACGATGTTTCGGCAAATTTTGGATGAGGACAAACAGGTGGGATATTGCTGCTTAGGCATTCAGAAGCTCGGCAACACGGCGGCGCTGTTTGCGGATGCACAGCGGTACGGATGCGAGTACATGCTGGAAGAACAGCTGACTGCGGGGCCGATGGAGGCGGCTTATGAACAGATCGAACGATTTGCCTCAACGTATGACGGCGTGATGTTGACCATTTGCATGGATGCGATCAGCGCTGCCGCCGCGCCAGGGGTGAGCGCGCCGTCGCCGTTTGGACTCGCACCATCGCTGGTGCGCGCGCTCATCCGCCGCATCGTTTCTCATCCGAACACGATCAGCGTCGATCTTTGCGAAGTCAACCCGCTCGTGGATGAAGGCGGAAAAACCGTGGCGCTAGCCGCTGCTTTTTGCCTAGAAATCCTTCTTCATCTCCAATGTTTGCAAGGAGGCCCCCCATTCAAGAGCGGGCTCAGTGGGGGCAGTTGACTTTCGACGTTTGCGAAACAGCGCGGAGAACTTTCGTTGAACATGCTCTATCAAGCAGCTAGGGCGGTGAGAAGATGAAACTCGTCATTGCCGAACGGGACGACAAGGAACGAGAAGCGATCCGCTGGCTCGTGTCCGCGTATTCCTTGCCGATTGAGCAAGTATATACGGCGGCTACGGTCGAGGAGATGATGGCGCTGCTGGAACGGGAAGCGCCGGAGCTATTGTACGTCGAATTGGATATGATTCCGTATGAACAGTGGGGGAAAGCGACATCTTGCATCCGCCTGTTTTGCCAGCGCGTGATTGCTGCAACCGCTGAGGCGACATTCGCACGGGCGAAGCAAGCCATCGACTGGCAATGCGTCGATTTGCTTGTGAAACCGCTTGAGCCCGCCAAATTGAAGCAAGCGTTGCGAACGGCGGCTTCATTTTCCGCCGGGGACGGGCGCTCTCGGCCGTCCGTCGGTGTTGGCGGCTATGATGACGATTATCGCTCGTTGTTTGTCGATGACCGTGTTGATGTGTCGACCCACGTATGGCTTGTGCAGGCCGAACAACCTGCCTTCTCTTCCGAAGTGGTCCGCTTTTTAACAAACTATCCGTTTCGCCGGAGGGCGCGCGTCTTGCCGTTGACCCATATGGCGGCCTGTCTCTTTCCCGAGCTGCCGGGCGACGGAAAAGAAGAGGCATGGAAGATGTTGCGCGATTGGGAGGAGGACCATCATGAGCCATTGGCGGTCGTCATCATGCCGCCGGATGGCCGGCGATCGGTGCGTGAGCGATACCAAGCCGCCCGCCGGCTGCTCGAGACAACGTTTTTTATCGGCTACCGGCAAGTGATCGCTCCGGCGCCTGATGACGGACAGTGGCGCCACTTGGATCCGTTTCTGACGCCGGAAGAGCAGCGGCAATGGATCGAGATGCTTGAGCGGTTTGACCATGAAGCGGTCAAACGATGGCTGCAACGGGAATTTTCCGATTGGACGCCGCCGTTTCCGAGCCCGGAGATGGTGCGCACGCGGTTGACGAGCATTTTGGCGCAAATCCGCCGGTTTATGAAGACGTACCGTCTGGACCGCGGCGCGACCGAACGCGAGTACATGCGCCTATTTCAGGAAATTTTGTATAATCCGGTGCTGTATCGCATCGTTCAGGAATTGATTTTGTTTTTGCGCCGGCTGCTTGACGAAGCGAGGCGAGCAGCGGAAGACGCGCGCGTCGACGCCATCGAACGGGGGCTCCGCTATATGGAAGCGCATTTTCGCGACCCGTCGCTCACGTTGGAGCGGGCCGCGGCGGCAGCCGGCCGCAGCCCCGCGTATTTCAGCCATTTGTTGTCGAAAAAGCGCGGTGTGACGTTCCGCCAATGGCTGACGAACCGGCGGCTTGAGGAGGCGAAACGGCTGCTCCGGCAAACCGACCTCTCGATTAAGGAAATCGCTGAACAGACCGGGTTTCGCACGGCCCATTATTTGACACGCGTCTTTAAAGCCGAACTGAATCAGACACCGACCGCCTACCGCGATGAACAACGATCGTATCGGTCATCACCGCGGTAGGCGGTTTTTTTCAAAAAAAATGAACAGCCATCAAAAGAAATGGATCAATGAAGAGAAAAGAAATATGAAATTTCGAAAAAAATGACTCACCTTTAAAAGAGGCGCATCTATCTCCGTCTTCTTCCCTTCCTTACAATAAAAGCAAAGAGGGAAAAGGAGAGGATGACGATGACAGACAAACGAACGGTACAAGCGCTTTCCGGAACAACGCGGCGAGCGAAAGGATGGATTCAGGAAGCGGCGCTGCGCATGTTGCACAACAACTTGCATCCGGAGGTCGCCGAGCGGCCGGATGAGTTGATCGTTTACGGCGGCATCGGGAAAGCGGCGCGCAACTGGGAATGTTACGAGGCGATTGTGGACACTCTTCTCCGATTGGAAAACGATGAGACATTGCTCATTCAATCGGGCAAGCCGGTCGCGGTGTTTCGCACCCACCCGGATGCGCCGCGCGTGCTCATTGCCAACTCGAACCTCGTGCCGGCATGGGCGACATGGGACCATTTCCATGAGCTCGACAAAAAAGGGCTGATCATGTACGGACAAATGACGGCCGGCAGTTGGATTTACATCGGCAGCCAAGGCATCGTCCAAGGGACGTACGAAACGTTCGCCGAAGTGGCGCGCCAGCACTTTGGCGGCACGCTGGCAGGAACGATCACGGTAACGGCCGGCCTTGGCGGCATGGGCGGGGCGCAGCCGTTGGCGGTGACGATGAACGGCGGCGTCTGTCTCGCCGTTGAAGTCGACCCGGCCCGCATCCAGCGCCGCCTTGACACGAAATACCTTGACACGATGACCGACAGCCTGGACGACGCGCTCGCCATGGCCAAACGGGCGAAGGAAGAGAAAACAGCGCTGTCGATCGGCCTTGTCGGCAACGCGGCCGAAGTGTTGCCGCGGCTCGTTGATATGGGTTTTGTTCCGGACGTCTTGACCGATCAAACGTCCGCCCATGATCCGTTAAACGGCTACATCCCCGCGGGGTTGACGCTTGAGGAGGCAGCTGAGCTGCGGGTGCGCGATCCGAAGCAGTACGTTGCCCGCGCCAAACAATCGATCGCTGAGCACGTACGGGCGATGTTGGCGATGCAACACCGAGGAGCGGTGACGTTTGATTACGGCAACAACATCCGCCAAGTGGCGAAAGACGAAGGAGTCGAAGATGCCTTCTCTTTCCCGGGCTTTGTGCCGGCGTACATCCGCCCGCTCTTTTGTGAAGGAAAGGGCCCGTTCCGCTGGGTGGCGCTCTCCGGCGACCCGGAAGACATTTACAAAACCGATGAAGTCATTTTGCGCGAGTTCAGCGAGAACGAACGCCTTTGCCATTGGATCCGCATGGCGCAAAAACAAATCCAATTCCAAGGGTTGCCGGCGCGCATTTGCTGGCTTGGCTACGGCGAGCGGGCGAAGTTCGGAAAAATCATCAACGACATGGTCGCCCGCGGTGAATTGAAGGCGCCGATCGTCATCGGACGCGACCATTTGGACTCGGGTTCGGTCGCCTCGCCGAACCGGGAGACGGAAGCGATGAAAGACGGAAGCGATGCCATCGCTGACTGGCCGATTTTAAACGCCCTGTTGAATGCGGTCGGCGGCGCAAGCTGGGTGTCGGTTCACCACGGCGGCGGCGTCGGCATGGGCTACTCCATTCACGCCGGCATGGTTATTGTCGCCGACGGGACGAAAGAGGCGGAAAAACGGCTGGAACGCGTGTTGACGACCGATCCCGGTCTTGGTGTCGTCCGCCACGCCGACGCTGGGTATGAGCTCGCCATTCGGACGGCGAAAGAAAAAGGCATCGATATGCCGATGCTGAAGTAGAAAGGAGAACCGCCTATGCGCCCGCTCTTTGTTCGCCGCGCCCGCCAGCTCGTCACGCTGGCGGGAAGCTCCGCGGCCCCGCTTGTGGGAGAACAGATGAGCAACCTTTCCATCATGGAAAACGGCAGCGTCTGGATCGAAAACGGCACGATCACTGCCGTTGGACCGGACGACGAACTCGTCCGCCGTTTCGCGGATCGGCTTGCCGAAGCAGAGGTGATCGACGCCCGCGGCAAAACGGTCACCCCTGGCCTTGTCGACCCGCACACCCATCTCGTTTACGCCGGCAGCCGTGAACACGAATGGACGATGCGCCTCGGCGGGGCGACGTATATGGAGATCATGAACGCCGGCGGCGGCATTCACGCGACGACAAAGGCAACCCGCGAGGCGTCGGAAGAGACGCTGTATGAAGAAAGCAAGCGGCGGCTCGATCAGTTTTTGCTTCACGGCGTCACGACCGTTGAGGCGAAAAGCGGCTACGGGTTAAGCCTTGAACATGAAATCAAGCAGCTTAACGTCGCCAAGCGGCTCGATGATACCCATCCGGTCGATGTCGTTTCCACCTTTCTTGGCGCCCACGCCGTTCCGCCGGAGTGGAAGCACGACCGGGAGGAATATATCCGTTTGATCATCGAAGAAATGATTCCTGAAGTCAGCCGTCAGGGGTCGGCTGAGTTCAACGACGTCTTTTGCGAGCGCGGCGTGTTCACCCCTGATGAGGCGCGCCGCATCCTTGAAGCGGGCAAAGCGCACGGCTTGACGCCGAAAATCCACGCCGATGAAATCGAACCGTACGGCGGCGCCGAACTGGCCGCTGAGGTGGGGGCGATATCGGCCGACCACTTGCTCCGTGCCTCTGATGACGGCCTCCGCCGCATGGCGGAGCGCGGCGTGATCGGCGTCCTCCTGCCAGGCACAGCGTTTTTCTTACTAACCAAAGCCGCCAACGCCCGTCGCTTGCTCGACGCTGGCGTCCCGGTCGCCTTAGCGACCGACTGCAACCCCGGCTCATCGCCGACCGTCTCGCTCCCGTTGGTCATGAGCCTTGCCTGTTTGCATATGCGCATGACCCCGGCCGAAGCGCTTGCCGCCGCCACGATCAACGCCGCCCACGCCATCGGCCGCGCCCATGTGATCGGCAGCCTTGAACCAGGCAAGAAAGCGGATTTGGTCGTTTTCAACGTCCCGAACTACGTGCAAATCATGTACTATTACGGCGTCAACCATGCGGAGACGGTGATCAAGGACGGGAAGGTGGTGGTGGCGGGAGGAAAGGTGCGCACTTGAAGGGGGATGGTCTTTCGTTGAAGCGTTTGGCGACCGAAAGCGGGATGCTTCCGGTTGTACCAGTCTTGCGTAGAAGAACAATGGGGGTGGAGAGAAATGAAAGCGAATCCAACCATGGCGCCATCCACGCCGACACCAACGCCGACAAGCGGGGCATGGAAGTTTTTCGTCTTTAGCGCCATCGGCATTTTCGTATTTTTCGTCCCAGTGTCGATCGGCGGCACATCGTCGATTTTACTCGATCATATTGTGACATGGATTCGCGCGCAGTTTCCGGGACTCGTCCCGTATTATGCGCTTATCGTTATTGCCCTTGGAGCGGTTTATCCGTTCTATAGTAAGACGTGGAACAAAGACGCGGTCACCGCTGTTTTTTCCATTCTCAAAGTACTTGGATTGATCGTGGCTGTCATGCTTGTGTTTCGGATCGGTCCGGCATGGCTGTTTCAGCCGGATATGGGGCCGTTTTTGTACGATAAGCTCGTGGTTTCCGTCGGCTTGCTTGTGCCGATTGGCTCGGTTTTTCTCGCTCTTCTTGTTGGCTACGGGCTGCTTGAATTCGTCGGTGTGTGGATGCAGCCGATCATGCGGCCGATTTGGAAAACGCCGGGCCGCTCGGCCATCGATGCCGTTGCCTCCTTTGTCGGCAGCTACTCCATCGGTCTTTTGATCACGAACAAAGTGTTCAAAGAGGGCAAATATACGGTGAAAGAGGCGGCAATCATCGCTACCGGTTTTTCCACCGTATCCGTCACATTTATGGTGGTTGTCGCGAAAACGTTAGGGTTAATGTCGATATGGAATACGTATTTTTGGGTGACCTTTCTCGTCACGTTTGCCGTTACAGCGTTCACCGCTCGGATGTGGCCGCTAAGCCGCATGAGCGATGAATACTACGACGGCAAGGGGGATCCCGAGCAAAGAGTGACGGGTAACTATATGAAACAAGCTTGGTCTGAGGCGATGAAAGCGGTAGCGCAGTCAAAAGGGATCGGGACGAACATATGGGAAAACTTGCGCGATGGTTTTATCATGACGATGGGCATTTTGCCTTCCATTATGTCGGTCGGGTTGATCGGGCTGCTGCTCGCTGAATATACGCCGTTGTTTGATTGGCTGGGCTATCTGTTTTATCCGTTTACTCTTCTCTTGCAAATTCCAGAGCCGTTGTTGGCAGCGAAAGCCTCGGCCATCGAAATCGCCGAAATGTTTTTGCCGGCCTTGCTTGTCACTGAAGCACCGCTCGTAACAAAATTTATAATTGCCGTTGTTTCCGTTTCTGCCATCTTGTTCTTTTCCGCTGTCATTCCATGCATTGTATCCACTGAGATTCCGCTCAGTTTGCCGAAACTGCTCGTCATTTGGTTCGAGCGGACGGTATTGACGCTCATCCTCACCGCACCGCTGGCGTACTGGCTGCTTTGACAATGAGCGGGCGTCAAGACAAGCGGATGTTTCTTTCCGATTGAGAACGAGCGAGGAGAACTTGACTGCTCGACCTTCGGGGGAGGGGTCGCCAAAACAATGATCAATGTGAAACATTGGCTAGCCATCGCAATCCTTTTTTTCTTATCCGCATGCAGTATATGGGAAACGAATGAAAAACAAGTTCATTCCCCTCCGTCTGCGGTTAGTGATATGGAAAAGCTGCCTGTCAAAATCGATCAAAACATCATTGAGCGCATCAATTGGGAAGTAAGCCCCGTTTTTCCATCGGGAAATTATCAAATGCGCGGAGTGCCGAATAAGGTGGGGTTCATTGATGCGCCGTTTACAGCCAATCAAGATCACAAATACATGTGGCATTTCTGGGGCGGCTCCATTCCAGAAGGAAAGTTGACGATCGTGGCGGTGAAAAAAGGAAGCCACAAGCTTGCCCCTGCGTTAACCGTGGATGGAAAAAGCGTTTGGACAACGGGAGTTCCGGGAAGGCCGAACAACGGGGCGGACGCTCATATTCCGTCCAATATGAAGCTGAGAGAACCGGGGACGTGGGCGTTGCTTGTTTTTCTCGGAAACACGTACTGGGACTATGTCGTCATTGACGTCCACTGAGCCGTGAGGCGTTTCTTGGCAGAAACGAATCGATATTGATCAGTGACGTCGTCCATCATTGACCTGGCTATACGCGGTTTGCGCCGGGAGGATCAGCGCTGGCAAAAGAACAGCATCCACCCTAGCGATTCGTTCGCTTGAGGGTGGATGATTTCCTTTGATAGAGCGGCAGGACCGAACTCCCCCGAACTTTGTGAAGCGGCCGTCCGCATCGGCACTGCCAATATGGCTTCGCCCGGCCGTTCCGCTCCGCGTTAGTAAGGACGCCAGATCACGTGAAATGGGAAGCTGATGCCGCCAAGTTTCTTCATTTGAGAAACAAGGAGGTAAAGCGACCTGCTCCTTTCATCACCGGCCTCCAGATGCTTACATCGTTTCCCGCTGCTGCTTTAACAAATCGCGAATTTCGGTGAGCAGCTCTTCTTCTTTTGTCAGCGTCGGCGCTGTTTCCTTCACTTCTTCTTGCTTTTTCACCCGTTCGTATAAGGTGTTGATCAGTTTGACAAACAGGAAAATCGAGAAGGCGATAATCAAAAAGTCGACAACCGTTTGGATAAACGCGCCATATTTGATTTCCGCCTTGCCGACTTTCCATGATAAGCTGCTGAAATCAATGCCGCCTAGAATCAACCCGACAAGCGGCATGATGATGTCATTGACGAGCGAGGAAACGATTTTGCCAAACGCCCCGCCGATGATGACCCCGACGGCCAAGTCAATGACATTGCCGCGGATGGCGAATTTTTTAAATTCGTTCCACATGACAGTCTCCTCCCTCTAGAAATGTTGATCTATCAAGGATGTTCGGCCTTTCAACGGCGTCAAAAAATATGGTTCGACAACATTCATTTCTTGAACGGTCGTTTCCTGTATTATATCATACAGCGGCTTTGGGAAACGTTCCAGGACGAAATCATAGAAAGCGGTGCGCTCTCTTTTTTCATGGCAGGCGCCGTATGATACAATAAAGGAAAATAGGAAGCAAGGGCGCCGCTTTGGCAAGGATGCGCCCGAAAGGATGAAAGGCATGAGAACGAAAGATGCCATCGTCTGCATCGGCGGGGCGAATGTCGATCGGAAAGCGCGGCTGCTTGTGCCGCTTGAGCTCGGCACGTCCCACCCTGTCGCGAGCGCGCAGACTGCAGGCGGGGTGGCGAGAAACATCGCTGAAAATCTCGGGAGGCTCGGGCAAAACGTTGTCCTCTTCAGCGTGGTCGGCGTTGATCATGACGGGCAATGGCTCATTGATGCCACGAGTCCATATGTTGACACAAGGCTGGTCACGCGAATCCCCGAAGCGAACACCGGTGCGTATACAGCGGTGCTTGATGAGCGCGGCGAGATGGTGCTCGCCTTGGCCGATATGGCCATTTATGGCGCCGTACGAAGCGAATGGCTAAAGCAGCGATGGCGGGAGCTCGGTTCGATTTCCGCTGTCGTGCTCGATACGAATTTTCCGCCCGATGTCATCTCTTGGGTGATCGGGCAGTGCCGCCGAGAACGCCTCCCTCTTTGCGCCGTGACCGTGTCCGTGCCCAAGGTGAAGCGATTGCCGACGGATCTCGCCGGTGTCACGTGGCTCGTCACGAATCAGGCGGAAGCCATGGCGCTTTCCGGGAAACAGCATCTTGATGATGCGATCGAATCGCTTTTTCGTTTCGGAGTGGAAACCATCGTCATTACGCGTGGAGCCGAGGGTGTCGTGTACGCGACAAGGAAAGGGAAGAGGGGAGCGATCGCGGCTCCCGCCATCAAGGTCATCGACGCTACCGGGGCGGGCGATGCGTTCGCGGCCGGATTTTTGTACGGCGTCCTGAACGGACATTCGGTGGAAGACGCCTGCCGCCTCGGGATGAGCAACGCGGCATTGACGCTGCAGACGGCTGAAACGGTGAATCCCGCTCTGACGGAACAACGGTTGCGAGCAGCGCATGAACAGTATTTTCGCGAAGGAGGACAATGATGATGAACGACATCCTTGTTTTTTCCGAAGAAGTGGCCGCGGCGAAAGCGGAACAAAAGCCGATTGTCGCCTTGGAATCAACGATCATTTCCCACGGTATGCCGCACCCGGAAAACGTGCAAACGGCGAAAGACGTCGAGCGGATCATCCGCGACCGCGGCGCTGTACCGGCGACGATCGCCATCATCGATGGAAAAATCAAAATCGGGCTAACGGATGACGAGCTTGAATTTTTAGGCACAAGCCGCGACATTGAAAAAGTGAGCCGCCGCGACTTGCCGTATGTCGTCGCCAAAAAGAAACACGGGGCGACCACCGTGGCGGGGACGATGATTTGCGCGGCGATGGCGGGGATTCGCGTGTTTGCGACCGGCGGCATCGGCGGAGTGCACCGCGGCGCTGAGCGAACGATGGACATCTCGGCTGACTTGCAAGAGTTGGCGCGGACAAACGTCGCAGTCGTCTGCGCCGGGGCGAAATCGATTTTGGATTTAGGCTTGACGCTTGAGTACCTCGAGACGCACGGCGTTCCGGTTCTTGGCTATCAGACGGACGTCCTGCCGGCGTTTTACTCGCGGACAAGCCCGTTTCGCGTCGATTACCGCTTAGACAGCGCCAAAGAGATCGCCACGTTCATTGAAACCAAATGGGCGCTCGGCTTAGCCGGCGGCATCGTCGTCGCCAATCCAGTTCCGCCAGAAGACGAGCTTGAGGAATCGTACATCACCGCCATCATCGAACAAGCGCTCAAGGAAGCGGAAGAAAAGTGCATCACCGGCAAAGCGATCACCCCGTTTTTGCTTGACCGGGTGAAAACATTAACCGAAGGGAAAAGCTTAAAAGCGAACATCGCCTTAGTGAAAAACAACGCCGCCTTAGCGACCGACCTTGCCTGTGAACTGTCTTAATGTGCGCGCCCCCGCCCTGATGGAAGAGCGGGGGCATGATGGTAGTGGAGATGTTATCGGGTGTGAAGCAAATGGCGGATTTTTCGATCATGCTGGGCGATTTTGACGGAGTGGAAGTCGACAGTCTCTTGTGTTTCAGTCAGTTCGACGTGGATGTGACCGAGTTTCGCTTCGAGCCGTTCGAACCGTTCGTTCACGGTGCGCTCCAACTGGGCGATTTGCCGCTCAAACCGTCCGTCCATCTCCTCGATGCGCCCATCCATTTCTTCGATGCGCTTGTCCATTTCTCCGATCCGTTTGTCCATCTCTTCCATGCGTCTTTCCATGTCTTCCATCCGTTTGTTCATCATGTTCGTCTGTTCGTTCAGCGCTTGGACTTGTTGTTGGAGCGAGTCAAATTTCTCATAGAGCGCTTCGAACTGCTTGCGCATGTCTGTCGCGTACAAATCGAGCGCTTGCAAAATTTGCGCCAATATCGTTTTTTCTTCCATAACATTCACCTCCTTTCTCTCTAGTATATCAGACAAGCAAGCTAACGAGAAGAAAAGATAGTTTCAAACAGGTGGGATTTTGTCAATGATTATAAAGGGGGGGCACAGCTATGACAGAAATGCCCCTGTATTCATCGTTTGGCATCTATTTGGTTGCCGATGGCCATCGTTTCGACCGCTGTCACGGCCATCGTTTTCATTGCGGTTTTTGCAGTTAGAGTGTTAAAATGGAAAATATTCGTCATGGGACTAGCTGAACATCGATGTCCGGCTGGCACCAGAGACGAAGGAAGAAAAAGGTGGGTGTGATCATGTCCTTTTTAGAAACGATCGAACCGTATTTATTTTGTGAAGATCCTCTCCTCCGTCAGTTTGCCTTTTACGCAATAGAGGAGTATCCAGGCGTTCCAGCTGCGTGGGTGGAGCGTCTCATTGACGAGGCCGTCACAACTGCCGACGAGGACATGCGAAGCATGATTTTGCGCGGCGTATCGAAACAACCGCTGACCGATCGGGCGCTTGAACAGTTGTTGACCATCAAAGATGCAGCCAAGTATGTCCGCTGGTTTTTCCCGTTTTCGGTTGCGCAACTTGAAACCTACGGACAGCAGCTGCTTCGCCACTTCCCGCGGTCTTGGCAACGCGCTGTCCGGCTTGTGGCCGAGGGAGCGGAAGACGACGTATGGGACCACTACTTTTCGTTGCTTTCCCGCTTGGAACAGGAAGAGATGTTTAACCAGAACTTGTTTTCCGCCGCCAAGCAAGTCGTGCGCATTCTCGTTGAGCGCGAGTGGCTGACAAAGGAAGACGTGAGTCTCACGTGGATGAAAAATGAACAGCAGCCATGGTTTTCGTACGATGGTATTTTGGCGGTGTATGCGCTTTCGTTGATGGGCGCCACCGAATATATTCCAAGACTAGCCTCGCTGTTGGAACAACAAGATGGCGATGTGCTCCTCGATCAAGTCGTTTATGCGTTGTCGACGTTTCAAAACGGCGAAGTCATCGAAGCCGTACGCCCATATGCGTTTCAAAAGGAAACGGCCTTTTCGGCCATTCATGTGCTCGCCAACATTAAATCAAAGCAGGCCGTCCGTGTATTGCGGGAAGTGTTTTCCGAGCTGCGCGATGATGACATGCGCGCGTTTTGCTTTGAGGCGCTTTGCCACCAGCTGGATCAAGAAGCGCTTCCGGAAGTGGAAGAATATTTAGAAAGAGTGGAAAAACGAGGGCATTCCGGGCTGATCGATGTAGAACAAACCGCTTACGGATATTATACCATTCTAGGGCTCGACCATCCGAAATTAGAAAAATGGAAGGCGCTCGCCGATCAAAGATACCGCCATTTTCAAGCGTTGTTGCAAAATCCACCTTTGCCAAAAAACGTTCCATACCGTCGGGAAGAGCCCAAAATCGGCCGCAACGACCCGTGTCCATGCGGCAGCGGGAAAAAGTATAAAAAGTGCTGCGGGAAGTAAACACACATACTTGGCCGAACCAACAGCCCGCCTCCGCGCCTGAAAGTGAGGAGCGGGCTTGTTGCTTAACAAAGATCCGCACGATGCTTCGAGGTTCGCAGGAATCTCCCATTCTAGAAGGCTGGTGATTTAAGGAAGCAGGCCGCTTACCGACCTCGTTTCTCAAATAGAAAAAGCTCTGTCGCATCGGTATCGCCTTTCACACGCTCCCCCATTGCTCAAGAGAAGCAACCGTTTTTCACCAGCTTTCTAGGCGAAGCGAAAGGGAAAGAAGGGGGGCGGCTCGGAGGAAGGAGCATGCACGGAGAAGGAAAAAACAATCTGAGTCTCGAAAAAACGGAGCCCATTCTTTCCGACAAGGGAGAAGACTTTCTGAAAGAACGGGCAAAAAAATGATATTTTATGTTTACGCCTTAAAAAGTTCCTCTACATTGACTTCAAAACCTTTTAACACTCGTGATCGAGCCATTCCTTTTCCTCTTAATACATCGGTTTGCTCGTATTGGGCTTCGTCATTGAGGGAATAAATTTGCACCGTATTGAGCATTGGATTCACGATCCAGTATTCTTGGACTCCGTACTGCATATAGAGATTGAGTTTAAACACTAAATCGTGCGCTTGATTCGATGGACTTACTATTTCAATGATCAGTGTCGGTACTCCGACAAATTTGTTTTCCATTAATCCGCTTTGATCACATATGACGGATAAGTCCGGAATGACGATTTTTGTTCCATCTATTTTATCGTTTTTCAGTTCAATATCAAACGGAGCGTGAAAGACTTCGCAATCCTTGTCTTCTAAAAAATTGAATAATTTGGCGTGCAATCGTCCGGAAATTCGTTGATGCTGGGTAGAAGGGGATGGGGACATAAAGACAGTGCCGTCAATGTACTCTAAGATCCGATCTGTACTTTCTCTCATTTGGTAAAACTCTTCGAGAGAAACGAAATGGTTGTTAGGCGGGTTCACAAAAACACCTTCTTTCCCCTTTTTGTTATTTACTGTAAACCAACTGATCCACTAACACCAGAAATCAAGCGAAAAAGGAGACGTGAACCGGACTGCTTAAGGAAGATGGATGTGCCAACCACTCAGACAAGGAAGTTCATGTCTTATGGATAGAGTAGCAAAGCATCAAAGAATCGACAAGTTTTCCTTAGCATGAGAAGGCCGGTAAAACACAGCCGTCACCAGCCCATCGGAGGTATTTCGCCAAAAAACATTCATGAGAAAATGTTGCTCCCGATCTAGGTATAAAAAATCAATGCTCGCCGACGTGTTCGTTTCACAGAAAGGCGCCCCATGAGGAATGGGTCCTTCCCACCTCGGCATGAAAATCACTGCTCGCAGACGATGATTTTCACGGAAAGAAAGCTGTTTCCGCAAGGTGTCATTGAACATGTCTGGGGCCTGCACGATGGGGCACGAAATCACCGGCCTTTTAGATGTTGGCCGGTAAGTAACGGCCCGCCCTGCATGGTTCAAGCAAGGTCGGGCCGCTTCGTTAAAAGGATACGGCCATGAGGCTTAAGCTGCCGTACTGATATTCTCGGAACAACACGCGCGGCGTCCCGCCGCGATCGCCTGCGCCATAAGCGATCCAGTATGGCGCGAGGTGCTCGGGTGTGGGCACGGCTTGCTTGGCGTAGGGCGCTTTTTCTTCATAATGGAATACATCCTCACTGCGGGCGGCTGACTCGCGCAGCAGCCAGTCATCAAAAGCGGCCGCCCAGCTTTCTGCCTCCGCATGCCCTTCCCAGCGGAGCGCCATTAAGTTGTGCACCGTTCCGCCGCTGCCGATGATCATCACTCCTTCGTCACGCAACGGGCGCAGCGCCTCCCCGAGCTGGAACAATTGTTTTGGCGTCCACCACGGCACGACTGACGCCTGCACGACCGGGATGTCCGCCTTTGGAAACAAGCGGCAAAGCAGCACCCATGAGCCGTGGTCAAGCCCGCGCGTTGGATCGGCGACCGCTTCCGCCACACTGGCGAGGCGTTCCCGCACGCGCTCCGCCCACTCGACTGACCCGTGCGCTGGATAAACGACTTCATACAGCTCGCGAGGAAATCCAGAAAAATCATAAATCATCTCATACGTTCCTTCCACTGCCGAAACTGTCGGCTTGCGCGTCATCCAATGCGCCGTAAAGATGATGACCGCCCTAGGGGAGAGCCCTTCTCCGAGCTTCGTCAGAAAGGATGTATAGGCATGGTCCTCGATCGCCAACATCGGCGACCCGTGAGCGAGAAACAAAGCAGGAGCTTTCATCGTCCATTCCTCCATAAAAAGGTAAAATTCAGTCATGGCGAGGCCGGCTGTTCGCTGGCCTTCTTATTTTTCCCTGTCGCCCCTTTGGACAGGTGTTGATGAGCACACCATGCGATGCCCGGATGGCTTGTGCCGGTTTTTCTTAGAAGGGGGTGAAAAACAGCGATGGCCCTTAGCTGACGTCGGACGACATGAAACAAGCAGCCGATGCCAAAAGGTTTCTTCACTTGAGAAACAACATGCGCCTGAAATCACCGGCCTTCTAGAACTTTTGACACTAGCCCATTCAGAAAAAGTTGTCAGCGCCCCGCCGCGCATGTCTACGGCCGTTGTCTTATCGCCATTGTAGCACTTTTTCGCCAGCAGTTCGAACGGAAAAGTCCTTTTCTGCATTGAACATAAGGAAGGAATCGCCCGAATGAGCAAGAGAAAAGATGAACTGACGTTTGAGAAAAACGTACGTGCCGGTTCCGCGATCATAGTTCCAACGGGAACATGGCACAATGTCATCAACACCGGAACGATCCCGCTCAAGCTCTATTCCATCTATGCGCCCCGCAAGCACCCGCACGGCACCGTGCACCGAACAAAGGACGATGCCCTCGCAGCTGAATAGAACATAAGCGGCTTGAGAAATGAGCGCCATATCTCATGTCCCACATCCTCCGAGTGCCTGTCCTCGCGAAGCGAAAAACGATCGCTGCTGAACTGCTCCGCCAACAGCCATCAGCCGTGTTTCGTGAAGTGGTAGGGATGATGGGGGAGAGAGGGGAGACGTAAGGGAGTAGGAAACGAGAAACGAATGTTTTGCTGTTTTGGGTGAGAGAAAGCTTATTTTCAGCAAGTAGGTTCTTACGCGACAAATTTCGACACCGTCTGGTCAATCTTTTTAGTAAAATAGAATCATGTTTCACCAAAAAAGATAAGGAGCATCGGGCTGTAATGAAACTGAAAGGAATTATTGACAATAGGCGGAACGGTTTAGTGGGCGATGTTTTAAAAACACATATGTCCAAAGGCAGCAAACTATCGATTGCGGCTGCGCATTTTACTTTATATGCGTTTGTGGAGCTAAAAAAAGAGCTGTCACAACTCGATGAATTCCGTTTTATTTTCACAGAGCCTGCCTTCGTGCGCGGAAACGGATTGTTAAAAGGGCTAATAGAGAAAAACGAAATGACCCTGTATGGAGTGGAAGAAGAGAGAAAATATAAAGTAGAGTTAAACCAGGCATACATAGCTAAAGAATTAGCGAAGTGGCTAAAGCGAAAAGCACAAATTAAATCCGTCACCAATCAGCGAATTCAAGGCGGTTTGTATCATGTCAGGAATAACGATGGAACGCAAATCGGCTTAATTGGCGGTGCGCCGTTCTCCAGTCCTGGGCTAGGCTACAGCAACTCTTCCAACATTTATATTAACCATATTGTCGACGATGAGCATGCCAGTACCCAACTGCTCCGTCAGTTTGACGCCATATGGCAAGACGAGCAGGCATTGCAAGATGTGAAGGACGAAATATTGCGGCGCTTGGAAGTGATGTATAAAGAAAACTCACCGGAGTTCATTTACTTCGTGACGCTCTACCATTTATTTAAAGGCTTCTTGCAAGATGCGAAAAACTACGAATCGCTGCAAACAAGAACGGGATTTGAAAATACGGTCATTTGGAACAAACTTTACGATTTTCAGCGCGATGGGGTCGTCGGCGCCATCAATAAAATCGAAACGTACGGGGGATGCATTATCGCCGACAGCGTCGGGCTCGGAAAAACGTTTGAGGCGTTAGCGGTCATTAAATATTACGAACTGCGCAATCATCGCGTTCTCGTGCTGGCACCAAAAAAACTAAGGGAAAACTGGGCGATTTATCGCTTAAACGATAAGCGCAACATTTTGGCGGAAGACCGCTTTTCCTATGACTTGCTCAACCATACCGATTTATCGCGCGAGCGCGGATATAGCGGCGATATTAACTTGGAACATGTGAACTGGGGAAATTATGATTTAGTTGTGATCGACGAGTCGCATAACTTTCGCAACAACGATCCGCGCAACGACCGGGTGACGAGATATTCCCGCTTGCTGAACGATATCATTAAAGCAGGGGTGAAAACAAAAGTATTAATGCTTTCCGCCACCCCTGTCAATAACAAACTCGACGACTTAAAGAACCAGATTGCCTTCATTACAGAAGGAAATGATAAAGCCTTGGCGGAGACAGCGAACATCAAAAGCATCAGCCAGACGATCCGCCGCGCGCAGTCGCAGTTCAACAAATGGAGCAGTCTTCCTGAAGAAGAGCGGACCACTGAGCGGTTGTTAGATATGCTAAACTGGGATTATTTTACTTTGCTTGACTCATTAACCATTGCCCGTTCGCGCCGCCACATCGAAAAATATTACAATGTAAACGCGATCGGCTCGTTTCCGACTCGCCTGAAGCCGATCAATATGAAAGAAACGATTGACGCCAAAGATGAATTTCCGCCGCTCGAAAAAATCAATAATGACATATTGCGGTTGCGATTGGCCGTTTATTCGCCGATGCAGTATATTCTGCCACATAAAAAAGCCGTTTATAGCGAAAAGTACGATACGAAAGTGGCAAACGGTAGGATTTTTAAACAAACCGACCGAGAAAATAATCTTGTCTATTTAATGAAGTCCAACTTGTTGAAGCGACTGGAAAGCAGCATTCATTCCTTTTCTTTAACATTGGAAAACATCATTCATCAGATCGATTCGCACATTCAAAAAATCGATCACTATGACCCGAAAAACGAAACGGTCGGAGAGATTAACGATATCGATATGGAAGATCCTGACTTGGAAGACGCGTTAATCGGCTCGAAAGTGAAAATTTTCATCAAAGATATGGACCTAATCCGCTGGAAGCAAGACTTATTATATGACCGCGAAATTTTGACGAAGCTGCTTGCCCAAGCGCGAAAAGTAACACCGGAGCGCGATCAAAAACTATTGGCCTTGAAAAAAGTCATTCAAAACAAAATCGAGAACCCCATTAACAGCCAAAACAAGAAATTGCTGATTTTTACCGCGTTTGCGGATACGGCGAAATATTTATATGAAAACTTGCATGAATGGATTTATCGCCATTTTGGCCTGCACTCCGCTGTTGTTACAGGTTCAGATCATCCGAAAACGACATTAAAAATGAAAAAAGTCGACTTTAATAATGTCTTAGTGAACTTTTCACCTATTTCGAAAGAACGGGCAAAAGTAATGCCCGAGATGAAAGAGGAAATTGACATACTGATCGCTACCGACTGTATTTCCGAAGGGCAAAACTTGCAAGACTGCGATTATCTCGTTAACTATGATATCCATTGGAATCCGGTTCGCATTATCCAGCGTTTCGGTCGTATTCGATCGGATTGGCAGCAAAAACGAGCGCATTCAACTCGTTACCTTTTGGCCGTCGATGGAACTCGATGAATATATTAATCTCGTCAACAGGGTAAAAGACCGAATGACCATTCTTGATATTTCTTCCACCGGAGAAGAAAACGTCATTGCCGACAACAGCAATGAAATGAAAGATTTGGAATACCGTCGCAAACAGCTCGAAAAACTGCAAAACGAAGTCATTGATCTAGAGGACATTTCTGGGAACATTTCGTTAACCGATTTTACGCTAGATGACTTCCGCATGGATTTACTCAATTTCATGAAGGAACATAAAGAAGCGGTGGAAAAAGCGCCGCTAGGATTGTTTAGCGTGACCGTGAATCAAAACGAAAAACTAAAGGCCGAAATTCAACCCGGGGTTATTTTCTGTCTGAAACAAGTGAACAACGTCACATCATCAAACGAACAAAACGCGCTCCATCCGTATTACTTAGTGTACGTGCGGGAAGACGGCAAGGTGTTGTATAACCATGTCCACGTAAAAAAAATTTTGGACTTCTACCGTTCACTATGCAACGGAAAAAAAGAAGTGGAGTGGGAGTTATACGAAACGTTTTACCAAGAAACGAAAAACGGAAAAGACATGGGACAATATAAGGCACTGCTGGAAAAAGCGGTGGAAGATATCGTTGGCAAATTTGATCAGCAAATCACGCTGAACATATTTAGCCTCGGCAACTTGGACAGCTTGGTGACGAACGCGAATACGAGTTTGCAAGATTTTGAAATCATCTCTTATCTTATCATTAAAGGGTGAGAGCGGTGGCTGGATTCACATTTTATGCTAGAATAGGGCTGGACGATCAAGTCCGCCCTTTACATAAGAAGTTGGATAAAAAAATGTTTTACGATTTCGCCGATTTAACAAAAAAGGAAAAAGACTATATTACGAAATACGTTGATCGGATTGAGCTAGCGTATTTACTGACGCCGAGTGTGGTGAATATCCAGCCATTCATCAATGAGGAGTACCATTACGAAGGAGTTATGTTTATCACGATTCGATTAAGAAATGAAACAAAAGACGCTCACCTTTCTGTCATTGGAGAGATTATTCAAGGGGCGTTGCCAAACCCTGTCGTCATCGTATTTGAAAAAGAAAGAAACGTTCAGGTTGGTACGTGTTTAAAACGATTAAACAAAGTCGATCAAACACAAGTCGTTTTGGAGGAATTTGCGTATACGCCGTGGTTTGCATCCGACAGCGACGATGAAGCGGTTCAGCAATTTATCAATGCGGTTCATATCACAGCGTTATCTTTTTCTCACTTCTTCCGATTTTATCAAGATATTCATATCGCGGTACAGGCGTTTCAGCACGCGAAAGCGGTCGGCGCGTTTTACATCGCTACCGATGAAGAATCGCGTAAACTGATTGCGCAAATTGAACAGGCAGAAACCGAAATTGCGAAATGGAAAAACAAAATGAAAAAAGAAACGCAGTTTAACCGGAAAGTAGAGTACAACATGAACATTCAACAGCTAACAAAGCAAATCGAGCAGTGGAAACAACAACTGTACAGAAAGGAGTAGCACGATGGAAAAGCTGGATGGAAAATCGATGGATCTCGTTCAAATGAACATCGAAGCGCTAAAACAGTTATTTCCGGAAGTAGTCACCGAAGGAAAAATCGATTTTGAAAAACTAAAGCTCGTTCTCGGTGAAGAGATCGAAACACGCAATGAAAAATATGAGTTCACATGGCACGGCAAAACACAGGCGATGAAACTCGCGCAAACGCCGTCCACCGGCACGCTGCGGCCGGACAAAGCGTCGAGCAAAAATTGGGATACAACGGAAAACCTTTATATTGAAGGCGACAACCTCGAAGTATTGAAGCTGTTGCAAAAATCGTATTTCGGCAAGATTAAAATGATCTATATCGACCCGCCGTATAATACGGGGAAAGATTTTGTGTACAAAGATGATTTTCGGGACAACATTAAAAACTACAAAGAAATTACGCAACAAACGACAAAGGCGAATACGGAGACAAGCGGGCGATATCATACCGATTGGTTGAATATGATGTATCCGAGGTTGAAATTGGCAAGGAATTTGTTGAGAGAGGATGGGGTTATTTTTATATCTATTGATGACACGGAAGCAGCAAATTTGAGAAAATTATGTGATGAGGTATTTGGTGAAACCAATTTTGTAACAACTTTTATTTGGCAAAGAGCTTTTGCGCCTGTTAATATGAATAAGTTTGCTTCTTGCAATCATGATTTTATTTTGTGTTATGCAAAGCAAATAGACTTTCTATCTTGGTACGGATTACCACGTAATCAGGAAGCTGATACTCGTTATGCTAATCCGGATAATGATCCACGTGGTCCTTGGACATCTGGAGATTTATCAGTTGGTCCGCCTGTGCCAGAAAAAATTTATGAGATTGTTACACCAAGCGGACGAGTCGTTTATCCCCCTAAAGGATATTGCTGGAGGGTAACTAGAGAGAGATTTACTGAGCTTTTGGCTGATAATCGTATCTGGTTTGGTAAAGATGGCAGCAGTGTTCCACGTTTAAAGCGCTTTTTAAGTGAAGTCAAATCTACTATTACTCCGTTGACTGTATGGACGTATCAGGAGGTATCACACTCACAAGATGCTAAAAAGGAATTAAAAGAATTATTTGATAATCAGTCGGTAATGGACTATCCTAAACCAGTAAAATTGATGAAAAGAATTTTAGAGCTATCTACAAGAGATCATGATATAGTATTAGACTTCTTCTCCGGCTCCGCAACCACCGCCCATGCGGTAATGCAGTTAAACGCCGAAGACGGCGGTAATCGCAAGTTTATTATGGTGCAGCTGCCTGAGAAGACAGATGAACAATCAGAGGCGTATAAAGCCGGTTATAAAAACATTTGTGAAATCGGAAAAGAACGCATCCGCCGCGCTGGTGAAAAGATTGTTGAGGAAACCGGAAAAACGGATTTGGATATCGGCTTTAAAGTGTTTAAGCTCGATTCTTCCAATATCAAAGAGTGGGATCCGGACTTTGATAACCTCGAGCAAACCCTTTTCGATTTGCAAGATAACATTAAAGAAGACCGCACGAAAGAAGATTTGCTGTATGAGATTTTGCTGAAAATCGGCCTGCCGCTCACTGTGCCGATTGCAGAAATTGATTATAACGGCAAAACGATTTACAATGTCGCCTATGGTTCTGTGTTGGTTTGCCTAGAAGACGAGATTGATCTTGATCTTGTTCACGAGATGTTAAACCATCGTTCCGAGCATATGTCGCCGAAAGTTATTTTTAAAGAGTCCGGTTTTATGAGCGACGCGGTGAAAACGAATGCCTTGCAAACGTTGAAAAAGCACGGCATTACGGATGTGAGGAGTGTATAACCGATGAAGCTGAAGTTTAATGCGGATTTGGACTACCAACGACGCGCGATTGAATCGGTGGTACATATTTTCAAAGGACAGGAACTGAGTCAGTCCAATTTCACCGTTTCGTACGGACCGGATGCCGGGATGATTCAGACGGACTTAGGGGTCGGAAATCGGCTTGACCTGACGCCTGAAGAAATTTTAAAAAACGTGCAGGACATTCAAATGAAAAACGGCTTGCCGCGCAGCGAAAAGTTGGACGGCATGCATTTTACCGTTGAAATGGAAACGGGGACGGGGAAGACATACGTCTATTTACGGACGATTTACGAGTTGCATAAACATTACGGGTTTACGAAATTTGTCATCGTCGTTCCGTCCGTGGCGATTCGTGAAGGGGTATACAAGTCGCTGCAAATTACGCGGGACCATTTCAATGAACTGTATGACCATACGCCAGTAGAGTACTTTATTTACGATTCGCAAAAACTCGATCAAGTCCGTAATTTTGCGACAGCGACTACGATTCAAATTATGATCATTAATATCGACGCGTTCCGCAAAAGCTTTGAAGATCCGGAAAAAGAAGATAAAGCGAACGTCATCCACCGTCCGAACGATCGTTTAAACGGGTATCGCCCCATCGAATTTATTCAACAGACGAACCCGATTGTCATTATCGACGAACCGCAAAGCGTCGATACGACGCCGAAATCGAAAGAAGCGATCGCTTCGCTCCATCCGCTTTGCACGCTGCGCTATTCGGCGACGCATGTGGAAAAATATAATATGGTGTACCGCCTCGATGCGGTCGACGCGTATAATCAAAAACTCGTCAAAAAAATTGAAGTCATGTCTGTTCGCTCTGAGCCGTCGTTTAACGTACCGTATATCAAACTAATCGAGGTAAAGGAAGGAAAAGCGAAGATCGAACTGGACGTCGAGTCGCGCGGAAAGGTGAAGCGGGCGACGAAAACGGTGAGATACGGAGATGATTTATACGATATTTCCGGGGAACGGGAATTGTATCGCGGCTATATTGTCGAGCAAATCGATTGGACGACAGGGAACGAAGCGATCGAAATTAACGGCTACCGCTTGCGAGTCGGGGAAGCGATCGGCGATTTGGATGACGATGCGATTAGGCGATATCAAATCCGCAAAACGATCGAAGAGCATTTAAATAAAGAATTGTGGCTCCGCCCCCGCGGGATTAAAGTGCTCAGCTTATTCTTTATCGACAAAGTTGCCCATTACCGCGCTTATGATAAAGACGGCAATCCAATTAAAGGAAAATATGCGTTGATGTTTGAGGAAGAATATAAGAATTTGATGCAAAAACCGAAATACCGCCCGCTCCGGGACGACCCAGGCATTGATCCAGACGTGGAAAAAGCGCACAACGGGTATTTCGCACAAGATAAAAAGGGCCGCCTGAAAGATACAAAAGGAAATACGGAAGCGGACACCGATGTGTACAACCTGATTATGAAAGACAAAGAGCGGCTGCTCAGCCTCCATGAGCCGCTTCGCTTCATTTTCTCCCATTCGGCGCTTCGCGAAGGATGGGACAACCCGAACGTCTTTCAGATTTGCACGTTGAAAGACTCCGCGGGAACGTATGTATCAAGACGCCAAGAAATCGGGCGCGGATTGCGTCTGGCCGTCAATCAAAACGGGGAGCGGGTATATGACGATCATATCAACACGCTAACGGTCATGGCGACCGAATCGTACGAAGAGTTTGCGGCGACGCTGCAAAAAGAAATCGAAGAAGAAACGGGAATCAAATTCGGCAAAATCGAAAAACATCTATTTGCCAAACTCGTCTTTATCGATGAGAAGACGGAAGAGCCGGTGCAAATGGGGTATGATTTGTCAGTGAAGCTGTATGAGGAATTAAAGCAAAACGGCTATATTGACAACCAGGACAAAGTAACCGAAAAACTCAAACAAGCGATCGAAGATTATGATCTCCGTTTGAGCGACACATTCCAACCATGGCTGCCGGCGATCGTCAAAGAAATCAAACGCCACTTGCAGGGATTGCCGATCAAAGACGCAACCAAAAAACAAAAAGTGAAATTAAATATGTCGGTATTCAATCAGGAGGAATTCAGACAGTTATGGGATAAAATTAAATATAAAACGGTCTATTCCGTCGATTTTGATAGCGAACAATTGATTCAAAAGTGCATCGAAGGCATTCAAGCGATGCCGCGTATTGAGAAAATTCGCGTTTTAAGCCGAAAGGGAAAAATCGAAATCGACCGTGTGACAGGAGTACAGGCGCAAACAGTAAGCGAAAGCGTCGAAGATTACGTCAGCTTACACCATACGCTTCCAGACGTCATTACGGAGCTGCAAAACCGTACCAATTTAACAAGAAAAACCATTGTTCGTATTTTAACCGGGTGCAAGCGGCTCGATGATTTCAAAAACCATCCGCAGAAGTTTATTGAGGAAGTCGCCAATATCATTCAGCGGCAAATGAGGCAGCTGCTGAAAGACGGCGTGAAGTATCATAAAATTGGCGATGGTGTCTATTATGCGGTTGAGTTGTTCCAAAATGAGGAACTTCTAGCTTATCTGAATGATAATGCCATCCCAAGCCAAAAATCGCCGTTTGACCATATCATTTACGATTCCGATATAGAAGAGCGATTTGCTAGGCGCTTTGAAAACGACGAACACGTCAAAGTGTATGTGAAACTGCCGAGCTGGTTCAAAATCGATACCCCGATCGGTTCTTACAATCCGGATTGGGCGCTTGTCGTTGAAAAAGATGGGGAGGAAAAACTATACTTCGTCCTCGAGACGAAGGGAGAAGAATGGGAAGACGAGTTGCGTCCTGGCGAATCAGCAAAAATCGCGTTTGCCCGCAAGCACTTTCAGGCCATTGACACCGATATCGAGTTTATCGGACCAGAGAACAACGAGGAGCGGTTTATGTTGCGAGCTTTGAGCCGTTAAAAGTAGGAACAAAACAAAAAGATGCAACGGCTTCTGTTTATTGGTGAAAACGTGGATGGCCCGCGTAAATATTTGGCGAAATCGATGCAGTTATTACGGTTGTGCCAGTATAGTTGAATGTTGCGAAAGCGGGAGGGGAGCAAGGTGGCTGTCATTCGCAAAGCTGATTATTATTATGGCTCATTGCTTTCGGTGTTGGTCAATGGCGGGTTAGCTCCGGCTCTATTCGAAAAGGAAAACGACAACCGTCAAATTTATGAAGTGACGACGAATAAAGGCGCGTATCTCATTTATACGAAATATAATACGACCCCATCAGGCTCAAAAGATTTCACTTGGTCGTTTTCGTTCAGTGACAATGAGATCAAGGAAATTAACAAACTTCATGCGGAAACCAACCAGGAGAAAGAGATTATTTTTGCTTTTATCTGCGCGCAGAGACAGTTGAACGATTCTAATCAAGTCATTGCGATTGTGCATTGGGATGAGTTTCTCGAATGTGTGGATATCCAAAAGCAACAAACTCGGGGAACGTCGCGGCTCTCCATCAAAGCGGTCAAAGGATCTCCCAAGTTGCGCCTTTACGGCAGCAAACGTGCAGACGTATTGGCGGGAAAGGATAATACAATCAAGATTGAAAGAAACCGATTGAACAGCTTATAGCTAAAACGTAGAGAATGGTGTGTAACGACCTAAACGGATGGTGTAGAACTCTATCATTCTATGTTTTGATGAATTGCAAAAAATGAATGGATCACAGGTGCAGGTTGTGAGCCAGCCGGCTGGTGAAAGCATGGTCGTCAATGGGCGCGGTTAGAAATGTGAAGCCAAACATTTACCACCTTCCTGTTCAAAACAGCTTTGTTCTTTCGCTGTAAAATTGTCGGTCATGCGGTTTCCCAAAATGAGGGAACTGCATGATCGACTCTATGACTTGCCAAGCTGAGAGATACGGACAAGCGACTGAGTAAAGCCGGGCAAAGAGAGATGGAAGAATAAAAGAGAGCTTGCCACCATAGCAAAAAACCGTTATAATACAGGCTGTACGTCTCATAGACAGTACGTTGGCTGCTAGACGCGGTCTCCCCGCCATAAACGAGAGAGCGGAGTCGCCGACGTTGAGCGCGCAACACGGCGTCAAAAGGGGAAACCGTGCTGCTCTTGCTCTCTGTAGGAGCGATGTTTCTTGACTTTCATTCACTCTCCCGCCGCAACGGCTTCAGGAGCCCGCCTATTTATCCGTCCAATGCCGAATGCAGAGCCAACACGGCCCCGTAGCTCAGTGGATAGAGCGTCGGTTTCCTAAACCGTGCGTCGGAGGTTCGAATCCTCTCGGGGCCGCCATCTACATACGATCGGCTCGGGTTGAAGTTGCTGAAACCCTTGATATGACCGCGTTTGCGGTCATTTTTCATTTTTTGGGAATCCTGAAAAAAAACGATAGAATCCGAACAAATTTTGCACGAATTTTGTGGGCATGAGAAGTGCGTTGCCCATATAAAAATGATTTTGGAAAGTAGGTGAATAAAATGATCATCGCCAACAATTATACAGAAATCAACGATCATTTTGATTTCACGGATAGTATTATAACGGATATGAAATGGAACAATCCGTTAGATTTTTCTATCACGATCGACTATTATTGGGATACACAGGAAAACAGGGAAGAAAACAGAATAGTGGCGTTGCATTTTAAGGATTGCTTGGCTGTGGAGTACAAACTAAAAAAAGAGATACTAGAAATGGCAAGGGATGATATCCATTTTGATAGCTTGTTCACCATTATTCGCTTCGAAAATGTAGAGGCAAATTTAAATGGGTTTCACCATTTTCATATTTATACCTTTGATTATAAAGAGCCATTGCTAAAAATTATTTGTAAGCAGGTTCAGTTGGAGGAAGTATAGGTCGGTGTTTGAAAACAACGGAAGAAGAAAAGAAGGCGGATCGCTCGGCCTTTTTGCCTAGAAGGCCGGTGAAAAATCGCTGTCACACACCAACTGGAGGCATTTTCATTCAGAAAAGAAAGCCGATTCTGCAAGGTTTCTCTAATTGACAAATGGGTGGAACTCAGCAGTATTTTGCACTAAATCACTGGCCTCCTAGGATAGCAGCTGAAAATCATTTTGCATGGGATAAACGAGCGTCCCCATTCACTCTCCTTTTAGAGGGGACTTATCATAGTCCCGCCTGTTTGAGTATATTTTTGACTGTTTTGCTTGGTAATTTTTTCTTCCGATGAGGGCTGGCCATTCGTCCGGATGTACGGGGATGTGTAAACGGATGATGGCTGCCCTAAAAAATTTTTTGTTTTTTGCTCGAGATGGTGGCGAAATATTCAACGATTTTGTAAAATTGATGTAAAGGAAGATGGTTGATTTTTGTTGTTGAAACCGCTGTAAAGCAGGGGATTGTTCAGTATATTAATATATTTTTTTGTTTGTCCATAATAATGTTATACTATTTGATTATTGTGTTATAATTATTTTGTAACCGCACCCAAAATCAATGGGTGTCAACGGAATTGTTTCGAGCGAGCGCTCGATGTTCTTGACTATTCTACGGATAGGGATGGTAATGATGGGCAACAAACAAGTAAAAACCGATGTGATCTTAATCGGCGCTGGCATTATGAGTGCGACATTGGGGACGCTGTTGAAGGAATTGGCGCCGGAATGGGAGATCACGGTGTTTGAAAGGTTGGAGGAAGCCGGCGTGGAAAGCTCGAATGAGTGGAACAACGCCGGGACGGGGCACGCGGCGCTTTGTGAGCTGAACTATACGGTGGAGAAGCCGGACGGGTCGATCGACATCAGCAAAGCCATTAAAATCAATGAACAGTTTTATGTTTCCTTGCAGTTTTGGGCTCATTTGGTGAACAGCGGAGTGCTTCGCGATCCGAAAACGTTCATTCGCCCGCTGCCGCATATGAGCTTCGTGCAAGGCGCGGACAATGTGGCGTTTTTGAAAAAGCGGTATGAAACGATGGCGGCCAATCCGCTGTTTAAAGGCATGGAATTTTCCGATGACCCGAAAAAGCTGGCCGAATGGGTGCCGCTCATGATGGAAGATCGGACAGTGACGGAGCCGCTGGCGGCGACGCGAATCGAATCAGGGACGGATGTGAACTTTGGAGCGTTGACGCGTGAGCTGTTTGAACATTTAAAACGGAAAAACGTGGAGATTCATTACCGCCATCATGTGGAAGATATCAAACGGACAAGTGATGGTTTGTGGGAGCTGAAAGTGCGGAATTTAGACAGCGGCGTTGTCGAACGGCATGCAGCGAAGTTCGTTTTCATCGGCGCCGGGGGAGGCAGCCTTCACTTGTTGCAAAAGTCCGGCATTCCGGAAGGAAAAGGCATTGGCGGCTTTCCGGTCAGCGGACTGTTTATGGTGTGCAACAACCCGGAAGTGGTGGAAAAGCATCACGCGAAAGTGTACGGCAAAGCGAAAGTCGGCGCGCCGCCGATGTCGGTTCCGCATCTGGACACACGGTTTATCGACAATCAGAAGATGCTGCTGTTTGGGCCGTTTGCCGGTTTTTCGCCGAAGTTTTTGAAAAACGGCTCGATGCTCGACCTGTTCACTTCAATCAAGCCGCATAACGTATTGACGATCTTGGCGGCGGGCGTGAAAAATATGGCCTTGACCAACTATTTGATCCAGCAAGTGCTGTTGTCCAAAGAACAGCGCATGCAGGAGCTTCGTGAATTCGTCCCGACGGCGAAAAGTGACGAATGGGACATTGTTGTCGCTGGTCAGCGCGTGCAAGTGATTAAAGACACGGAATCCGGCGGCAAAGGGACATTGCAGTTCGGCACCGAGGTCGTCCATGCGGCTGACGGTTCGATCGCGGCGCTGCTTGGCGCGTCGCCGGGCGCATCGACGGCGGTTCATGTGATGTTGGAAGTCATCGAGAAATGTTTCCCAGAGCAGATGAAAGAATGGCGATCGAAAGTGAAAGAAATGATTCCGTCCTACGGCGAATCATTGATGAAAAACGAATCGCTTTTGCGGCAAGTGCAAGCGTCTACAGCGGAAGCGCTCGGATTGAATGGCCACTTTGCGCTGCAGTTGGCGTAGGCCCATGCCAATTGCGGCCTGCTGGGGATCGCTTGGCCGTCTGTGAGAAACAGCTGCCTGAAGACGAAGGGCAGCTGTTTTTATTTGGGGTCTTGTGTCTCCAAGTTTATATTATCCATAGACAAATGATCTTCACTGTAAAATTCCTCTTCAACAATTAGGAAGCGTTAATGACTCCATTGCTTTTTTATGAAAGGTTATCATACAATTGTTTCATACACTTTTGAGTTGGATAGGCAAAAGGAGTTAATTCCACGATAGCAGCTTTGTTTTTTACGTTCTGATCTGAGCGGGTGCAAGGATTTGATTCATGATATTTCCAAAGAGATGGTCATATTGGGAGGGGGATGTTCCTTTGAATGCCAATTTGTCTTTGAGTCCGTCTTAATGGGATTATTTTCTTGATATGGCTTCGATGAAGCGAATGCAAGGATGATACCGAGGAACTTTGGTGGCCTAAGGGGCATAGCTTATATCAGACGGAGGCCATGAGAGAAGTTGGCGGTTGGCCTGATGCCATGGGAGAGGATATTGTCCTTTCTTGGCATTTGCTAGAAAAAAGGATGGAGAATTTACTTTGAACTTACTTTGAACCTCATGCGATGGCATTTACGGATGTTCCGGCTTCTTGGGTGCATTTTTGCAGACAACGATCTCGGTGGGCAAGGGGAATGATCGAGGCATTGAAGGTTGTAAAACCGTGGCAGCAACCGCAATTATTTGTGAAATACCTCACGATGGTGAATCTGTTGCTCCTTTATTTAGACACCATCTATACTTTATGTTGGTTACCGGGATTAATTTTGACCTTCTTCGGTTATTCTTACATTGTTGGCCTGATGACATTGTTGGTTGTGCCGCTGACGTTGATCGCGTATTGGGCTCTATATCGATATCAAAGATCGGTGTTCCGAAAATTGGATCTCAAGATCAGAAGAAATAGAATTGGTTTTGTCGCCTTTGGCCTGTTTTACCAAATGATCATGTTTCCAGTGTCATTTTGGGGATATATACAAGAGTTAGCTCGATTAAGGAGGGTTTGGAAATAGGGAGGAGGAGACAGTGCGATGAGGTGGGTGTCGCCGTTGGAAAAGCGCCGTTTTTTAACATCGTTTTTGCAAACGCATCGTCTAAAGCATCCTGATGCCCGGTTTGTGCTCCATTATTTGCTTCAGCACCCCCATCTGCTGGAGAATGTGCATTTTACGGAAACCGAGCAAAAGCAGGCGCGGTGGCTGATCATTTCAACTGCGATGGCGGAGGAAGAGGGGCTTGTGTTTTATCGGCGCGGCCAAAAAAGCACGAGCCTGGCCACGATTATGGGCGATTTGGCGCTGCATCCGAATGAGCCGCTCTACCTAACGCTTCACTTTCCGGGGAAGTCGAGGAATTTTTCCTATCTTCGTCTGATCGATCAGCGGGCGTTTGAAAATGTCAGGCGGCATGAGCGCCATGAAAAAATGGCGAAAGCGGCTGAGCAAGTGCTTGATGAGGCGTTGAAACGCCACGAAGTGTCGAGGTTGAAGCTGCAGATCGACCAGGCGCTCGACCGTAAAGATATGGAGCTGTTTCACAAGCTGACGGAACAGTTGAAAAAATATGAAGGACAAAGCTGACAAAACACGGTCAGCTTTGTCCTGGCGGTGAGAAAGCGATATCAGCCGCTGCGTTGGCTGTTCTTCATATCGTGGAAGGTCGGTTGTTGGTTTCCTGATCGCCCTCATTGAGCGATCGGTGCGACGGCGCTTGCCGCATCGTAATCGCGGGGGTCGAGTTCCGTCGGCAGGCCGATGACGAGTTTCGCCAGCTCTTTTCCTAAATACGGGCCGACGGTGAGCCCTGAGGAGCCGAGGCCGTTGGCGATATACACCCCAGACCAGCCTGGAAGCGGTCCAAAGATTGGGAGAAACCCGGGCGTGCGCGGGCGGAACCCAACTCGCGTCTCGATGTATGTACAGGTGAAGAGGCCCGGTGCAATCGCAAGCGCTTTGTCCAACAATTCGTGCATTCCCCCGGCGGTGGGGCGGATGTCCATGCTCGCTTCATCTTCGTGTGTAGTTCCGATCACGATCCGGCTCCTCGGGAAGGCGAGCATATACTGATTGTTCGGCGGCATGACGACTGGCCAATGGGATGTGTCGTATTTTGGATGTTCCAAGTGAATGAGCTGCCCTTTTTGTGGGGTGACGAGCAGGTTGATGCCGAGCGGCTTCAGTAATTGTCCAGCCCAGGCGCCAGCCGTGATGATGACCGCTTCGGCAGCGTATTTCGCCCCGTCAGCTTCCACGCCGATGACGCGGGAACCTTCAAACAGAAGCTGGGCGTTCCCGCGGATGTAGGCGGCGCCGCGCTTTTGGGCAGCGTTAATGAGGGCGTCTCGCATCGCTCGACCGTTCACTCGGGCGGCGCCGCTCACATAAAGGGCATGATGCTCGCCAACAAGCGGCGGAAACAGCTCCTTCGCCTCTTGGGGATGAAGCCGCACGATCTCTCCCATTTCCGGCGCGTCTTCGCGCCGTTTGAGAGCGCGCTCCTCCATCTGTTCCAGTTTCTGTTCGTCCGTGTGCAGCCATAGAGCCCCGACGCGTGCGTAACCGGTTTCCGTTTCCCCGTATGATTCCAGCTCTTCAATAAGGGAAGGATAAAATTTTGCCCCGCCTTTCGCTAATCGATACCATTTTTGGTTGCGGCGCTGCGACAGCCAAGGGCAGACGATCCCCGCCGCCGCATCAGTCGCCTGGCCTTTGTCGCCACGGTCGATGATCACGACTTGGGCGCCTTCCGTGGCCAGGTGATAGGCGGTGGAGGCGCCTAAAATGCCAGCCCCGACAACGATATATGGCTTCATACCCAACACCTTTTCTCTTTTTTTATTAGCATAGCATAGACAGTGCGGATAGGGAATCATCACCTGCCAGGCGGCGGCGAGCGGCGCGATGCAACTACAGAAAAATGATAGCCTCAGGCGAAAAAAAGTTGCCCGAAGCCGCGTGTGGCTGTTTCGGACAGCCCCGCCTCAGCTTGCTTGTTTCGTTTCATATTCCTGAATGACCGACCGGATGATATGGAGCGAGTCCCACTCCCCGCCCGAGAAAAAGACGATCGGGTATTTTTTCGGAAATAAAATGGCCTGGATTTGTTTGGGCGGTGTTCCGTTTTCGTATAAATTGATGATCGTCCCTTGCAGTTCAAGCAAATAGTCCAGCTTCCGCTGCAGCGCCTCGCGCCCGTTCGGGAGGTAGCCGGCGTGGGCGCAGAAGACGTCGCCGAAGTCGTACGTCAACACATGTTGCAAGGAAGTGATGATCGCCGGGATGTTTTCCTCGCGCAAGATGACTTTTGTTTTCTCTTGGCAGTACAAGTCGCCGCTGAACAGCTGTCCCGTTTCGCGATTCAAAAAGACGACATGGTCAATGGCATGGCCGGGCGTCGGAATCACCTTCCATGTGGCGTTTCGAGAGGAAAACGTGGCGCCGATGGGCTTGGCGGCAAACGGGTCGCGCTTTCCCCAAAAGATTTTCCGATACAGCGGATAATCCGCCTTTTGCCGGCAATACTCGATCATCGGCTCATTCATATAGATGGGCAATCCCATCGTTTGTTGCAAAAACGCTGCGCAGCCGGTATGGTCTTCATGGTAATGGGTAATGACGACTTGGTCGATGTCTTGTTGTTGAAAAAACGCGGTAAATTCGTTTTCCATCGATTTTGCGCCGGTGTCAATCAAGACGCCGTCAACGATGAAGCAGCGGACGGTGAGCCGAACACCTTGAAATGAAGCGGTCGCTTTGGCGATGTGCACATTGTTGACCGTTTCGGTTTCAAATCGTTTTTTGATCACTTTATGGATCCACATGGCGAGCGTTCCTCCTTTTGTGTGCAGATGCTGCCACCATTATACCACAAAGAATGAATGTTCATTCATTTTTCGTTGTCGAATGCGCCGATGCTTGAGGAGACCGGTGTGTAAGAAAAAGTCGGCGGATTCCAATTCGATCAGACCCGTTTTCCGTTCCTGCCGGGCGCCCCGAGCAGAGCGAAAAAGGTGTTTTTCACCTGCCTTTTAGGATGGGGGCGCAACGTCAAAAGAAAGCCTGCTATCGTTAAGCTTACTCCAATGGCGACTCGGTGAGTATCCCTTCTTTTTTGGGGATTGTGCACCTGTTCGAGAGAAACCACCCGGAAAAAGGACGGGGGCGGTCTAGCGAATTGGTTCGTCAACATGGTAAAATAAAAGGAAATGATGCAAAAAACCCATGAGCTGGCAGATCCGCTGAATCCAAGATGCATCCGAAAGTAGAACGGCCTGCGTTTGATGGTTGGAGGGATATTCGATAAAAACGGTGGTCCAGGCTTTTGTGATTTCGCTCGCTGCCCATATCGTGTATCTTGCAGTAACGATTGGTTGGGGGTACTGGAAAACAAAGATGTATCAACCTGACGTCGTCAACGCTTGGGAGAGCGTCGGCCAGCTGCAAAACGAAGTGGTGTTCAGTCAAACAGGTTCACCGATTGTGTATGTATGGTCATTGATCGGAGTGACGATGATCGGTGCGATCGTGCTGCATGTGTACAAAGCGGCTCGAGGATAAAGGAAAAGCAACACAAAGGAGGATATTCACTATGCAACACGTTCTTATCTTCTTCTCAAGATCACAAGCAGGGGGGAGCGGTGCGCTGAAAAAGAGGAAAGCGGTGTCTGATTGATTAGTCAACGAAAGAATCGATAACGAATCCATCAGCGCCTTTCACTCCTGCTTGCTGACGACATCGGAGTACGCATGAAAGCAGGAGGATTCAACATGATAAAGAAAGGAACGCTGGCTGCCCATAACATTCGCGTGCTATTTTGGGCAGATTTGTTTGGAAGCGTGAAGTTTATTCAGCCGGTGCTCGCACTCTTTTATTTTTCGCGCGGTTTAGATGAGGCACTGATTTTATCGGTGATGTTTTGCTGGAGTCTCGGTGTTCTGGCCGGAGAAGTGCCGACGAGCATGCTCGCGGACCGATACGGGGCGAAACGGGCGTTTGTGCTCGGAAGTGTTTTCAGCATCATAAGCCATGCGATGCTCCTTTGGGCGGGTGAACCTTGGCTCTTTTTCATGAGCAATTTTTTCAGCGGGTTTGCCGCCTCTTGCTTCAGCGGTGCGGACGAGGCGCTTATTTACGAGTCGCTGAAATCGTCGAACGAGGAACATTTGATGGATCGGGCGATGGGCGTCATTCAGTCGGCGCAATTTGCTGTGACGGTGGCGGCGCTTGTCGTTGGGGCGCTCGTGGCCAAAGATTTGACGAATGAGCAATTCAACTTGCTCCTTGTTTTGGGCGTCGCATTTCAATGCGTGCGACTCGCGCTCGTGTGTTTAGTGAAAAGCCCGCCGGGCCACAGCGCGTATCGAGGGAAGCCGCTTTCGCAAGTGAAAGAAGGGATATGGGCGATCATTCAAGCACCTGAAGTGCTTTGGATGTTTCTCAATGTAACGCTTGTCTTTATACCAACGACGGCGATTTTCGAAAACTTTAGCGACAAGCTGTTGTACGACGTCGGGCTCCCCGTGTCGTTCATCGGCGTTGTGCTTGGCTCTCTCGCCGTGTTCAGTTTTGCGGTGTCAAGATCCATCGGTTGGCTGACAACGCATTTTTCGCGGATCGGTCTTATGCATGCGACCGGCGTGCTTGGCGTGTTAGCGCTTGTGGTCGTGGCGCTTTACGGTGATAGGCTTCTTTCACTGGTTGGGGCGATGGTCGCGCTTCGTTTTGTGCGGGCGGTGCGCTACCCGGTATATTCGCAATTGTCGAACGACCTCATCCCGTCGCATGTGCGTGCGACAACGATTTCACTCTTATCGATCGTCGATAGCCTATGCGACATGCTCGTTTTTAGCGGCGTCGGTGCCTTGGCGACGATGGGGTTTTCATATCTTTTCCTCGCCGGTGCGGCGGTGGCGCTCATCGGTTGCTTGATGCCAATTCGGCCCGTTTCGCCGCCAGAGAAGCGACAGTGACGGACCAGAGGATGCTTGTGGCGCCCAACGTAAACGACAGATTAAGCTATCAGAGTTTCGGGTGTACACATCCATGGGGGCTTTTGATGAGGAGTGGACGTGCGCATGGGAATGAAAGAAGAAAAAGGAGAACAGGGGATGACTGTTCTCCTTTTTTCATGATGCAGGCAGTGAGGAGGATCAGTATTCATCTCTGTGAACCTTATGGAGCAGGATCATACCCGATCACTGTCCATATTCCCGTCGCGTCTTGTCGGATCAGCCGTTTCAAGTACACGCGCTTGATAGGCGCGTTGTGGGCGTTCACTTCCACGATGGCTTCCTTGCCATTGTTTTGAATGATGCGCAAGTCTTCATAACGAATCGGGTAGTCTCCGGTAATGCCTTCAGGAGACATTTGCAGGCTTACAAATACTTGGGCTACAAACACAGGATCTAATTTCCACGGCGAGCTGCCCGCATCAACACTTTTTTGATCGTTCTTTTCTTGTTCCAAGTCAACAGGAACGTTCACTTTTGGCTTGAATGAGGATGGATCCTCTTTTGCAGGCATTTCAAAGGCTCCATTTGTCAGCTCTTTAGTGAATGCGATCAAGTCCTCCAAAGAGGCATGGCCGATAACAGCATATTCGAACCCGTTTTGCCGCCAGCGGATGGAATGGAGGTTCGTCAGGCCGGCATACGGTCCGCCTGCCCCGAGCACGCCTGACTCTTCCACAATCGGCGATTGAATTTCAGCAGTCTGGTGATGGATTTTCCCTACCATCGCGGTTGGGGCAAGTTTCCATTCGCCGGTGGCTTTTCCTTGGATGATGACGATCTCTTTGTTCGACGCTCGGTAATAGATTTTGACAAGTTTTTTGTCTGGTACGACTGCGATGCGGTCTTGGACATAGCCGGTTGGAATCTGGTTGATCACGTCAGGCAGAAATCCGATGGCCTCCTTTACTTCACTGAGGCTAGTGACGATTTGTTCCGGGTTTTGGTTGATTTCCTGAAACCCTTTTGGTACATGATAAGTCAGCAGTTTTTTAGGGATAGCATGGTTCCATTCGATTTTTGTGTACGTCATTTTGTATTGGATCCCATGCTGCATCGCATATTGTTTTTGCAACGGAAGACGGGTTTCTTTATCAATCCATATCCGATAAGGCTTCCCTCCTTGTGGGGTGACTTCGACAATCCAAGATGGACGGTTGGCTGCCTTTTCTTCCCCGACGATGTTCGTTGATATGGCTTGTTTGATCCCTTTGATTTCGTTTCCGAGTTCAAAGGCAAAACGATACGGATCAGGGAAGGCAGGAAATCGATGAACTTGTTTTTCGGAAGGCCGGATCTGCCATTTCGTTTGCCCGTTATTGACGGTAATCAGCCCTTTGTTTGAACCTTCCAGTTCTTGTATATAATAGTGTCCATGTTTGTCGGCCCAAATTTCCAATTTGGCTTGCGTGGTCGTCTTGCCTTGGGCATTCGTTTCGACAATTTCCAGAAATCCATGGTAGGCGTTGACGTCTTGAAAGGCTTTTTCCATCGCCTTTACAATGTTGGGATGGTCAAAGAGTGAAGCGAAATGGATCAGCAGCGATAGGGCCAACATAGCCGCGATGCTGGCGATGCTGGCCATCCAGGCCCGTTTTTTCTTTTTTTGTTTTGTTTGCACTAGTTGATCGGTGACCGCATGGACCAGTTTGGCCGGAAAATCCCGCTCCGGCATGGCAGGCTCCCTGAGGCTGCGGACGAGCCTGACGGTATGGAACAGCTTTTGCAATTCGGGATCTGCCCCTGAATGTTCATGGTCTTTTGGTTTTTTTTCGGCGTTCAATTGATCGATATAATCGGATAATCGGCGTTCGTTGTCATGCATCGATGGACTCCTCCTTCATTTCATCCCGTCATGTAAAATGCGGGTAAGAGACTGCAATGCCCGATGCTGCATTACGCGAATGGTTGTTTCTTTTTTGTTCATGATTTGGGCGGTTTCCGCAACGGAATATCCTTTCATAATTCTTAGTTCGATCACGGTGCGTTGCTCTTCATTGAGTTCATTTAGCGCTTTTTCGATCGCCATGCGCTGTACACTCCATTCCGCAGGATCCTCAAAGGCCGCCTCTTTGGGGGCAATGGCTTCCAAATCGGCCGTGGTTCCCCGACGTTGGTGCTGCCGCCAGCGATCTCGGATGATATTCAAGGCTACTGTTTTTAGAAAGGCCATCTGTTTATCAGGGGGGACGTGGTTTTTTTGCAAATAGGGGATGGCCCTGACATACGTTTCTTGTGTGATGTCTTCCGCTTCTTCACGGTTTTGGACCTTAAAATAGATCAATCGGTAGACCGACTCCCAAGTGGAAAGGCATAACTGTTCGATCCAGTTGACGCGGCTGTCTTCATTCGTATGAACCATACATCGTAACTCCTTTTTCCCGATCGGGTCATTTACGCTAATAAAAACGATGAAGCTGCTTAAAACGTTACGGCCATGGAAGTTTTTTTGATCGATGAAACTGTGTCCATCGGTTGGATAACGGTTTTTCTATGCATGTCGCTATGCCGATCTTCAAGGTAAAACAAGGACGAAGGCTGCGATCATTTCGATCATGGTGCATATCCGCGTTGTTTTACCCATACACTGAAAGAAGAGGGGAAACAGGGAGGGAAGAGCGTGCAATTTTACTATGGCCCACACATGCCGCTGCGCATTTTGGATGAGATTGAATTCTGGAAACACCAAGAAGAGGAGCATACGGTCGTCATTCGCGAGCTTGTATCCGGATTGGAAGCGCCATATGTGGAAGCGTTGAAAAAGTGGGAAGAGGCTCTTTCGGCTACGCATCAGCAAGCGGTCCGCTATATCGAGTCGGTGGTTCGGGCCGGCCATTACGTTCCCGCACAACTGCATCAGCAAGCGCTCCATTTTGTGTCGCATTGCCTGCAGCAAAGCCTTCAGTTTATCGAATTATGCCGGCAAATCAAAACCCGCAGCAAAGCCGTCAGCCAAAACCCCACCGCCAAGGTGGTGCTCGATCACATCATTCGCGAATCGGAGTATTTTGTCGGCATCGCGCAGTTGTTGCTGTACGGGACTTATTCGGCATCGGCTGCACCGCGGACAGATTCATCGGCGACGTCATAAGATGGAAAGTAGTATAATGAAGTCGGGCGTTTCACCTAATCATGAGGAGCCGCAAGGGGGGCATGGCTGTGATTGTCACGACCACCAATACCATTGAAGGAAAAGAAATTGAAGAATATTTGGGCATTGTAGCGGGAGAGGTCATTTTGGGCGCCAATGTCATCCGCGATTTTCTCGCCAGCATTACGGACATCATCGGCGGACGAAGCGGAACGTATGAAAGCAAGCTGGCCGAAGGGCGGGAGACGGCGATCAAGGAGATGGTCAATCAGGCGAGAAGCCTTGGCGCCAACGCCGTGATCGGGGTGGATCTCGATTTTGAAACGCTGCGCGATGGCATGATGATGTGCATTGCGACGGGAACGGCGGTGCGGCTGAAATCGTAAATGGGAAAGCAGCGGGTCTATCGGCCCCTGCTTTTTTGCTTTGTCGGCTGCCGGTCGTGGAGGTGTCGAGTCATCGGCTGTTGATGCTGATGGAGTTTTGCCGCTTGAAATAGGCTTGACGGAAGAAAAAAAGCGACTTATGATTCACATATATGAACAAATGCTCATATATTAAAGTGTGGGGGAACAGCCATGAACGCAGAGGATCATTCGTTTTTAGATCCACGTGTGATTGAGGAAGTGTCACGAATTTTTAAAGCCCTAGCGGATCCGACTCGGATCAAAATCTTGCATTTGTTGTCGCAGGAAGAATGCCATGTAGGCCATATTGCGGAAGTGCTCGGCATGTCGCAATCGGCGGTTTCCCATCAGTTGGCGCTGCTGCGGACGTTGCGGCTTGTCAAATATCGCCGCGAGGGGAAGATGTTGGTGTACTCGTGCGATGACGAACATGTCATTTCGTTGCTCAAGCAGGCGGTTGATCACGCGCAACATTCATGAGGGGGAGAGAATGGATGCATCATCATGCACATGGCCATTGCGATCACCATCACGGGCATCATCACAGCAGAGAGGGAAATCAAAAAGGGTTGGCGATCGCCTTTGGCGTAACGGTCGGGATTATGGTGCTCGAGTTTGTCGGCGGGCTTGTGACGAACAGCTTGGCTCTTCTTTCCGATTCGGGGCATATGCTGAGTGATGCGGCTTCGCTTTTGTTAAGCTTGGTGGCGGTGTGGCTGGCGTCCAGGCCCGCGTCGCCGAAGAGAACGTATGGGTTTTACAGGTTTGAGATTTTAGCGGCGCTCGTAAACGGGGTCACGCTGATGGGGATTGCGGCTTGGATTATTTGGGAAGCGGCAGGCAGGCTGGTGAATCCTCCTGATGTCGCGAGCGGAATGATGATGGCCGTGGCGGCCGTCGGGCTGGTGGCCAATCTCGTCAGCGCGTGGGTGTTGTTGCGCCAAGGAGACGTTAAAGAAAATGTCAATGTCCGCAGCGCGTATCTCCATGTCCTTGGCGATGCGCTAGGTTCGGTCGGCGCAATCGCGGCGGGGCTTGTCATGTGGTTGTTTGGCTGGTATGCGGCCGATCCGCTCATTTCCATATTGGTCGCCGTTTTGATTTTGAAAGGGGCCTTCGCCGTCGTACGGCAGACGGTGCACATTTTAATGGAAGGGACGCCTATGGCCATTGACCAAGCAGAAGTCAAAACGGCGCTTTCGGGCATTGAAGGGGTGGTGGATGTCCATGATTTGCATATTTGGACGATCACCTCCGGACTCGATTCGTTAAGCTGCCATCTGCTCATTGAAGATGGCCGCGATGCGCAGGCGATTTTGCAGCAGGCGATTGATTTAGTGGAAACCCGTTTTCACATTCGCCATGCGACCATTCAAATCGAAATGCCACATATCCGCCATAGCGAAATGGAAGTGTAAGGGCGGGCCGTTCGTGGCCCCGCCCTCTCTTGTTTGCCCGGCATATGTCTGCTGCCTTAGGCGGCCGTGAACCGTTGATCCCATGGAGGCGATGGGGGTGTGCCCGAGACGGAGGCCGTGCGGGAAACGCCTTCGCCGTTTAGCGGTTTTGCAATCTGTCAAGAAAAATACGCACGCTTTGCTTGTTTTCCATAATCGGAGAATAAATGTAGGAAAACATCCGGTAAAACGGCGGGTGCTTCAAGCGGATGACTGACAGATGGCCGTGCTCGATGTCGCGGGCGACGACGCTGCGCGACAAAAGGGACAAGGCGTTGCCGTTAATCAAGGTTTCTTTAATGCCTTGGTTGCTGCTGATGATCATGAGCGATTGGACTTTCAGCCCGTTCGAGCGGATGAAATGGTTGAAATATTCCCTTGTCCCCGATCCGACTTCGCGCGCCACCCACGCTTCGTCCTGCAAGTCGGCGATGGTCACTTCCTCTTTTTGCGCCAGTTTGTGGCGGTTGGAAGCGATGATGACGAGCTCATCTTGCATGAACGGATGAACGGATAATTCTTTTTCGTTCGTTTGTCCCTCGATCAAGCCGATGTCAACTTGATAAGACTTGACCCATTCGACAATTTCTTTTGTGTTGCCGATCATCACTTCAAGTTCCAACTCTGGATAGCGCTGTTGGAAATCAGGCAACAGGGGCGGCAAAATATATTCTCCAATCGTAAAGCTGGCGCCGATTTTCAATTCCCCTTTTACGGACTGGTGGTGCTCTAAAATGTCTTGTTTTGTCTGTTCATAAAGCGCCACCATTTGTTTGGCGCGGTCGTATAGGAGCTCGCCGGTCGGCGTCATGCGCAGCCGCTTGGGGGAACGGATGAACAGTTTCGTCTGAAATTCTTTTTCCAAATTTTTGATGTGCAGACTGACGCTTGGCTGTGACAAATGGAGAATTTCTGCAGTCTTGGTGAAGTTTTTCACTTCGGCTAAGGTGATGAACGTTTTTAATTCTTCATAGTACATGCCCGCCTCTCCTCCGTTCCGATGATGACGGTACTATTAGAAATGCTAATAGTTTTAATAATTTATATTTATTTTACTAATGTTTTGTTTTGCGGTAAAGTGTAAATATGATACCCTCGCTAAAGTATACTTGGCTTATAGGAATAATGGAATTTGGTGTTCGTTCTGTCGTTGAGATCGAAACGACGCCAATCGTTCCATTGTATTTTATATTGTGAGGTGGACACCGTTGCAGCTGCAAGTAACCAACAGTCCGTTTACCCAGGAGCAGATCGAGCTCCTGAACCGTTTGTTGCCGACGCTGACGCCATCGCAAAAGCTTTGGTTGAGCGGGTATTTGGCTGCGGCCGAGGCGGCGGTCACCGTTTTGGACGCCAATGCGCCGGCGCTGTTTGCCGGAGGCGGCAAGCCGGTTTCGAAAGAAGTGACCGTTCTTTACGGCTCGCAAACCGGCAATGCGCAAAAATTGGCGGAAAAAGCGGGCAAGGCGCTCAAGGAGCGCGGGTTTGAGGCGAAAGTGTTGTCGATGCTTGAGTTTAAGCCGAACGAATTAAAGAAAGTGGAGACGCTGCTCATTGTCGTGAGCACGCATGGGGAAGGCGATCCGCCGGACAATGCGGTGTCGTTTTACGAATTCCTCCACAGCAAACGGGCGCCAAAGCTCAACCATCTTCGCTTCTCTGTCTTGGCGCTCGGCGATACATCGTACGAGCATTTTTGCCAGACGGGGAAAGATTTCGACAAGCGGCTCGAGGAGCTGGGCGGAACGCGGTTTTATCCGCGCGTCGATTGCGATGTCGATTACGAGGAAGCAGCAGCGAAATGGCTTGACGGTGTGCTTGGCGAGTTGAGCAAAGAGGCAAACGCCAACGTTGGAGCGGCGCCGCTTTTGTCGGTTGTCTCCGCCGCGCCGAAAGCGGAGCCGGCTGTCGTCTATTCGCGGAAAAATCCGTTCCCAGCCGAGGTGTTGGAAAACATTAACTTAAACGGCCGCGGGTCGAACAAGGAAACGCGCCATCTCGAATTGTCGCTGGAAGGATCGGGCTTGAAATATGAGCCGGGCGATGCGCTCGGCATTTTCCCGAAAAACGATCCGGAGCTTGTCGACCTTGTCATCCAAGAAATGAAATGGAATCCGGAAGAAACGGTGACGATCGATAAAGATGGGGAAGTGCGGTCGCTGAAAGAAGCGCTCACGTCGCATTTTGAAATCACTGTTTTGACGAAAGCGCTGTTGCAAAAACTGGCGCCGTTATCGAAAAACAGCGCGCTTCAAGAGCTTGTGGCGCCGGGCAATGAGGCGAAGCTGAAAGAATACGCCAAAGGCCGCGACTTGCTCGATGCCTTGCGCGATTTCGGCCCGTGGGACGCTGCGCCGCAACAACTCATTTCCATCCTGCGGAAAATGCCGCCGCGCCTGTACTCAATCGCGAGCAGCTTAGCCGCGTATCCAGACGAGGTGCATTTGACGATCGGGGCGGTTCGCTATGAGTCTTACGGCCGCCTGCGCAAAGGGGTGTGCTCAACCTTTTGCGCCGAGCGCGTCCAAGTCGGCGACACCTTGCCGGTCTTTGTGCAGCCGAACCCGAATTTTAAGCTGCCGAAGGATCCGGACACGCCGATCATCATGATTGGTCCAGGAACCGGGGTAGCGCCGTTTCGGGCCTTTATGCAAGAGCGCGAGGCGACAGGCGTGAGCGGAAAATCGTGGCTGTTCTTTGGCGATCAACATTTTATGACCGATTTCTTATACCAGACGGAATGGCTCGCGTGGCTGAAAAGCGGCGTGCTGACCAAAATGGATGTCGCCTTCTCGCGCGATACGGAGAAAAAAGTGTACGTTCAGCACCGAATGCTCGAACGAAGCAAGGAGCTGTTCGGCTGGCTTGAGGAAGGCGCCGTCGTCTACGTATGCGGCGATAAGGAACATATGGCACGCGATGTGCATCAGACGTTGATTGACATTATCGAAAAAGAAGGCGGTATGAGCCGCGAACAGGCAGAAGCGTATGTCACTGAGATGCAAAAGCAAAAACGGTACCAACGCGATGTTTATTAATCGAAAAAGGAGTGGGAAGGAAAATGGCGAAAGTCATCTTAACGGCGCCGGACGGACCGCCAAGCGATGTCGAGCGCATCAAGCGGGAAAGCCGTTACTTGCGCGGCACGCTTGCTGAAACGATGGAAGACCCGCTCAGCGCAGGCATTCCCGATGATGACAACCGGCTGATGAAGTTCCACGGCAGCTACTTGCAAGACGACCGGGATGTCCGCACCGAGCGGCAAAAACAAAAGCTTGAGCCGGCGTATCAGTTTATGATCCGCGTCCGCACGCCGGGTGGGGTGGCGACGCCGGAGCAGTGGCTGGTCATGGATGAAATCGCCCGCAAATACGCCAACGGCACGTTGAAACTGACGACGCGTCAAGCGTTTCAATTGCATGGCGTCTTGAAATGGAACGTGAAAAAGACGATGCAAGCCATCAACAGCGCTTTGATGACGACGCTTGCCGCTTGCGGCGACGTCAATCGGAACGTGATGTGCAACCCGAATCCGTACCAATCGGAAGTGCACGCGGAAGTGTACGAATGGGCGAAGCTGATCAGCGACCATTTGTTGCCGCGGACACGGGCGTATTATGAAATTTGGTTGGATGATGAAAAAGTGGCGGGGACGCCTCCAGTCGACGGTGAGGAAGAACCGATTTACGGCCCGACCTATTTGCCGCGGAAATTTAAAATCGGCATCGCCATTCCGCCGTCTAACGATGTCGATGTGTTCTCGCAAGACATTGGGTTCATCGCTATTGTCGAGGACGGCAAGCTCGCCGGGTTTAACGTCGCCATCGGCGGCGGCATGGGGATGACCCACGGCGACAAAACAACCTATCCGCAGCTCGCCAAAGTGATCGGCTTCTGCCGTCCGGACCAAGTCGTGGACGTGGCGGAGAAAATTATGACCGTGCAGCGCGACTACGGCAACCGCTCGTCACGCAAACACGCCCGCTTCAAATACACGATCGACCGGCTTGGCTTGGAAGCGGTCAAAGAGGAAATTGAGCGCCGCCTGGGCTGGAAGTTTGAGGAAGCGCGTCCATACCATTTTGAACATAGCGGCGACCGCTACGGCTGGGTCGAAGGCGTCAATGGAACGTGGCATTTCACCCTCTTTGTCGAAGGCGGCCGCGTCAAAGACTACGATGATTACAAGCTGATGACCGGCTTGCGCGAAATCGCCAACGTTCATACCGGCGATTTCCGGCTGACGCCGAACCAAAATTTAGTCATCGCCAATGTGACGAGCGAGAAAAAACCGGAAATCGAGGCGCTGATCGCCAAGTACGGCTTGACCGACGGACGCCGGTACACCGCCTTGCGCCGCAACGCGCTCGCCTGTGTGGCGCTGCCGACATGCGGTCTCGCGATGGCGGAAGCGGAGCGGTACTTGCCGAAACTGCTCGATAAAATTGAGGAAATCATCGATGAAAACGGCTTGCGCGACGAAGAAATCACGATCCGCATGACGGGCTGTCCGAACGGTTGCGCCCGCCACGTGCTCGCTGAAATCGCCTTCGTCGGCAAAGCGGTCGGCAAATACAACATGTACCTCGGTGCCGCCTTCAACGGCACGCGCCTTGGCAAACTGTACCGCGAAAACATCGGCGAAGAAGACATTTTGTGCGAACTGCGCGTCCTTTTGTCCCGCTACGCGAAAGAGCGGCTTGACGGCGAACGTTTTGGCGACTTCGTCATCCGCGCCGGCATCGTCAAAGAAGTCACAGACGGAACGAATTTCCATGATTAAGATGATGCGGATTCATTTTGGCTGGGGCTGACCTAAAAAGTCGTCTGTCTTCAAGATCAGCATCCAGTGCACATATAGCGATGGAAGAAGGTGTCCCAATCCTTTTGGGCACCTTCTGTTTTTCTGTAAACATCACTCGTCAGTGAGCCGTGATGTTCATGCTGGGGCGAGGAGCAACATTTCCTCATGGATGTTTTTGTCGCCAACGCACGATGATCGGCCATCTTGTTGTCATTTCGTCGCATGAATGTGAATTTACGAAATATTTGAACTGTAGTAGTATGGTAGTAAAGCGATAGGTTGTTTGCGACGGCACAGTCAAACATTGTTTCAAAGAAGGCTGGCCGTTGTGATGATGTTCAAGGAAAGGAGAATGGATCATGACGGCAGGAGCAAGACAAACGTATTTGAATTACATTAACGGTCAATGGATCCCTTCATCCACAAACCAAACCGAACCGAGCATCAACCCAGCCAATATTCACGATATTGTCGGCTATGTGCAGCAATCCGGCATCGAGGACTTGAACGCCGCGGTCGAAGCGGCGGGACGAGCGCAACCGGCATGGCGGAAATTGTCTGGCCCAAAACGCGGGGAGTATTTGTTCCGCGCAGCTGACGTTCTTGAGCAACGGCTTGATGAGATTGCGGAAACGGTGACAAGGGAAATGGGGAAAACGCTCCCGGAAGCGAAAGGGGAGGTGCAGCGGGGAGTAAATATTTTGCGCTACTACGCTGGAGAAGGAATGCGTTCCATCGGCGAGGTCATTCCTTCTACGGACAGCGAGGCGCTCATGTTTACAACCCGCGTGCCGCTTGGAGTGGTCGGCGTGATCACGCCATGGAACTTTCCCGTCGCCATCCCGATTTGGAAAATCGCTCCCGCTATCGTCTATGGCAACACGGTGGTGTTTAAGCCGGCGCAGGAAACGGCGGTCACGGCGGCCAAAATTATGGAGTGCTTTGACGAAGCCGGATTGCCGGCCGGGGTCGTCAACTTGGTGATGGGGAAAGGGTCGGTGATCGGCAACGTCATGGCCGAACATCCGCATATTCACGCGATCACCTTCACCGGTTCCAATGAAGTCGGCAAAATGATCGCCCAAAAAGCGGTGGCCAGAGGGGCAAAGTATCAGCTGGAAATGGGCGGCAAAAACCCGGTCATTGTGCTGGAGGACGCTGACCTTGACCGCGCAGTCGAAGCGACGATTAGCGGCGGGCTGCGCTCGACGGGGCAAAAATGTACAGCGACAAGCCGCGTTTTCGTGCAAAGCGCTATATACGAACCGTTTAAACGGCGGTTGTTGGCAAGGATCAAGGAACTGAACATCGGCAATGGACTCGCGGACGGCGTTTGGATGGGACCGTGCGCCAGCCAGAAGCAGTTGGAGACGGTGCTTTCTTATATCGAAAAAGGAATCGAAGAAGGGGCGACATTGCTTTGCGGCGGCCGCCGCTTGGACGACGGGGAGTTCGGCAACGGATTTTATGTGGAGCCGACGGTGTTTGAGAACGTATCCCCGGACATGACGATCGCCCGCGAGGAAATTTTCGGGCCGGTGCTCGCCTTAATCAAAGTGGAGACGTTTGAGGAAGCATTGGCGTTAGCCAATGACACGCCGTTTGGATTGAGCGCCTCGATTTTCACAAAAAATATCGGCAAGATGCTCGCGTTCATTCAGGATATCGAAGCCGGGCTTGTGCGGATTAATGAGGAAAGCGCAGGAGTTGAACTGCAAGCGCCGTTTGGCGGCATGAAGCAGTCGAGCTCCCATTCGCGAGAACAAGGGCGGGCCGCTCTTGAGTTTTTCACGGCGATCAAGACGGTGTTTGTAAAAGGATAAGACATTGATGAAAGTGCGCTGCCGGTTAGGCAGGGCGCTTTTTTTCGCGCGAGGGGAGGAAAGGTGATTGTCGGTGCGTGAACGGTTTGCTTACAATAGAAAAAAAGAAAAAGAGCATGTGCGAGAGGGGGAGTGGCATGAGCCAACCGGATGAGCAACGCCGGTATACGCTGGGCGAGTTTTTTTCTTTAGCTGGAGACGAGCGGATGGAGCTGTACGAAGGAACGATTGTGTTAATGTCCCCAGCTCCTTATGAGCATGAAGGTGTGGTCGCCAATTTGATTGCCGAGTTTCGCATGGCGTTAAAAGGAAGTTCTTGCCTTGTATTTGGAAGCAATCTCCAAGTCGTTTTTTTGTTTGAAGACGAACAAAAAGGAAAGCGAAACGTGACCGTGTTGCCGGATCTAGCCATTATTTGCGACCGAACGAAACTGCGCCAAGGGCGGTGTTATGGCGCCCCTGACCTTGTGGTGGAGGTGTTGTCGCCGAGTACGGCCCGCAACGACCGCCTGCTTAAGCCTCATTATTATGAGAAAGCGGGAGTCCGTGAGTACTGGCTTGTCGATTACCAGCACCAGACGATGGAAAAATACGTTTGGCAATCGGGGACATTTCAGCTAGAAGACGTGTACGATGTCGCCAACGGGATGGCTGCATCGACCGTGTTTCCCGAGGTGCGTTTTTCCGTGAAGGAGATTTTTGCGTTTTTGTCGTCGTAAAGAGCGGCACAGGCACATACAAAATAACAACAAGCATAGCTCCCGACTCCAAGAAATGGTCTGTATCGCGAAACGCGCAGCAGAGTCGGACTCGCCAGTGTTGATGATGGGGAAAGCGGAACCGGCAAGGAGCCGTTCGCCCAGGTGATTCATCAGGAAAGCCCGCGGACTGGCCGCCCATTCGTCCTTATAAACTGTGCGGCCATTCGTGTCGCTTTGCTGGAAAGCGAATTGTTCAGCTATATGGACGGATTTCCCCATGCGAAAAATGGTAGGTCTTGAGCGCTACGCTTCGCAGCACGGGGAAGCCCAAACGTTCGTTGTTGACGGTGCTGTCTTGCACATGTATCGAGCCGGTTGCCGTGTGTTCGATCAGGTGGCTTCCCGCAGTCGGTAAGGAAAAGAGAATAGCGCTGCCGCTGACTGTTTCGGCTGCCATGCCGCCTTCCCCGCCCGACCAGTTCGGTTCGTTCCCGCGCATTTTGCGCGGTGCACGGTCCAAAAACGGCGAAAAAAGGGGAGGTGTGCATGGCGGTTTTTCTTTCGTGAAACGAAACATGACCTTGATTTATCAAAAGTTTGGACAGTTGACGTTTTTGGTCAATCATACAAGTTGACATAACCACATTTTATTTTTCGAGGGGTTGGAAGGGGTGTGCAAAATGGCCCCTTGCTGCCTTAGAAAATCAATGGTAAAATGAAGGTGCTCTTGAAAGAGGAAGGCCTCGTTTAGAGGATTGAAACAAATTTTCGTTTCTTTCTTGAATGAGCGCAATAACGTCCTTGAAAGAGGAAGGCCTCGTTTAGAGGATTGAAACAACAGAACGCGTAGATGTTTCTGTTCACTTGATCGATCTTGAAAGAGGAAGGCCTCGTTTAGAGGATTGAAACTTGCATGTACCCTGATTTCAGATATTTTTCCTTATCCTTGAAAGAGGAAGGCCTCGTTTAGAGGATTGAAACAGTGGGGTGGATGCCGCGATCTTCCGCCCAGACCATCCACTTGAAAGAGGAAGGCCCCGTTTAGAGGATTGAAACAAACATTTTAGTGCCCGATTAGCGGTTTCTCTCGCCTTGTAAGAGAATCGTTTCACATGGACATGGAGAATGGTATTCCCCGCTTCCGTTTCGCAGGAGGCGGGGTTGTTTTTCGGCTAGAAATGGATGCAGGAAAACCGTTTGCCATGGCGAAATAATGGAAACACGAGCACTTTTTCGCGGATAAGAAACGCCGCAGGCAAGGCGGCGTGGGGGAGGGGGCGTGCGATGGCAAACGGCAGCAGGAAAGCAAAAGGAGCAGCGAGGGCGCGGCTTGAGCTGGTTAAAGAGCTTTTTCCGGAGGCGGTGGCGGGCGAAGCGATCGACTGGGAGCGGCTGAAAAAGGCGCTTGGCTGCCAGGCGGAGGACGAAGTGTACGGGTTTACATGGCCGGGAAAAGCGGAGGCGAAGCGGTTGGCGGAGGCGCCCGTTGCGGGGGTGCTGCAGCCGGACCGGGAGAAAAGCAAGAGGTGGGAGACGACAAGCAATTGGTACATTGAAGGGGATAATTTGGAAGCGTTAAAGCTTTTGCGCTCCTCGCATGAAGGAAAAGTGCAAATGATTTACATTGATCCGCCTTACAATACAGGAAAAGCGTTGACGTACAAAGACAATTGGCGCAAGCGAAAACGTGCCGCTTCAGGTTTAGGGCGGGAAGAGGCGCGTGCCCATGCCGGCTGGCTCAACATGATGTATCCTCGTCTTTGGGCGGCGAAGGCGTTGTTGGCCGAAACAGGGGCGATCTTTATCTCTATTGATGATACGGAGCAGGCGAATTTGAAAAAGGTGTGCGATGAAATTTTCGGTGAGCGGAATTTCGTTGCGACGTTCATTTGGCAGCGGGCGTTTTCGCCGGTGAATATGAACAAGTTTGCCTCGCGCAACCATGATTTTATTTTATGTTACGCGAAAAACATCGATCGCCTGGCTTGGTACGGATTGCCGCGCCATCCGGAAGCGGACGGGCGGTATGCCAACCCAGACAATGACCCGCGCGGTCCGTGGACGTCCGGTGATTTGTCGGTCGGCCCGCCGATTCCGGAAAAAATTTATGACATCGTGACCCCAAGCGGCCGGATTGTTTCGCCGCCCCATGGGTATTGTTGGCGGGTGACGAAAGAGCGCTTTGCCGAGTTGGCGGCGGACAACCGCATTTGGTTTGGTAAAGACGGCAACGGGGTGCCGCGCTTAAAGCGATTTTTGCGCGAGGTGAAACCGACGATGACGCCGCTCACGATCTGGACGCATGACGAGGTGTCCCACTCGCAGGAGGCGAAAAAGGAGCTGAAGGAGCTGTTTGACGGGGTGGCGGTGATGGATTACCCGAAGCCCGTCAAGCTGATTCAGCGTATGATCGCATTGACGACGAAGAACGATGACGTCATCCTCGACTTTTTTTCCGGCTCGGCGACAACGGCCCATGCGGTGATGCAGCAAAACGCCGAAGACGGCGGCCGGCGGTCGTTCATTATGGTGCAGCTTCCTGAACGGCTGGCGGAAACGTCAGCGGCATATCGGGCTGGGTTTCGGACGATTTGCGACATCGGTCGTGAGCGCATTCGCCGCGCGGGGGAGAAAATCGTTTATGAAACGGGGAAGACGGAGCTTGATATCGGTTTTCAAGTGTTTCGGATTGAACGGAAATCAAACCAGCCCGATCGCTAGGCGAACGGGCTGGTTCCTTGACTAGGTGAATGAAAGGCGCTGTCTCCGCTGTCCATCGTTTCGGGCGTTTTTTACAACGACGCCGCAGCCCAACGGTCATTGATAAAGACATCGTATTCTGCGGCAATCGTTTCTTTGAGCTCCGCTAAAGACGGGATGCCGTCGGCGAAAGTATAGGTGTCAAGGAGAATGAGGGAGTATTCGTCGCCGGGATCAAATACGATGGTGACGACTTCTTCCGTGCCGGCGTCCACTTGCCGGACGGTGTCGCCGTCTTCCGGTTCAACGAGTACGTTTTGGTATGTTTCATGAATCACGTAGTAGCCTTCTTGCAATTGTTCAGTGAATAAATGTTCGATGTCTGTCAGTTCGTGGACAATCATGATTTAAGTCCTCCTAACTTGTGAAATCATTCTCAATGTCAGTATATAACGTAGTCGCTGTCGATATAATAGATGCTGTGGAAAGTTCGAAAAGTTGTCATGTTTGTATGCCAAGCGTAGATAAGGTTGGGTTGCAGGATTGATAAGGGAAAATAGCAGCTTCCTGCAAAAGAAAGCGCCCTCGTGGGAGGGCGATGTCAACGTTTAACCAGTGACACTGCTTGCCTTCTGTCATCGATAGGCTGTTTAGGTGTAAATGATGCATTATTTTGCGATTTCTGTCGGACTGTTATGTTTTGAATCGAAAAGGGTGATTTGTTCATACTCGCCTTCTTTTAATATGCTTTGGTCGTTTTTCATTAAGTAGGTGTAGACACCGATTGCAATGAACAATCCAAATGTCCACGCGTTGTCCCAAAGAAAACGAAGTGGTGGTATGAATAAACCAAGTACAGGAATAACGACTCCCACAATCAGTGCGTACACTCCGTTTTTGTTAAACCCATTTGCATAATTGTAACGGCCATTCGGTTTGTACAGTTCTTTTAAGTGCAACTGTCTTCGGCGAACGAGCCAATAGTCGGCAATAGCAATGCCGTCAATGGGTCCAAGCAAAGCGGCGTATGTGCCAAGCCAGCCGAATATATAATTTCCAAAGTTGGACATAATATACCACGGCTGCAATAAAATAGCGAATAGTCCTGTGATAATCGCGCCAATTCCAAATGTAATTCGCTTCGGATATAAATTTTCGATCGCTCGGGCAGGGGCAACCACGTTGGCACCCACATTAATAGTTACAGAAGAGATGACAATAATAATAGTCCCTAATAGAATGACAAATGGGGGAAATTTAGCTAACAGCTGCACGGGATCCCAAATGGCTTGACCAAAAATCACAATGGTTGCAGAGGTTACGGCAATTCCAATAAATGAAAAAACAGTCATTGTAATAGGTAAGGATAAACTTTGAGCCACCATTTGTGATTTCTGACTCTGTGCGTATCGGCAAAAATCAGGGATGTTTAATGCCAATGTGGCCCAAAAGCCGATGACGCCAGTTAAAGAAGGGAAAAAGACTTTCAAAAATTCACCAGTTGTTTCGAACTTAGAAGGAGTCTCTAAAATCGGTCCCCATCCTCCGGCGTTTGTAAATGCCCAAATGAGCAAAATGATGGAAGAAATCCCGACAACAGGTGCAGCCACTGCGCTTAGCTTTTTGATGCCCTCTGGGCCCCTATAAGCAATACTGATATTTAAGATCCAAAATAATGCAAATACAATGGCTGTATGTCCCGGTAAATTCCCCCACGAAGAGAATGATGCCATAAGTAATGTGTCAATGGCTTCTGTTCCGATCCACGTATTGATTCCAAACCATCCGGCTGCTACAAGGGCCCGGGCTAAAGTGGGAATATGGGCGCCTTTATCTCCAAACCAAAGCCGGGCAAACACAGGATAAGGAATCCCGAATTTTGTTCCTGCATGGGAGTTTAATAAAATCGGAATAAGGACGATCACGTTCCCCAGAAAAATGGTACCAACAGCTTGCCACCAGTTCATTCCCAAAGCAATCATGCCGCTGGCCATGGTGTATGAAGGAATGCATAAACACATTCCAATCCACAATGTAGCAAAATTGATTCCTCTCCATGAGTGTTCTTGCCTTGTTGTTGGACGCAAGTCATCATTCCATAAAGGACTTCCACTGACTTCTTGTGCGGCTTCCTCCGTCAAGACCACAATCCCATTGTGTTCAATTTGTGTTTTCATTCATATCCCCCTTTTTAAAAATCGAGTGTATAAAAGAGAAATTTAAGAAAATTCTATCTATAATATGTAAATTTTTCATTATACGATTTGTCAAATAAGAAAAAGAGAAATCTATTCATTATGTAAAATGTGTAAATATTCCTCACATTTTGATGTTCTCAACCCTAAGGGACAGCTTCGTCTAGCTGTATATTTATTTCGCTGAAATTTACATAGTGAACAATCAATGTTTTCTATTATTTAACAAAGTGTATAATGAAAAGTTGGTGATTTACTATGTAGAATATTCTTAAAGTTCAGCCTAATTTTGAAACCAGATAAAATGAAGAAGGAGTGATTGGAGCATGGCTGACCAAGTGACCATTGGTTTGATCCAAGCTTCTCATAATGTGCATGGGGACGAGCCGGTCGAGGTTCACAAGGAAAAGGCGATTGAAAAGCATGTCAAGCTTGTCAAGGAGGCAAAAGATCGGGGAGCACAAATCATCTGTTTGCAAGAGATTTTCTATGGCCCGTATTTCTGCGCCGAGCAAAATACAAAATGGTATGAGGCGGCGGAAGAAATTCCAAATGGTCCGACGACCAAAATGTTTCAGGAAATAGCAAAACAGCTGGGAGTGGTGATCGTTTTACCGATTTATGAAAGGGAAGGAATTGCTACTTACTATAATACGGCAGCTGTCATTGATGCCGATGGAACCTACTTAGGAAAGTATCGCAAACAGCATATTCCGCATGTCGGGGTAGGAAACGAGGGCTGTGGATTTTGGGAGAAATTTTATTTTAAGCCTGGGAATTTAGGCTATCCGGTATTTGATACCGCATTTGCCAAGATCGGCGTTTATATTTGTTATGACCGTCATTTTCCCGAGGGAGCGCGGATTTTAGGACTAAAAGGCGCTGAAATTGTGTTCAATCCATCCGCTACGGTAGCAGGTCTCTCCGAATATTTATGGAAACTGGAACAACCGGCTCATGCCGTGGCCAATGGCTATTACGTGGCTGCCATCAATCGGGTTGGATATGAAGCACCGTGGAACATGGGAGAGTTTTACGGGCAGTCTTACTTGGTTGATCCTAGAGGAAACTTTGTGGCCATGGGCAGCCGTGATCAAGATGAAGTGGTGATTGGCGTCATGGATAAGAAGATGATTCGGGAAGTGCGCGATACTTGGCAATTTTACCGTGATCGTCGTCCGGAAACCTATAGTGAAATGACGGCTTTAATTCCATAGAAAGCAATGAGAAAGGGGAGGAGGGAATGACTCTATTCCCTTTCTTTGAAAATGACGCGTGGAGGGGGATGGAGATGGAGCAATCACGTTTGGAAAAGAACTTTGAAGAAGTAGAGCCCGGTTTGACAGATCGAGAAGCAATGGAAGAAGCGAATCGATGTTTGTACTGTTATGACGCTCCCTGTATTCGAGCCTGTCCGACAGGGATTGATATCCCTGCTTTTATCAAAAAAATTGCTTCTGGGAATGTAAAAGGGTCAGCGAAAACCATTATGTTGTCAAACCCGGTTGGCGCCAGTTGTGCAAGAGTGTGTCCGACAGAGGAATTATGTGAAGGGGCTTGTGTTTTAAATCATTCTACAAAACCCATTATGATTGGAAAATTGCAGCGATATGCAACCGATTGGGCGATCCGAAATAAAGAAGTGTTATTCCAAGCGGGAAGAAAAAATGGAAAAACAGTGGCGGTTGTTGGTGGCGGTCCTGCTGGATTATCATCGGCCAGAGAACTAGCTCGTCTTGGATATGAAGTGACCATTTTTGAAGCGGAGAACCAAGCAGGCGGGCTAAACACGTATGGAATTGTTTCTTTCCGCCTCCCTCAAGATATCTCGTTGTGGGAAGTCAGTCAAATCAAAAGCTTAGGTGTGCAAATTCGCACAAATACAAGAGTTGGTAAGGATATTGAAGTGAACGAGCTCCTAGAATGTTATGATGCTGTTGTTTTAGCTGCTGGCATGGGGAAAGTGCCAAAGTTAGGAATCCCGGGAGAAGATTTGGACGGAGTATATGATGCCATTGAGTTAATTAAAGAGACGAAAACAAAACCGTTGACTGATCGACTGGTGGGGAAAAGGGTAGTTGTGATAGGTGCGGGAAATACCGCGATTGATGCAGCTACCTGTTCAGTGCGTCTAGGAGCGGAAAATGTAAAAATTTTATATCGCCGGACGAAAGAAGAAATGACAGCTTATGAATTTGAGTATGAGTTTGCCAAACAGGATGGTGTTGAATTTCGTTGGCTAACAGCACCGAAACGGATTATTGGCGACAGTAAGGGCCAGGTTACTCATGTTGAATGCGTTCGGATGGAATTGGGAGAACCAGACGTTGATGGTCGTCGCCGCCCTCTTCCAGTTAGGGGATCGGAATTTATTATGCCTGTTGATGTTGTCATTAAAGCGATTGGGCAAGAGCGTCATATCGAATTGATTGAAGCTTTTGGATTAGAGCATGATCATGGCGTAGTCAAGGTGAATCCTGAAACTTATCAAACGTCCAATCCGAAGGTGTTTGCTTGTGGGGATGTGATTTTTGAAAGAGGAAAAGGCGAAGCGATGGTGGTGGTGGCAGCGCAGCAGGGGAAGGAAGCAGCCTATGGGATTCATCGATATTTGACAAAGGCAGTAAGCGAAACGGCCTAAATGAGAGGAGGGAACCGCAATGGCTGATTTAAGCATAAACTTAGCGGGAATCAAGTCCCCCAATCCATTTTGGCTCGCTTCCGCCCCTCCCACCAACTCGGGGTATCAAGTGCAAAGGGCATTTGAGGCGGGTTGGGGAGGAGCGGTATGGAAAACATTGGGGGAACCTATTTTGAATGTATCGTCCCGATTTGCAGCAATCAGTTTTAATGGACAACGAGTCATGGGCTTTAACAATATTGAATTAATCACGGATCGTCCTCTTGAGGAAAATTTAAAGGAAATTTATGAGACGAAAAAACGTTTTCCTGATCGGGCTATCGTTGCTTCTTTGATGGTCGAGCCCAAACGCGAAAAATGGCATGAGATTGTGAAGCGAGTAGAAGATGTGGGCGTGGATGGGTTGGAACTCAATTTTGGCTGTCCGCATGGAATGGCGGAACGGGGGATGGGATCGGCATCAGGCCAAGTGCCAGAATTGGTCGAACGACAAACATATTGGGTCAAAGAGGTGGCACGCACCCCTGTCATTGTCAAATTAACTCCTAATATCACCGATATTACAGCGACCGCTGAAGCGGCTGCCCAAGGCGGGGCAGATGCCATCAGTTTGATCAACACCATCAATAGTCTTATGGGGGTGGACTTAGATACGTGGAATACGATTCCACATGTAGCAGGAAAGGGGGCGCACGGGGGATACTGCGGTCCAGCAGTAAAACCGATTGCTTTAAATATGGTGGCCGAATGCGCGCGACACCCGCGTATCCGCATTCCGATTTCAGGAATTGGCGGGATCTCCAATTGGAGAGATGCCGTTGAGTTCATGTTAATGGGAGCGACAGGAGTTCAAGTATGCACGGCAGTTATGCACCATGGGTTTCGAATTATCGAGGATATGATTGAAGGGTTGAATCACTATCTTGATGAAAAAGGAATTGCTTCCGTAATGGATATTGTAGGGAAATCAGTGTCAAAGTATTCTGATTGGGGAGATTTGGACCTCAATTATAAGGTTGTAGCGCGAATTCATCGTGAGCGCTGTATTCAGTGCAATAAGTGCTACATTTCTTGTGAAGATGCTTCCCATCAATGCATTGAGCGTCTCGTAGACGAAAACGGAAAAGAATATTTAAAAGTGCGCGAAGAAGATTGTGTAGGATGCAATTTATGTTCCATCGTCTGTCCGGTTGATGGAGCGATTGAGATGGTCGAAGTACCAAGCGAACATCCCCCGATGACATGGAATGAACGGCAAGCGGCCCTTGGCCGGCTAAGCGGTTGCAGTGTGGATATCAAGTCATTATAAATTAAGGAGGGTATCATGATGGCAAAATTGGTAAAAAACGGAACAATTGTCACCGCTACAGATATATATGAAGCCGATCTCCTCATTCAAGATGGGAAAATTGCAGCAATCGGGAGAAATTTAGATGAGAGCGGAGCGGAAGTGATTGATGCCACAGGTTGCTATGTGTTTCCAGGAGGCATTGATCCGCACACCCATTTAGATATGCCGTTTGGCGGCACTGTGACAAAAGACGACTTTGAGTCGGGGACGATTGCCGCTGCATTTGGCGGGACGACGACCATTATTGATTTTTGCTTAACAAATAAAGGTGAGCCCCTGAAAAAAGCGATTGAAACTTGGCATAACAAAGCGACGGGGAAAGCGGTGATCGATTACGGGTTCCATTTGATGATCAGTGAAATAACGGACGATGTGCTTGAAGAGCTTCCAAAAGTGATCGAAGAAGAAGGAATTACCTCCTTTAAAGTATTTATGGCGTATAAAAATGTGTTTCAAGCTGATGATGGAACCTTGTATCGGACGCTAGTCGCGGCAAAAGAACTCGGAGCGCTTGTCATGGTGCATGCCGAGAATGGAGACGTGATTGACTATTTAACGAAAAAAGCCTTAGAGGACGGACATACTGATCCGATTTATCATGCATTAACGAGACCCCCAGAACTGGAAGGAGAAGCGACGGGGCGCGCCTGTCAATTGACAGAACTTGCTGGTTCGCAATTGTACGTTGTTCATGTATCGTGTGCTCAAGCGGTAGAGAAAATTGCTGAAGCGCGCAGTAAGGGGTTGAATGTATGGGGTGAAACATGTCCGCAGTATCTGGTGCTCGATCAGTCCTATTTAGAAAAGCCGAATTTTGAAGGTGCTAAATATGTATGGTCACCGCCGCTTCGTGAGAAATGGCATCAAGAAGTGCTATGGAATGCCTTGAAAAACGGCCAACTGCAAACACTCGGATCTGACCAATGTTCGTTTGATTTTAAAGGCCAAAAAGAATTAGGAAGGGGAGATTTTACCAAAATCCCCAATGGCGGTCCTATTATTGAGGATCGGGTGAGTATTCTTTTCAGTGAAGGAGTGAAAAAAGGGAGAATTACTCTCAACCAGTTTGTTGATATTGTATCAACAAGAATCGCCAAATTGTTTGGTCTATTCCCGAAGAAAGGAACCATTGCCGTCGGTGCGGATGCGGATTTAGTGATTTTTGATCCAACAGTTGAACGGGTGATTTCAGCCGAAACACACCATATGGCTGTGGATTATAATCCGTTTGAAGGGATGAAAGTAACAGGGGAACCGGTGTCGGTTTTATGTAGAGGAGAATTTGTGGTACGTGATAAACAATTTGTCGGGAAACCAGGGTACGGCCAATATGTTAAACGCGCGAAATATGGGGCGCTAATGGCCAACCAAGATGTGGTGAAAATGTCCTAACATAAATAAACATTGAACACCAACAAGCTGTACCTGGCGGTAAGGATGCGGGTGACGACGAGAATTGGGGGGTGTGTGATGACTTACCATCAGTTTCTACGTGAGCGAGAACAGATCGATTACTTAATTGAACAAGGATACTATATGAAAAGCGTAAAAGAAAATTTAAGCGGATCGTTTGTTGAATTTGAGAAAGAAGACTCTTTGTCAGAAACAAGAGATATCCAAACACTGCATATTACAAACGCTGATGCACGCAAATATTTTTCGTCATTATTAATCCGCCAGCTCAGAAAACACCACGAATAGAGAGAAGAGCGATACACATCGCGATAAGCGCCGGAACGAGCTCCTCTATATATCCTCAATCATTATAGAGGCAGGGCCGGCGCTTTGATTTTCATGAAACAGGGCGCGATCGCCTAAATAAATGTCACATCTCATAACATAAAACGAGATCGATGATATTGCTTTCTGTATAATGAAACGTAAAAGGCCATTATAGCCAAGCCGTTACATAAAAATTTGTGATAGAAGCAGGAGCGACCGTTTACGCTGCCTAATATTAAAATGGCATTGCCATGATTGGTGTAAGGGGAGTGAAACAAAGTGTATGAAGACTCCTACATTAACGGTTTCTGATATTCTAAAGCGGAAACATTTTGAACATGTTGAAGTGGTTGCAGGGCATAATGGACTCAACCGCACTGTAAAATGGGTTCATGTTGTCGAGGTTGCGAAAATCCATCATTTGTTAAACGGAAAAGAGCTGATTTTATCTACTGGGGTAGGATGGAAGGAAAATAAGGAACTGTTTCGATCGTTTGTAGAACAGCTTATCAACTGTGACGCTTCGGGATTATGTATTGAAATCGGTATGCATACTCCTTCTGTTCCGCAAGAAGTGATCGATTTGGCGAATGCGCATCACTTTCCGATCATTCTCTTTCTCAAAGAAGTGCCTTTCGTTGAGATCACCCAAGACATCCACACTTATTTAATTAACCAACACTATGAAATCATCTCCGGACTAGAATCATATTCACAGCAATTAAATAAAAAATTACTTTCAATGGACCATTATAGTGAGATTTTAAAACTATTGCACCACTATTCGGGACATCAAGTGATTTTTAAAATAAACGGCAGGGAAGTGGAGATATTTCCTAAATACAGCAAAACATTTAAGGAAGAACAGTTCATAGTTGACGACAACGCATCTTCCAAGAAAAGAGTGGCCACCCAACCGATCCAATTTCTTGGGAATGAATATGCTGAGCTATCCATTGTGTCAACCGGAAAGGAAATCAGCGAATTTGACCTGCTGATTTTGGATCGCACGGCAACTGCGCTGGCACAGCATCTGCTTCGTGATTTGTATGTTGATGAAAAAAAGAGAGTAGAAGAAAATGAGTGGTTGAAAAGCTGGCTAGAGGGAGAGCATCCCATTGAAAATGTGTTTAGTTATTTGGCTGAGTATGGGGCAGAGTCAAATCCAAAAGGAGGGACAGTGCTTGTTGTCCGTTTTAAATCTTCAATGAAGCAATGCTCGAATTTAGACATGATTTATTTTAAAATGCTATGCCGGACGATTTTTGAACAACAAGGTTTTTCGACATTTCCTGTCGATTTTCACAGCAGCATTGTATTTATTATGATCAATAACAGGGAAATGAAAACATGGAAAAGTCGAATGAAAATAGGGCTGAATTCTTTGCTTGAATCGGATTATATTCAAAAGAAGAAATTACCTCAATTTGTTGTCGGGGTTGGAAAATTTATCGAAAATGTTTCTCATATGGACAAAAGTTATCGAACGGCTTTAGAGACGATCAAAATTCAACATCATCTTGGCGGCAGAGCCAATAGCTGCTTTTATGAGGATTTGCATATCTATCGAATTATTTCTCTTATTCATAAATACAATGATTTGTATGAAGTCGTCATGGAATACTTAGAGCCTGTTCTTCAATATGATGAAAAGTATAATGGAAATTTACTGGAGACGTTAAAGGTATATTTGGCGTGTAACGGTTCAAAAAAAGAAACCGCACAAAGACTATTTGTCGTTAGGCAAACACTGTATCATCGAATCCAAAAACTAGAGTCGCTTTTAGGAGAGGATTTTATGAATCCGGAAAAACGGCTCGCTATTGAGTTTATGATCAAGGCATATGAATATTTACACTCGCAAAGTATGGAAAACAAATATGTGCAACATGATCGGTTGCGAAGATGGTAAGTAAGAAGTCTCTTCCTGAGAAGCGAAAAGCAGAAGATGCCGTAGGCTTCTAGGAGGACTTCTTTCGTAAAAACATCCATGAGCAATTTTTTGCTCTCCACCGACATGAAAATCTCAGTCCAAGGCACGCACATTTTCAAAATTTGGTCACATTGTGGAATAAATAGGCTAATCGCTTTTACGCTTTGTCTAGTGAAGGCAATCAAAAACTGGAGGATAATTTTGTGTAACAATACAAAATATTTAGATCATGGACAAAGATAGGGATAAGGAGGAGAATCTGATGTCCATCACCAAACCGGAAACAACGGTTCTCAAAAACTATATCGGCGGACAGTGGGTGGCATCGAGTGGCACAGAAACGCTAGAAGTCCCGAACCCGGCGACTGGGGAAGTGTTGGCGCGTGTTCCGATCTCAACCAAAGAGGATGTCGATCAAGCGGTGCAAGCAGCCAAGAAAGCGTTTGTAACGTGGAAAGATGTCCCTGTTCCAAAACGAGCGCGGATTATGTTTTCATTTCATCATTTGTTAAACCAGCATCATGAGGAATTAGCGGAGCTTGTCGTGCAGGAAAATGGCAAAGCGTATAAAGAAGCGTACGGAGAAATTCAACGGGGGATTGAATGCGTGGAGTTTGCGGCCGGCGCTCCGACTTTGCTGATGGGGGAATCGCTGTCGAATATTGCCGAAGAGATTGACTCGGAAATGTTTCGTTATCCGTTGGGAGTTGTGGCAGGGATCACTCCGTTCAACTTCCCCATGATGGTGCCGCTTTGGATGTTCCCGTTGGCGATTGTGTGCGGCAATACGTTTGTATTGAAGCCATCGGAACGGACGCCCATTTTGGCCAATAAGTTAGCAGAACTGTTTACGGAGGCAGGTGCCCCTCCTGGGGTACTCAATGTTGTTCATGGAGCACATGAGGTGGTCAACGCCTTGATTGATCATGAAGACATTCGTGCAATTTCATTTGTTGGTTCACAGCCAGTGGCCAAGTATGTGTATGAACGGGCAGCGGCGCAAGGCAAACGCGTACAGGCGTTATCGGGGGCGAAAAATCATCATATTGTCATGCCAGATGCGGATGTAGAGACGGCCGTACAACATGTGATCAACTCAGCGTTTGGAAGCGCGGGCCAGCGTTGCATGGCTTGCAGTGTAGTCGTGATTGTCGGGGAAAACGAAACGTTCGTCCGTCGATTGAAACAAAAAGCGGATGAATTGATTATCGGGAATGGCATGGATCCGGAAGTGTTATTAACCCCGGTCATTCGGCAGTCTCACCGTGAAAAGGTACTAGGCTACATTCAGAGGGGGATTGAAGAGGGAGCAGTATTGCTTCGCGATGGGCGAAAGGAAATGGATGACAGACCCGAAGGCAATTTTTTAGGTCCCACGATTTTTGATTATGTTACCCCGGATATGACAATCGCGAAAGAAGAGATCTTCGCCCCTGTATTAAGTTTGCTGAGGGCCAATGATTTAAATGAAGCGCTCAGCTATATTCGGAAGTCTCGGTATGGGAACGGGGCGACGATTTATACAAAGGATGCGAAGGCGGTCCGGAAATTCCGTGAAGAGGCCGATGCGGGGATGTTGGGTATTAACGTCGGTGTGCCGGCGACGATGGCGTTTTTCCCGTTCTCTGGCTGGAAAGATTCGTTTTACGGTGATCTTCATGTGAATGGAAAAGATGGCGTGAATTTTTACACGCGCAAAAAGATGATTACTTCCCGGTTTGATTTTTAACCTGTGTTGGGTGAAAGGGGCAGATAAGTCATGCGAACTGAACAAACCCACCAACTGTGGCTCGACAAAGACGATCGATACGTTTGGCATTCGATGAAGCCGTATAACCCACAAGCAACGCTGATCGCGGCCAAAGCAAAAGGCTGTTGGGTGACGGATGCAGCTGGCCATCAGTATTTGGATGCGATGGCCGGGCTCTGGTGCGTCAACGTCGGGTATGGGCGCGAGGAGCTGGCGGAGGCGGCGTATGAGCAGCTGAAAACGCTGGCGTATTTCCCGCTCACGCAAAGCCACCTGCCGGCGATCCAGCTCGGCGAAAAGCTCAGCGAACTGTTGGGCGATGAGTATGTCATCTTCTTTTCCAACAGCGGGTCAGAGGCGAACGAAACGGCGTTTAAAATCGCCCGCCAATACCATCAGCAACGCGGAGAACCCCACCGATACAAAATCGTCTCCCGCTACCGGGCGTATCATGGCAACTCGATGGGAGCGCTTGCGGCGACCGGACAGGCGCAACGGAAATACAAATACGAGCCGCTCGCCCCGGGCTTCATCCATGTGCCGCCGCCTGATCGCTACCGCGATCCTGACACAGCCGACGATCCGCGTCAGCTTCGGGCCGTGAAAGCGGTTGACGATGTGATGACGTGGGAGCTGAGTGAGACGATTGCCGCCATGATTATGGAGCCGATCATCACTGGCGGCGGGGTGCTGATGCCGCCCGATGGATACATGAAAGCAGTCAAGGAAGTATGTGAAAAGCACGGAGCCCTGCTCATTGTCGATGAGGTCATCTGCGGTTTCGGCCGAACCGGGAAGCCGTTCGGGTTCATGCATGAAGAGGTTAAGCCGGATATCATTACGATGGCCAAAGGCATTACGAGCGCCTACTTGCCGTTGGCGGCCACGGCGGTGCGGAAAGAGATTTATGAGGCGTTTAAAGGAACGGACGAATACGATTACTTCCGCCATGTCAATACATTTGGCGGCCACCCGGCTGCTTGTGCGGTGGCGCTGAAAAACATCGAAATCATGGAGACGGAGCGCTTGTTTGACCGTTCCCGTGAAGCCGGCGAATGGCTGCTTTCGGCACTGAAAACGAAACTGGCCGATCATCCGTACGTCGGGGATGTGCGCGGAAGAGGACTGCTTGTCGGCATTGAGTTGGTCGTCGACCGAGCGACGAAAGAGCCGCTTGATGTGTCGCTCGTCAACCAGGTAATCAGCCAATGCAAAGCCCATGGCGTCATCATCGGCAAAAACGGAACGACGGTCGCCGGGTATAACAACGTGCTCACCTTGTCGCCGCCACTGTGCATCAGTGATGACGAACTGTCGCTCCTTGTCCGCGTCTTAACAGAGGCGTTAGCAGCCATTCAATAAGAAGAAGGACAAACGCCAGCTTGGGTCGACGGGCTGGCGTTTTGTTTGCTTTTGTGCGGCTGTTTGGAAAAATACGGTATGACACGGCTGCCGCGGGGGCAGAATGTTCTTCCGCCTATGCGCTTGTGTTTCGGGAGGGGAGATTTTTAGGAGCGTCTGCCCGATCATCGATTCCTGTCTGTTTGACGAAAGATCGATCATGAACACTGAATGGTCAGAACCGTTTTAACTCCATTCAAATACATACGTTAATGGAATAGCTAAGTCCTTAAATTGTACGGAATGCAGCGTGTCTTGCTGCCCGTATGTGGCATGCCGTTGATAGACCCCTTCGTGCAAATTGTATACATGAACCATTTTGTTAGCCGTATCGACGATCCAATATTCCGCAATGCCATAGTGTTGGTAAGTATAAAATTTTTCGTTGTAATCTTTTAAAGCGGTTGAAGGTGACAAGACTTCAACAACTAGCGCAGGCGCCCCGTAACACCCTTTTTTGACAATTTGTTTTTTATTGCAAATCACCACAATATCGGGTTGGACAATGTCATCAGGGGTTTCATACGTTTCATTTTTGCTAAGGAATACATCAAACGGTGCCATAAAGACGTAACAATGTTGGTTTTGGAAAAAATGGCGCAAAGCAAAATACAATTCTCCGACTGCAAATTGATGTTCCGAAGATGGAGCAGGGGTCATATTATAGGCTTTTCCATTTATCAGTTCCCAGCGACCTTCCCATGTTTTCCAGTCAGCGTACGTGTAAATTTTGTTCGGGTCAGGGATATTGCCCACTGTTTCCCCCTCTTTCATTTTAAGGATGCGTTTGTTTCCAGTTTAGCAAAAGAAATCAAGGAAGGGTAGGGAGGACTTTCATGAGAGGTTTATTCATCACTCGCCTACGCCCACAAGCCGAAGTGAGGGTTTTCTTGGTCCAGAAAGGAATGTAGCGTCTGTTTGTCGAATGACATGAGGGAAGAATGCATGGGGAAAGGGTGAGGAAATGATGTCCGCATTTCAAGCGTTTGTTGTCAACAAAACGGAAACGGAGTTTACAGCTGAGGTGAAAACGATCTCGATGGACGATTTGCCGGAAGGGGATGTCGTCGTTCACGTCCATTATTCAAGCGTCAACTACAAAGACGGGCTGGCGTCGATCCCGGACGGCAAAATTGTGAAAACGTATCCGTTCGTGCCCGGGATTGACTTGGCCGGAGTCGTCGTCTCGTCGCAACATCCGCGGTTCCTTGAAGGGGATGAGGTGATCGCGACCGGCTATGAGATTGGCGTCACCCACTTTGGCGGCTACAGCGAGTATGCGCGTTTGCCCGGCGACTGGCTCGTGCCATTGCCGAAAGGGTTGACGTTGAAAGAAGCGATGGCGATCGGCACGGCGGGGTTCACGGCGGCGTTGTCCATCCATCGGCTTGAGGAGCACGGGCTGACGCCGGAACACGGGCCGGTGCTCGTTACGGGGGCGACGGGCGGCGTCGGCAGCTTGGCCGTATCGATGCTCGCGAAGCGCAGCTACACGGTAGAGGCGAGCACAGGCAAAGCGGCCGAGCACGATTATTTGCGCGCCCTTGGCGCCAAGAAAGTGTTGTCGCGCGAAGACGTCACCGCCGAGCGCATTCGCCCGCTGGATCAGCAGCGCTGGGCGGCGGCGGTCGATCCGGTCGGCGGCCGGACGCTGGCGACCGTGCTAAGCCGCATCCGTTACGGCGGGGCCGTGGCGGTAAGCGGATTGACGGGAGGGGCGGACGTGCCGACAACGGTCTACCCATTCATTTTGCGCGGCGTCAGCTTGCTTGGCATCGATTCCGTCTATTGTCCGATGGACTTGCGGCTTCGCATTTGGGAACGGCTCGCTGGCGATTTGAAGCCGGATTTGGAGCGGATTGCCAAAGAGATTTCGCTCACTGAATTGCCGCAGGCGCTTAAGCGCATTTTGCGTGGGGAGCTGCGCGGCCGGATGGTGGTGCGGCTGGCCTGATCAGGAACTATCTCGATTTTACCTGCCGACTATTTCTGTTTGGGGTTCGTTTTTATGATTCTTGATTGAAGGGGAGAGGAATCTTGAAAAAATTGATTAATGATCCGCTACGGGTAGTGGATGATATGTTGGAAGGATTTGTGGCTGCTCATTCTCGACAAGTGAGACGAATTCCGGGAACGAATGTGATTGTCCGGAAGGATGCTCCAGTGAAGGGGAAAGTTGGGATTGTGAGTGGTGGCGGAAGCGGCCATGAGCCGGCACACGCCGGGTACGTCGGACAGGGAATGCTTGATGCAGCTGTTTGTGGGGAAGTGTTTACGTCGCCGACGCCAGATCAAATTTTGTCCGCTATTCAAGCCGTAGATGGCGGGAATGGAGTATTGCTCATCATTAAAAATTATACCGGTGACGTGATGAATTTTGAAATGGCTGCTGAATTGGCTGAGGCCGAAGGAATCCGGATCGCGAAAGTGATTGTAAATGATGACGTGGCGGTCGAAGACAGCACGTTTACGACAGGACGTCGTGGGATAGCGGGAACGGTGTTCGTCCATAAAATTGCTGGAGCATTGGCGGAACGTGGGGCTTCGCTCGAAGAAGTGGAAGCAGCAGCAAAAAAAGCCATCCAAAGAGTCCGTTCCATGGGGGTGGCGCTCAGCCCTTGCATTGTGCCGGCTGCTGGAACGCCAGGGTTTGTGTTAGGTGAGAATGAGATGGAAGTAGGAATCGGCATTCATGGGGAGCCAGGAATTGAGAAAGTCAGCGTTCAGCCAGCCGAGCATGTTGTGGACGGATTGCTTGCTCGCATTGTTGAAGATATGAAACTCGATCAAGGAGATCAAGTGGCGGTCATGATCAATGGACTCGGAGCTACCCCTTTGATGGAGCTGTATATTGTTCATAAACGTGTTGCTGAGCGGTTAGCAGAAAAGCAGATTCGTATTCATGAGACGTTTGTCGGGGAGTATATGACCTCATTGGAAATGGCGGGGTGCTCCATCTCGCTGTTGAAGCTCGATGACGAGCTGATCGACTTGCTTCGTTCGCCGGCTGATACAGTAGCCTTTAAGACATGCTGAGCGGAAGGAGGGCAGAAGATGAATTTAGGCGTAGAGCAAGCAAAAGCATGGATTGATCAAATGAATGAACTTTTTCAGCAACAGAAACAGTATTTAACTGAGTTGGATCAAGCGATCGGTGACGGCGACCACGGATGGAATATGGCTCGGGGATTTCAAGAAGCGGTGGATAAAATTTCTTCAAATCGCTATGAAGATCTCGGAACACTGTTGAAAGATGTGGCAATGACTTTGATTGCCAAAGTTGGGGGAGCTTCAGGGCCGTTATATGGGACGGCTTTTTTAAAAATGTCCCAAGTCCTTGCTGGTAAACAAGAAGGAAATGAGCAAGAATGGATTGCGGCATTAGGAGAAGCGTTGGCTGGGCTGAAAGCGCGTGGAAAGGCACAGGTCGGTGAAAAGACAATGATTGATGTGTGGGAGCCAGTCGTGATGTTTTTGCAAGAAAAAGGACAGCTGCTTGCTAGAGAGGCAGCACAATTGGCACAACAAAAAATGGAAGAAACGAAAACATTGGAGGCGAAAAAGGGGCGTGCCGCTTATTTAGGGAAACGTTCGATCGGCCATATTGATCCTGGTTCGGCGTCTAGCTGCTTATTGTTTATTGCTTTCGCTAAGGTTGTTGAGTCATAGGGAGCAGGTGATTGACTCGCGCAACCGCTTCCCGGGATCGTTTCTCAAGTAGGAAAACCTTTGTAGCACCAGCCCTTATTTTCATCCGTTCACCCATTGATCAAGGAAAACAGCGGTTTTTCACCAACCTTATAGGGAGGGCTTATGGATGAACCATGTCAGTCTTGTATTAGTTTCTCATAGTGAAGAAATCGCCGAAGGATTGAAGAAGTTGCTGGAACAAGTAGCTCCAAACGTGGGCATTGCCGCAGCGGGAGGCAACAATGGTGAAATTGGAACGAATGCCCTTCATATACAGGAGGCAATCGAATCGGTTTATTCTGAAAAAGGGACCGTTGTTTTGTTCGACCTTGGAAGCGCTCTGCTAAACGCTGAACTGGCTCTTGAGATGGCAGGTGGAAAAGAGCGGGTCCGAATCGCTGACGCCCCCTTGGTGGAAGGGGCGTATATCGCCGCTGTTGAGGCGGGGCTAGGAAAACCGTTGGAAGAGGTCGTACAGGCTTGCGAAGCGGCGAATCAAATGGTAAAAATTGCAAAATAAAAGCTGGTGAAACGAACGCTCTCATGTTGTTTAGCGGGAGGGGGAAGAGGCATCTCCCCTTCCCTTTTCTTTCGGGCTTCCTACCCAAGCTGATACCGCTCCAGCTCGGAGAAAAAGTCTTTCACAAACCGGTAAAACACTTTCACCGACGGGGCGAGCTCGTGATGGTCGGAGATGATGATGCCGACGTTGCGCCTCACTTGCGGAGTTTCGATCGGCACTTTGGCGGCGTAGCGGAGGAGGCTCTCCGACAAGGCGCTTTCCGGCAGCAGAGTGACGCCGATGCCGGCGGAGACGAGCCCTTTAATGGCGTCGAGATCCTCGCCTTCCGAGGAGATGTTCGGGGAAAACCCGGCTTGATGACAGGCGTCGATTAAAATTTGATGCAAAATGTATCCTTTGGGAAACGTGACAAACGGGTCGTGGCGCAGTTCGTTCAACACGATCCGGTCGCGGCGAGCGAGCGGGTGGCTGTTCGGCAGCAGGGCGGCAAACGGTTCGGAAAATAAAATTTCCCCTTTAATGCCAATTTCACGCGCGGGAATGGGGCCAAGAAAGGCCAAATCAATTTCCCGCTTTTTCACCGCTTCGATTAAATAATAGTACGATCCTTGGCGGAGATGGAACGAGACGTTTGGGTGTTCCGCTTTAAAGGCGGAGATGACCATCGGCATCATATGGCTCGCGAGGCTTGTCGGGAACCCGATTTTAATCGTTCCGCGCTCCGGATCCAAATACTCCTCAATTTGTTGCTTTGCATCCTCAACCGCTTTTAACACCGCTTCGGCGTGCGGCAAAAAATGGCGGCCGATCGGGGTGAGCTTGACGTTCCGTCCTTCCCGTTCAAAGAGCTGGACGCCAAGCTCCGCTTCTAAGTTGGCGATTTGCCGGCTGATCGCCGACTGCGCGACATGAAGGGCATCGGCGGCTTCAGAGACATGTTCGCGCCGGGCGACTTCCACAAAATATTGCAACTGCCGCAACTCCATTGTCTCCTCTCCTTTTTCATTGATCGCGAAATGAGATCAATTTTATCTAAATTATATATTGTTTATATTAATTTTGAAAACTACAATGAATATTACAGACAATTCGGAACGGGAGGGGAAGGCAGCATGAAACACTACGGATTACCGAAAGCGCAAGGGCTGTATCGTCCGGAATTTGAACATGACGCGTGCGGGATCGGGTTTTATGCTCATTTAAAAGGAAAAGCGTCGCATGATGTGATCGAAAAAGCGCTCCATATGCTCCGTCAGCTTGAACATCGGGGCGGGCAGGGAAGCGATCCGGAAACGGGCGACGGCGCGGGCATTATGACGCAAATTCCGCACGAATATTTTCAAGACGTGTGCAATGGGATGAACTTGCCGGAAAAAGGGCGCTATGGGGTCGGGATGTTCTTTTTGCCGGAAAATGAAGAAAAACGGGCGTATTATGAAGCAAAAGTAAATGAAATCATCGCCCAGGAAGGACAACAGCTGCTCGGCTGGCGGACCGTGCCGGTTGACGGCACCAAGCTTGGCAAGCTGGCGCGGCAAAGCCAACCGTTCATTCGTCAAGTGTTTGTCGCGGCAGGGGATGATGCGGCCGATGAGCTGGCGTTTGAACGGAAGCTGTATGTCATCCGCAAACAGTTCGAAAAATGGGTGGAAAACAACGAGTGCTATATAGCGAGCTTCTCGAGCCGGACGATTGTCTATAAAGGGCTGCTTACGCCGGAACAAATCGATGCGTTTTATTTGGATTTGCAGGATGAACGGTTCCGCTCGGCGTTTGCCCTCGTGCACTCGCGCTTCAGCACGAACACGTTCCCGAGCTGGGAGCGGGCCCATCCGAACCGCTATTTGATTCATAACGGCGAGATCAACACGCTCCGCGGCAATGTCAACTGGATGGCGGCGCGCGAGAAGCAATTTGTGTCGGAAGCGTTCGGCGCCGATTTAGAAAAAGTGTTGCCGATTTTGGATACAAACGGGAGCGACTCGTCGATTTTGGACAATGCGTTTGAATTTTTCGTTCTTGCTGGCCGTAATCCGGCCCATGTGGCGATGATGCTCATTCCAGAACCGTGGTTTTGGGATGAACAAATGGATGACGCGAAAAAGGCGTTTTACGAGTATCATAGCTGTCTCATGGAGCCGTGGGACGGCCCAACGGCGATTTCGTTCACCGACGGCAAGCAAATCGGTGCCATTTTGGACCGGAACGGCTTGCGCCCGGCCCGCTATTACGTCACGAAAGACGATTACATTGTTTTCTCGTCCGAAGTCGGCGTCATTGATATCGATCCGAACAACATTTTATATAAGGAACGGCTGAGCCCGGGGAAAATGTTGCTTGTTGATTTGGAGCAAGGGCGCATCATCTCCGACCAGGAAATCAAAGAAGAAATCGCTCATGAAAAGCCGTATCGCCAATGGATCAATGAGCAAATGATCACGCTTGGCGATCTGGAGATTCCGGAGGACGTCGAAGCGCCGAAGCAGCTTGTCAAACGGCAAAAAGCGTTCGGCTACACGTTTGAAGATGTGGAAAAAACGATTTTACCGATGGCGACGGAAGGAAAAGACCCGACCGGCGCCATGGGCATGGATGCCCCGTTGGCCGTATTGTCGGAGCGGCCGCAAAGCTTGTTCAACTACTTCAAGCAGCTGTTTGCCCAAGTCACGAACCCGCCGATTGACGCGATTCGCGAGTATGTCGTCACGTCAACGATGACGCTGCTCGGCAAAGAAGGGAACATTTTGCATCCAGACGCCAAAGCGGCGCGGCGCATCCGCTTGGAAACTCCGCTATTGACGAACGAAGAATTGGCCGCGTTAAAAGCCAATCCGTATCCGGAGTTTACATGTGTGGTGCTGCCGACGCTGTTTACGGATGACTTGAAGCAAGCATTGGATGAGTTGTTTGCCAAAGCGGACGAAGCGATCGCGAACGGGGCAACGCTTCTCGTTTTGTCCGATCGCGGCGTTGATGAGACGCATGTGGCGATTCCGGTGTTGCTGGCGGTGAGCGGGCTTCATCAACACCTGATCCGGAACGGGACGCGCACAAACGTCAGCCTGCTGGTCGAAAGCGGCGAGGCGCGCGAAGTCCATCATTTTGCGGCGCTGATCGGCTACGGGGCGGACGCCATTAACCCGTACTTGGCGCTCGAGACGATCCGCCAGGCGTCCGAAAACGGCGTCATTGCCTTGTCGTACCGTGACGCAGTGAGCACGTATAGGAAGGCGGCTGTTGACGGTGTGGTCAAAGTGATGTCAAAAATGGGCATCTCGACGGTGCAAAGCTACCGCGGCGCCCAAATTTTTGAAGCCGTTGGCATCGGCAACGACGTCATTGATCAATACTTCACCGGCACCGCCTCGCAAATTGGCGGCATCGGGCTTGAGGAAATCGCCAAAGAGGCGAAAATGCGCCATGAAGCGGCATTTGCCGCCCGGCACGAAGATCATGTGCTCGATACCGGCAGCGAGCTGCAATGGCGGCGCAACGGCGAACATCACGCGTTCAATCCGAAGACGATCCATTTGTTGCAATGGGCTTGCCGGAAAAATGATTACAATCTTTATAAGCAATATTCGAAGCTGGCCAATGAAGAACAGTTGACGTTCTTGCGCAACTTGTTCGACTTCGATCCGAACCGGACGCCGGTGCCGATTGAAGAAGTCGAGCCGGTCGAGTCGATTGTCCGCCGCTTCAAAACCGGAGCGATGTCGTTTGGCTCGATCAGCCAAGAGGCGCATGAGGCGTTGGCGATTGCCATGAACCGGATCGGTGGAAAAAGCAACAGCGGTGAAGGCGGGGAAGACCCGGCTCGCTATGTGAAGGACGAAAACGGCGACTGGCGCCGCAGCGCGATCAAGCAGGTCGCTTCCGGGCGTTTTGGCGTGAAAAGTCATTATTTGGTCAACGCCGACGAATTGCAAATTAAAATGGCCCAAGGGGCAAAACCAGGCGAAGGCGGGCAGCTTCCGGCCAACAAAGTGTACCCGTGGGTCGGCAAAGTGCGCGGCTCGACGCCGGGGGTAGAGCTCATTTCTCCGCCGCCGCACCATGACATTTACTCGATCGAAGATTTGGCTCAGCTCATTTACGACTTAAAAAACGCGAACAAAGACGCGCGCATCAGCGTCAAGCTCGTCGCCAAAGCGGGTGTCGGCACGATTGCGGCCGGCGTGGCGAAAGGGAACGCCGATGTCATCGTCATCAGCGGTTATGACGGTGGCACGGGTGCGTCACCGAAGACGAGCATTAAGCACGCAGGGCTTCCATGGGAGCTCGGTTTGGCGGAAACACACCAGACGCTGATGCTCAACGGCTTGCGCGACCGTGTCGTGTTGGAAACCGACGGCAAACTGATGACCGGCCGCGACGTTGTAATGGCGGCGCTGTTTGGCGCCGAGGAATTTGGGTTTGCGACGGCGCCGCTCGTCGTGTTGGGCTGCGTCATGATGCGCGTTTGCCATCTGGATACATGTCCGGTCGGAGTGGCGACGCAAAATCCGGAGCTGCGCAAAAAATTTACCGGCCAACCGGAGCATGTCGTCAACTTCATGTATTTTGTCGCTCAGGAAGTGCGGGAGATCATGGCCGAGCTCGGCTTCCGCACGATCGACGAGATGGTGGGCCGCGTCGATGTGCTGAAAGTGAGCGAGCGGGCGAAAACGCATTGGAAAGCGAAGCATCTCGACTTGTCGCGCCTGCTGCACCAAGTCGACGGCCCGCGCACTTGCGGTCAAGGACAAACCCATCGCATGGAAGAAACGCTTGACTATACGAATATTTTGCCGGCGGTGCAGCCGGCGCTCGAAAGCCGGGAGCCGGTTGAGCTTGAACTTACGATCCGCAACGTCCATCGGACGGTCGGAGCGATGACCGGCAGCGAAATTTCGAAACGCTACGGTGAAGAAGGATTGCCGGATGATACGATCCGCCTCCGCTTCACCGGATCGGCAGGGCAGAGCTTCGCGGCGTTTGTGCCGAAAGGGATGACGCTCGAGCTTGTCGGCGACGCGAACGATTACGTCGGCAAGGGACTCTCCGGCGGCAAAGTGATCGTCCGTCCGCCGGATGAGGCGCCGTTTGCCGCAGCGGACAACGTCATTATCGGCAACGTCGCCTTCTATGGAGCGACGGGTGGCGAGGCGTATATTCGCGGCCGCGCCGGCGAGCGGTTCTGCGTGCGCAACAGCGGCGTCCATGCCGTTGTCGAGGGCGTCGGCGACCACGGCTGTGAATATATGACCGGCGGCCGTGTCGTCATCCTCGGCTCGGTCGGCAAAAATTTCGCCGCCGGCATGTCGGGGGGCATCGCCTACGTCCTTGCTGATGAAAACAGTTGGATACAAACAGCCAACCTTGAACTCGTTTCCTTGGAACGGCTCGAGAATGAGGAAGAAATTCGCGACGTCCGCCGGATGATCGAAAACCATTTCCGCTATACCGGGAGTCCGCGGGCCTCACTCGTGCTTGACGAATGGGACGCTTATGTGAAACGGTTTGTCAAAGTCATTCCGCACAACTACAAACTGATGGTGGAAACGATTCAAGCGCTCGAACAATCCGGGCTTTCGTATGATGAAGCTGCCATGGCGGCGTTTGAAACGGTGGCGAAACAGAAAAAAGCGGCTGCCGCCAACGCTCCTATGTTGCAAGTGGCCGCAAAGTAGTCCCGCTTTTTCGGTCGGCTGCGCATGGCGGCGCCGCTTCGGCCCCGCGCCGCCGCGGGGCTCGCTTTTTGGCTGCCAAACAGGCGGGAAGGATAGAGCGGAGAGAAGAGAGGATGCAGAAGGAGGGGAACCGTCGTGGGAAAAGCAACGGGGTTTATGGAATATGCTCGCGAGGAAGAAAAAAAGCGCGACCCGCTTTCCCGTCTTGACGATTGGAAGGAATATACAGAGCCGTTTTCCGAAGACGTGTTGGCGCGCCAAGGAGCTCGCTGTATGGATTGCGGCACGCCGTTTTGCCATATGGGATTGGAGCTGAACGGTCTCACCTCGGGGTGCCCAGTGCACAACTTCATTCCGGAATGGAACGATTTGGTGTACCGCGGCCGTTGGAAAGAAGCGCTCGATCGGCTCTTGAAAACGAACAACTTTCCAGAGTTTACGGGCCGCGTCTGTCCGGCGCCGTGCGAAGGATCGTGTACAGTGGCCATTTCCGACCCAGCGGTGGCGATCAAAGGAATCGAACGGGCCATTATTGATAAAGGGTTTGCTGAAGGTTGGGTGAAACCGCGCATCCCGAAAACGCGCACTGGAAAAAAGGTGGCCATCGTCGGCTCCGGCCCGGCCGGGCTCGCCTGTGCCGACCAGCTTAACCAAGCTGGCCATTCGGTGACGGTGTACGAGCGGGCCGATCGCATCGGCGGCTTGTTGATGTACGGGATCCCGAACATGAAGCTGGAAAAAGACATCGTCGAACGGCGAGTGCGGCTGCTTGAAGAAGAGGGCATCACCTTTGTTGTAAACACCGAAGTCGGCAAAGATATTACCGCCGATGAGTTGCGTGCTCAATACGATGCCGTTGTGTTGTGCGTTGGGGCGCAAAAGCAGCGCGATTTGGCCATTGAAGGTCGGGAACTGGAAGGCGTTCATTTTGCCATGGATTATTTAACAAGCGTCACGAAAAGTTTGCTCGATTCGAATTTTGCCGACGGTCAGTTTATTGACGCCAAGGACAAACGTGTCATCGTCATCGGAGGCGGCGACACGGGGGCTGACTGTGTGGCGACCGCGCTGCGCCAAGGCTGCAAAAGCGTCGTCCAGTTTGGCAAACACCCGGCTTTGCCGGACAAGCGCCCAGACGATAACCCGTGGCCGCAATATCCGCTCGTTTTCACGCTTGATTATGCGTATGAGGAAGCGAAGGCGAAATTCGGGGCAGACCCGCGCCAATATTGCATTCAAACGAAAAAAATCGTAGGCGACGAGCACGGCCGGGTGAAAGAACTGCATACGGTTCAAATGGAAAAAATCATTGATGAAAACGGCAAAGCAATCTTTCAAGAAATTCCGGGGACGGAGCAAGTATGGCCGTGCGATTTGGTGTTCATCGCGATTGGCTTCGAAGGTCCTGAACAGCCACTGTTGCAGCAGTTTGGTGTGGAAACGGTCAACAATAAAGTGAAAGCTCCGTACGGTAAATATACGACAAACATTGAAGGCGTGTTTGCGGCCGGCGACGCCCGCCGCGGCCAAAGCCTGATCGTTTGGGCGATCCACGAGGGCCGGGGGGCGGCCCGTGAAGTGGACCGGTTCCTGATGGGAGAGACGAAGCTGCCGTCGTAATGGTTGTTTCCTCCTTAAAAAGTGCTGCTTTTTAAGGAGGATTTTTCTTTTGTTCGTAAAAATATTATTGAGAAACTTTCAATGTTTCTTTTGGGTTTCATCTCCATACAAATCTATTTGACGATCTCGTAGTGGACAACCGACTGATGCGGTTGTGAGGAAGCATCGACAAGGAGTGAGTCAGAGTGAACCGACGGTTATGGATGATAGCGGCTGTCGGCGCGGTCTTTTTTTTGGCTGTTTGGGCAAGCGTGGCAGCCGGGGTGACAAAGGCGGCTGACGAAGGTGGGCTGCAGCTGTTTGATTCATGGCAATGGCTCGATCCGTTTACGTTTCTCGGCAATGGGAAAACAATAGGCATCATCAGTGTGATGCTTGTTATTGGTTTATGGTTTTTCCGCCGCGATGTCTATGGAATGGTGTTGGTGGTCGTCGCTGTTGGTGGGGGGTATGGCATCAATGAATGGATCAAGCATGTTGTTGGGCGGGAGCGCCCGCCGCATGCCGAGATCGGAGGATTCAGTTTTCCGAGCGGCCACGCGATGATCGGGACGATTTATTTGCTGCTTTTGGCGTATTTTTTGGCGCAAACGCGCACAAAGCGCGGGGAGCGGGCGGCCATTTACGGCGTGTTTGCGGTGCTGGCGCTCTTAACCGGCTTAAGCCGGCTAAGCTTGCAAGTGCATTATCCGTCTGATGTGCTGGGCGGGTTTGTGCTTGGCGGCGCTTACTTGTCGGCCTGCCTTGCTCTTTATCGGATGTCGATTCATCGAGGCGGCCGTTGGTAGCTGATCATCAAAAAATCATGTTTTGCCCTATGTTGATTTGATGATGAAGCCGATTCAGCGGTTTGATCTAGCGTCTGATTTTGTCGAAAAGGAGAAGAAAATCTCTTTTTCTATACTATGACGTTGTGTGGGACCATGATACAATGGGGGAAAGGAGGTGAGAACGATGAGCCAAGCCGAACTCGTACAACTAATGGCTGAATTGCTTGACCAAAAGTTGAATCCGATCCACATGCGGCTCGATCGGATCGAAGGCGATGTCCGGGCACTTCAAGAAGGACAAGCGCGTTTGGAAGGCGAGATCCAAGCGCTGAAAGAAGGACAGGCGCGTTTGGAAGGTGAAGTGCAGTTGTTGCAAGAGGGACAAGCCCGCTTGGAACAGCGGCTTCACCGGGTTGAAGAGGATGTGCGCACATTAAAAGCGGACATGGACATGGTCAAGGGCGATGTGCAAACGCTGAAAGCGGACATGGACATGGTCAAGGGCGATGTGCAAACGCTGAAAGCAGACATGGACATGGTCAAAGGCGACGTGCAAACGTTGAAAGCGGACATGGACATGGTCAAGGGCGATGTGCAAACATTGAAAGCGGATATGGACATGGTCAAAGGCGATGTGCAAACATTGAAAGCGGACATGGACATGGTCAAAGGCGATGTGCAAACATTGAAAGCGGACATGGACATGGTCAAGGGCGATGTGCAAACCTTGAAAGAAGGACAGCAACGGCTTGAAGTGAAAGTTGAACGGGTCGAAGAAAAAGTTGACAACCTCGCAACAGAAATGCGGAGCCACTTTCGCCACATCGAGAACATGCTTCATAAGCATCAGGCCGCTCTTGATCTGGCTTCGCGCGAATTCTCTTCCAAGCAAACATCCATCGATTATTTGATAAAAAAAGTGGCCGAGCATGATATGGAAATTTTCCACTTAAAACATCATCTCCAACTGTAATGTTCTTCATCGCAAGCAGGAACCGAAAAGACCGGTGACAAACAACCGCTGGAAAACAAAACGGGAAGAGAGGGCGGTGTTGCTAGAAGTGCCAGCTTAAGAAACGCTGTTGGAGCGCCACCCTATTCACGAGCCTTCTAGCGGATCGGCGGCAGCTGGAAACGTGCGAGGAAATAAGGCGTATTTTCAACGGTCTTCTAGACAGCTTTTTCTGCATATATTTTTTATAGAAAAAACCAGTGACAAGGGGGAAGCGATATGGCGGCCCGGATCGTGAAAACAGGGTATGCGTTGGCGTTTTTGTGCATCATTGCCGGCATCGTTTATTTTTTTGCCGCCAACTGGCCGGAGATGGGGCGAGAGGCGAAAGTCGTGATCAGTATCGGCATGATGGCGGGGTTTTATGGAGCAAGCGCTGTTCTGGCGGGCCGCCATCGCTTTTTAGGGCGCTGGATGTTGATCGGTGGGGTGTTGTCGTTTGGCATCTCATTGGCGTTAGTAGGACAAATTTATAATTCTCACGCCGACAGTTATTGGTTGTTCCTCATTTGGCTGGCGCCGACAGCGTTGTTGGCGCGGCTGACGAAAGATCCGGCGCTTTCGGTCATCGCTGTCGTGCTGCTGCAACTTGCTTGCTGGTTTTATTATTTTCCTTCCGCTTACCATATCGAGTGGAGGGAATGGGCATCGTTTGGCTGGCTGCTCCTGTTCGCTGTGGTCAACGGCGCGCTCTTTCGCTTCAGCCGTTCGCCTTGGACAGCGTATCTCGCTTATGCGGCGATGCACGGCTGGCTGCTTGTCATCGGCATCACCGGCTTTTCGTACGGGCGCGATGTCTGGTGGCCATACGTGTATGCGGCGCTGCTTGCCGGGCTGCTTTACTACTTTTTCTCCGTTGCCAAACAGCGGGGATATGGTTTGGTGACGAGTTTGTTTGCCGGCTTGTTTTTGTTGATTCAATACCACCGTTTGCTGGTGGATCATTTTGAAACATGGCTGCTTCTGCTCGGACTTGTTGCTGCAACCATCATCCTGTACGGCGGGGTCGTCTTTCTCCGGCGGGCCGGGATGTTTTCGGCGGGAACGCGGGCCGGAAAATGGTTTTTGGCCGCGTTTCAAGCGGTGATTACGCTCGCAGCTTCGTCGTTGGCCATATCGAGTTTGCTCGGCTTGTATTTTCTGTGGGCGGACACGTGGTCGCCGTATGTGCTGTTTTTCCTTTCGATCTTTGGATTGGTGCTTCCGGCTTGGCTCGGCCGCCGTTGGAACGCCGTTGTGCGTTATACGCTGCTGGCGGTCGGTTACGGGCTTGGATGGACGGTGACGTGGGAACTGTCGACGGTGGTGTTGGTTCTTTATATCGCCGTGCTCGCCGTGGGAGTGATCCGTTTCCCGGAGCGCGGGATGCAGCGGTTGACGACGGTTGCGTTGACGCTTTATTTGTATGTAGTGCTTGATGTGAACATGGAGAATGGACGGGTGGAGCTGTTGCTGCTCGCTCTATGGAACGGGGTGCTGTACGCATACAGTCGATGGAGAGGGAAGACGGCCATGACTCCGCTCGTACTGGCGCTTAGTGCGCTCGGGATTGCGACAAGTGTTGATATCTTCCAAGCTGATGGGCTTTATATGGCGTCCAATCTCGCTATGGTGGCGGTGCTCGCCTTTTTCTTGTTTCAACGGCGGCGCCGCGAGCGGACCATTGCTTGGGGGTATACGGTTCTTTATTTTGTGCTCAAATATTATGAGCTGGCGTGGAACTTGCTCCATAAATCGGTCAGTTTGTTGGCGGCTGGGGTGGTGTTGCTCGCTTGGGCTGTTTGGCTGGAAAAACGGAATCGGCTTCATTTCCCTAGGGAGGCGGTGTGGCCTCGAAACGTTTCCTTAGGTGTCCTGTTGATGGTCGTTGTCCAATTTCTGTTTACCGGATATACCGTATGGGAGAAAGAACGGCTATTGCGAGACGGACAGTTGGTAAAATTAGCGCTCGAGCCGGTGGATCCGCGTTCTGTGCTGCAAGGGGATTATATCCGGCTTCGCTATGACATTTCTACGATCTCGTCTCTGGATGGAAGTGGAAAGGTGCAGGTGATGTTGCGAAAAGGACCGGACGGAGTGTACCGTTTCGCCGGAGTGTATGCCGTCAATGGCCAAAAACGGCCTGGGGCTGTGCGGCAGCAGGGAGACATTTTGATCAGCGGCACTTTCTATGGTGAGCAGGCCGTGTATGGAATTGAATCGTATTTCGTGCCGGAACAAACCGGGGAACGGTGGCGGGACGCCCGCTTCGCTTATGTGCGCGTCAGCCGAAACGGCGATGCGCTGCTTGAAAAGATCGGCGCGGAATGAGCGAACAAGGGAGCGGGCCTGCTTGAGCGTCCGCTCCTTATCGACATACAGGCGGTGTTTTCGCAAAAAGGGCTGTTCGTATGGACAACTGGGTCAACGGCACGTACCATGTGACAAGTTTAGGAAAAGTCAAAGGCAGCACTCTGGTGTTGCGTCCGGAATGAGCGGTCAAGTCAAGCGGGGGGGTACTCCCCCGCATAACGTTCAAGCACGCGGTCGACGGATCGGCCATACGATTCGCCAAACAGATTCAAATGCACGAGTAAATAAAACAGCTGGTAAAGCGGTTTTCGCTCATGATACTCCGGAGTAAGGGGCATCAGCTCTTGATAGCTTGCATAAAACCGAGCGGGAAAGCCGCCAAACAGCTCGGTAAACGCGATCTCCAACTCATAATGACCGTAAAACACGGACGGGTCGATCAAATAGGGAGCTCCGCCAGGGCCCGGAAGCCAGTTGCCGCCCCATAAGTCGCCGTGCAACAACGACGGAAAACAATCGTTTGGAATCCAGCGGTCAAGCCGCTCAAGCAGCCGCTCCAACTTTCTTTGTCGCTCGGCGGGCAGGAGGCCGTTTGCCGCCGCCCGTTTCATTTGCGGGGCGAGTCGGGCATCGCGGTAATAGTCAAGCCAGCGGCCGTACCAGCCGTTTCGTTGCGGCAGCGCCCCGATATATGTATCGTGGTCAAGCCCGAACGCCGGACCGCGGCATCGATGGAGGCGGGCGAGGCCGCGCCCAAGCTGTTCAGCCGTCTGCGCTGTTTCTGTTCCTTCGATCCACTCGAGGACAAGCCAGCCCCATCCGTTTGCTTCCCCCACGCCAAAGACAGCCGGGACGTGGATGGCGTCCGCCTGGCGAAGCCGTTCCAACCCTGCTTGTTCGGCGGTGAAAAAGCCGGCTGGCGGAAAGCGCTGCATTTTGATGAAATACGTTTGCTTGCCGCTTTGGACGCGGTAGGCGTCATTGATGTCGCCGCCGGATACGCGCCGCCAATGGCGGATTCGTGAATCATCGCCGATTGAGCGAAGCGCCTCTTGTAACATCGCTTCCCGGTTCATCGTGCTCCCCCCTTCAGCTGTTCGTTAAGTTCTTTCAGCACGTCGCCAATTTTCCGTTGCTGGATGACGGCGTCAGCGAGATCATCAAGTTCCGTCGGTTCCCAATTGATGATGACGAGTTTGGCGCCGTTTCGTTTGGCGACAAGCGGTAGCTGATTCGCCGGCGCTACTTGCAAGGATGAGCCGAGCACAAGGAACAAGTCCGCTTGGCGGGCGGCTTCCCACGCTGCATTGATGGCATTCTCCGGCAGCGGCTCGCCAAACAATACGACCGATGGACGCAAAACACCGCCGCATTCGCACGTCAACACACCGTGCAAATAGACAAAGCTAGGCTTTGATTGCCCGCACCGCTGACAATGGACGGTTCGGAGCGAGCCATGCAGTTCGATGACGCGTCGGCTGCCGGCTTGTTGATGAAATCCATCGACGTTTTGCGTCACAATCGTCTGCACGATTCCGCGCTGCTCCCAGTCGGCGAGCAGGCGATGTCCATCATGCGGCTGGCATTGCTGCAGCGTGCGAATGCGGTATTGGTAAAACTCCACAAACGACTCGCGGCGGCGGTACAACGCATCGATGGTAGCGAGTTCGCTCGGGTTAAAACGCGCCCACAGCCCGGTGCGCGGCGAACGAAAATCCGACAGCCCGCTTTCGGTCGACATGCCGGCGCCGGTAAGCACCACCGTTCGGCGCGATTCGGCGAGCCAAGAGGCAATGGTCATGGTTGATTCCTCCTTGATCATGCTCTTCTTCCTCGTTAAAGCTTCACACGACCCTTTTTCTATCGATTCGACAATCATTTTGCTTTTCCTTTCCGTCCGTTTCCATTATGATAAAAGAGAAGGAAAAAATGGACAAGGGGGGCGAGAACGATGAGCAAAAAAGTGTTGATCATCACCGGCGACGCTGTTGAGGCGCTGGAGGTGTATTATCCGTATTATCGTTTGTTGGAGGAAGGGCATGATGTAACGATTGCCGCGCCGAAGAAAAAAGAAACTGCACACCGTTGTCCATGATTTTGCCGACTGGGATACGTATGTGGAAAAACAAGGCTATTTGATCGACGCCCATGCATCGTTTGCCGAGATCGACTCGACCCAATACGATGCGTTAGTCATTCCGGGCGGGCGGGCGCCGGAATACATTCGCCTTGATGAAAACGTGCAGCGCATCGTCCGTCATTTCTTTGAGGCGAATAAGCCGATCGCGGCGATTTGCCATGCTTCGCTCATTTTCGAGACGATGCCAGAGGTGCTGAAAGGGCGGAGCTTGACGGCGTATATCGCCTGCAAACCGGGGGTTGAAGCGCTCGGAGCGACGTATGTGTCCGACCGTACGGTGCATGTCGACGGCAACCTTGTTTCCGCCCATGCGTGGCCGGATTTGCCGGCGTTTATGCGCGAGTTTCTCCGCCTGCTTCAATAGCGGAAAGGCAGCGGTCTTCCTGCATCCGGGAAGGCCGCTTTTTTTCGTGAAACTCCCACCAACTGATGCAGCCAAAGTGGGCCTGTTTCTGCGCTGGCCGCTTTGCCTGTCACGCCAGCATCCGTTTGGCTTGTTCGAACAATAAGGGTTGTCTTTTTGGCGCTCATAAGATAACATTTGTACCGTAGACCGTTTACAAAATATAGAGAAAAGGAAGGACGATTGGTATGGCATTACCAGGCGGGGCAGCGATGAACATTACGATTCGTCTTCAGTTTGAAAAAGACCGCGTCTCTTTTAGCGATATCGCCGCGGCGATCGGCAAGGCGGGCGGAGACATCGTCGGGATTGACGTCATCTCATCAAGCAAAGTCCATACGGTGCGCGACATCACCGTTAGTGCGCTTGATACGAAGCAGTGCGATTTGATCATCGAAGCGCTGAAACGGATTCAGGGCGTCAAAATTGTGAACGTTTCCGACCGCACGTTTTTGATGCATATCGGGGGAAAAATTGAAACCAACTCGAAAATTCCGGTGAAAACGCGCGATGATTTGTCGCGGGTGTATACGCCGGGCGTGGCGCGCGTTTGCACGGCCATCGCTGAAGATCCGCGCAAAGCGTATTCACTGACGATTAAACGGAATACGGTCGCCGTCGTCTCTGATGGCACAGCGGTGCTTGGGCTTGGCGACATCGGCCCGTATGCGGCGATGCCGGTCATGGAAGGGAAGGCGATGCTGTTTAAGGAGTTTGCCGGCGTCGATGCGTTTCCGATTTGCTTGGACACGAAAGACACGGAAGAGATCATTCAAATTGTGAAAGCGATCGCTCCGGCATTCGGCGGCATCAACTTGGAAGACATTTCGGCGCCGCGTTGTTTTGAAATTGAAAAGCGATTGAAAGAAGAGTTGGACATTCCGGTGTTCCATGATGACCAGCACGGCACAGCGGTCGTGCTGCTGGCCGGATTGCTCAATGCCTTGAAAATTGTTGATAAAAAGCTGGAAGATATTAAAGTTGTCTTAACCGGCATTGGCGCGGCCGGGATTGCTTGCACAAAAATTTTGCTTGCCGCTGGCGTGCGCAACATTATCGGGGTGGACCGCCACGGCGCCATCCACCGCGACGAAACGTACGACAATCCGTATTGGCAAGAGTATGCGCAAATGACGAATCCGGATAATCTGAAAGGAAGCTTGTCGGATGTGATCGCCGGTGCGGATGTGTTTATCGGTGTTTCCGCCCCGGGCATTTTGAAAGTCGAAGACGTGAAAAAAATGGCGCGCGATCCGATCGTGTTCGCGATGGCCAACCCGATTCCGGAAATCGACCCAGAGCTGGCCGAGCCGCACGTGCGCGTAATGGCGACGGGACGTTCCGACTATCCGAACCAAATCAACAACGTTCTTTGCTTCCCGGGCATTTTCCGCGGTGCATTGGACTGCCGGGCGAAAGAAATTAACGAAGAAATGAAGCTCGCCGCTGCCAAAGCGATTGCTTCAGTGGTCACCGAGGACGAATTGAATGAAACGTATATCATTCCAAGCGTCTTTAACAGCAAGGTCGTGGAACGCGTCCGCCAGGCGGTGATTGAAGCGGCTTACCGCACCGGCGTTGCCCGGAAAGACAACATCCCGGTTGGCGGGTATACAGGGCAATAAAGAAACAAATACAACGAGCTGATGGACGGTTTCCTTTGATTAGGAAGCCGTTTTTTTTTGGCTGCAGGAGTGTTTAATAACTGGTAGTGGATTAATTCCTACATCTATGAGGCTGGTGATTTAATCGTGGATACGGCTTTACAATGTCATTTCTCAACTAGAAAAACCAGTCCTGCTTTTCACGCATTCTCCCATTGATTAAGGGAATCAGCGTTTTTTCACCAGTCTCCTATAACAACTGTAAAAAGTATTACATGAGTTCATACCGTTGGAGCTGTTTAAGCGCATAATTGACAAGGTGTAAGAAGCATACGCAGGCTAGTTGACACGACACTCATGGTTCCAAAGGTAAGACAGGAGATTTAATCACAGAGGAAGTACTTCATCGACGGTCATTATCCCTTGAAACCAGTTTTGCACAGATAAAGTGTGCGGAATTTGGCCTTATAGAAGAAAGTGTTTTCTAGTAAAATAGGGTTAAGAAATTGCCAGTTGTCTCTTAGGAAGTCCGTGATTGTAAGGGAAAATACTGCTGTACAACATTATTTCTCTAATTCAAAAACCTTGCAATGCCATCATTGTATTCCACGTGTTTGTCGATAAGTCGAGCGAATCTGTTGTTTTTCACCGGCCTTTTAGATTCCCCATCCAGTTTTGCACAAATGGCTGTGCAGGGAGGTTGGGCGATGGTACTTGATGAACGTAGTACAGCGATATTGTATGAGTTGATGAGGCGTGACAGTTATCTGTCTGTGCAAGAAATGGTAAAAATATTTAATATATCCAGAAGAACAGTTTATTACGATATAGAAAAAATTAATTATTGGTTAAAAACCAACAATCTTGACGAAGTAAGATACGTTCGAGCCTCAGGTTTTTACTTAACGGATCAGGTAAAGCAAGCTATTCCTGAAAAACTAAAAAATTTAGAGGTATGCAATTACACATACTCGGAGAGAGAAAGGTTAGCATGGCTTGCAATCCACCTATTATTAGAGGAATCAACTCATTTTCTGAACGATTTATCACAAAAAACAAAAGTAAGTAGAAATACAACTATTAAGGATTTAAAAAAATTGCGTGAACAATTGAATAACTTCCATTTAAGTCTTCATTTTACACGTCAAAGCGGCTACGTGATAAAGGGAAAAGAGGAAGATAAACGAAGAGCAATTGTATATTACTTATCGCTTGTTATTCCACATCAACAAGATTGGTTAGCTGTTTTCACTAACTTAAAACGTTTGTTAGCTCATAATGAGAATGAGTCAACTACGTCCTTAGATGAGTTAAGAAGTATACTTGATGTCTTAAATGAGTGTGAACGGGATTTAAATATACAATTTGCAGACGATATGTTATATCACTTGGCCTTGCGCTTTTGGCTGTTTGGAAAACGAATTGTTCAAGGTAAAAAAATTGATTTTGATCCAATCGAAAAGGAGGTGATCCAACAAACGAAAGAATTTAAAGTAGCGCAAAAGGCTAGAAAAAATTTGGAATTGATCTTTCATACTTCTGTACCGGATGATGAAGTTTATTACTTGGCTATGCATTTATTAAGTGGAAAAATTCAATATTCAAAAAAAGTTCTGAGAAGTAAAGAGGACTATGAGAATCTACAAAACGTTGTTCGAAAAATGGTTACAGAATTCCAAATGTTTGCTTGCGTTACATTTCCGAATAGGCAAGCTGTTGAAGAAAATTTGCTCTTACATCTAAAGCCAGCTTATTACAGAATTAAGTATGGATTACAAGTAGAAAATCCTATGGTTGAGTTGATCAAGACGAAATATAAAGATCTTTTTCTCATCACAAAAAAGGTAGTTCATCATTTTGAGACGGCTATTGGGAAGAAAGTCAATGATGAGGAGATAGCGTTAATTGCTATCCATTTTGGGGGATGGTTGCGTAAGGAAAGAATTGAGCCCAAAGAGAGAAAACGTGCCCTTCTCATTTGTGCAAGTGGTATTGGTACGTCAACTATTTTACGAAAGCAGTTGGAAACTCTGTTTTCAACTGTTGACTTCGTGGAGACTGTTTCTGCGAGAGATTACGAACAAAGGGAGTTTAACGATATTGATTTTGCTGTTTCGACTGTCCCTGTTTCTAAGAGAGGACATCCTGTATTTGTTGTGAATCCCATTTTAACAGATCAAGAAAAAGAAGTGCTATTAAAAAAGGTTCATGCTTTATTTGGAGCTAACTCATCACAAGAGACAAAATATTCCCCAGAAGCCGTTTTGGAAATTATCAAGAAATATGCAGATATAAAAGACGAGCATGGACTAATGATTGAATTAAAGGAATACTTTTATAAGCCCTTGTTTTTAAAGAATTCGATAGGAAAACCAGGACTGTTAGATTTGCTTGCGGTAGAATACATTCAAATTGTGGAAAAAGTGGAAAATTGGGAGTATGCAATAAATCTTGCTTCTCAACCCCTTTTGAGCGCTGGTAGAATAACAAAACAGTATATTGATGCGATGATTAATCATATTAAAAGGTTGGGTCCGTATGTTATCGTTGCGCCAAAGGTAGCACTTCCTCATGGAAAGCCGAACGAAGGGGTAAAAAAAGCAGGGATTAGTTTGTTAGTGGTAAAGGAACCTGTTCGTTTTTCTACAAAAGAAGAACACGATGTACAAGTTATCATTGTAATGGCGTCAATAGATTCAGAAATTCACCTTTACGCATTGTCAACATTGTCTGAATGCCTCCAGTCATCTGAATTTGTTCAAGGGTTAATTCAATGCCATACTCCCGAAGAAATATGGATGTATTTACAAAAGAAGATAGGTGACAATAACAGAAGGTAAAAAAGGGGACTCATCATGAAGTTTCTAGGACCTAATCTAGTAGCATTGAATGTTAGAGTCGATACACCTGAAGAAGCTATTAGAAAGGCAGGGCAATTGCTTTTGAATCAAAACCATATCTATCCATCTTATATAGAAGCAATGGTGAGATCGTACAGAAAAAATGGGCCATATTTTGTTTTAGCACCACAAATCGCTCTCCCGCATGCTAGGCCGGAAGACGGGGCGAGAGAAGCCTCAGTGTCGCTGGTGCAATTGGCAGAACCGATTGAATTTGGACATAAAACAAACGATCCTGTCAGACTTGTACTAGCTCTTGGAGCTTCTAATAGTGATGAGCACTTAGAGGTCTTGAAGAAGCTAATGGTATTATTAGGGGATAAAGCAATCATCGAGAAAATGATTCATGCAAAAACGTATGAAGAAATTGAACATTTTATCAGAGGAGTGGGAGCATGAGATTCTTATGTGTTTGCGGTTTGGGACAAGGAACGAGTTTAATTTTGAGAATGAATGTGGAGCAAGTTTTGGCTGAGCTAGGGATTACAGCAGACGTAGAACACACAGATGTATCTACTGCCCCAAGCATGGATGTTGATTTTATTGTTACTAACAAAGAACTAGCTGATTCCTTGATGGGTGTAAGCGCGAAAATCATTATTGTTAATAATTATTTTGATCGAGCAGAAATCAAACATGCTTTAGAGAGCAATTTATAAATAATGGAGGGAGAGTAAATGGACATAATTAAATGGATCGCTACTAATGTGTTTGGAACGCCAGCTATACTGCTGGGTTTCATTGTATTGATCGGTTTACTGCTACAAAAGAAAAAAGCTAATCAAATTATCAGCGGCACATTTAAAGCTGTTATTGGATTTTTGATTATTGGCGCTGGTGCTGGCGTTATAGTGGATTCTTTGACTGTTTTTGAGCCTATGTGGAAAGAAGTATTTAATTTAAAGTCAGAATCTTTAGGTAAATTTGTGGGACAAGAAGGATTCAATGTGAAATATGGAAGCGCAGTAACCTTAGCTATGACAATAGGATTTTTAATTAACGTGTTATTAGCTAGACTGACTAAATTTAAATTTATTTACCTAACTGGACATATGATGTTTTGGACAACAACTATTTTTGCCGGCATCGTTGTTCATACCGTTGGAAATGTGCCATTTTGGAAGCTGGTGATCTTTCTATCTATTATTATGGGTCTCTATTGGACATTACAGCCGGCGCTTACACAACCGTTTATGAGAAAAATTATGGGGAATGATAATATTGCTTTGGGGCATACGTCTGCATCTGTTGCACTAATAGGGGCGTTAGTTGGTAAAGCGTTTGGTAATAAAGAGAACGATTCAGAAAAGATAAAACTTCCGAGAGGATTGGAATTTCTAAGGGATTCTAATGTAATCACTGCATTAACAATGGGGGTCTTATTTTTAATAGGAGCAATCATCGTTTCTCTAAAAGGAACTCCAGGGGCAGAAGAATTAATGAAAAAAGCGGGCAGCCAAAACTTTATTATCTATTCGATCATCCAATCTTTTACGTTTGCTGCGGGGATTGCTGTTGTACTAATGGGAGTCCGGATGTTTATTGGAGAAATTGTTCCGGCTTTTAATGGTATTGCAACCAAGCTCGTTCCGGGAGCAAAACCAGCCCTTGATTGTCCGATTGTTTTTCCTTATGCTCCAAATGCAGTCATATTAGGATTTCTAGGTGCGTTTGTAGGAGCACTCCTTTGGCTTGTTATTATTGGAAATACGGTTGGCTATGTATTTGTACCAACGATGATTGTGCTATTTTTCCATGCTGCGACAGCAGGAGTTTTCGGAAATGCAACAGGTGGTGTAAGAGGGGCTATATTAGGTGGTTTTATGACTGCAACAGTAGTAGCATGGGGACAATATATCATGGTGAAATTTTTAATATCGAGTACAATTCCTGATACTGCCATGTGGGCAGCGGATTCAGACATGTTTATTCTCGGACCTGTTATTAAAATACTTGCTCAACTATTCTTCTAAAGAAGGTCAGTAATTTAATCAAAGATTCATTGCATTGCTATTAGGTGGAAAAATGGTAAATGAAAGTCCCACTCGATCTCACGCTGGTTAGAGGCAATCTTTTTAATCAGGCTTTATTATAGATACCATTTAAAACTTTAACTTGTAGCTTTTACTAAGTATTGATTGGTTGTAGGACGACAGAATAACGTTGCTTTCAGATCTATGTATGGGGGCCTGTGAAGCGAGGAAGGGGTTTCCCGCATTTGGGCCCTCTTTGACCAACGGACAGCGAGCCATTAAGCAGGCCCTGTTTTCTAAAATCTTGCTCCTAGTTTTTATTAGGAATGGATCCAGTCCAGCAAGCTAGCTACTTCATGTTAAGAAATTTAGCTTTATCATTTGCAATAAAATGGAGGGGGAAAATGAGCTTTATTCGTACATTACATGGAGATATTGATCCGAAATGGTTGGGGTTTACCTATTCCCATGAACATATTGTTTGCCGTCCGCCATATTGGCAAGAAAAAGGTGAAGATGATTTGTTGTTAGATGATAAGGAAAAATCATTGAGAGATGTTCTAGACTTTGTGAAACATGGAGGCAATGCGATTGTAGATGCTACAGCAGTAGATTACGGAAGAGACGTAGAAGCTGTTGCTGATATTGCAAGGAGAGCAAAAATTCATATTATTGGGACGGCTGGTTTTAATAAAAGCTTTTTATGGGGAGCTAAACTGGGAGAAAAAATACAAAAAATTGTTGGGCCTTATGCTTCTTACTATGAGTGGATCGAAACAGCAACTGTAAACGAACTCGCGGAGTTTGTCGTTCAAGAAATAGAGGTAGGGCTTGAAGGAACCTCTTATAAAGGAGGGCAAGTGAAATTCGGAACAGGTTACAATCGAATTGATCCCCTGGAAGAAAAAACTATACGTGCTGTTGCTAGGGCACATCATGAAACAAAAGCACCTATTCATTCCCATACAGAAGCAGGTACGATGGCTCTCGAACAAATTGAAATTTTACGAAGCGAAGGGGTTGATTTGTCTAATGTAAGCTTCGGTCATATGGATCGAAACCCTGATCCATATTACCATGAACAAATTGCTAAAACGGGTGCCTATCTTTGTTTTGACAGCATTGGAAAGATTAAATATGGTCCAGAAAGCACAAGAATTCATTGTATTTTGGAACTTGTTCGCAAAGGATATGAAAAACAAATACTGGTAAGTGGAGATACTGCAAGGAAGTCATATTACAAACACTATAATTATGGACTTGGCTTAGAGTATATCATTTCAAAATGGGTTCCGCGATTTATTGATGAGGCAAATCGTGCAGGTTTTGACGGGGAAAGATTAATTGATCTATTTTTTGTAGAAAACCCTTCTCGCTGTTTTGCATTTAAGAAGTAGGTGAGATCAGTGAACTTTGCTTTAGAAAATTCAGTTGAAGTAAGCAACAAAATTACCAAGTCAAGTATTGCAATTATGCCTGTGGGTGCAGTAGAGGCTCATGGTCCACATCTTCCTTTGTGTACCGATGTCATTTTGGCAGAGCGTCTTGCTTATCGATTGGCAGAAAAGGTCGGAGGATTCGTTCTTCCCGCTCTTCCGTATGGGCAGGTATGGAGTCTGCGAGATTTTCCCGGTAGTATATCTATTTCCAATGAAACGTTGGTTCGGATATTGGTGGAAATCGGAACAAGTTTATATAAACAAGGATTTCGGATTTGGGCAATGGTCAACGGCCATCTTGGCAATCAAACAGCGTTAAAAGAAGCAGCAAGAATATTATATGATCAATTTCCTAATTTTAAAACCTTTTATTTTTTCTATCCCGGTATGAACAAAGTCGTTAATGAAATACGGGAAACGGAGGCGATTCATTGCGTCTATTTCCATGCTTGTGAAATTGAAACATCGATTATGCTTTATTTAGCCGAAGAATATGTAGACATGAGTAAAGCGATTTGTGATATTCCAAATATAGATGAGGAAGCAGATGTGAGTCCAACTCCATGGAAAACATTTACTAAAACGGCGGTGCTAGGGGATGCAACAAAAGCAACAAAAGAAAAAGGAAAAATCATTGTGGAAACAGCTTTAGACAAAATGGCATATATGTTAAGGAGAGCACAAAATGAAGTTATTTAATATAAAGCGGTTTCAAGATCAGCTGCTGCTCAATGTTTTAGCGAAGGACGGAAAAAACGCTGCTGATCTTCTAGAGGCATCGGACGGATTTTGTGTGCCGGGAATTACGGCCGCAGATTTTGTTACTATCGAGGAAGCTGTTCAGACCGTAAAAAGTATTAAACGATCATCACCGGTGGTCAGTATTGGCCTTGGTGGTGGAGGAAAGTTTGATGAATGGAAACGGGTTGTTGATATAGCCGTTAGGAGCAACCCGGAACATATCAATCAGCCATTGGAAAGAGCCCTTTATGCCAAGGGATTTTTGGCAGCAAATCAATGTTTCCCTATTATTACTGCTCTTATCTCCCCATCTGGGGAGGTCGGTTTTGCAAAAATGCCAGCAGGAAAAAGGATAAGAGTAGAGCCATTATTAGAATTGGTTGCTGCCTGCGGGGTTGAATCCATAAAAGTCATGCCAATGAAAGGGCTCGATCATCTAGAGGAACTTCTTTTTATTACCAAAGAAGCAGCCAAAAGAGGAATAAGAGCCATTGAGCCGGCGGGCGGTATTAAAGCTCACCATCTTCCTGTTTTATACAAAGAGATCAAAAAAATAAATATTGAATTATTTATGCCGCATGTATTTGGAGATGTATTACAAGGCAAGGGAGAATCGAATCCAAGTAGAGTCAAAGAAATTTTTCTGCAACTAAAAGGAGTGATCGGCTCGTGATCGAACATTATTTTCAAAAGATCAACGAACGTTTGGAACTCGTTTTAAAACATGAGAAGGGCAATCTAAAAAAAGCCGCTTATATAGTAAGTGAAGCCATTCAAAAAGGTGGAATTATTCAACTGTTCGGATGTGGCCACTCCCACATTTTAACGGAAGAAGTGTTCTACCGTGCTGGAGGGCTTGTGCCAATTAAACCAATATTTTTTGAGCCCCTTATGCTTCATGAGGGGGCGGTTCGTTCGTCCATGTTGGAGAGAATGAATGATTTCGCAAAAAATTTTATAGATCATGAGGATATCCGTCCTGAAGATGTGTTTTTCGTTTTGTCTACATCAGGACGCAATCCAGTCCCGATTGATGTGGCGCTGGCGGCGAAAGCGAAAGGCGCTTATACCATTGCGGTGACGTCCTTGGCGTATTCCAAAAGCCAGCCTTCGCGGCATAAGAGCGGTCGGTTGCTGTATGAGGTCGTCGATCTTGTGATTGACAATCATTCCGTGAAAGGCGATGCGATTTTAGCTCACCCAAACGTTTCTGTTCCATTTGCGCCTACTTCGACAGTGATCGGCAGCGCGATTTTAAACGCTGTTTTCGCCGAGGCGATTGCCCTCATGGCAGAAAATGGAGTGGAGCCGCCGATCTTTTTAAGCGGCAACATCGAGGGGGCGGACGAACATAACCGTCGATGGATTGAACAGTATCAAGAACGCATCCCGGTGTTGGTCGAGGGGCAGCAGCCGTAGCACTCGGAAACAAGCGTTGTAGCCAACCGCCATCGGTTCTTGCTAAAATAGTAGCAAACGAGAAGACGGTGGGGGATGGAGACCGATGCGGTTTGACGAACGGGTGCGGCTGTATGCCGATAAGCTGAACGATACGGATGACCAAATTGTCGATTACATTATCGAACACCGCGAGGAGATCGCCGATATTCCGATTCAAAAAATGGCGGAAGCGCTTTATACAGTGCCGAACACGATCGTCCGGTTCGCCAAAAAATTAGGATATAAAGGGTTTGCAGAACTAAAGGCGGCGTTGGCGCTCGAGCAGCGGGATGAGACGGCGATCAAGGCGGACGGAAAAACGGTCATCGAAAAAACGCAAAAGTTGATCGATGAGCAGCTCATCGACGAAGCCGTTCGCAAGATGCATGAGGCGAAACACGTCTTTTTTTACGGCATTGGCGATTCCGCCTATTTTTGCGAGATGATGGCCAAGCATTTGCGCTGCGTCGGCAAGCAGGCCGACTTTTTTGTCCAGCGCCACGATATGTTGTATAATGCGGACCGCTGCGGGGAAAAGGATGTCGTCTTTGTCATTAGCGTATCTGGAGAAACGAAGCAAGTGCTTGAGGCGGTCGTGGCCGCGAAGCAAAACGGGGCGTTTGTCATCAGCTTGACGCATTTTTGCCCCAATTCGCTCGCTGATCTTGCCGATTACCGCTTGTATTGCTGGGCGCCGAAGCAGTTTTTGAATAAGTATGACGTCACCGACCGCACATCGCTTTATCTCGTGCTGCGGGCGTTGAGTGAACGGTATTGGCAAAAGTACGGCGGATGTGTATAAATACACAGATGAAATGAATCATGATATGGAAATGGTGAAAAAGTAAGAAGATTTCGGTCTTCTTGCTTTTTTTCTTTTATAATGAAGTCGACAAACGGCATGGAAAGAGAGGATGGGAGAAATGGAGCTGAAACAGCTGACGAGTGTTCGGCTGATTGACGTGGACTTGTCGTTGTCCACGAAGAAGGAAGTCATCCGCCATCTCGTCCGCAAGTTGGATGAGGAGGGGAAATTGTATTCGGCAGAATCGTTTTATCAAGCGGTGATGGAACGGGAGGCGCTCTCTCCGACCGGGTTTGAAGCGGGGGTAGCGATTCCGCACGGCAAGTCCACATCGGTCAAGGAAGCCGCTTTCGCAGTGGCGAAGCTCGCGCGGCCAATTCGCGACTGGGAGAGCATCAATCCGGCGAATCAAGTGGAACTCGTCTTTTTGTTAGCGATTCCGGAGGACGAAGCGGAATCGACGCATTTGGATTTGTTGGCCGAACTCGCCAAACGGCTGTCGCGCGCTGAATATCGTAAGCGGTTGCAGCAATGTCAAACGTCAGAAGAGCTGTATCGTGCTCTTGATGAGGAAATGGTGGGTACCGCTGCCCAAACGGCGTCGGCAGGGAAAACGATCGTCGCTGTGACGGCCTGCCCGGCTGGCATCGCCCATACGTATATGGCGGCGGAAGCGTTAGAGCAAGCCGGTCGGGAAATAGGGGTTACGGTGTATGTCGAAAAGCAAGGGGCCAACGGCATTGAAGACCGACATACGGAAGAGCGGCTGCGAAAAGCGGAAGCGGCGATTTTTGCCGCGGACGTGGCGGTGAAAAACGAAGAGCGGTTTGCCCATTTGCCGGTGTACCGGACAACGGTTGCGGCGCCGTTGAAAGATGCGAAAGGCGTTCTTTTGCAAGCGCTTGAGAAGGCCAAGAAGGAAGGAAAGCGGGAATATGAGCCGACAAAGGAGACAATGTCTGAGCGAGTTTCATGGAAGACGGAAGTGAAAAACGCCATTTTGACCGGCATTTCTCATATTATTCCGATTATCGTCGCCGGCGGGATGATTTTGGCGTGCGCGGTGCTCATCGCCCAGGCGTTCGGCCTGCAACAAGTATACGATACGGAGAACTCATGGCTTTGGATGTTGCGCAAACTGGGCGGCAATATGCTTGGCACGCTCATGATTCCAGTGCTGTCGGCGTACATGGCGTATGCGGTCGCCGACAAGCCGGCGCTCGGTCCGGGGTTTGCCGCGGGGATTGCTGCGACGATGATCAACGGCGGTTTTTTAGGCGGCATGCTTGGCGGTTTTTTGGCCGGCTACTTTATGAAGTGGTTGAAAAAGCAACTTCCGCCAAAAGGCGCGTTCTCGGGATTCATTAGCTTTTGGCTGTATCCGGTCATCGGTTCGCTCGTCGTCGGAGCGCTGATGCTGTTTGTGTTCGGCAAGCCGGTCGCCGGACTCAATCATGCGTTGCTGACTTGGCTTGACAACTTATCCGGACGCAGTGCCATTTTGCTTGGCGCGATTTTAGGCATTATGGTGTCGTTCGATTTAGGCGGGCCGGTCAATAAGGCGGCGTATACGTTCTGCATCGGAGCGATGGCGAGCGGCAACTTTATTCCGTATGCGGCGTTTGCCTCGGTGAAAATGGTATCGGCGTTTTCCGTCACCGCCGCGACGCTGTTGTTCAAACGGTATTTTGAAGAATATGAGCGCGAGGTCGGCAAATCGACATGGATTCTTGGCTTAGCCGGCATTACTGAGGGAGCGATTCCGTTTATGATTAACGACCCGCTGCGCGTCATTCCGTCGCTTTGCATCGGGTCAGCGGTCACCGGGGCGATCGTCACGGCGTCGCAAATCGGGCTGAACGTTCCGGGAGCGGGCATTTTCTCGCTGTTTGTCCTGCAAGGCGCGCCGTTATGGAAAGCGGGAGCCATTTGGCTGGGCGCCGCGCTGATCGGGGCGTTGATTTCGATGGTGCTGTTAGTCGCTACACGCGTGCAAAAGCTAAAAGCGCAACAACGATAAGACAAACGAGGTGAAACCATTGAAGCGGTATGTTCATATCGTTCCCCATGTGCATTGGGACCGCGAGTGGTATTTTTCGGCAGAGGAATCACGCATTTTGTTAGTGAATGATATGGAAGAAATATTGGAAATGTTAGAGACGAATCCTGATTATCCGCACTTTGTTCTCGATGGACAGACAGTCGTATTGGAAGACTATTTGGCCGTCAAGCCGGAGCAAAAAGAGCGCATCCGCCGCCTTGTCCAAGAAGGAAAACTGATCATCGGCCCGTGGTATACGCAAACGGATGAAATGGTTGTCGGCGGGGAGTCGATTGTCCGCAACTTGCTCTATGGGCTGAAAGATTGCCAGGAGTTCGGGGAGCCGATGCAAATCGGCTATCTCCCCGACTCGTTCGGGCAATCGGCGCAGCTGCCGCAAATCTTAAACGGCTTTGGCATCAAGCGGGCCATTTTTTGGCGCGGCGTGTCGGAACGGCACGGCACTGACAAAACCGAGTTTTACTGGGTGAGCGATGACGGCTCGAAAGTGCTTGTGCAGCTGTTCCCGCTCGGCTATGCGATCGGCAAATATCTTCCGACTGATGAAGCAAAGCTGAAAGAGCGGATGGACAAATACTTTGCTGTTTTGGACCGCGGGGCGACGACTGATCACATTCTCATTCCGAACGGTCATGACCAAATGCCGATTCAAAAAAATATTTTTGAGGTGATCGACAAGCTGCGAACCCTCTATCCGGAGCGGACCTTTTTCTTAAGCCGTTATGAACATGTGTTTGAACAGCTGGAAAAAGAGGAGCAGCTTCCGGTTATCCGCGGCGAGTTGTTGGACGGCAAATATATGCGCGTTCACCGCAGCATTTACTCGACGCGCATGGACATTAAAGCGGCGAACGCCCGCATCGAAAACAAAGTGACGAATGTGCTCGAACCGCTCGCCGCCATCGCCTCGACGCTTGGATTTCGGTATGAGCATCGGTTGATAGAGCTCATTTGGAGAGAAATGCTGAAAAATCACGCCCATGACAGCATCGGTTGCTGCTGCTCAGATCTTGTTCACCGCGATATTTTGGGGCGCTTTGCGCTAGCGGAAGAGCGGGTCGACCGGCTCATTACGTTTTATATGCGCAAAATGGCTGATGCGATGCCGTCGGATCGGTCGGTCGACAAGCTGGTTGTGTACAATACGCTTCCGTACGAACGGAGCGAGCCGATCGAAGCGGAAATTACGACGAAATGGAAAGCATTCCGTCTCGTTGATGAGCGCGGGGAACCGGTGGAGTTTGAAGTGGTGGATGAAACGATCGTCGATCCGGGACTGATTGATCGTCAGATTGTCCATTACGGCAACTATGATCCGTTCGTCCGCTATACGATCCATTTCCGCGACCGCATCCCGGCGATGGGGTATAAGGCGTATTTGGTGCAAGAGGCAGAACAGATGAACAAACAGGCGCCAACGGCTGTGGAGCAAATAGATACGCCGTTTTATACGATCACCGTCAATGAGAATGGGACAATTAACATATATGACAAACAGCTGCAGCGAACGTTCCGTGATGTGCTCTTGCTTGAAGATGTCGGCGACGATGGGGATGAATACGACTTTTCCCCGCTGCCGGGCGATGAGCCGATTGATAATAAGGGCGTGAAGGCGACGTATTCGCTCCGGCAAAACCGCTATTTCGCTTATGCCGATATCGCTTACCGGCTGCCGGTGCCGGCCGACCTTGACAGCCGGAAAGCGAAGCGGCGCGACAGCGTTATCGATGTTTCTATTCATCTCACCGTGCCGATGACCGAGCCGCGGATTGACGTTCGAGTGCGCATCAACAACAAAGCGAAAGATCACCGCGTCCGCATGCATGTGCCGACTGGCATTGCTTCTTCCTATTCAATTGCTGACAACCAGTTTGGTGTCGTCCGACGCTCCGTCGTTGACCCAGCCATGGAAATATGGGAGCAAGAAGGATGGGATGAACGTCCGGATGCCATTTATCCGATGCTTACGTATGTGGGACTGTCAAATCAAACAGGCGGCGTGGCGGTTTTAACGAACAGCACGAGAGAGTATGAGATCATCGGGGAACAACATGATACGATCGCAGTGACGCTTTTGCGGTGTGTCGGTTATTTGGGGAAAGAGGAGCTCGTGCGCCGGCCAGGCCGTCCGTCCGGCATTAAAATGGCGACGCCCGATTCGCAAATGCTTGGCATCAATGAACTGCATTTTGCGTTGACGACGCATCGCGGAACGACGGAAGAGGCCAATGTTGCCAAACGGGCGAAACAGTTTTTGACGCCGCTTTACACGTACAACAAACTGCCGTATGATGCGATGAAAATGAACCCGGTTGCGTTCTCGGTGCCGTATGAATATAGCCTGTTTTCCCAACAGGAAGGCGAGGTCGTGCTAAGCGCGGTAAAGAGGAGCGAAGATCACCGTGGCGTCATTGTTCGTTTCTTTAATCCAACGCCACAGGAGACGAAGGCGTCATTCCAATGGCATGGGCCGTCATCGGCGGTATGGCGCACAAACTTAAACGAAACACCGCTTGCGCCGTTAGTGATAGATGCCAAGCAGCAATTTGCTGTACAAGTGAAGCCGAACGAAGTGCAAACCGCACTCATTGTCGATCAAAAGCATGAATAAACGTCAAAGCTGGGGCGAAACGCCGCAGCTTCTTTTTTTATAACAAAACATTGAGTTTCTCTTCTGTTTTGTAACACAGCTGTAACAATTGTTAAACGAAACGGCCGAAATCAGAGGTTGTCAACTCCTTTTTTGCAAGAAAAATATAGACGATTGGGGGAATACAGGGAAAAAAGGAATGACCGTTAGTGAAAGGATGTTCCTTCCAACTGTTGCAGCCGTCAATAATCGGTGTTGATTTGGCAATGAAAACAAGCGTCTTTTTTACCGAAGGCTGCCAATACGCTGATTTTTCCATTTTGGACCAAAAATATTACAAAAACCCCGTGCTATAATGGGGGCGAAGGCGAGAGAACAACAAAACAGTTTCTCTTCGAATCTCGTTGTGCAGTCATGCCTGACGGACGCAAGATCTCTAAGACTTTCAAATAGAGGATGCAAGGAGGAATTCCGATGAAGAAAAAAATGGTAGCAACCATCGCGGCTTCGGTCGCACTCGTCGGCGCTTCGTTCGCGGCAACGAAAACGGAAGCGGCTGGGACGACATGTCCGACAGCGAATGCGTATCAAGTAAAATATGTCAGCACAAACGTTCAAGATTTGGAGAAATGGCTGCAACAATACTTCCCGTTCATGTCGTTCCAACCGGTAAAGCCGGTAACACAACAACCGGCGGCAAAACAGCCAACGACAAAACCACAAGCGCCGGCAACGGTCAAACAGCCGGCGGCCAAACCGCAAGCCAATACGCAAGCGCCGGCGAAAACGCCAGCCACGGCACCAAAGACCGGCACACAAAAAACAACCGGCTTGAACGCGTATGAGCAGCAAGTTGTTGAGCTGACGAACAAAGAACGGGCGAAATACGGCTTGCCGCCGCTTCAAGTTGACTTGGCCCTCAGCAAAGTCGCTCGCGAAAAATCGCGCGATATGGCGGTCAACAACTACTTCTCGCACAACAGCCCGACGTATGGCTCCCCGTTTGAGATGATGAAAAAATTCGGCATCTCGTACACTGCCGCCGGGGAAAACATTGCCAAAGGCCAACGCACTCCGCAAGAAGTCGTCAATGCGTGGATGAACAGCGAAGGCCATCGGGCAAACATTTTGAACAAAAACTTTACCCACATCGGCGTTGGTTTTGAAGAAAACGGCTATATTTGGACGCAGCAATTCATCCGCAAGTAAGATATACATGTCAGTCGAAGGTGTCCCAAAAGGATGGGGCACCTTTTTCTTATTGTCAAAAACCATATGTTGCGTTTCGTTTCAGGAAAACAACGTTTGGGTCATTCTTTTATTTGAAAACTATTTCTACCGTCCTAATAAAAATATGATATAATTTCCAAAGAAGTTTGAGAGACGAAAGATTAGGGGGACAGCGGATGCGAATACGTGAGTGGGATCGCAACTTGAAAGTGCGCCTGTTTGGCGAGGCGCTGATGAATACGACGTTTTGGATGTTTTTTCCGTTTATCTCGATTTATTTTGCTGATGCCTTTGGCAAAAAGACAGCGGGGTTGTTGTTGATTGTTTCGCAGTTGTTCTCGGTCATCGCCAATTTAATGGGCGGCTATTGCGCTGATGTATTCGGACGCAAGCGGATGATGGTGTTATCCGCCTACGGGCAAGGGGCGGCGTTTTTTGTGTTTGCCTTGGCCAGCTCCTCTTGGTGGTCGTCGCCGTTTGTCGGCTTTCTTTGCTTTACATTCGCCGGCATTTGCGGGGCGTTTTACTGGCCGGCGAGCCAGGCGATGGTGTCCGATGTGGTTCCGGAGAAGGACCGGAGCGATGTGTTTGCCGTGTTTTACACATCCATCAATATTTCGGTGGTCATCGGCCCGACAATTGGCGGTCTTTTTTATGCTGAGCATCGGTTTGCTTTATTGCTTTTGGCCGCATGTTCTTGTTTTGCAATGGCAACACTGCTCTCCAAAGCGTTGCGTGAGACAGCGCCGCTAGCTGTAGCCGGCCAACAAAGGAGAGGCACGTGGCAGTCTTTTTTGCGCACGCAGTTCAAGCAGTATGCCATTATTGTCCGCGACCGTGTCTTTTTCCTGTTTATCGTTGCTGGAGTGTTGGTGGCACAAACGTTTACACAGCTTGATTTGCTGATCCCGGTATATACAAAAGAAACGGTCGAAGCCGAAACATTGGCGGGATGGACGATTGACGGCGCGAGCGCCTTTAGTTGGCTCATTGCTGAAAACGGTCTGTTGGTCGCGCTATGTACGGTGGCTGTGACGCGTTGGATGTCTCGCTATTCGGAGCGGCAGGCGTTTGTGGGTTCATCCGTCTTATATGGCATCTCGATGTGGTTGTTTAGTCAAACGTCCTCGCTGCTTGGATTGATCGCGGTCATGGCGCTGTTTACGCTCGCTGAGCTGATGACAGCCGGCATGCAGCAGTCGTTTATTTCCCGCTTGGCTCCGGAGGCGATGCGCGGCCAATATTTTGCGGCTGCCAGCCTTCGATTTACGATCGGGCGGATGCTGGCGCCGCTGTCGCTCGCAGCCGTGGCATGGATGGGGTATGTCTGGACGTTTCTTCTCCTGGGCGTGCTGTCGTTTGCAAGCGCGGCGTTATATGCCTGGATGTTTCGGCAAGCGGAGCAGCGAATGGGACGGTCGCACATCTCGTTGTCCAGGTGAAGGGAGCGGGCGTGCAAACTGTTACCCGTTTTTTTTCTGATTGGCTATAATAGAAAACGCATGGTGGCTCGTGTAACATATATTCCCTGCTTCTTACATAAAGTGGAACTAGACAGAGAGAAGGAGAGGGGAAGCCATCATGGAGCCGCATATGTTGGAACCAAACACGAACAGAGGGGGAACGGGGGGCCGCGGCGCGCAGGACGGTGCTGCCGCGCTGGCTCGCTATGAGAAGCGGCAGCGGGAGCGCGTTTTGTCTCGGGAAAAGAGAAAAAAGCAATACCGTCTCATCGGCTCGTTGCTTTTCGCCATTGCCGTTCTGTGGGGGCTCGGGGCGCTCGTTTGGAGTGGATATGGGACGCTGAAGACGGCCGCGAGCCGAGAAATGGCCATTATGCGCTTAAAAGATGCGATCGAAGACCGCGATGTCGCCGCTTTGCAGGCGATGTTGCGGGTGACGGAGGAAACAGTGCTGATCAACGAAAAAACGTTGGCTCCGTTGTTCGCGTATTTTGATCGACATCCAGAAGCGTATGAGCGGCTGGATCGGGAGTTTGCCCGCCAGCGTAAGGGCGGCCACGTGTATATTAAAGGATTGACATCTCATCCGCCGGTGTTTACGATTCATGTGTTTGAGGACCGGTATGTGTTTGAACCAACTCTCTATTTTCTCCATGTGCGCGTCGATGATCCGGAGGCGTCGCTCGTCGTCAATGGGGTGAAAACGGAAGAGAGGGCGACGAAAGATCCATTTGTCAAAAAAATGGGCCCGTATTTGCCGGGCGCGTACGCTGTAACCGTCGTCCATTCGAACGGGAAAAAGAAAACCGTCCGCGTCGAGCTGTTTGGCGGCGCCCGCGTCCATGAGGTGGACGTCATGAAATGAACGAATAGACAAATGTCGCCTCGACGTAGGCGGTGATGATCACATCTTGCGTCTGCACAGGCGGCGCGGATGAGGAAACGCTGAGAACAGACGGATGGTATGGCGTCGATCGGGCGGGCGGCTGTTCTTTTAATTCCAACGGTGTGTCGTAAAGCGGTAAACCGAGAGCGCGGGCGATGGCCAGCGCTTTTTCTTTGGCATTTTTCACGGCCAATGCCAACGCCTGTTGGTAATAGGCTTGTTCGTTTACTAGACGGAATTCCAAACCGCGAGCGAGGTTCGCCCCATGGGCAACGGCCGCTTCGTAAATGGCGCCGGCTTTTTTTGTATCGCGGACGGTGATATCCAGCCAATGTTCGACTTCATAGTCAGATAAAGCGGTCGTTCCGTCAAGATGTTTGTATGTTGGCCGGATGGAAAACGATGTCGTTTCAATGTCCTCTATTGGAATGCCAAGCGCCTTTAATGCTTCGATGACGGCATTGGTGCGTTTTGCATTGTCAGCTAGGGCTTCTTGGACGTTGTGATGTTCTGTGTGCACGCCGATCGCGATGAGGACGGTATCCGGTTTGGCGATGACCGTTCCTTGGCCGGTAATGACCAGTGTGGGGCGAGAAGCGGCAGGGGGAGCAGGACGATGCCATGACTGCATTTCATTCCCTCCTTCCGCCATTAGGCGGCTTTTTGATCATCGTCCGCCGCTTGCCAATAGTAGACGTACGGCAGCTTGACGTAGCACCAATATTCTTGCAACAACGAGACGGCGACAAAGGAGGCAAGTTGCCAGTCGATCGAATTCATCCCCATTTCTCCTTTCGGTGGCTTCACTATAGCCTATTCGAAACGGCCATTGTCCTATGCGCGTCGCCCGTTTGGCGATGAAACTTCCTTGGGCGCTTGTACGTATCATGGAATGGACATGCTATAATGAAAGAAAAGATAAAGAAGGAGAAGGGGCAATGAAGCAGTTGCTTCGTACGATATGGCGTTGGTTTGTCTCGTGGAATGCAGGAGTCATCGTCGCGGTGATCGTATTCATCGTCGCTGATTTTCGCTTTTGGCCTTCGATTTTATCCGGAATGGGCGCGATGTGGGGGGTGTCGGCCATCATGAAAAGGCGGCATCATCGCCTGCCGGCTGATGTGTCGGTTGAGGAGCTTGTCTACGTCCGCAGACAGCTTGGCGAAGCGCGCGCGTTATGGAAGCGGCTGCGCCGCGCTCGCTATCGGCTTCGTTCGGTGGCGATGTGGCAAACAGTTTCCCGGTTGAGCACCATCGTCGATCGAATCATTCGCGCCATCGAGCAACAACCGCATCAACTGCGCCTCGCCCAGCCGTTTTTTTTAAACGAATGGCCGACGGCGGTGGAGATGGTGGAGAAATACGTTTATTTGACGCAGCAGCCGGTGCAAAGCGCCGACATGGTGAAAGCATTGCAGGAGACGGAAAGAGTGCTTGACGAGCTGACTTCGGCGGCCGAACGGCAGTTGCTTGAGGTGTTATCGAACGACGTCTGGTCGCTGCAAACGGAAGCGAAATTGCTGGAGCGATCGCTCCAACAATCGAACGGGCTTTGTCGGCCGCTGTCAAAGAAAGGAGAATGACGATGGACGAGCGAAATCATGGGATGGAATCGACGGATTGGCTGCAAGGGCTGGAACGGACAAGTTCCCTCGATGAGTTGCTTGCCCAGCCGTTTTCTTCGCCGGCCGAACCGCGGCTCAAGGAAGAAGAAAAACCGGCGCGCGCACTGGATGCGTTGAAGCCTGAGCATCGGGAAAAAGCGCTTGCGCTTGCCAAACAAATTGACCCGGCTAACCATCAGGCTGTCTTGCAATATGGGGTGGCGGCGCAAGCCGAGCTGTCGAAGTTTTCTCATGCGATTTTGCATCATGTGCAAACGAAAGACGCTGGTCCGGTCGGCGAAGTGATCAGCGAACTCATGGCCAAAATCAAAGAAGTCAATCCCGACGACTTGATGCCGGCGAAAAAAGGATGGTTATCCCGCTTGTTCGGCGCAGTGGCCAGGCCGTTGCAAGAGATGGTGGCGAAATACCAAAAAATCGGCTTGGAGATTGATAAAATCGCTGACCGGCTGGAGAAGCACCGGCATTTGTTGCTCCGCGACATTATGATGCTTGAGACGCTTTATGAAAAAAACAAAGACTATTTTGAGGCGCTCAATATTTATATTGCGGCGGCCGAATACAAACTCGAGGAGCTGCGGACGAAGACGATTCCGGAAAAACAAGCGGAAGCGGAGCGCTCCGGCGATCAAATGGCATGGCAGGATGTACAGGATTTGCGGCAGTTTGCCGAGCGACTTGAGAAGCGGGTGCATGACCTAAAGCTCAGCCGGCAAGTGACGATTCAAACGGCGCCGCAAATCCGCATGATTCAACATATGAACGAAACGCTTGTCGAGCGGATTCAGTCGTCGATTTTGCATGCGATTCCGCTTTGGAAAAATCAAGTGGTCATCGCTTTGACGCTGTTCCGCCAACAAAAGGCCGCTGCGGCGCAAAAGCAGGTCGCCGAAACGACGAATGAGCTGTTATTGCGCAATTCGGAAATGTTAAAAACGAACAGCATTGAAATCGCCAAGGAAAACGAGCGCGGCTTGGTTGATATTGAAACGTTGAAGCGAACGCAAGAAAATTTGATCGCTACGCTCGAAGAAACGTTGAAAATTCAGGCGGAAGGACGTTTGAAACGACAGCAGGCCGAACGCGAGCTCGCGGCGATGGAAGCGGAACTGAAACAGACGCTGCTCGCGCTGAAGCGACCGGAACAATAAGGGCGGATAGGAGATTGTCCTGTTTCGGCTTGCGGCCAAGCGTCTGATGGATCGCCCATGGCTGCAGAGGAAAGCGCCGAAAAACCAAAGATCCTCATGCGAAACGGGTGTCTAACGAACAAGAAGACACCCGTTTTTTCGTTCGCCATCTGTTTTATCATCTTCAACTGAGAAGCCCCCCGCTTCCCTATTTGTGCGGGGCGCACCCCAAAACGAAGTGGAGATGAATGTCCGTTCCACCATTGAATGTTCTAAACAAAGGTGGAATCATTCACGTTGAAGCCCTGTTTGGAAGGAAGGGGAAGCGGCTGGCGTCTCGGACTGCAGCCGCCCAACATTTCATCCTCCTTCATAGGATGGGGGGATGGGGAGGCTCTTGACGATGCTGTTCATCCTCCTGTTCCGCTCGTTTACGATCGTTGCTGCCCGGACGGACGGCGCGGACATCCAACTCCTCGGCTGCTTCTGTTTGCCATTGGCGGCCGATGAGCGGGGCGCCTTCTTCACCGTGCTCGACGATGACAAATCGCAACACATAGGCGTGAAGCAGCAATTCCCCCATTGCCGCAAGCAGGGCGGAGAAAAACGCCGCGTTTAACATGGCGGCGCCGGTGATGTCATAAAACGCGCCGATGCCGATCCATACCGCCATCAACACAAGCCCAAAGTCGGCGATCGTCGCTGAGACGTTGCCAAGGCGCGGCAGAATGTAAAAGTCGCCGATCGCATAGGCGACAAGCGTCAGCCAAAGGCTGAACCATAAAATCTCTGCCGATGAAATGCGCAAAAACAGCGGTAAAATGGCAAACATCACCGTGGCGGTTAGCAAATATTTCAGCACTAATGCAAGCAAATGTCTCATTCGGTTTCGCCGCCTTTATTCTGCTGGATGGTTTGGACCTTCCAGTTTTTTATCGCCGTATCCCGGCTGTTTTTCCATATCTTGATCCGGTTGCTGCTTTTTTTGCTGCTGTTCAACGCTGTCGTTTCGTGTTGGCTTTCTCATCGGGGCTATCATCCTCTCTTGATCGTTGTTTATTCGTTAGTTTGCCACGTTTGCCTTTCTATATGCATCCATCATCCATAAACTTCCTCTGTTCATTTTTCGCTCTTGTTTTCACACTAATCACGAAACAGCATTCATGTAGGAGGAATGGTGGATGACGAAAAAGAAACGGCCCGTTGCGATTGCCGGGCAGCAATACGATCCGGCAGATGGCTGGGACGAGTCGTTTGTGTATGAGGCGCTCTCTGAGACGCGCGAACAGGTGAGCGATGTGTATGCAGAAGGAACGGTTGAGGCGGCAGTGAATCAAGAAAATGGTTCGAACATCCCCCTTTCGCAGGAGTAAGAAGCGTCAAGGAGCTGTTCCTTGGCGTTTGGGTTGATGTTTGTGAAACGGGAGGGGAAAAAGGAAAGAAAAACAGTTCGTACTTTCCCCCATCGTCGTCTATACTAGTAGTGCGCACGGCGATTCACCGATATAAGGGGGATGATCATCGTGAGATGGCAGCGGGCTTTATTGGCGTTGCTCAAAGAGCGGAAAGACCATTCCATCGCGCTGGCGATCGACACATCAAACCGGCCGGCGCGGCCAATGCTCATTCAAAACATCGTGAAGTTGTTTGAAAAACTGCGTCCGGATACGCTGCTCGTCCAAGCGGATTTTAAAATTCGCGATGTCTCTCCGGTTGGCGTGGCGACGATTAAATATTTCAAGCACGGGAAATCGTCGTACACCGAAGTGTTGGAATGGGCCGCTGCGCAAAAAATCGATACGTTGTTTTACATCACCGATGTAACCGGCTATTTTTATGAAGAACTGCAAGTCGACTATGAAGTGTTTTGGCTTGTGCCGGACGATTATATGCCGCGCGTGCCGTTTGGCAAGCCCATTCGTGTGGCGTAACACGGTGAGGAATGCCCCTCGTGATGAGGGGTATTCTTTTTGTTAAAAAACTTAACAAACTTTTTGTGTTTGAAACCGATTACAACCAAAAACGGGCGTTGCTTTCAGTTGATTTATGTTATATATTATGACATATAAAAGGGATGATAAATGACAAAAAAAGGGGGATGCGTAAAATGGATGAAAAAACGTTGACGCTTGGGCTGGATGCCCTCTGGGTCATGCTCTCGGCGGTGCTCGTTATTGGCATGCAGGCAGGGTTTGCTTTGCTTGAGGCCGGATCCACGCGCATGAAAAACTCCGGGCATGTGGCCGGCAAACAAATTTTAAGTTTTGCCCTCGCATCATTGGCGTTTTGGGCGTTCGGCTTTGCGATTACATTTGGGGCTGGGAATAGCTTCATCGGGACAGAAGGATGGTTTTTAAAAGAAGGAAAAGGAACGTTTGACTCGTTGTCATGGGCGAATGTGCCGCTCGAGCTCAAATTTTTATTCCAACTGGGCTTTGCCGGCGTGTCGCTGGCGATCGCTTGGGGCGGCTTTGCTGAGCGGGCGAAACTATCTGTTTATTTTCTTTTCGGAACGATTTTTACGATTGTCATTTATCCCGTGATCGGCCATTGGGTGTGGGGCGGCGGCTGGCTTGGAAAAATGGGAATGCAAGATTTCGCCGGTTCGACCGTTGTCCACTTGCAAGGAGCGATTGCGGCGCTCGTGGCGACGATTTTGCTTGGGCCGCGCATCGGCAAGTTCAATAAAGACAAGACGCCAAACGTCATTCCTGGGCATAACCAAGTATATACGGTCATCGGCGGGTTGATTTTATGGATCGGCTGGTTTGGCTTTAACGCTGGCAGCACGATGGCGGTTGGCGACGGATTTTTCGGCTATGTTGCGCTGACGACGAATTTGGCTGCCGCGGCGGGGGCGGTCGCCGCGATCATCACAGCGAAAATTTTGGTTGGCAAAGCGGACATTCCGGCGATGGTGAACGGTGTGCTCGCGGCTTTAGTTGCCATTACCGCCGCGTGCGCGTTCGTCGAACCGTGGGCGGCGGTGGTGATCGGCGCAGTGGCGGGGGCGTTTACATTCTGGACATCCATCTATTTTGAACGCAAAGGGATTGACGATCCGATTTACGCGTTTTCTGTCCACGGGATTGCCGGCATCATCGGCACGATTTCCACCGGGTTTTTCGCCTCGCCGCGTTTAGTCGAGATCACGGGCATCGGGAAGGCTGGACTGCTTTACGGGGGCGGATTTGATCAGCTGATTGTGCAAACGGTCGGAGTGCTCGGTGCTGCGGTGTATGTCGCGGCTGTCTCATTTGTCATCTTATATGCCATGAAGAAAACGATCGGGCTGCGTGTCACGGCGGAACAAGAAATTTCTGGTCTTGATATTAGTGAGCACGGTTCTTATGGCTATCCGGAACAGCTCGATCCGGCGTATCAGCCCAAGACCCTCGCCCAGCAGTAGCCGGGAGGGGAAAAGAGGATGGAATTATTGGCGGCAAAGGTGGTCGAGCGGCTAAACCGAGCCGAGTCGGCCGCCGAACTTCGTTTTTGTCACGATGAACTGGCGCGTGAACTGCGGCGCTGTGCAGTACGTGAACAAATGAGTCAGCTGGCCAATGACATCGTTTCTGTCCATGAAGCCATCCTTCGCCGCGCGTTCTTCCTTGCGGAGCGGGAGACGATGAAACGGTCGGTCGGCATTCGTCCTTCAGCGTGGTGCTGGTATGTGATGGGAAGCATCGGCCGGTGTGAGCCGACGATTTGGACGGATCAAGATCACGGCATTTTATTCAACTGTCCTGAGAACGAGGAAGCGGCTTGTTATGAATTCATTCGCCATATGGCGACGATCGGGGTAGACATGCTGCATGAGGCTGGGTATCCGTACTGTTCCGGTTACGTGATGGCGACGAACAAGCGGTGGGCGCAGTCAGTCCGCGGCTGGGAGCAACAGCTTTTTTCCTATTTAGACAGCGGGTGGCCGAACGACATTCGTTTTTTGTTGATTGCGATGGATATGCGGCCTCTTTATGGGGAAGCGGAATTGGCTGAGACGGCAAGAAAGGCGTTGTTTGCAGCGGTGGCCGAACGGCCGCTGCTGTTGGCGCGCATGGGCGAGCACGTTCAGTTTCCTCCGGTTCCGCTCGGCTGGCTGGGCAACGTGCAAACGGAGCGATGGGGGCCGTACAGCGGGGCCGTTCATATGAAACAAAGCGGCTACGTGCAGCTCACCAACGCTTTGAAATGGTTGGCCTGTTTGGCGCACGTCCCGGCGGCGGGCACAGCCGAGCGGCGGCGGGCGCTTGAAGCGAATGGTGTATTGACGGCGCCGCTTTCCGACGCCGTTTGCGAGGCGCTTTCTGTTTACTATTCGATTCGCCTGAAGTACAGCACTGAGGCGGGGGACGGACGTGAATACGTGTTATGGCGGGCGCTTGAGCGGACGGAACAAAAGCAGCTGAAACAAGCGATGCGCACTGCCAAACGGTTGCAGCGCTTTGTCGCCCGGCGGGTGGCTAACATTCATGCATGAGCGGCACCGTTTTTGGCAGCGGGCGCTCCGCTTGTTGTCGCTCGGCGTTCCGCGCGAGGCATCATCCGCCTTATTTGGGCATGACCATTCGTGGCAACAGGAAACATGGCTTCGCTCGCTGCAAAAGGAAAAACAGCACATCATCGATTGGCATGGCCGTTTGACTGATATCCCGTTTGTCATCATCGATATGGAAACGACCGGCTTTTCCCCGGAGCAAGGCGATGAAATTTTGGCCATGGCGGCAGCGAAAACGGTCGGAGGGGTCGTGACGGATGCGTACATGACGCTCGTCAAGCCGGAAAAGCCAATTCCGGAACATATTTCCGCCTTGACCGGCATTGAGGCGAAGGATGTGGTGTTCGCTCCGCCGCTTGCTGAGGCGCTGCGCACGTTTGTGCCGTTTATTGCCGCCGGCGTCTTAATCGGCTATCATATTGGCCATGATTTGGTGTTTTTGCGTCATGCCCTTTGGCGCCATTACCGGCAAAAATGGAGCGGACGCTTTCTTGACTTGCAGCCGATGATGATGCTGATCGGCCATTCATGCCCGACGTTTGACGATGCATTAGCCTGTTATGGCATCCGCTGCCCGCGCCGTCATACGGCGGATGGCGACGTGGAAGCGATGGTGAAGCTCTGGGCGATCGTGCTCGATGAATTCCGACACCGCGGCATCGAAACATTGCATGATTTGTACGCCGCGCTCAGCCGGTGTTGATGTTGCCCGCGCCGAGAAGCCATTGGCGATTGTCTTTGGCAGGAAAACTCAAGTTTCAACAGCCGATCTTGGCCAACAAGCAATGAACGCTCGGCGGAACAAAAAAGAGGGAGGCGGCAACGAAAAAAAGCGCCCAACTTGGCGCTTTTTTTGTTGGGATTAGAGCGGTTTTGTCGGAGTCGGTTCGGCATAGCCTTCTTGATATTTTTCGTCGATCATGCGCCGAATGTCTTTGATCGATTTCCCTTGATCGTAAGCGGCGATCGATTCAGCGGCGATGTCGAGGCAGACGCCGCATTTGGTTGCATGATCATCCCAGACAATCGATCCGTCTTTTTTATTTTCATAGACAAAGCAGTCATAATTGTTCTTATGACCGGCCGATTGTCCGCAGCCGCAATAGCACGGGATGTTCTCAAGCAGCTCGCGATGTTCTGCCGCTTGTTGGTACAAGACGGCCATTTCTTCTTCAAACGCGCTCAAAAAGTTCGGCAAATGCTCGATCGATTTCGTCGTTTCACGAATATCGCCGGTGGCGGTTTTCGTCATATGCGAGTGGTTTTGTTCTTGGCTGTTGTCACCAGTGCAGCCTGAGAGCAGAAAGCTGAATGACAATACACATGCGGTGATGAAGGTAGGGTGTTTCACCGTCTTTCTTCCTTTCCGTGTGAGGTTTGCATTTTGAATGTACCATACCGATAGATAAGCAGCAACTGTTTTTGTCCTTGGGAAATGAAGTGAGCGTCAAGACGAGCCATAGGGCAGGAATGCTGGGAAAGGAAAAAGGCAGAAGCGGCTGACCGCTTCTGCCTTTAGTTAGCGGGCGATTATTGCCCTTGCAAGAAGTATTTCTCAATATCATCCAACATTAAATGGGCCGCGAGCACGCCTCCAGCCGTGTTCCAAATCGTGTCGCTCACTTTGTACACCTTGCCTTGTTTCGCAACGTTTAAGTTTTGAAAGAGCGGGTCGTTGATCCATTCTTTTTCAAGTTCACTCGCTTTGCCGTCGCCTGTTTCATATGTAAAGTAGAACAAGATGTCGCCGTCCATGGCCGGGATGCGTTCTTTCGTCACACCGGTTTCCGCGAAGTCATTGACGTTTTGCGATTCCGGGCGGGCGAAGCCAAGTTGATCCAAAATGACACCGGAGAACGAGTCTTTATGGTAAATGCGCACATCGCCGGCCATAAAGCGGACGATCGATACTTTCATCTTCAGCTTGTCGCCGAGTTTTGCTTTTAAGTCTTCAATGCGTTTGTCATATTCTGCAATGACTTGTTTTCCTTTTTCCTCTTGGTTCACGGCTTTCGCATAGAGCATAAAGTTGTCTTTCCAGTTGCCGCGCAGCGTTTCAGAGAAAACGGTTGGAGCGATTTGTTTCAACTGTTCATAAATTTTTTCATGACGCAGTTTGTTGCCGATAATCAAATCTGGTTTCAAGGCGGCGATCGCTTCAACGTTTGGCTCCGATTCCAGACCGAGCTCTTTGACGCCGTCCATTTTGTCTTTAATATGGTCGTACCACGGATCGCCCGTCCACGATTTGACGGCGCCGACCGGCTTTATGCCTAGCGCCAGCAACGCTTCTGTTCCTTCGTTTGTCAATACAACGACCCGTTTGGGCGTGCCTTTGATTTCGGTCGTGTCCATGGCGTGTTCGACTGTGTAGCTTGCTTCTTTCGATTGATTGCTGTCCTTCGGTTTGGCCGTTTCTTCCTGTTTTCCGCCGCAGCCGGCAAGAAGCAGGAGGGAAAGGATGAAGGTGGAAAGAAGGGTGAGATGTCGTGATTTCACTAGCCAATCCCCCTTTGTATTTGATAATGAATTTCATTTCCGTGTTATATAGTAATAAAAGTGAGAATCATTGTCAACTATAAAATGAAAAAATGATAAAAAAATCATAAGAAAACGCGAAAAAACATTGACGATGAGAGTCATTATCAAATAGACTTGACGATAGAGAGACACAAAAGAGGATGAAGCAGGGGAGATCTCAGAGATGCTGGCGACAAAACGTGAAAAAATAGTTGGCCTCATCGGATTGTTGATTGTACTGCTTGTCGCCATGTGGATGAGCATCGTTTGCGGGTATACCGATACGAGTTGGCGGCAGGCGGTGGCGGCTCTCATCGACAATGATGGATCGAATGCCCATTTAGTCGTGGCGACGGTTCGGCTGCCGCGAGCGTTGATTGCGGCTGCAGTTGGCGCCAGCTTGGCGATGGCCGGAGCGCTCATGCAAGCGCTGACGCGAAACCCGCTCGCTTCGCCAGGCATTTTCGGTATTAATGCCGGAGCCGGTTTTTTCATTGTTGTGATGGTCACCTTTTTTTCCATTTCTTCATTGCAACTGTTATCTTGGGTCGCATTTATGGGGGCGGCGATGGCGGCGTTGATCGTGTTTGTGATCAGCGCCGCGGGGAAGGACGGGCTGACGCCGCTGAAGATGACGCTCGCCGGCACGGCGGTCGCGGCTTTATTTGCCTCGCTGACGCAAGGGATGCTGGCGATGAATGAAAAAGCGCTTGAAGAAGTGCTCTTTTGGCTGGCCGGGTCGGTCGCCGGCCGGAAGCTCGAGCTGTTGGCTGCCGTCTTTCCGTATTTGGCTGCCGCCTGGCTTGGGTCCATGCTGCTGGCGCGCCATGTCAACATCTTAATGATGGGAGACGATGTAGCGAAAGGGCTCGGGCAGCGGACAACCTTCATTAAAGCGGCCGCCGCTCTCTTGGTTGTCCTGCTCGCCGGCGGGTCGGTGGCCGTCGCCGGTCCGATCGGCTTTATCGGCATCATGGTGCCGCACATGGCGCGGGCGCTTGCCGGTGTCGACCACCGCTGGCTGCTTCCGTATTGCGCCTTGCTCGGCGGAATTTTGCTTCTGGCCGCCGACATCGGGGCGCGCTACGTGCTCATGCCGCGCGAAGTGCCAGTCGGCATCGTCACTGCGTTGATCGGCGTTCCGTTTTTCGTCTACATTGCCCGCAGGGGGATCACTGTCAAATGAAAAAATACGTCACGGTCCGAGTGGGAAAACACATCTCGTTTTTCTATGACAAAAAAGCTGTTGTGGTGCTCGCCGCGCTCATAGCAGCGGCCATCTTCCTTTTCCTTATCAGCATTGGCAGCGGCGAAATACGCATGTCCCCGCTTGAGGCTGCTGCCGCGCTGTTCGGATACGGAGAGGAAATTCATCAGACGGTGATTGTGACGTTCCGTCTGCCGCGTGTGCTTGTCGCTTGGTTGGCCGGAATGGCGCTGGCTGCCGCGGGTGCCATTTTGCAAGGGATGGTGCGCAACCCGCTCGCTTCGCCGGATGTGCTCGGCATCACCGGCGGAGCGGCGGCCGCGGTCGTTGGCTTTTTGGCGCTGTTTAGCGATGAAAACCACTCTCTCATTGTCAGCATCCACTGGCTGCCGCTCGCTGCTTTTCTCGGCGCTTCGGCCGCCGCTTGGCTCGTGTATATGCTGGCGTGGAAAAACGGCCTCGCTCCGCTTCGGCTCGTGCTTGTCGGCATCGGCGTTTCTGCGCTCATGCAGGCGTTGACGACACTGTTGATGATCACAGGACCCATCTATCGGGCGAGCCAGGCAAACGTGTGGATTACGGGCAGTGTGTATGGTGCTTCTTGGCAGCACGTTTTGCTCATGGCGCCATGGGTCATCGGACTGCTCCTTGTGGCGATATTGGCCGCGCGGCATGTCAATGTGCAGGAGCTGGGCGATGAGCTGGCGATGGGGCTTGGCGGCGCGGTCGAACGGCAACGGCTGGGCCTTGTTTTGCTTAGCACCGCGCTCACCGGCGGCGCGGTCGCTTTCGCCGGCGGCATCGGCTTTGTCGGGCTGATGGCGCCGCATATGGCGCGCCGCCTTGTCGGTTCGGCGTTTGGCGCTCTTCTTCCGACCGCTGCACTGTTAGGCGGTGTGTTCGTCATGGGGGCGGATTTGGCTGGGCGGTTGCTGCTTGCGCCGGCGGAAATTCCGGCCGGGGTGTTTACCGCCGCGCTTGGAGCGCCGTATTTTATTTATTTATTGTATCGAAGTCGGAAATCATAAGGAGGGATGCGCATGCATGCGTTGCAGGCGAAAGAGTTGACGCTATCCTATGGCGAGGCGCTCATTATTGACCGGTTGCATTTGACGATTCCAAAAGGAAAAATCACGGTGTTCATCGGCGCGAACGGCTGCGGCAAGTCGACGTTGCTGCGCGCCTTGGCGCGGTTGCTAAAGCCGACAGGCGGGGCTGTTTTGCTTGATGGAAAAGAGATTGCCAAACAGCCGACAAAAGAAATCGCCCGCCGGCTCGCCATTTTGCCGCAATCGCCTATGGCTCCGGAAGGACTGACCGTGTTGCAACTCGTGAAGCAAGGGCGCTACCCGTATCAAACGTGGTTCAAGCAATGGAGTGACGAAGATGAGCGGGCGGTCGAGCGCGCTTTGGCGGCAACCCGGCTTACAGAGCTGGCCGAGCGGCCGGTCGATTCGCTTTCCGGCGGACAGCGCCAACGCGCATGGATCGCCATGACATTAGCGCAAGAAACAGACATCATTTTGCTTGATGAGCCGACGACGTATTTGGATCTCGCGCATCAAATCGACATTTTAGATTTATTGTTTGAGCTGAATGAAAAGGAACAACGGACGATCGTCATGGTGCTTCACGATTTGAATTTGGCGTGCCGCTACGCCCACCATCTCGTCGCCATTCGCGATAAAACGGTGTATGCTGAAGGGAAGCCGGAAGACGTCATTTCTCGCCAACTCGTGAAAGATGTGTTTCAGATGGATTGCCAAATTACGTACGATCCGCTCTTTGGCACCCCTCTTTGCATTCCGTACGGAAAAGGGCGGCGCATTTTACAGAAAGAAGGCGTATCATGATGAGACTGTGCGAAGACGAAATGAAAGCGTTGGAAACGTATCGTTTTTCAAGCAAGAAGACCGATGCCTCGTCATCGATGTTGTTTTCCCGGTTGCTTGAGGACGACGAACAGCTTGCGAGTTATGTCGCGCATGTGCGCGCTGAAATGGGGGCGGCGAACGATGCCGTCGCGGCGTCGATGTTCGTCAAACGAGTAAGCTTTTTGGCACCGATGGCGCTATACGCCATGTCGGTATGGAACAAGCGGCTTGTGCTCGATCCTGGGCGAATTTGGCTTGACACGGACGGCGAAGGGGAGATGTGGATGCCGCGCTTTCGTCTTGAGCCGCCGGAAGCCGAGGCGTGCGGCATTGAGCGCAGCTGCTGGCGTGAGCAAGTCGTGCGCGACGTATTTGCCGGTTTGTTCGCCCCGCTTGTCGCTGAGCTTCGGCGTCTGACGCGCGTGTCGCCGCTTATCTTATGGGAAAACATTGCGATTTATGTGTATTGGGTATATGAACGGTGGCTTGAGGATGAGTCGCTTGCCTCGACCGCCGACCGGCTGCGCGATGATTTCCGCTTCCTTATTCATGAAGCGGACGGCCGGTTGTTTGGACAAAAAGACAACCCACTTCGCCGCTTTTTTAAAGGGGCAAGCGGCATGCAGCGGACGACGTGCTGCCTATATGTACACACCAAAGGGGGGACGTGCTGTCAAACGTGCCCCATTCGCGCCCGCCAGCGGCAAACCGGGTGACCGGCGAGCCGAGGGCGGGTTGTTTTATTTTGGACAAAAGAGTTGCGAAATTTGTTGATTTTTGCCGGGATTTTCGTGAAAATGGAAGTGTGGACATCGCTTATTTTGGTAAAATGGCGAGGTAGCAATTGCATGGATCAGTATACAGCCTTTTTCCATCACTTCACAGAAGCAGTGGCCATCTTAAATTTGCAAGGCGTGATGATTTATCATAATCCGGCTTTTGCCGAGTTGGCGCTGAGCGAAAAGGAACAGAGAGCGCTGTTGGTGGAAGGCCGGATGTTGGCTGCGCGCATGAAACAGAGGCCAATTGCGTCCCGCTTGGAGTTGCTCGACGGTTTATTGATCGCGGGCGTGTCGCCGATCATCGGTAAAAACGGACAGACGGCCGCCGTCTTATGCGTCCTTCGCCGCCAAGCGGAGGAGAGCGGCCTGCAAGAGCGGCTCGCCGAAGCGGAACGGCGTCTGCAGTTGATTGTTGAGCATTCAAATGATTACGTGTTGATTTTTTCTCCGAATCGTGAATTGTCATACATTCCGCCGTCATGGAAGCGGAAAACAAACGAGCGTCTTCCAGTGTCATACGAAGAGGTGCTGACGTTTGTCCACCCTGATGACGCCCCGGTCGTGGCGCAAAAATTGGCCGAGCTTTACGATACATACAAGGCGCAAACCGCTGAATTCCGCAAACAAGGCGAGCATGGGGAATGGGTCTGGATGGAGGCGCAAGGGAAGGCGATTGTCAACGAAACGGGGATGCTTGACTGCGTCATCGTGACCGTGAAAAACATCAGCGAGCGGAAACGGTACGAAGAGAAGCTCCGTCAGCTTGCCTACTTCGATTCGCTCACGGGCATCGCCAACCGCAGCTATTTCGAGCGGCACATTCATGAGCTGATCGCCAGTCAGACGCCGTTTGCCCTTTGTTATTTGGATTTTGACAAATTCAAATGGATCAACGACCATTTTTCCCATCAAGCCGGCGATTACTTTTTGCGCGAGGCGGTCAAGCGCGTTCAGCATGCGCTTCGGCCGGGTGACTTTTTCGCTCGCATCGGTGGGGATGAGTTCGTCCTGCTGCTGCCGAACATCACGAAGATAGAGATGACCGATTTGGCCGAGCGGCTTGTCAGTTCGTTTCATGAGCCGTTTTATTACGAAAAACAGCTCATCCAGTCAACATTGTCGATCGGCATCGCTTTTTTCCCGAAAGACAGCGACCGGATCGAACAAGTGATGAAATATGCCGATCAAGCCCTGTACGAAGTGAAAGAGCGGGGGCGGAACGGTTATGCGTTTTACCGGCCGACTGAACATCGGCATGCGGTGATCAGGCAAGATTTGCCGTTTGCCATTATGCGGGGGCAGTTGTATTTATGCTATCAGCCGAAAGTGCAGCTTTCAAAAGGGAAGGCGATGGGGATTGAGGCGCTGTTGCGCTGGCGTCATCCGACGCTCGGTGAGATTCCGCCGCTTGATTTTATCCCGTTGGCTGAAGAGAGCGGCTTTATTTTCGAAATCACCTTATGGGTGCTCGAAGAAGCATGTCGGCAAGTCAAAGAGTGGCAGAACCGATTTCCGGGATTGAAGCTGGCTGTCAATTTGTCGCCGTTTTTGCTCAATCGTCCAGAACTCGTCGAACATGTCAAGCGCATTTTACGGCAGACGGGCTTAGAACCCGCCCAACTGATTTTAGAAGTGACCGAAAGCGGATTGATGGAAAACATCGAAACAGGGCGGCACATTTTAACTGAGCTGCGGCGGCTCGGTGTGCAGGCGGCGATCGACGATTTCGGCACCGGCTTTTCCTCGCTTGCGTACATCCGCAATTTGCCGGTGTCGCTATTGAAAATCGATCGCAGTTTTATTCAAGGCATCGCAGAAAACTCGAAAGATGCCACGATCGTGGATACGATCATTCATTTAGCCAAAAGCTTGGATATTGAAGTATTGGCCGAAGGGGTCGAAACCGAGTCGCAAGTTATGCTTCTTTCGCAAATGCATTGCGACTATGCGCAAGGGTTTTACTTCAGCCGTTCGCTCGAAGCGGAGAAGCTGCAGCAATGGCTCGAGGAATACAACCGCACGGCCTGCAATGGGCCTCCGTCATAAGTCGGTCATTTCCACTCATGAGTTTCCTCCGCTTGCCGCAAACTACACTTGATGACTAGGCAAGAGGAGGAAAAACCATGGAATTTGCGCCGCGAAGCGTCATGATCGAGGAGTTCATCGACACCCTCGAGCCGATGATGGAAGCCTACGGACTCGACCAAGTTGGCATTTTTGAAGAGCATGGTGAAGGTGGTCGCTACTACATCGGCTATACGATCAACAAAGACGATGAGATGATCACCATTCATCTACCGTTTGTAAAAAACGAACGTGGTGAACTGGCGCTCGAGAAGCAGGAATGGACCGTCCGAAAAGACGGCCGAGAGAAAAAAGGCTTTCATTCGCTGCAAGAAGCGATGGAGGAAGTCATTCATGAATAAATAATGGATAAGCGGCCGCGCTCGGCCGCTTTTTAGCCATCGAAAGGGAGAGGAACATGATTGTTGAACTTCACATAGCAGACTACGAGACGGCTGTTATGGTGCTGCACCTGCAGCGGCGTGCGTATACGATCGAGGCGCAGATCATCGGCAGCACGGCGCTCCCGCCGCTTCACGATACGATCGCTTCTCTGCAACGATGCGGCGAGCGCTTTTTCGGCTATTTTCAAGGTGAACGGCTCGTTGGGGCGATCGCTTGCGAGCGGAATGGGAAGACGCTTCACCTTTGTCGGCTGATGGTTGACCCGGATTATTTCCGTCAAGGGATCGCCAGCGCGTTGCTCGACTTTGTGATCAAGCAAGAGCCGTCGATAAGCGAGATCGTCGTGACGACCGGAAGCGGCAACGTGCCGGCCATTCGCTTTTACGAACGCCATGGGTTTCGTGCCATCGAGCGCATCGAAACGCCGGAAGGAATTGAACTAACGAAACTCGTGAAAAAGAACCGGAAAAGATGAACAGAGCCGTTGATTGGATGAGAAGCTCCAAATCCGATGATTGTGTTGTCCAACCGGCATTCAAGCGGAGATCAAGGATGGCAGGAACGCACATGCCGCGTTTCGTTTGCTGGAATCGGCTATTAGGTTGATAGAGAGGAGAGAAACGAGGGGAAACATGACGACAACCTTGTATTTGACAAGACATGGGGAAACGAAGTGGAATGTCGAAAAGCGGATGCAAGGAAGGCAAGACTCGCCGCTCACGGAAAAAGGGCGGCAAGACGCCATGCGGCTTGGAAAGCGGCTCGAAGCGGTCGAGTTGGCCGCCATTTACACAAGCACAAGCGGCCGAGCGTGCGAAACGGCCGAACTGGTTCGCGGCGCGCGGCTTATTCCGATTTATCAAGACGAGCAGCTGTGCGAGATTCATCTTGGCGATTGGGAAGGAAAGACGCATGATGAAATCCGGCAAATGGATCCGGTTGCGTTCGACCATTTTTGGAACGCACCGCATCTGTACGCGCCACAGCGCGGCGAGCGGTTTTTCGATGTGCAACAGCGGGCGCTTGAAGCGGTGCGGCGCATCATCGAACGGCACGAGGGGGAGACCGTCTTGATCGTCACCCACGGCGTCGTGCTGAAAACGCTCATAGCGGCATTTAAAGGTGCGCCGCTTGACCAGCTTTGGGCGCCGCCGTATATGTATGGCACGAGCGTGACCGTCGTTGAGGCGGGTGAGGAGGGGTTTCGCGTAATTGTAGAGGGGGATGCCTCTCATGTGGAGAACGTAAAAGAAGTATAGATGGAAGTTGATTTCGGCAAATAAACGGGGGGCTGACCTACAAGGTCCGTCCGTCCTCAAGATAGGCACAACGGATCGCGTGACATAAGAAGCCGGTGCGTATATATAGCGGCGAAAGAGGGGGATGATCCAAGAAGTTGGTGATTCACTCGCGCAACCGCTTCTGGGAATCGGTTCTCAAGTAGAAAAAACTTGCTGCATCAGCCTCTATGTTCACGCGTTCCATCATCGATCAGGCAAACAGCGGTTTTTCACCAACCTTCTAAAAGGTCGTCGGTCTTCAATACAGACACAACATATAGGAACAAGAAGTTGCTGTGTACATATAGTGGATAAAAGAGGCTGTCTCAAAAGGTCGTTAAACCGACCTGTTGAGACAGCCTCGAGTGTTAAACGAGCCCGAGCCATCTTGCCAGCTGTGCGGTCGCAAAGGTGACCATAATGGCAATCGCTGTCGGCAAGGCAAAGGCGACGAACGTCCATTTCGCGCTTTTCGTTTCTTTGTAAATGTTGACGAGCGTCGTGCCGCATGGGTAGTGAAGCAGGGAAAACAGCATCATATTGAGGGCGGTGAGCCACGTCCAGCCGTGGTCGAGCAAAATTTGTTTTAGAGAATGCAGGCCATCGACTTCAGTGAGCGCCCCCGCGGATAAATAGCCCATCAGCAAAATCGGCACGACAATTTCATTGGCTGGCAAGCCTAAAATGAACGCCATCAAAATGTAGCCATCCAATCCCAATGCTTTGGCAAATGGGTCAAGCCAGTCGGCTAAATACGCCAGCACGGTCGTATCTCCCACGTGAACGTTGCCGAGCACCCATGTCAGAATGCCGGCCGGCGCCGCAACCGTTACCGCCCGTTTCAGCACATAGAGTGATTTGTCGAGGGTGGCCCGGATGATCGTCTCCATGATTTTCGGACGTCGGTACGGCGGCAGCTCCAACGTGTAATGGGTCGGAATCCCGCGCAAGGCCGTCTTAGATAAGACCCATGAAACGGTCAACGTAACGACGATGCCAAACAACACCATGGCGACGACCACGCCCGCGGTAACGAACGTGTTCCATCCACCTGTATAGCCAGCCGCCATGAATAAGGAAGAAAGCAGGATCAGCGTCGGCCAACGTCCATTGCAGGGGACGAAGTTGTTGGTCAAAATGGCCAGCATCCGTTCGCGCGGCGATTCGATAATGCGCGTCGACATGATGGCCGCCGCGTTGCAGCCGAAGCCCATGGCCATTGTCAGCGATTGTTTGCCGTGCGCCCCCGCTTTTTTAAACAAGCGATCCATGTTGAAGGCGACACGGGGCAAGTAGCCGTAGTTTTCGAGCAAAGCGAATACGGGAAAGAAAATTGCCATCGGCGGCAGCATCACGCTGACGACCCAAGCCGTGCCGCGGTATAGGCCAAGTACAATAAGGCCGTGCAGCCAGTCGGGGGCGTGAATCGCTTGAAAGGCCATGGTGAGATACGTTTCGATCGTCCCGAACAAGCGGGCGAGCGAATCGGAAAATACGTTGGCGCCGGCAATGGTCACGTACAGGACAGCGGCGAGCAGCACCAGCATAATCGGAAATCCCCACCGCTTCGACGTGACGATCCGGTCAATTTGTTCCGTTCGATCCCGTTTCACGCTGTTTGTATGAGTGACACATTCTCGACAAAGCGCTGTTGATGTTTGAAAGATGGCGGTAACGATTTGCTCGCGCACATTGTCCGGCGCCAATGATTTCGCTTCTGCCATTAAGCGGTCAAATCGATTTGATGGATCCACAGCAGGCATACGCGTTCCCCTCCTTGATCAATGGTTGCGGCGGCTGTTTCAGTGCTTGAAGCAGCGATGTATCGCCGTCAAGGAGACGAAGAGCGATCCAGCGAGCAGGATACGTGTCTCCCATCACTTCTTTAACGAATGGAAGAAGCTTGGCAATGCCTCGTTCGATTTCCGGACTGTACCGGATGGAAAGTGGGTTGGTGTTGATACGGCCATGCGCCATGGCATCCACCGTATCAAGAAGTGCATCGATTCCTTCCCGGTTGCGGGCCGAGATCGGCACGACCGGCACGCCGAGTTTGGCGGCTAATTTTTTTGTATTGATATGAATGCCTTTCTTTTTCGCTTCATCCATCAAATTGATGGCGACAATGACGCGGTTGGTCATTTCCAATACTTGAAGCGCCAGATTTAGGTTGCGCTCTAATGCCGTAGCATCGACCACAACGACTGTGACGTCAGGACGTTGAAACAGGAGAAAATCGCGCGCCACCTCTTCATCGGCTGAGTTGGAATAGAGGGAATACGTTCCCGGCAAGTCGACGATTCGGTACAATGTGCCGCGGTGGCGGCATTCTCCTTCCGCATGAGTGACCGTTTTCCCAGGCCAGTTGCCGGTATGTTGGCGCAGGCCCGTTAAGACATTGAACAACGTGCTTTTGCCGGTGTTCGGATTTCCCATTAAGGCAATCGTATACGTCATATCAGTCATGGTGGATCTTCTCCCCGTAAATATAGTCACTTTCTTCTTTCCTTAATGCGATCGTCGTTCCACAAATGCGATAGGCGGTCGGGTCGCCAAGAGGGCTTCTTTGCCCGACTTCTACTTCCCCGCCGGGTACAAATCCCAAATCAAGCAACCGCCTTTTTAACATAGGATCAGGAACATCAACCTTTTCGATGAGAAATTGATCGCCCGGTTTCATATCGGAGAGGCGGCAACGTTTTCCTTGCGCCATAAAAGTTTCCCTCCGTTTAATATTTTTTATAAAAGACATTTTTTTTGCTTAGACCAACTTTTGTGTTTATCATATTCCAGTTGCCTTGCTGTTGTCAATCAATTTGTTTCATTTTTTTCTGACAGAGTTGTCGAACTGGCAACTATTCAAAACAGTAGGAAATCGTGTTATCATATGAATAGTCTGAACAAACTATCGGCAGAAAGGCGGTGACGGCGTCTCGTGACGCACGATGAAATGAAAGCGATTACGGAAGGGACGATTCTTTGGCAGCCGACCGAGGAGCAAATTCGGCAATCGAACATTCGACGGTATATGGACTGGCTGAAAGAGAAAAAGGGGTTGTCATTTAACTCGTATCGCGAGCTATGGACATGGTCAGTTGAGCATCTTGAAGAATTTTGGGAAACGATTTGGGAGTATGGCGGTGTGCAAGCGGCGACGCCATATGAATGCGTGCTGCGGGAGCGGAAGATGCCAGGGGCGGAGTGGTTTCCGGGCGCGACGCTCAACTATGCGAAGCATATGTTCCGGCATGCGCGCGCCGACCGTCCGGCCATCATTTTCCGCTCGGAGCGAGTGCCGTACCGGGAAGTGTCATGGCAGGAGCTGAGCGAAACAACGGCGGCGATCGCCAAAGCATTGCGAGCGATGGGGGTAAAGCGCGGCGATCGCGTGGTTGCTTATATGCCGAATATCCCCGAGACGGTGATGGCGTTTTTGGCGTGCGCGTCGATCGGCGCCATTTGGTCAAGCTGCTCGCCGGACTTTGGCGCCGGCAGCGTCATCGACCGGTTTGCGCAAATCGAGCCGACGGTCTTGTTTGCCGTCGACGGCTGCCAATACAACGGCAAAGAGTTTGACAAAATGCCAGTCGTGTCCGAACTGCGCGCCAAGCTGCCGTCATTGAAAAAGACGGTGCTGCTTCCGTATTGGCGCGGGCAGATGGAGGCCCTGGATGAGGGTGTCGTGCTGTGGGATGATATCGTGGCGGATAAGGGAGAGCTCGCCTTTGAAGACGTTCCATTTGACCATCCGCTTTGGATTTTGTACTCTTCGGGAACGACGGGTTTGCCGAAGCCGATCGTTCAAGGGCATGGCGGCATTTTGCTTGAACATTTGAAAGCGTTGACCATTTCCGAGAACTTGACGAAAGACAGTACGTTTTTCTGGTTTACGACGACCGGATGGATGATGTGGAACTTTCTCGTCGGCGGCCTGCTGGCCGGATCGACCATTGTGCTCTATGACGGCAGCCCGACGTATCCGGACGGCAACGTTTTATGGGAGCTCGCCGAGAAGGCAGGCATCACCCATTTCGGCACAAGCGCGGCGTTTATTAACGTCTGCATGAAGCTCGGCCTCAAACCGAAAGAGCACTATGACTTATCGAAGCTTGAGGCTGTGCTTTCGACCGGCTCGCCGCTGACGGTCGAAGGGTTCGCCTGGGTGTATGAAAACGTCAAGGATGACATTTGCCTGGCATCATGCAGCGGCGGAACAGATGTGTGCACCGCGTTTGTCGTCGGTTCACCGATTTTGCCGGTGCGTGCCGGCGTCCTCTCGTGCCGCGCGTTGGGCGCCGATGTGCAGGCGTTTGACGAAAACGGCCAGCCGCTTGTGAATGAAGTCGGTGAACTTGTGATTACAAAACCAATGCCGTCGATGCCTCTCTTTTTCTGGAACGACCCGGACGGCGAGCGGTACCGGAACAGCTATTTTGACACGTATCCAGGCGTCTGGAAGCACGGCGATTGGATTAAGATTGATGAACAAGGCGGCTGCGTCATTTACGGCCGCTCCGACTCAACGATCAACCGCGCCGGCGTCCGCATGGGCACGAGCGAAATTTATCGCGCCGTCGAAGCGGTCGACGGGGTGCTCGAAAGCTTGGTAGTCGATTTAGAAATGATGGGCAAGCAGTCGTTTATGCCGCTGTTTGTCGTCCTGAAGCCAGGCGTGGCGCTCGATGATGAGCTGAAAGACCGCATCCGCCAGTCGATTCGGCAACACGTCTCGCCGCGCTTTGTTCCAGACGAAATTTACGAAGTGAAGCAAATTCCAAAAACGCTAAATGGAAAGAAGATGGAAATTCCGGTCCGCAAGCTGCTCTTAGGCTTCCCGCTTGAAAAAGCGGTCAACCCGGGCTCGATGGCCAATCCAGAGGCGCTCGACGTTTTCCTCGAGCTGGCGAAAGAATTGGCGGAGAAATGGAACATGAGTGGGCATTTTTCGTAAAGCGCGAGAAAGGTTGTTATTGAGCAGGGATGCTTAATAACAACCTTTATGCTTACTACAAGGCTATAAACAAAGGGAGCTGGTATTATGAATGAAAGCAAGCGACAGAGGCTGATGAAAAAAATTGAAAACCATTTACGGACGACAGCACGGAAATTAGTAAAGTTTGATACCGAAAAGGAGGCTTTGCAATACTTGGTGAATGCTTTTCGTGAGGAACTGGAGTGCGATCTGATCGTCATTGTGCTAAAGGAAGGGGATCACGTCATTCCAACATTATATCAAGGTGATTTTCAATATGGAATTCCACACTCGCCGATTGCAATGGCTAACTGTTTGCCCCGGTTGTTTAAAGGGAGTACAACGTTTCAAGAAGTGAATGACGAGTGCGCGTGTCCATTGATTGGCTTGTTGAAAAAAAATAGGATAAAAACGTGGTTCAGCGTTCCAATTAAAGATGAAGAAAACGAATACGGAATTTGTATGATCGGGTTTCAACGTCACGTTTCACTACTCGCAGAGGCTAAGCAATTGTTTGATCACTTTGGAGAAGATGTTGCCCTTGCTGTGACAGTGGCTCGGAACAAGGAAGTGCAACGACGAAAAATGATCGACCTTGAGTGGATTGCTCAACACTTTTCGCTCGACTCACCTCTTGAGCAGTTTGTTGAAAAAATTGTCGAGCGAGCAGGCAAGGGAACAAATGCGGATGGTGCCTGCATGTATTTATATCGGGAGGAGGACAATAGTTTCGTTGTTCATCCTCCTTTATATGGAAATATAGCTAGTCCGAAACAAGTAATGATGAAAAATAATTACCGGGTCAGTGATTATTTTCGCTTTTTAGAGAGACCAGGTGGAGATGAGCTAACAGTGCCGCTCGTTGTTAACTTCAAAACAATTGGTGTGTTGCATGTTGAGCGGAAACAGGAAGGAAAATTCACAAAAGAAGATTTAGAAATTTTGGATATGTTAGCCAACTATGTTGCGGTTACGCTCGAAAACCTCCGATTATATCGTCAGGAACGGGATCATACCTATCGTCTTCATCTTCTCCTTCAATATCAACAAAAGTTGATGAAAGAAACGATTCAACACGAAAACTTTCAAGGCATTACGAAGACACTTAGTCAAATGTTTGCCAAAGCAGTTATGGTATTTGATCGTTTTATGCGGCCAATCGCTTATGAGTTAGGGACTTTAAATGAGCAACACCTGCAGGACATTGCCAAGAAAGCATTACAACAAGCGGTCGGACAAAGCCGAATGGAAGGATATACTTTGCTCGATGGCTTACCGGACGTTCCGGTGACAGTTTGGCCAATTAACAGGGGAAGGGATGTGGTGGGCTATTTAGCTATTGGCGTACATCCACAAGAGATCGATGATTTTTTTCGCTTGAGTGTTGAACTAGCTCTTAATATTTTTTCTATCCAGTTTATGAAACAAAAGCTCGTTTTTGATACAAGGGAGCAACTAAAAGATAGTTTTTTAAATAAATTGTTGGCTGCAGAAATCGAGGAGGAAGAGAGCATTATCCAGTATGCCAATGTATTTCAATGGAATATTTTTGATGAGCACCGTATTGCCGTCTTGCACTTTCAATTTTCCGAACCGGAAGGGCAGGTAGATCTGTTTAAAAGGAATGTTGAGAAAACAACATTATGGGATCGTTTAAAAGCACGAATTACTATGGAGGATCCTAACGTGTTATACGGGGGTATTGGGGATTGGTATATTTTGATTGTACCAGCTCGCAAGGAAGGAAAATTTCCAATTAAATACTGGGAAAAATGGTACCAACGGATTAACGAGTGGATCAAAGAGGAGGGGGCGTCATGCCGAGCTTTTTTGGGGATCGGAGGGAAGACAGCATCGATCCGTGACTATTATTTTTGCTATCAGCAGGCGGTTCAGGCGTTGCACGTCATTCTCCATAGTTTTCAAGGGATAAGCTTGGCGTTTTTTGACGAGCTTGGGGCATACACGGTATTGCACCATTTAAAAGAGCTGGAGGCGGCAAAACTGTTTGTCGACAACTATCTTGGCCCGTTGATCCGGCATTCCGCGGAACGAAACGTGGATTGGCTGCAAACGATTCGTGTCTTTCTCGATTGCAACGGTCATTTGACTGAAACCGCCGAAAGGCTGTATATTCACCGCAGCACCCTTCAATACCGGCTCGAAAAGATTGAAGAAATGCTCGGTTTCTCTTTGAGCGGGGCAGAGCAGCGATTCAATTTGATGATGGCGTTAAAGTTGTACGATTTATATGGCCTGCCTTCCGCCAAAATACTGAAAAGATAAGCGTGTTTTCCTGCATTATGCAGGTATTTTTTTATATTTACCTTATTTATAATCAATAGCAAAGACAATATAGAAAATTCGAAAAATAAGGGAGGATTTGACGAATGGCAGCAACGATCGGAATCGTGGGAGCTGGTACGATGGGAAGCGGCATCGCCAATTTAGCTGCGTTATCAGGATTTAATGTCATTTTAGTAGATATTGACGAGCCTATGTTGCAAAAAGCGCGCTCACGCATGGAAGCATTTATGGATAAAAGCGTGGCCAAAGGGAAGCTGACCACCGAGCAAAAACATGAAGCGCTGGAACGAGTGAAGGGATCAACTAACTTACAGGAAATGAGACAGGCAGATGTCATTATTGAAGCGGTCATCGAAAACATGGAGGTGAAAAAAGAAGTTTTTTCTCAATTGGACAACATTGCAGCAGAACACACCATCCTAGCGACGAACACATCATCGATGTCCATCACAGAAATCGCTTCTGCCACCAACCGTCCAAGCCAAGTTGTTGGTATGCATTTTTTCAATCCCCCCCAGCTGATGAAACTCGTCGAAGTAGTACGCGGATACAAAACGAGTGATGAAACGGTCGAACAGGCGAAAGAACTCGCCCGGAAACTGGGGAAAGAGCCGGTTGAGGTGAAAAAAGATTCCCCGGGGTTCATCGTCAACCGCATTATGATTCCGCAGTTTATCGAAGCAATTCGCCTTGTCGAGGAGGGAGTGGCTTCGATGGAAGACATCGATAAAGCGGTGACGCTTGGTTTGAACTACCCAATGGGGCCGTTTACGTTGCAAGATTTCGCCGGAGTCGATATCGGCCTTCATGTCATGGACTATTTTTACGAAGAGTTTAAGGACGATCGGTTTGCCGCCCCTTTATTGCTCAGACAGCTTGTCCGGTCAGGAAGGCTCGGCCGAAAAACAGGAGCCGGGTTTTATGATTACGATGATGTCTGATAAACGGAGAGGTGGTGATGTTGGCTATACGCCACAACTACGTTTCTAAAAATTTGAAGAGGAGGAATGAGTTGTGAACTACGAATTTTTGCAGTGTGAAATCGAAAATCGAGTGGCGGTTGTATCCATTCACCGCCCTCCGCTCAATCCGTTGAATACAAAAGTGTTTCAAGAGCTATCCGCCTTAATCGATGAGCTCGAAGCCAATCAGCAGGTTGGGGCGGTGGTCATTACGGGAGCGGGGGAAAAAGCGTTTGTGGCCGGCGCCGATATTCATGAAATGATGGACTTGGATTTGGCCGGCATGATGGAAATGAACAAAATATCGCGAAGTGCGTTTTTGAAAATTGAAAACGCATCCAAACCGGTGATCGCGGCGGTGAACGGGCTGGCGCTCGGCGGGGGCTGTGAATTGGCGCTCGCATGCGATTTGCGCATTTGTTCTGAGCATGCCAAATTTGCCTTTCCAGAGATCAATCTCGGCATTATTCCGGGCGGCGGCGGGACGCAGCGGTTGCCGCGCATCGTCGGTCAAGGGGTGGCGAAAGAATTGCTTTATTTCGGCGAAATGATCGATGCCCAGCGGGCGCTTTCTATTCATTTGGTAAACAAAGTCGTCCCATCCGACGAACTTTTGCCGACGGCGAAAGAATGGGCCGGAAAATTGGCGAAAAAACCGGCCATTGCCATGCGTATGCTCAAAGAAGCGGTCAACACGGGAGCTAATGTTGACTTGCAGTCCGGGTTGATGGTGGAAACTGCCTGCTTTGGAAACGCTTTTGCGACTGAAGATCGAAAAGAAGGAATGCGAGCGTTTACTGAAAAACGAAAGCCAGTTTTTAGCGGTAAATAGATTATTTTGTAAATTGACAGAATAAATCTTATGTTTACACAGGTTGCTGATAGATTGAGATCAGTATCCGTTACCTTTGGGAAAGGAGGGCTCAATGAACATCCCGAAGGAAACGGATAACAAAAGCTATTCAGGGAGGGAATCCATGTGAAACAAATCCATCCGTTTAATGTGATCGATAATAGTTCGATCCGTCCATTCCACATTTGGCTTATGATTTGGTTGTTTTTAGTGATCATGCTTGATGGGTATGACGTAGTGATTTACGGTGCTTCGGTTCCTTTATTGATTCGGGAGTGGGGAATTTCAGATGTTACAGCTGGCGCCATCGGGAGTTATACGGTGATTGGAACAGCCATTGGAGCAGTATTATTTGGTATGCTAGCTGACCGGATGGGACGAAAAAAAATTATTTTGTTGACTACATTTTTGTTCGGCTTTTTTACTTTCCTTGCTGGCTTTGCTCCAAATCCAATTTTATTTACCATCTCTCGGATCATTGCTGGGATTGGTCTTGGCGGCGTTATGCCCAACGTCATTGCCCTAGCGACAGAAATTTTTCCGAAACGAGTTCGTACAGCCATTGTTGCCTCGATTTTTTGTGGTTATTCTGTTGGTGCGATTGCCGCGGCGTTGACGAGCCGTGCACTCTTACCGACAGTTGGATGGGAACCTATTTATTGGATCGGAGGCATTCCGGTATTATTGCTTCCGTTTTTGATGAAAGGTGTTCCTGAGTCGGTTGGTTTTCTTCTAGAGAAGGGAAGAGAAGAGGAAGCGCGAAAGGTTCTTGCTTTGATTGATCCTCATATTCGCCATGATGGTGCTATTGAACTAGTCAAGCCTGAAAGAAAGACTCAAGCTTCTTTGCCTATCGTGAAATTATTCACAGAGAAGCGGGCGTTTAGCACCGTAATGTTTTGGCTATCTTGCTTCAGTGCATTTGTTCTCATTTACTCAATGAACACATGGCTTCCTCGGCTAATGATGGAGGTTGGCTATGATTTGAGCTCTAGCCTTGTGTTTACAGCGGTGATGCAAATTGGGGCGATCATTGGCACCGTTGTTTTTGGGCCGTTGGTTAATAAATGGGGGTTTAAGAAAGTGCTTGTTCCCTTATTCTTTTGCGGAGCGGTTGCTTTATCACTCATTGGTTTTGCGAACAGCATGATGATTGCTTTTGTTCTCATTGCCATTATTGGTGCGGCTTCGGTCGGTGTCCAAAACATTGCCAATGCATTTGTTTCCCAATATTATCCGGAAGCGATGCGGTCCACTGCCTTAGGAAGCACGATGGCGTTTGGTCGGATAGGAGGTATCGTTGCACCAACGTTTGTTGGATTTTTGCTGTCTTTGAACTTGTCGCCACAATATAACTTTGCAGCTATTGCTAGTGCCGCAGTATTAGGAGGAATTGCCGTGTTATGTGTACAGGAAAAATACGCAGTTTATCGTGCGGAGCGGGTTGAATTAGCCAATGAACAGATCACTGTTTCATAATGTGTGCTGTCGGCATTCCGCAGAAAATGCAATTGGGATTTGGAAGGGAGAAAATGAACATTCAGTTTGAACACCTATTTACGGCTTATGTCGAGGTGGGAAAGCCAATCGAGATCGGCGAAGTTGGTTTTGGCTATCGGAGGATAGTACCGATTATCGGTGGAAGGTTTGAAGGAAAGAGGATGCGGGGACGTGTGCTTTCAGGAGGAGCAGACTATCAACTGATTCGGAAAGATGGAGTCATAGAGTTGCTTGCTTGTTATGTGATTGAGACAGATGATGGAATACCTATTTATGTTGTGAATAGAGGATACCGACACGGACCACAAGAAATCATCGATAAAATTTTTCGTGGCGAGGATGTACCACAAGGTTCTTATTATTTTAAAACGACTCCTACTTTTGAAGTGCGGAATAGTCGGTATGATTTTTTAAACAGAATGGTATTTATTGGAGAAGGAATTCGGAAGCCAGTGGAAGTACAAGTAGCGTTTTATCAAGTGAACTAACTTTTGGGGAAACGGAGGATGGGGAGAGGTGGAAACAGTTCGCGTTTTGTCTGTTCCGCAATTGTTGGAGCGAGCGGCGGCGGACAATCCATCTAGAGAAGCTGTTTATGACCTTCGTCATCGGATGACTTATGGTGAGTTGTATAAAGAAGTACGACAGTTGGCATCAGCGTTGATCGCACTCGGCATTAAACAAGGAGATCGAGTCGGCGTTTGTTTACCAAACTGGCTTGAGACAGTTCAACTATTTTTTGCTATCTCCCAAATAGGGGCGATCGTTGTTCCTTTTAATCCGAAATATCGACAGCACGAAGTCGAACATATTATAAAAAATTCTGGAATGAGGACTGTGTTTGTATGTGAGGAAATCGAAAAGCATATTGGATTGAATCTCATTCAGACCATTGTCAATCAGATCATCACCGTTCGGTTTGTCAAATCGGGCTTCCTTTCCTTGGAACAACTTAGATCCTATGCAACTGATCAACCGTTGCGTACGGTGGCAATCGACCCGCAGCATGACTTGTTTTGTCTTTTATATACATCAGGTACGACTGGAATCCCAAAAGGGGTGATGATGACTCATCGCGGCATCGTCCAATCAGGTATGGCCATTGCAGATAACTTGAAGTGCCGTCAAGATGATGTGTTTCTTATTTGTACACCGATTTTCCATGTGTTTGGCATGGCGTGCAACTTGATGTCTGCTGTATACAGCCAAGCAAAAATGGTGTTGCAGGAAAGATACAACCCAAGAGAGGCGCTGCAACTGATCGAAAAAGAACGAGTAACAATTCATCATGCGGTACCGGCAATGTTTCATATGGAGTTGCATGTGTTGAATAATGAGTCATTTGATTTGTCGTCATTGCGCGCGGGAATGACGGGAGCTGATATTTGTCCATTGGAAACAGTGAAAGCGGTGCGTGAAAAAATGGGAATGGTATTATGCATATCATTCGGGACAACAGAGACTGGCTCTGTTACGATCACCCCGTTTGAGGCAAAAGAAGACCGAATATTTGAAACGGTTGGCAAGGCATTGGAAGGAAATGAGGTGAAGATTGTGAATGAACGGAGAGAGGTGCTGCCGCCAGGGAGAATTGGTGAAATTGCCTGCCGAGGGTTTGGTGTCATGAAAGGATATTACAACATGCCGGAACAAACAGCGGAAGTGCTTGACGAGGAAGGTTGGTATTATACCGGCGACCTCGGGATGATGGATGAGGACGGATATATTCGGTTTATGGGTCGGAAAAAGGAGCTGATCATCCGCGGGGGATACAACATTTATCCGAAAGAGATCGAAACCATTTTGCAACGGCACCCGGGTGTCTTCGCCGCGGCAGTGATCGGTCTGCCTGAGCCGGTGTTGGGAGAGGAGGTTTGCGCTGTCATCCAACCAAAGGAAGGGTCTTATATAACTGAGGCGGACATTGTCGAGTTTTTGCGTCCATTGGTTGCGGACTATAAACTTCCGAACAAAGTTGTTTTTGTTGACCAATTTCCGACGACGGCGAGCGGAAAAATTCAGAAAGGAAAATTAAGAGAGATGATCAAAGAGGGTTAAACCTTGGGAGGGAAGAATATGCGGACAGACATTGTGCTGCTTGAAGGAGCACGCACTGCATTCGCCAAATTTTGCGGCTCGTTTCGTGAAATCTCCGCGACCGATTTAGGAGCTATCGCAGCGAAGGAAGCGATAAAAAAGGCGAACGTTGAACCGGAAGAAATCGATCATGTCGTATTTGGTAATGTTCAGCAGTCAAGCCGCGATGCTCACTTGCTCGCTCGCCACGTCGGCTTGAAGGCCGGGGTGCCGATCGATGTGCCCGCCGTAACGGTAAATCGTTTATGTGGAACAGGACTCGAGACGATTATCATGGGGGCACGCCTCATTTTAACCGGGGAAGCGGAAGTGGTGCTGGCGGGGGGCACCGAAAACATGAGTCAAGTGCCGCACGTCATCCGAGGTATGCGCTGGGGAACGCCATTAGGCAGTCCGACGGTGGAAGACTGGTTGTGGGACGGTCTGTATGATACCGTTGGTGGTTGTAGCATGGCGATAACAGCAGAAAATTTAGCGAAAAAATATGACATCACGCGCGAAGAGGCCGACCAACATGCCCTCCGCAGCCATGAGCGGGCGCTTGCGGCGATGGCCAACGGATATTTCCGCCAAGAAATTGTCCCCGTGACCGTGCGAGAAAAAAAGGGAGAAACGGTCGTTGACACCGATGAGCATCCGCGCCAGACAAGTCTGGAACAGTTAAGGGCGCTTCAACCGCGCTTCCTTGAAAATGGAGTGGTAACCCCAGGAAACGCCAGTGGGATGAACGATGGAGCTGCGGCAGTCGTTATCGCTTCGGAGGATTATGCCGCCAAGCGTGGATTGAAGCCGCTCGCCCGTCTCGTTTCGTGGGGAATCGTCGGCGTTGAGCCGCAGTACATGGGAATCGGCCCGGTTCCGGCGATTCGCCAAGCGCTTGACAAGGCGAATTTATCGATGAATGACCTTGACTTAATCGAAATCAACGAAGCATTTTCAGCTCAATATTTGGCTTGCCAGAAAGAACTGGGATTTGACGACGACAAAGGTAACGTCAATGGCGGCGCAGTTGCGCTTGGTCATCCGTTGGCAGCCTCGGGAACGCGCCTCACATTGACGCTCGTTTATGAATTAGGAAGAAGAGGAAAGAAATACGGCGTTTCTTCGCTATGCATTGGTGGCGGCCAAGGCATTGCTGCGATTTGGGAGAGACTGTAATAGGCTAAGAGAAAGTTTGTAAGCTCGCAAAAGAATTATAAGGACGGTATTTTTACAATGGAAGGTAATTGGCAAATGAGTCGTAACGGCGGTTTTTCCATGCCCAACAGGAAAAACCGCCTGATTTTATATAACGTAACGCATTAATGAAGTGGAAAAGAAGACACTTTTTATGCGGAGGGGGGATGGGGAAGATGTCCAAGCCGTTTCGATATATGTCGGGCCGTATCGACCGTTTGACGGATCAGCTCAGGCAATGTCTCGGCCATTTTAAATGTGGCACCAGCCAGTCCGATAGCGCCGATGATGCCAGTTCGATCAAAAACGGGTGCGGCAACCGCTGTAAAACCGATAAATGTTTCATCCCTGTCGACAAAAAATCCGTTTTTGCGAATGACACGCAAACGCTCGAGAAATTGATGTTTATCCACGATCGTGTTCGGCGTATGAGCTTCTAATGGATATTTTTCGAGAATTGCCTTTGTTTCTTCATCAGGCAAATATGCCATAATGGTCGTTCCAAGCGCCCCGTAGTGCAAAACGCGCCGACGTCCAATGTATGAGCGGGGCTGAAAGCCATCATCGCTGTCGAGACGGATGACATATTGCAAGCTGTCTTGTTGGCGCACCGCAAACAAAACGGTGTAGCCAGTTTGCGCCTGCAAGTCATGCAAAAACGGTTCCGCCTCGCGCCGCATATCTAGGTTTTCGAGAACGATTCCTCCGTATTCCAGCATTTTATAACCGAGACGGTATACGTTTTCTTTTTGGTCGTAATGGATCAGCCCTTGCGTTTCGAGCGTCCATAACAGGCGGTAGACGGTAGCTTTCGCTAATTTTGTTTTCGCGACGATCTCTTCGATAGGGAGGCTCGGACGTTCAAAACTAAAACAGTTCAAGATTTGAACCGCTCGTTCCACTGAACGAATTGTCTCCACATTTACCTTTCTCATGATTGCGCTCCTCTGCAGCGATTTTACCTCTGTCCATCATTGTAACATAAAGCGATGATTGATGCCCAGGCTGGAGGGAAGATTGAATATTTTTTTATTTATATTCTAAATAGTTTGACAAGTATTTAGGTTTGTTATATTATTTAAAGTGTAAAAATGAATTGTTAATTCACTATATGAATTGGAAGGAGAGGGAATGATGGCGGATACGAGAATGAGGGCGCTTGAGCGGCTTCATGAAGAGTTGGAAAAAGTGTATTTAGGTCCGTTGTGGGAAAAACTCGGTAAAATGGTGACGCCCGAGCCCGATCATGAAGTTGTTCCGTACTTGTGGAAATGGGAGACGATCCGCAAGCATTTGCTGGAGGCTGGAGAGTTGCTTCGCTTAGGGAGAGAGAGCGAGCGGCGAGTCGTTTATTTGCAGAATCCATCGCTATTGAAACGAGGTCTAATCGGTTATTCGACCAACACGCTGTATGTTGGAGTGCAACTGTTGTTGCCGGGCGAAGTGGCACCCGCACATCGCCATAGCCAATCGGCGATCCGATTCATTATTGAAGGTGAAGGGGCTTATACGGCTGTCGATGGCGAACGAACATATATGGAGCGCGGGGATTTGATTTTGACCCCGGCATGGACGTGGCATGATCACGGTCACGAAGGAACGGAACCGGTCATTTGGATGGATGGTCTCGACGTCGGATTGGTGAGAAATTTTGCTGGTTCGTTCTTTGAACCGTATTCCGAAGATGTATTCCCGGTTGTCGCCCCTCACAACGGTTCAACGTTCAAATATGCAACGGGAGCGCTGCGTCCGGTTTCCGACCGGAAGCGAAAAGGCTACCCATCTCCGTTGATCGCCTATAAATGGAAGACAACGAAACAAGTACTTGAGAATTTATCCCAACTTGATCCTGATCCCTATGACGGTTATGCGGTCGATTACATCAATCCATTGACAGGGGGATCAGCAGATTTGCGTATTGGGACAACAATGCAAAAATTAACTCCTGGTATGCACACGAAGGCGCATCGCCATGTCCACAGCGCCGTGTATCACGTTCTTGACGGTGAAGGATACACGATCATCAACGGTGTCAAATTTGAATGGGCGAAAGGTGATTTCTTCATTTTACCGCCTTGGAGTTGGCATGAGCATGTCAATACAGGAGAGGGAGACGCTCATTTATTCTCCATTAATGATCTGCCGATTATGGAGAAGCTTGATTTGGAAAGAGAAGAGGAGTATGACAAAAACGGTGGTTATCAATCTATCGTTGATGTGTTCGAGCCACTTTCCCAAGTCTAGTATATACACATTTTCTCAAGATGTGCCTAGAAGGCTGGTGAAAAACGGTTGTTTCTCTTGAGCAATGGGGGAGCGTTTGAAAGGCGATCCTGATGTGACAAGGCTTATCTATTTGAGAAACGAGCTTGATAAGCGGCTTGCTTAGCGATTTAAATGAATAAATGATAAAGACGATTTTTGTCTGTAATGTGCCAATCAAAAACAGGAGGGTTGTGCGGTTGAAGGTTCCAATACCGAATATGGTGCAAGACATTGTGGATCATGCGACAACCCGTTATGGGGAGAAGACCGCCCTGATTGATGGAGAGCATGTACTGTCTTTTGTGGAAGTGAACGAACGATCTTTGCGGCTGGCGGAGCGGTTGAGAGGTTTAGGTGTGCAAAAAGGTGACGCCGTGGCTGTACAGTTACCAAATAGCTGGGAATTTGTGATAGCTCATTTAGCTTTGGCACGTCTTGGAGCCATTATGGTACCTATCAATTTAGTGTATCGACAAAAAGAGCTGTCGTTTATGTTTTCGTTTGCCCATGTTAAAGCGGTCATTGCCATTGACGAATGGAAAGGATTTAATCATGCGAAAATGATGGAATCGCTCCGGCAAACGATTCCGACGTTGCAACATATCATCATCGTTGGGGAGAGAAAGCATCCTGATCACTATAGTTTCGAGTCGTTGTTGACAGGTAACGGGCTTTCAGTGAATGACGACAGGATTTCGCCAGATGATCCAATGATCATGATGTTTACCTCGGGAACGGAGTCTGATCCAAAAGCAGTCATCCATACGTATGAGACATTTATTCCCGCCCATTTGTACAATGGGCGGGAGTACGGGCTGACGGATGATGACGTTGTTCTTTGTTTGACCCCAATGAGCCATATGTTTTCTTTACCAATGATTTTAATGAGCCTTTATAACGGTGCTGCTCAAGTCATGCTATCGCAATTTTCAGTTGAGCACGTTTTAGATGCGTTCAGCCAGCACGGAGTAACCTTTTGTGTAGCTGCACCTACCCATTTGATTGATATATTAAAAGGAACGGATGAAACAAAAGAATATCCCTCAACACTGCGTCTTGTCTTAACCGGGGGAACAAAAATTCCGTCTTGGATGGTCGAATCGTTCCGTCAGCGTTTCCGTTGTAGCGTCGCTGCTCAGTGGGGGATGACGGAAATTGGAGCGGGATCATTTACGCGGCCGAATGATGAGCCTTATCTCGCTTCCGATACGGTCGGCCGGCCGTGCCCAACAGGGGAAATCGGCATTTTTGATGAGAATCAGCAACCGTTGCCGAACGGGCAAGTAGGAGAGATCGGTTTTCGAGGTCGTTCGCTCTTCAAAGGATATTATAAAAACGAAGCTGCGACTCAACAATTTATGACCAAAGACGGCTTTTTTCTCACTGGAGATTTAGGGTGGAAAGATGAGAAAGGCTATCTCCACTATGTCAGCCGAAAAAAAGACATTATCAATCGCGGTGGGTTGAAAGTACATGCCGCGGAAATTGAGGAAGTCTTGCTCTCGCATCCGCATATTCGCCAAGCAGCGGTGATCGCCGTTCCCGACGAACGGCTTGGAGAGCGCGGCTGTGCGATTGTGTCCTTGAAAGAAGGAACGACATTTTCACTCAAGGACATGCAGCAATATTTGCTTAAGGCGGGCATGGCAAAATATAAGCTACCTGAATATTTAAAAATCATTGACGAGCTGCCGACGACAGCATCAGGAAAGGTGAGCAAAGGAATGTTGCGCAAGCAATACGCGCAGACGGGAGTCCAGTAGGAAAAAGGAGTGAATGAACTATATGAAACTAGCGCTGTTTAATGACTTTCAGCTTGGGGTCATTGTGGATGATGTCATTTATGAGATTGGAAGCCGACTGTTCGGCCGTCTGCATCAAGGGGTTGGTTTCTGTCCAATGACACAGCTGGTTGCCGAGTTTGACACCTATTATCCGCAAATTGAAAACCATTTATACGAATGTCCGGCTTATGCGTTAGCGGATGTTCGGCTGCGCCAGCCGGTGAAAAAGCCGGGGAAAATCGTTGCGGCTCCTGTTAACTACGTGTCCCACCAAAAGGAAATGAAAGTGGAGCATACGGCAAGAGGGCTAGGCTTTTTCTTGAAAGCGCCTTCTTCCATTATCGGGCCCGGCGACACGATTGTTTTGCCGGATCCGAACCGTCGTTTCGACCATGAGCTGGAATTCGCATTTGTTATCGGAAAAACAGCAAAAAATGTCAAAGCGGAAAACGCCTACGATTATATATTTGGCTACACCGGGTTGATCGATGTCACGATGCGTCCGGATGAAACGCACCACGAGGAACGGTGTTTGCGCAAGTCATTTGATACGTTCACACCGATGGGGCCGTGGATCGTGACGAAAGAGGAAATTGCCGACCCTAACAACGTCAATATGGTGCTGACAGTCAATGGAGAGGTTCGGCAGCAGGTCAACACAAAGGAAATGATCTGTTCTGTCGCCGAGTTGGTGGAAATTTATTCGCACATTATGACACTTGAACCGGGCGATGTCATTACGACAGGAACACCGGATGGCGTTGGGCCGATTCATGATGGGGATGTCATCCATATGGAAATTGAGGGAATCGGAGGATACTCCGTTCATGTTGCCTTAGCCTCTAATACGGCTGTATTGCGGTAAACGAGGGAGGGAGGAATGGTTTATGGAGAAAGGTTGGCAGCGGTACCATACCATATGGCTAATGCTCTTTTTAGGCTGGGTTGTTTCTTACATTGATCGAACGTTAACTATGTTGCCGCATTTAGTAGACATTTTTAGGCGTGGTCATTGATTTAGGCATGGACAATGAACAATATTGTTTTAAAATGGTAATGTAGACGAGGCAAAGGGGACGACAAAGAACATTCGTCCCCTTTTTGCTTGTTTTCCTTTATGGCAAGCCTAAGAAAGCCTGAACGGCTTCAAGGCTTGACTGCACAGGCGGCCATTGTGATAAATCGAACGGAAAATCTGAGCCCGGAAGCACCCGATCTTGGCCGACGAGGTCGAGCAATAGCTGCAGCACGCGATGATCCCAAACAACGGTGTCGAACCAAAAACGGCGCAAATAGTCGAGCGGCGGAGCTTGCAGTGAAGACGCCACTGGGTGCCATACGTCATACCCTTTCTGCAACCGTCCGATTTGATAGGGAAGAAAGCCGCCGCCATGGGCCAATAAAATGCGGACGTGCGGGTAGCGGTCGAGCCAGCCGCCAAGCAGCAAATCGGCAGCGCAAACGGTCGTTTCCCAAGGGACGCCAATCAAATTTGTCATTCGCCGGCCTTTCAGGCGTGGGTCGTCGCAAAGAAGCGGATGAATAAATAGAATGGCGTCTAGCGCATCCGCTTCTTCCCAAAATGGGATGAATGAATCGTCGGTGAGGAGCTTCTGTTCGACAGATGGGCCGATAATTGCCCCTTTTAAGCCGTTTTTCATGGCCCGGCGCAATTCCAAGGCTGCTTGTTCCGGATGATTGAGCGGCACTGTCGCCAAAGCCGACAGACGATCAGGGTAGTTTGACGCCAATCGGCACAGCGCATCGTTGTAAAGGCGTGCCAGCTCATTGGTGATGGCGGCTTCCACGTTGTATAAAAACAGCTGCGGAATGGGAGAGAGGAGTGAATGGAAAACGTCCGCCCGCCGTTGCGCCTCGAGGTAAGCATGGAGATCGATGAATTCCTCCTTTAGGCGAAATCCCCACTGATGGTTGATAGTCAACATTTTTTCCGCGTCATCCCAATGAACAGGAATGTGGGTTTGTTCTTCTCTCAGCCACTGCATTACTTCCGGTGGAATGAAGTGCGTATGGACATCAAAACGTTTTTCCATCGTTTTCTTCTCCTTTCTACATCATGGTATCGTCGGCTGTTTCGTTGGCGGTGACGACGGCCAATAGCCGATTTTTTCCGAAATCTCACTTGCTGCGCGTTTTACTTTGGCGATGACCGTAGGATCGTATGGATGAAAACGGTGAATCGGCCCGATCACGCTGAGTGCGTAGGAGACTTTTCCGGTGTAGTCGCGGATCGGCGCTGCGATGGAAGCGACCCCTTCACGGAGTTCCTCGATACTAACGGCGTAACCTTGGCGGCGAATGGCATACAATGCCTCGCGCAGCACGTGGGGGTCGGTCATCGTATTCAGCGTAAACTGCGTCAATCCTTGCTCGATGTATGCTTCAATATCCTCATCTTTTTGATGAGCGAGCAGCACTTTGCCTGAGCTGGTGCAATGGAGAGGGTTTCTTCGACCAATGTGTGAAAGAGCTTGAACAGGTTGCCGGCTTTCCACTCGGTGAATGTAAATCACACTCTGGTCATCAAGCATGGCAAGATGCGCTGTTTCCCGCAAGTCGTCGACCAACCTTTCCAGTATCGGTTGCGCTTCTCGGTTGATTTCTAAATGGGATGTCAGCACCGTGTTTAGTTGCAAAATGGTCAAGCCAAGCCGATATTTTTGCGTTTCCGGATCTTTCGTGACGAATCCTTCGCTGGCTAATGTGTGAAGAAGACGACTGACAGTGCTTTTTGATAATCCAAGGGAAGAGGCTAATTCGGTCACTTTTTTCTCCGGTTCATCCAGTGAGAAGCTACGCAAAATGCGGAGAGCGTTTTTGACGGATGAAAGCAAGTAGTCTTCTGTATTGCGTGCCATCGAATGCAGCTCCTTTTTAGAGTTTCATATAAAAGAACAATATTTCTTATATCATAACATAGGGAACATGATTTTTGAAAATATCACAAAGAATAAAAATAAAAAATTTTTTATTGTTTCATATAAAAGAACATTAGTGTTGTATACGGTACAACAAATCATTATGATGGGGACAAAAGATTCTAAATTCTTTGATTTCGATGCTTTCTGACAAGGGAGGAGACATTGAATGCAAACAGAAGCAATGATCAGTGAGAAAGTGAAAGCGTTTGACTGTCAACATTTCATCAATGGGAGGTTTTTGCCTTCAAAAAGCGGAAAGGTGTTTCCAAATATCAATCCCGCTACGGGGGAAGTGATCGGCACTGTCTGTGAAGGAGGAAAAGAAGAGATTGACTTGGCCGTAGCCGCTGCAAGAAGAGCGTTGGATGGTCCATGGAAGCGGATGACGACAGGGGAGCGGATCGCAGTTTTGCGGCGTATCGGTGATCTCATTTTAGAGCGCAAAGAGGAATTGGCTCGCCTCGAGTCGCTTGATACAGGAAAGCCATATTCGCTCTCCCTCACGTTGGATATTCCGCGTGCAGCGTATAATTTCCATTTTTTCGCCGACTACTTGCGTTCGGTTGGCACGGAAGCGTATCAAACCGATGAGGTAGCTATCAACTATTCGATCCGTCGGCCTGTTGGGGTCGTCGGGTTGATCAATCCGTGGAATTTGCCATTGCTGTTGTTGACATGGAAGCTCGCCCCGTGTTTGGCCGGTGGGAATACAGCCGTCATCAAGCCGGCGGAATGGACGCCGCTCACTGCAACTGTATTGGCGGAAATTTGCAAAGAAGCCGGGGTGCCGGATGGCGTGGTGAATGTTGTCCATGGATTTGGCCCGAACTCAGCAGGGGCTGCGTTGAGCGAGCATCCGGATGTTGACGCTATTACGTTCACCGGAGAGACAACAACAGGGAAAGTCATTATGGCGGCAGCGGCGAAATCGTTAAAAAAGCTGTCTTACGAGTTGGGGGGGAAAAATCCGAACATCATTTTCGCCGATGCAGATTTGGACGAAGCGATCGAGACAACGTTGAAATCGAGTTTTATGAACCAAGGAGAAGTGTGTCTCTGCGGATCAAGAATTTATGTAGAACGGCCGGTTTATGAACAATTTTTGCAAAAATTTGTAGCGAAAACGAGAGAACTTGTTGTCGGCGATCCGTTTGACCCGAAAACCAATGTCGGCGCACTCATTAGCGAAGAGCATTACGAACGGGTGATGAGCTACATCGAGCTAGCAAAGGAGGAAGGTGGTCGTATTCTAACAGGAGGTAAGCGACCGGATGGCCTGGCTCAAGGATATTACCTTGAACCGACCATTATTGTCGGTGTCAACCGAAATTGCCGCATCGTCCGGGAAGAAGTGTTCGGCCCGGTGGTGACGGTCATGCCGTTTGACGAAGAAGAGGAGGTGATCGCCCAAGCGAACGACACCCACTATGGATTGAGCGCGACGATTTGGACGAACGATTTGCGTCGGGCTCACCGGGTGGCGGCGCGTATTGAAGCCGGAATCGTTTGGGTAAATACATGGTTTTTGCGGGATTTGCGCACACCGTTTGGTGGCATGAAACAAAGCGGCATTGGGCGTGAAGGAGGCATGCATAGCTTTGAGTTTTATACAGAGTTGACGAATATTTGCATTAAGCTTTAGCCGCGATGACCGAAGGAGGTGATGATGGTGAGGAAGTGGAACGATTATGCCAAGTTACTGCTGGCTGCTGAGAGGGAGAGACGTCCTCTCTCTCCCTTGACGACACTCGATTCGGCGCTAACCGTGTATGACGCCTATCAAATTCAATTAAGGACAGTTGAACAAAAAGTAAAGGAAGGGCGTCAGATTGTCGGCAAGAAAATCGGATTGACCTCTAAGGCGATGCAGCAGTTGTTGAGGGTTGACCAGCCGGATTATGGCCATTTGCTTGATGATATGGCGGTGGAAAACGGTGGGGTTGTTTCGTGGGAGCAGGTGTTGCAGCCAAAGGTGGAAGCGGAAATTGCGTTTGTCTTAAAACGTGACTTAGTTGGCCCGCGCGTGACTGTCATTGATGTGCTACTGGCGACGGATTATATCGTCCCGGCGCTGGAGATCGTTGACAGCCGCATTGCCGATTGGAATATCTGTCTTGAGGATACAATCGCCGATAACGCTTCATCGGGACTTTATGTTTTGGGGGAAAAACGGTTGCCTGTTCATGCCGTTGATATTTCGCAAATCGGCATGGCTCTTTATCGAAACGGGAAGTTGACCAATACGGGCGTTGGGGCCGCAGCGCTCGGACATCCTGCGCTTTGTGTCGCTTGGCTGGCAAACAAGCTCCATGAATATGGAAAAGAGTTGAAAGCAGGAGAAGTGATTTTATCCGGCGCTTTGTCGGCAGCGGTGAGCGTCGAGCCCGGCGATGTGTTTTTCGCTCGCTTCGCCCATTTGGGGGAAGTGCGGGTCGAGTTTGCGCCATAAGTAAGGGAGGAGAGACTGTGGAGAAGATCAATGTAGCGATTCTTGGTTCTGGAAATATCGGAACTGACTTGATGTTGAAGCTTGAGCGTTCGGATGTGTTGCGGTTGACGACAGTAATTGGGATCGATCCGCAGTCGGAAGGGTTGCGTCTGGCGCGGGAGAAAGGGTATCGCGTCATTGACAGCGGCATTCAAACGTTTTTAGAACACCCGGAATGGGCGGATTTCGTCTTTGATGCGACGTCGGCGAAAGCGCACATCCGTCATGCAAAGCTGTTGAAGCGGATCGGGAGGGTCGTCTTTGATTTGACGCCGGCGGCCGTTGGACCGTTTGTTGTGCCGCCTGTTAATATAACGGACCATTTAGAAGAAACCAACATTAACTTCATCACATGTGGTGGACAGGCGACGATTCCGATCGTTCATGCCATTGGACGCGTCCAACCGGTCGCTTACGCTGAAATTGTCGCGACGATTTCAAGCAAAAGCGCAGGGCCAGGGACAAGAGCGAACATTGATGAATTTACAGCAACGACTGCTCGAGGGATTGAAAAAATCGGTGGGGCAAAGCGCGGAAAAGCCATCATTATTCTCAACCCGGCTGAGCCACCCATTTTGATGAGAAATACGATTTATGCACTTGTGGAAGGAAATAAAGCAGCGGCGCGCGAAATTTGCGATTCGATCGAGGAAATGGTAGAAACCATTCGTTCGTACGTTCCCGGCTATCGGTTGCGCACAAGTCCGATCATTGAAGGGAATAAGGTGACGGTGATGATTGAAGTCGAAGGAGCGGGCGATTATTTACCGAAGTATGCCGGAAACTTGGATATTATGACCGCCGCTGCGGTGAAAGTGGCGGAAGAAGTCGCGAAACATCGACTGTCGAAGTTGTTGGCTGAGGAGGGAAAACGATGAAGCGAGCAATTACGATTACAGAAGTGGCATTGCGTGACGGCAGCCACGCCATCGCCCACCAATATACAACGGAGCAAGTGGCCATGATCGCCAAAGCGCTCGATGAAGCGAACGTTCCGTATATTGAAGTATCGCACGGAGATGGTTTGGGCGGGTCTTCGCTGCAGTATGGATTGTCGCGTACCGATGAATTTGCACTGATTGAAACAGCTGTGGCAGTTTGTCGGCAGGCCAAAATTGCAGTGCTTCTTCTTCCTGGCATCGGAACGGTTAAGGAATTGAAACAGGCCGCTCGCTTAGGAGCGAAAATGGTACGCGTCGCCACTCATGTGACCGAGGCAGATATTTCAGCCCAACATATTTCCGCAGCGAAGGAGCTTGGAATGGAAACAGCCGGGTTTTTAATGATGTCGCATATGGCGCCTGTGGAGGTGCTTGTCCATCAAGCGCAGCTTATGGAAAGCTACGGAGCGGATGTCGTCTATGTCGTAGATTCAGCCGGCGCCCTCTTGCCGCATGAAGTGAAAGAGCGCGTTCGTGCATTAAGGGAAAGTCTTGGAATTGAGGTTGGTTTCCACGCTCATAACAATTTGTCATTGGCGATGGCCAATACATTAGCCGCGATCGAGGAAGGAGCGACGCGCGTTGACGGCAGTGTTCGCTGTTTAGGGGCTGGCGCTGGGAACACGCAGACGGAAGTGCTTGTTGCGGTGTTGGATCGGATGGGCATTCCGACCGGCATTGATTTGTATAAAATGATGGATTTGGCCGAGCAGCTTGTGGCACCGATCTTGCCAAAAGCTCAGGAGATTACGCGCGACAGTTTGACTCTCGGATATGCGGGTGTTTATTCAAGCTTCCTTCTTCACGCGCAACGGGCCGCTCGAATGTTTGGCATCGATGTCCGCGATATTTTAATCGAACTTGGCCGTCGAAAGGTTGTTGGCGGTCAAGAAGATATGATTGTCGATGTCGCTGCTGAAATGGCACGCCAAAAGGCTACTGTCGGGGAGGAAGAGTGGCGATGACCTCTCTTGACTATGGAAAACTCGCTGTGGAGCTTCTGAATGCTGAATATGAGAAGAGAGAAATTGTTCGCCTAACTGTTCAATATCCAAACATGACGGTTGAGGAGGCGTATGCTGTTCAAGAGCGGCTCGTGGCGATGAAACGGGAGAACGGCTATCGCATCATCGGCCCAAAAATGGGATTGACGAGCGCCGCGAAAATGGCGCAAATGGGGGTGAACGAGCCGATCTACGGATATGTGTTCGATTATATGGTCGTCTCTAACGGGGGGACGGTGGCCATGAATGAGCTGATCCATCCGAAGGTGGAAGCGGAAATCGCCTTCATTTTAAAAGAAGATGTTAAAGGGCCGAATATTGACGCGGCAGACATTTTAGAGGCAACGCAGTATATCATCCCGGTTTTAGAAATTATTGATAGCCGCTATACTAACTTTCAATTTACGCTGATGGATGTGATTGCCGACAACGCTTCCTCATCCCGAGTCGTATTCGGAAGCCGCCTTGTTTCTCCAAGCGCCCTTGAACTCGACTTGCTTGGAGTGAGTTTATCAATCAATGGTGAAGGAAAGGCGTTCGGTGCTGGTGCGGCGGTGTTGGGGCATCCAGCTAACGCGATTGCCATGCTGGCTAACATGCTGTCCAGAAAAGGGGAAGGACTGAAAGCTGGGGAAATCATTTTAGCTGGAGCGATGACGGAAGCTGTCCGCTTTGTGGCAGGGGATGTCGTGTTTGCCCAGTTCGATCAATTAGGAACGGTTTCGTTCCGAGCGACAGATTAAGGAAAGGATGATCCGCATGCCGATTGTTCATATCTATTTGCTCGAAGGAAGGCCGGAAGAAAAGATTCAAGGAGTCATTCGCGAAGTAACTGATACAATCAGCACTGTTTTAGGCTCGCCAAAGGAAAATGTGCGGGTCATCGTGTCAGAAGTGCCAAAATCTCATTGGGGTGTCGCCGGCATCCCAATGTCCGATAAACAATGAAAATGGAAGAGGAGGAAAAATCACGATGAGTTTGGAGTTAGCCATGCTTGTTCCGCATACGCCGCGAATGTGTTTTGAGGATCGCACTCCTGAGTTTCAACATGAACTCGTCAAAGGAATGCACGAAGTGGCGAAAATCGTCGAGCAAGTCAAACCGGATACCCTTGTTTTGATCTCGTGCCATTGGATGTCAAGTTTCGACCATTTCGTTGATGCCACCCCAAGACATAAGGGGATATTGACCGCTGTAGAATGTCCGGATTTGATTGCTGATGTCCCTTACGATTATCCAGGGGATGAAGAGCTTGGTAAACAACTTGTGAAGGTGGGGAAAGAAGCAGGGCTTCGGGTCGTTGAAGTCAACGATCCAACCTACATTTGGGATTACGGGACGGTCGTTCCTCTTCGCTACTTAGTGCCAAATGAGGATATCGCTGTTATTAGTCTATCGGTGACGTGGGCAGCCAACTTGGAAGAAACGTATACGTGGGGACAAGTGATCGGCAAAGTGTTGCGTGAAAGCAAGAAAAAGACGATGTTTGTATGTAGCGGTGCGTTAGCGCATAACCTCGTTCGGCGACCCGAGGCGCTACCGACATTGGCCGAGCAGGCGTTGGACCGAGAATTTTTGCAATATTTACAAAACAATCGTGTGCGAGCCGCTTGGAACATGCTTCCGCAATACGCGCGAGCAGCCGGTGTTGAATCCGGAGGCCGCCACTTGGCCGCCTTGCTTGGTGTCATTCAAGAAAACTATCACAGCCGTTATTATGGGTATGGCCAATCATCCGGCAGTGGGAATGTGGTAATGACGTTCGAACCTGCCCCTGTCCAATACAAGACGTTGTACGTTCCGCAACAGACTGCACAGCACTCGTGAAAGTTGTTTCATTTGATTTCCTGCTGAAAAAACATTGCTTTTAGTTTTGTTTCATATAGAGGAGTACAGCGCTTTCATACGCAACAACTTTTGCATTAATATAATAGTTGTAATCTTTTAAATATTTACAATATATTCCGTGGCATGCGCTGGGGATGGGTTTTCATTTTCTTGATTGGTGATTGATTCACCTTACAAAAAATGAAAACGCTTTAATAACCAAAGGAGGCGAGAAGAATGAGGAAAACGAAAGGGTTTTGGAAACGGGCAATGGGGATGATGGTGATGGCCGCCTTGCTCATGACGGCGGGATGTGCGCAAAGTAACACATCGAGTGGATCCGGTTCAGATAAGGGCAATGGAGGAGGTTCAGGGGGATCGGTCAAAATCGGTTTTATTCTTTCGCAAACCGGTACGTTTGCTCCTCTATCCGAAGGGATCATCAACGGTTTTCAACTGTATTTAGAACAGCATAACGGGATGCTTGGTGGAAAGAAGGTTGAAATGAAGGTGGAAGATGATGAAGCGAACCCACAGGTGGCTTTGCGTAAATATCGGCAATTAGTTCATGGTGAAAAAGCTGATATCCTTGTAGGACCGATTTCTTCAGCGGTTGCGTATGCCTTGCGTGATGAAGTCGAAAAGGACAAAAAAGTGCTAATCGATGCCAACGCTGCTGGTGATGATCTTTCGTGGAGCAAAAAGAGCGATTACGTCTACCGTGTCTCATTCTCGAACTGGCAAAACGGTAGCAGCACCGCGAAATATTTAGCAGAACAAGTCGGCAAAAAAGCCGTTATCCTTGCTCCGGACTACCCAGCTGGGAAGGAAGTGCTTCGGGCGTTCAAGGTTACCTTTGAAGCAGCGGGTGGAAAAGTTTTGAAAGAAATTTATCCGAAGTTGAACACGAACGATTTCGCCCCGTATCTTCAGCAGGCGTCAGCGGAAAAACCGGATTTCATTTACGCGTTCTTTACTGGAAGCGACGGCATTCGGTTTATTACTCAGTATAAAGAATTTGGTTTGAAAGGGAAGATTCCGTTGACAGGTCCTCTGGAGTTTGGGGATGAGCTTTTAACTCAGCCTACTGGGGAAGCGGCTGAAGGCATCATCGCTGGGATTAACTATTCACCGTACTTAGACAACGAACAAAATAAACAATTTGTTGAAGCTTATAAAGAGAAATATGGAAAATTGCCAAATATTTTTGCCGTCCAAGGATACGACTCAGCGGCAGCGATTGATCAAGCGATAAATAAAGCTGGAAGTTTAAACTCTCAGGATTTGATTAAAGTCTTGAAAGGCATTTCTCTCGATAGCCCGCGTGGTAAAATTACGATCGATCCGGCAACACATAACCCAGTTCAAAATTTCTATATTTCAAAAAATGTTTTAAAAGACGGTGCCATCGTTCCCCAAATCATGGAGACCGTAGAGAATGTCAAGATGCCCGAGGACTCACCATTTTAATTCACCAGCAAGGAGGAGATGGTCGTCTCCTCCTTCCTAAAAAATTAGCACTAGAACTGAAAATTTAGAAAAAAAGGTGGGATGAGAGGTGTCTGCCATTCTAGCACAGTTGCTCACAGGAGTAGCCTATGGGATGCTCTATTTCATGATTGCCGCTGGTTTGACGATTATCCTTGGGGTCATGAATGTTGTGAATCTTGCTCACGGAACGCTGTTTATGCTTGGCGCTTATATTGCGTTTACGTTTATCAATGATGAACTAAGCTTTTGGATTTCTTTGCTTCTAGCTGTTTTTCTGACTGCTGTATTGGGATTAGTGCTGGAAAAATGGCTGATTAAGCCTGTATATGGCAAAGAGCTTGAACAAGTGTTGCTGACCTTCGGGTTAAGTTTTATCATTGCCGATACTGTTGAATGGATATGGGGCACGGAAATGCATACGCTTCCAACACCGGATTTGTTGAGTGGGTCATTATCCATTGGAAGCACGGAGTTTCCGGTGTATCGGCTGTTCGTTGTTTTGGTTGGGTGTTTATTGGCTTGGTTGCTATGGTACTTGGAAACGAAAACACGTATCGGAGCGATTATCCGCGCGGGTGTGGACGACCGTGCCATGGTTAGCGCACTTGGTGTTAATGTTGGACTTGTGTTTACTGGAGTGTTTGCTTTTGGAGCGGCGCTGGCAGGATTAAGCGGCGTATTGGGCGGGCCGTTGATCGGCATGTATACGGGCATGGACAATGAAATTCTTGTCACGTCCCTTATTGTCGTCGTCATTGGCGGACTGGGGTCATGGAAGGGCTCGTTTATTGGTGCGATTGCAGTCGGAGTGATTGAAACCTTTGGAAAAGTATGGTTCCCCTCTTTGTCTATGTTGATCGTGTTCCTCATCATGATGATGGTTCTTATCGTTCGACCGCAAGGGTTGTTTGGAAGAGAGGTGGTATAGAGTGAAAAAGTTGTTGTTTGGTGCTGTGTTGTTGATTGCTCTTGTTTTTGCTATGCCGCTCGTTTTGTCAGATTTCGGGATCAACTTGGCAACGGAGATCTACATTATGGCCATTTTTGCGATGAGCCTTGGGTTGATCATGGGCTATGCAGGAATGGTGTCGCTTGGGCACGCCGGTTTTTTTGGCATTGGTGCTTATACAGTGGCCGTTATCGGTCAGCACGTAGCAAATACATATTTGTTGCTTCTGCTGGCTGTGGTCATTTCAGGGCTTATTGCCTTAGTCACCGGAGTTGTGTTTATTCGTACGTCCAAGTTTTACTTTTTAATGATTACTCTCGCTTTTGGACAATTGTTGTATGTTTTGTTTTGGCAATTAAAGACTTGGACAGGCGGGGCAGACGGAATGTCCGTTTCCGCTGTCATGAATTTTGGGTTTGGAGAAATTGTATCTCCGAATGGTCTCTATTATGTCATGGGACTCGCTTTTGTCATTTCTTACTTTCTTTTGCACCTGTTTGTTGAATCACCAGCAGGAAGGATTACGAGAGGTGTGATGGAAAATGAGGCGCGAATGAGCGCTCTCGGTCATAACGTTCGAGCTTACAAACTGCTTGTTTATACATTGTCTGGATCATTGGCAGGACTGGCCGGTGCGCTCTATGCCTATTTTAATGTATTCGTTTCGCCGGATTTGTCCAGCTGGATGTTTTCTGGGCAAGTGATGGTGATGGCGATTATCGGCGGAGTAGGCACGTTGCTTGGGCCAGCACTTGGCGCCAGCATCTTTATTTACTTGCAAAACTTTATGAGCACGTATACCGAAAGATGGCCGATGATCATGGGAGTATTGCTTGTCGCTCTTGTTCTTGCTGGAAAAGGAGGGCTTATTCATTGGCTGCAAAACGGAAGGCGTCTTTTGGTTTCACGCAAACGGACCGGTGAGGCGGTTTCGCAACAGCCGGTAAAAAAGGGGGAGGCTGTCCATTGAGCTTGCTTAGAGTAGAAAACATTAGCAAGTCGTTTAAAACGTTGCAAGTGCTGCGCGATGTTTCTTTGGAGGTGAACCACGGGGAGCGCCATGTCATCATTGGACCGAACGGTGCTGGGAAAACGACGCTTTTCCATTGCATAACGAACATCCTGCCTATTGACACCGGTGCTGTGTATTTGGACGGAAAAGAGATCAGCAAACTTCCTGCCCATCATCTTGTCCATTTAGGTATGTCAAGGACGTTCCAAAAAAACAACTTATTTGGCGACTTGACAGTGGAAGAAAATATTCATTTGGCGCTTGCAGCAAAAAAAGTGTATCGGTACGATATTTTTTTACCACTGACTGCCCGGTCGGACATACGCAAGGAAACCAATGATATTTTGGAACAGTGGGAAATTTTCAGTCGTCGTCATGTAAAGGTAAAACATCTTTCTTATGGGGAGCAGCGATTGCTTGAAGTATTATTGGCCATGGCCAGCAATCCGAAGGTTCTTTTGCTCGACGAACCGACATCAGGAATGTCGCCGGCGGAAACGGCGCAGACAGCGGCAATGATTCAAAAGATGCCTCGCTCTATAGCGCTGGTGATTATTGAACACGATATGGACGTTGTCTTTGCCATTGCGGACCGCATCACAGTTCTGCACCATGGGGAAGTGGTGTTAAGCGGCTCCCCAGATGAGATCAGAAACAATGAGATGGTCAAAGAAATTTACTTTGGAGGAGGAGCGAAACAATATGCTTGAGCTCCAAGATGTTCACTCGTACTATGGAACGAGTTACATTCTTCAGGGAGTCAGCTTTTCTGTTCCAAAAGGAAAATGCGTCGCTTTGCTTGGACGGAACGGAGCAGGAAAAACGACTACCATTCATACAATTGTCGGGTTGCATAAGGCAAGACAAGGAAGCATTCGGTTCAAAGATCGATCGATTGAGTCGCTTCCTCCCCATCAAATTTCTCGCCTTGGCATCGGGTTTGTGCCGCAGGGGAGGAGAATCTTTCCGTCGTTGACGGTAAAAGAAAATTTGACGATGCCGGCGCGGAAACGAGAGCAGGAAGGACACGGCCATTGGGAGCTGGAGAATGTTTATCAGTTGTTTCCTGTCTTAAAGGAACGGGAGAACAACTTAGGCACGCAGTTGTCAGGCGGCCAGCAGCAAATGCTGGCGATTGGGCGAGCGCTGATGACCAATCCCGAGCTTTTGTTAATGGATGAACCGTCTGAAGGGCTGGCGCCGATCATTATTGACCAGGTTGGGGAGATTATCGTTCAGTTGAAAGAAGCGGGGTTGTCGATTTTGATTGTGGAGCAAAATATCGCCCTCGCCTGCAAAACAGCAGATGAAATTTTGGTCATGAATAAAGGGAAAATTGTATGGAGCGGTTCGCCGAATGAATTGATGGCCAATGAAGATGTCAGGCATAAGTATCTAGGGGTTTCGAGTTAGACATTTTTGATCAAAAACTGATGATTGCCACAGTATGCACATCCAACTTAATGTTGAGTTTGAAGGAAAAGGATCATCTTTCAGACTTGTTAGGTATTATCCAAAGAAATTGATAAAGCTGCTATTACGGGATGAGAGATTCCCACAGCATCGTTTCCTAATCAAGAGTAGCCATACGATTTCTAGTTTTATTTCATATAGAGGAATGCAAGGTTTCCATGCGAAACAATTTATGTATTAAAATAATATTAATAATATTTTTAATATTTAAAATAAAAGTTAATTTAATAATTGGGGGGAGGGGTTTAATGTTCGCTTGAGGTGAGCTATGGCGAATATAGGGAATAATAAACTGTCACGAGAAGAGGGGAAAGGGAGCTAGTGAAAAAAAGGGGGGGAGAAAGTGTTCGATAAATATACTACCGGCACCGCTTTTTTAGAGGCTCTGCAAGAAGCTGGTGTATCCTATATCTTTTGTAACTTAGGTAGCGATCATCCTGCGATTATAGAAGGTCTAGCAGAGGCTAGTCAGAAGGGGATCGAGCTTCCTAAAGTGATCACTTGTCCACATGAAATGGTAGCACTCAGTGCAGCGCATGGATTTGCGCAGGTTACTGGAAAGCCTCAGGCAGTTCTCGTGCATGTTGAATGTGGTACACAAAATCTTGGCGGAGCTATCCATAATGCGGCAAAAGGGAGAATCCCTGTACTCATTTTTGCTGGCGCTTCTCCTTTCACGCAGGAAGGAGAAATGGTGGGAAGTAGAAACGAGTTTATCCATTGGATACAGGATGTCTTTGATCAAAGAGGGATAGTAAGGGGATACGTTAAGTACAATAACGAAATTCGATCAGGAAAAAATGTAAAGCAATTGGTGCATCGGGCGTTACAGATTGCCCAAAGTGATCCAAAAGGTCCAGTATATTTAGTTGGACCTCGGGAGGTAATGGAAGAAGAAACTGGTAGAGTTACAGTTAATCCAGCGTTGTGGGAGCCGATTCGGCCATCCGCCCTCCCTGAGGAAGGGGCAAGGGAAATTGTGAGCAGTTTGGTAAACGCAGATAACCCGTTAATTATAACGTCCTATTTGGGGAGAAATGCTAAAGCGGTTGATGAACTTGTAGAGCTAAGTGATCGCTTGTCCATACCGGTTATTGAATCGGTTCCTAATTACATGAACTTTCCAAGCAATCATCCTATGCACTGTGGTTATTTATGGAACTCACAAGACCAAAATATGTTATTAACTAAAGCAGACGTTATACTAGTCTTAGATAGCGATGTACCGTGGATTCCTATAAAAAATAAGCCGCCAGAATATTGTAAAATTTACTATATTGACGTAGATCCTCTTAAAGAACAGATGCCATTATGGTACATTCCCTCTCAGCACTTTTTTAGGGCGGACTCCTTTACAGCATTGAAACAACTAAATGGGTTATTGCGGCAAACTCCTGTAAATTGGGATGCAGTACAGAAAAGATATAAGTGGGTCGAGCGGATTCATCACGAGCAACGAAAGGAATGGAAAGAAAAAGAGTCGTATAGGGAGGGCATCATTACCCCTGAGTATTTAACTGCGTGCATTAGGGAACTTGTTGATGATAACACGATTATCGTTAATGAAGGAATCTCTAATTATGAAACGATATATAGACATATTGGAGCGACAAAGCCTGGATCTATTATCGGAAGTGGTGCAGGCTCACTAGGATGGAACGGTGGAGCTAGCATAGGAGTAAAATTGGCCTTGCCGCATAAGAAGGTTATTAACTTAACAGGAGATGGAAGCTATTTATTTAGCATCCCTTCTACTGTTCACTGGATGGCTAGAAGATATCAAACTCCATTTTTGACTGTTATATACAACAACAAAGGATGGAAATCTCCTAAATTATCCACATTAGGCGTGCATCCGAACGGGGCAGCACGAAAAATAAATGAATTTTGGGTGAGTTTTGAGCCATCTGCAGACCTGGCAAAAATCGCAGAGGCAGCCGGAGGAGCTTACGCTAGGACTGTTAAAAGCCCTGATGAACTGAAAGATGCCTTACAGAGTGGGTTAAGGGCATTGGAAGAGGGGAGAGCGGCTGTATTGGACGTTCATCTTCCTACTGTCCAAGAAGAGTGGTAACATTATGAGAAGCTTCGGTCGTAAAGGAGGTAATATACTTCTAACCTGTCCAAGTAGGTTGGCTTTTTGCAGTCGCGCGAATATTAAAGTTATTAGGGGGATCAAGATGCGTCAGGTCAATGCATTGGAAGTTGCGGCGACTAGTAAGTTTAATAAATTTCACCTTATGGTCTATCTATGGTGTTTTTTTGCAATTACTTTTGATGGATATGACATTGCTTTATATGGAGTAAGCTTGCCTTTACTCATGAAAGAATGGAATTTGACAGTGGTTCAGGCCGGCGCTATAGGAAGCTATTCACTGATCGGAATGATAATCGGTGCGTTAGTATTTGCTCCTTTAGCAGACAAAATAGGAAGAAAAAAAGTGTTGATCATATGTATGACCATATTCAGTATCTTTACATTTCTAGGTGGAGTAATTGATAGTCCTATTGCTTTTACTATTATGCGCTTTATTGCTGCATTAGGAATTGGTGGGTTACCAGCTAATGCTATTTCTTTAATGACAGAGTACTCCCCGAAGGCGAACAGGGCGATTATTGTCGCCACAATGTACTGTGGATACTCTATCGGTGGGATCCTAGTATCGTTGCTAGGAATATATGCAGTTCCGGAAGTAGGATGGAGAATTCTGTATTGGGTCGGTGGGTTTCCGCTGCTGGTTCTTCCGTTTCTCCTAAAACAGTTCCCAGAATCTCTTTCATTTTACATTTTGAAAAGACAAACCAAGAAACTGAGTAGCATCTTAAATCGTATAAATCCCCTTGGTGATTATACGGAAGAAGATGATTATTGTTTTGAAGAGATTCAAAATGAGTCCAAGGGATTTCCAGTCAAAAAGTTGTTTGAAAAACAACGGGCCATTAGCACCTTTGCCTTTTGGATCGCTGTATTTAGTTGTTTATTAATGGTATACGGCTTAAATACATGGCTTCCGAAAATTATGCAACAGTCTGGTTATGGTCTTTCATCGGGATTGGTATTCAATATAGTTCTATGTATAGGTCAAGTTGCTGGTTCGTTGATCGGTGGTTTCTTAGCGGGAAAGCTCGGTCATAGAAAAGTATTAGTTTCGATGTATATATTAGGGGCAGTATGTTTCGTGATTTTGGGAGCGACTTCAAATCTGTTTATGTTATACGTACTTGTAGCTATGGGGGGAGCATGCACAGTCGGCACACAAAATTTAGCCAATCCTTATATCTCAGAGTATTATCCTAAGGAAGCAAGGGCTACAGGAATCGGATGGGCGTTAGGGGTTGGCAGAATTGGTGCTGTCGTAGCTCCTACGTTGATCGCCTTAATTTTAGCGGTAGGACTTGCGCCACAAAAAACATTTATGGTTTTCGCAGTTCCAAGTATAATAGGTGCTCTCGCCTTACTTTGCGTTCAGGAGAGATTTGGGAGTTTTGATAATGTGGGCAATTCCAGTCATTTGAAACAACTACCCTCTCGGGTGTCCGAAACAAATAATATAACTCTATGAGGTAGAGGATCCGCTTGTGGTCTCACGGTTGAAAGCGTTATCTATATAAGTTGCAATTTTGTTTTACATGGCATTGTTCGATCTTCTTGTTACCGTGCCAGCTTGTCAGGTGATAAAGACGAGGCATGGAGATCGGAAATTCTTTATTACAACTTATATATTATTGAAAGAAATTAAAATTATTAGATTTATAAACATGATAGAGGGAGTGAAAGAAGATGGAACGGTACGAACAATGGAACAAAAGCTTTATTAATGGAGAATGGGTGGAAGGAGAAAGCGGCCGTACCTATGATATTTTGAATCCGTATGATCGATCGGTTATTGCCTCTATCCCGTTGGCTACAGCAGAACAGCTTCATCGGGCATTTGAAGCGGCGAGCGAAGCGCAAAAGGAGTGGGGGCGTTCTTCAGCGGGCCAACGAAAAGAAGTGTTGCACAAAGCGATGGCCTATTTGCAAGCAAATCGTGAGGAGATCGTCGACTTGATTGTCCGCGAAACAGGCGGAACACTGCTGAAAGCGAACGTGGAGTTTCATTTGGCGCTTGAGCTTTTGGAAGAGGCGCTACATTATGTTGATGAGGTTGGAGCTGTAAAAGAGGTGCCTTCTAACATAGAGGGGAAAGTCAACTACATTTATCGGTTGCCGTTAGGGGTGATTGCTTCCATTTCTCCATTTAACTTCCCGTTAAATTTATCGCTGCGCACGATTGTTCCTGCGATTGCCTTGGGCAATACCGTCGTGCATAAACCCGATATTCAAGTTGGACTCGTCGGGGGTGTGGTGATTGCTCGAGCGTTTGAGTACGCTGGGCTGCCGAAAGGGGTATTGAACGTTTTGTTAACCGACATTGATGAGATTGGCGATGAGATGTTGACCAATCCACATTCACGCCTTATCAGTTTTACCGGGTCGACGACGGTAGGCAGACGAATTGGTGAGATTGCCGGCAGACAGTTAAAACGAGTGGCATTGGAATTAGGGGGAAATAGTCCGTTTGTTGTTTTATCCGATGCGGATGTAGATCAAGCAGTGAATGCAGCGATTTTTGGCAAGTTTATTCATCAAGGACAAATTTGCATGATCATCAACCGCATTATTGTCCATGAAAGCAAATATAACGAATTCGTCGAGAAGTTCGTGCAAAGGGCGGCTGCGCTTCCGTGCGGCGATCCGCGCGACCCAAGCACCGTGATTGGGCCAATCATCAACGAAAAGCAAATGCAAAAGGCGCTGCAGATGATTGAAGAAGCCAAGCGGGAAGGAGTCCGAGTGGCCTTGGAAGGAAAGCGGATCGGCAATGTGTTGACCCCATATGTGTTTGTTGATGTCGATCCAGCAAGCAAGCTCGCCCAAACAGAACTGTTTGCCCCCATTGCGGTGGTGATTAAAGCGAAAACAGACGAAGAGGCAATCTCCATTGCTAACCAAACGGAATACGGACTCAGTTCCGCTATTTTTACGGGTGATATTGAAAAAGGAAAAGAGTGGGCGTTGCAAATTGACAGCGGAATGACACACATTAACGATCAGACGGTTAATGACGCTCCAAACATTCCGTTTGGCGGCAATAAAGCAAGCGGCTTAGGCCGTTTTGGAAATCCGTGGGTGGTCGATGAATTTACGACAGTGAAATGGGTGTCCGTGCAGACGAAGGCAAGAACGTATCCATTTTAATTAAGGGAAAGCCTGGGAGATCAGGTTTAGTCGGATCTTCCAGGCTTTTTGTAATAATATGGAAGAAGTCCATCTTTTTCGTCATTGGTTGCACTTGGTTAGAGAAAGCTTTATTCATAATATCCAAGCAGCAATGAAATGTCGCGGGCGGCTTGGCAAGCGAGCTGAACCAAACGGAGAATGTTTGCTTGAGTAATCCGCTGATTTGGCCCGACGATGCTGACGGCGGCGACGACTTCACCGGAATAGTCGCGAATAGGGGCGGCGATGCTTGTCGCTCCTTCATGGAGTTCATCGATGCAGACGGCGTACCCTTGCTGGCGGATGGCTGCTAACTGGCGGATAAACTCGTTTTGGTCGGTCACCGAGTTCGGTCCGTATTTTGGCAACCCGCGGCGGAGAATGCTTTCTACTATCGATTTCGGACTGAATGCTAGAATGACTTTACCCGAGCTTGTGCACGTACACGGGTTGCTTCGGCCGATATGAGAGAGCAGGCGCACTGGGTGCGGGCATTCTATTTTGTACAGGTAAACAATTCGATCGTCTTCCAATACAGATAAATGAACAGCTTCATTAGCCTCTTTCATCAAAGATTCCAGGATCGGAACGGCGTCTTGAAATATTTCGGTATGCAAATCAACCACTCCGCTTAAATGCAAAATGGAAAGGCCAAGGCGGTATTTGCGAGTTTTTTTATTTTGTTCAAGAAATCCTTCTTTTTCTAATAGCGTGGCTAATCGATGTACGGTCGTCTTGTGCAGCCCGAGTCGTTGAGCCATCTCCGTAACGCCTAGTTCCGACGTTTCAACAGAAAATAAACGCAAAATGCGCATCCCGTTTTTTACAGAGGAAAGAGTATCAGTCGCTTTTTCCAAAGTAAGGATCCTCCTTTTGTTTTTTCATCACATCTGTGCTTGTTCTATAAGTTCGATGGATCGTTTTTACAGTTTGGCAGAAATCGCATGGGCTGTTTGCATGACAAGCTGTACGAGATGAGGGATGGAACGGTCATTGATGCGTTGGATTGGTCCGGCGATGGAAACAGAGTAGCGCACCTCACCGTTACGGTGACGAATGGGAGCACTGATTGACGTCACCCCTTCATGAAGTTCTTCTTTGCTGATGGCATAGCCTTGTTGTTTTACTTGCGTTAATTTTTCACGAAGCGCCGATGGCGAGGTGATCGTTCTTGGTGTAAACGAAGGAAGTCCACGGGCGATGATGCGGTCGATCGTTTCCCTCGGCTGATAAGCAAGAATGGCTTGACCGGTGCTTGTGCAAAACGCTGGATTTTTTTTGCCTACGTAAGAAAGAAGGCGAACCGGATGATCACATTCTACTTTGTGCAAATAAATGACATCAGCACCGTGCAGCGTGGCGATATGTGCGCTTTCTCCTGATACCGAAACAAGTTCTTGCAAGAAAGGAAGAGCAGTCTGGCAAATCGGAAAGCGGGAATGAATGATTTTTCTCATTGCTAGTAAAGAAGCACCGAGGGAATATAGATTCGTTTTCGCGTCTTTTTTGACAAATCCCTCGCTTTTTAACGTTTGCAGCAGCCGGTGGGCGGCGCTTTTGCTGATATTCAGCCTCTCGGAAATATCGATGATGCTAAGTTCTGTTTCATCCATCGAAAACAGCTGCAGCAGTCTCAACGCATTTTCTAACGACGAAAAAGACGTTCGAGTTTTGCGCACTCCCATGAGTTTCCCCTCCTCCTTCGCTCAAAAGAAATCGTTTTCAAAAAATCTTGCGATGTTTCGTATAGAGAAATACAAAACTTTTATATGGGACAATAATAGTATAACATAACTTTCAGAACGTTTTAAATATTATCAACTTCATTAAGAACAAAATAGAAAAGAGGGGATGGGAAACGGGATGGGGTTGTCGGTTCGGGAGATGGAACTCGATTTAAAGCAGTATCAGCTGCAAAAAATCAATGAATTGCTCATCTTTGTCACCCAGTTTAACGAGTTTTATAAGGAGAAGTTCCGCAGCCTTTGTTTGCCGATCCGGACGATGGATGAGTTCCGGAAATTGCCGTTTACAACGAAAGAAGAGCTTGTGCAAGACCAACAGCTTTACCCGCCATTTGGCCGGAATCACTGTTACCCGGAAACGAGTTATGTCCGCTACCACCAAACATCAGGCACTTCCGGCAAGCCGCTCAAAATTTTGGATACAGAAGAAAGCTGGAACTGGTGGCGGGATTGTTGGGTTGAAGTGTTGAAATCAAGCGGAGTGACAAATCGAGACCGCTTGTTTTTGGCGTTTTCGTTCGGACCGTTTATCGGTTTTTGGTCCGCCTATGAGGCGGCGAAAAAAATGGGGGCGCTTGTTATCCCAGGAGGCGGACAGTCATCGAAGGAGCGATTGTACAGCATGATTGAAAATCAAGCGACCGTATTGCTTTGTACGCCAAGCTATGCCCTTCATTTAGCCGAGGTGGCTGAGGAGATGGGCATTGATTTACCATCGACGTCGGTTAGAGCCATCATCACCGCAGGAGAGCCGGGCGGATCAGTGCCATCAACGCGAGAGCAGATTGAAACGCGCTGGGGAGCTGCCGTGTACGATCATGCCGGGATGACGGAAATGGGAGCGTACGGTTACTCCTGTTCGGTCCGAAACGGGCTTCATATTAACGAAGCACAATTTCTGGCGGAAATTATCGATCCAGAAACACTGCAACCAGTGAAAGAAGGGGAGCGCGGAGAACTCGTGCTCACCAACTTCAGCCGTTACGGTTACCCACTGATCCGTTATCGGACGAGAGATATCGTGCTTTGTTCGTCAGCGCCATGTTCTTGTGGTAATCCGTATCGCTTTTTGCCGGGAGGGATCATTGGACGGGCTGACGACATGGTTGTTGTTCGTGGTGTCAATATTTTCCCATCGTCGATTGAAACGGTTGTCAGGGAATTTATAGAGATTAAAGAATTTCGCATTGTCTATTATACAGAGCACAAAATGAATCAAGTAAAAGTGCAAATCGAGTCGGAAGCGGATGTCGAACGGCGTTTAGCCGACCGCCTCAGAGAACGGATCGGCATCCGAATTGATGTCGAACGGGTCGCGCCGGGATCATTGCCCCGTTTTTCGATGAAGGCCAAGCGAGTCATCGATGAGCGCAATCACCAACAACAAGTGGGTTAATTGAGTAAGGAAACAAAAGTCATAGGAAAGAAGGGAGAAGGGACGATGAGCCAAGCTAACGTTCAACGGCGCCCTGTTCTCGTTGTCGGGGCGGGACCGATCGGAATGACTGCTGCTTTAGCATTGCGTCATGTCGGACTTCCCGCGACCATATTGGAAGCGGAACCAAAAGACCGCCTTCGCCCAGGAAGTCGGGCAATCTATTTTCATAAGGCGACATTGCAGCATTTAGAGGATATTTCTCCCGGGCTAGGCAGAACCTTTGCCCAACATGGCATCGTATGGCCGATTAAGCGCACATTGTTCCGCGGCAAGGAAGTGTATGTAAAGCGATATCCGTCTCCTGATCCGAACGCGCTTCCGCCGTTTACGAGTTTGCCGCAGGTGGAAGCGGAAAAATTTTTGTATAACGCCTGCCTTGAGGAGGGGGTCGAATTCGTCTGGGAGACGCCGGTTTCCAATGTCCAGACCGATGAGGAAGGAGTCACTGTCATCACCGCATCCGGTGAACGGTGGTCGTGCGATTATCTCATTGCTGCTGACGGAGCGCGCTCGACCGTCCGCCAATCGGTCGGCATTGAAATGGAAGGGCCGCGGACGAAAGATTATTTTGTTGTCGTCGATGTGAAGGAAGATGAAGCGGATCCGTTGCCGCTCGAGCGAGTGTTTCATTATCAACACCCGGCTGTGGATGGGCGCAACGTCCTCTTTGTACCGTTTGCTGGTGGATGGCGCATTGACTTGCAGCTGCTTGATGGGGATGACCCGGAACAGTTCGGCAGTGTGGAAGGCGTGAAACAATGGCTGCCGAAAGTGATGCCGGACAAATACGCAGACCGCATCACATGGGTGTCAACGTACCGCTTTTTCCAAGTGGTTGCTAAATCACTTACCGACCGCCATCATCGTGTGCTGTTAGCCGGGGAGGCTGCGCACTTGTTTGCCCCGTTTGGCGCCCGCGGCATGAACTCCGGCGTGCCGGATGCGATCATGGCGGCGAAAGCGATTCGGGCCGCTCTTGACACAGAAGACCGCGAAGAAGCAAAAGCAGCCATTGCGGCAGCGGCCAACGAGCGGCTGATCGCGGCAAGATACAATCGCGATTGCGCAGGCATCGCCTTAGAGCATATTCAAGGCACCGATCCGGCCATTCATCTGAAGCGTGAAGTAGCAGCTTCGCTTGCTCCGATTTTGCCAAGTCTCGGCAAATGGCTTGATGAAGGACCGTATGGACCGAAATCGGGCCCGCCGCAACTGTCGACGAAATATTGAACAGGAGGAAACGCGATGGAGTACGCTTTTCAAGTTCGCTGGGGGGATACCGACGCGGCAGGCATCGTCTTTTACCCGAATTTTTATAAGTGGATGGACGAAGCGTCTCACCACTTTTTCGCCAGCCTTGGGCATTCGACATGGAAATGGTTTCAAGAGGAGCGAATCGGGATACCGATTGTGGAAGCGAAATGTCAGTTTCTTGCCCCGCTCTTTTTTGAAGATCACGTTTGTGTGAAGTCATCTATCGCTGATCTGCGAGAAAAATCGTTCCGCATCCAGCATCAGTTTTTCCGCGGGGACCAGCTTGTGGCTGACGGGTATGAGGTGCGGGTGTGGACGACATTCGCTGGAGGCAGGCCGAAAGCCGCTCCCATCCCGGCGGAGCTTCGTGAGAACGTGCGGCAGACGGCGGCCATGATCACACATAAGGAGGGACAAGGATGAAAATCATCAACTACCGATTGGGGGATGCGGTGCGCGCTGGGTGCATCGTTGAAGACAAAGTCATCGATCTCCATCAAGCGTATGTGGCCCGGTTAAAAGCCGATGGGCATCCGCGCGCCGAGCAACTTGCCGCCGCGCTTGTTCCAACCGATACCATCGGGCTGCTTGAAGGCGGAGAGAAAAGTTTGGAAGAGGCGCAAAAAGCGGTTGAATTCGCCTTGGCACATGGGCTGACGATCGACCGCGCCCATGTCAAAATGGAAGCGCCGGTGTTAAAGCCAAACAAAATCATTTGCGTCGGCCATAATTACCGTGAGCATATTCTCGAAATGAAACGAGAACTGCCTGAATACCCTGTCATTTTTGCCAAGTTTAGCAATGCGATCATCGGTCCGGAAGATGACATCCCGTTGCCGCCGATCACGAGTCAGCTCGATTACGAGGCGGAATTTGCGTTCGTCATCGGCAAACGAGCGCGGAATGTAAAGCAGGCGGATGCGCTCGAGTATGTGGCCGGGTATACGATTGTCAATGATGTGACAGCACGGGACTTGCAACGGCGGACGATCCAATGGCTGCAAGGAAAAACGCTCGATGGGAGCGCGCCGATGGGACCATGGCTTGTAACAAAAGATGAAATTCCCGATCCGCATTCCTTAGAAATTTCATTGAGTGTTAATGGAGAAGAACGCCAACGGTCGAATACGAAAAACTTGGTGTTTAGTGTTCATTATCTTGTAGAATTTTTGTCGCATATCATGACGCTTGAACCGGGCGATGTCATTTGCACCGGAACGCCGGGCGGCGTCGGCGTTGCCCGCAATCCGCAAGTCTTTTTGCAGCACGGGGATATTGTGCGTATTGAAGTGGAGAACATTGGCGTACTCGAGAACCGGGTCGCCGCTGTACCGAGTCCGATGGAGGTGGAATCGTCATGCCATTGATCGAGCAATACCGCCAAGAAATTAAAGAGTCGGTCGAGAAGATCATCCAAAAAGTTGGCACGTTGACAGAAGAAGAGATCCGCTGGAAACCGTCTGCCGACGAATGGTCCATCATGGAAATCCTTTGTCACGTTGAAGAAGTGATCGGCTACTGGATAAGGGAACTTGTTCGTGTCATTCAAGCTGGCGGCTGCGAGTGGGGACGGGGGCTCAATGATGAAGCGAGGCTAGCGGCGGTTCGCCAAGCGGACGTCCGCCATGTCGATGAGGTGATTCACGGGATTCAGGAGGCGGCGGAATTGGCCGATCAACAACTGGCGGCGCTAAATGACGAACAGTTGGCGTTGGAAGCGCCACACCGCAATCCGAAATTTGGCGTGAAGCCGATGACGTTTTTAATTGAGCATTTTTTGACTGAACATTTGACTGGCCATTTACGCCAAATTGAACGAAATTTGCATAAATATGAAGCTATGCAATCGAAACAATGAGGAGGGGGAATTTTTATGGCAGAAATGAATCCGTTTTTTCAAAGTAAAGAGGTGAAAGATTTTACGAAAAAAATTGAACAGTATCATTTAGGTCCGCTTTGGGAGGCAATCCCGGATTTGATGCATACAGAACCGAGGCCGGAAGCAGTGCCGTACTTATGGAAGGGAGAAACGATCCGCGAATTACTTCTGGAGGCCACGCAAATTTTCACACCAGAGCGCGGCGGAGAACGGCGAGCCATTTACTTGCAAAATCCCGGGCTCAAGCAGCGGCAGCCCTGGGGATGGGCATCAACGACCAACACGCTATATGCGGCTGTTCAACTTATTTTGCCGGGTGAAACAGCACCGTCGCATCGCCATACACAAAGCGCCATGCGGTTTATCACAGACGGAAAAGGGGCGTATTCGATCGTCCAGGGCGAACGTCTGTTTATGGAAGAAGGAGATTTTCTCATCACCCCAGGCGGATTATGGCATGGCCATAGCCACCCGGGGGAAGAGCCGATGTTCTGGATGGATTGTTTAGATATCCCATTTATTTATTCGACAGGCGGTACATTCTTTGAACCGTACCCGGATGGCATTGAGCAGCCGTCGCTTCCGGATGATTACTCGGCGCGCAAGTATCGCGGCGGCATGGTTCGGCCGATTGGCGACCGGAAGCCGCAAGTCGCACCGCTTGGGTTGTACAAGTGGAAACAGACTGAAGCGGCATTGACGGGGTTAAGTGATTTTGAACCGGATCCGTATGATGGCATTGGGGTCGAGTACATTAATCCATCAAATGGTCATACGGCCAACCCGAACATTGCTGCTTGGATGCAAAAATTGCCAGTCGGCTATCACTCAAAGGCGCACCGCCACACGTATTCAGCGATTTATCACGTGTTCAAAGGCGAAGGATATACAGTCATTAACGGTGTCCGGTTCAACTGGACAAAAGGCGACTATTTCGTCATTCCGAACTGGGCCTGGCATGAACATGTGAACACGTCCAATGAGGATGCGCTTCTCTTCTGCGCCAATGATTTGCCGATTATGGAAAAACTGGGGTTGCAGCGTGAAGAAGCGTACCCGTATAACAACGGATATCAATCAGTTGTCGGGGAGTTCGAGGCAGAGGCGGTAAGCAGTTAAATGCCGTTCCCTTGCGATCGGCAGCTGTAGGGGGTATAAATAAGGAGGGGGACGATGAGCACAGTTTCTGAAAAGGGAACCAATCAGACAGCCACAACGATGACGGAAAATGCAGCAGTCCGCCGTTTGCTCGACCGTTTTATAAATATCGATTGGCTTTCTTCGCTTGGCCAGCAGGGAGATGAACAGGTTGAACAGTCGCTCCGCCAATTTGCTGATTTTTTCGGCGTTCATCACGTCGGGGTGAAGTGGCTGGCTGAACAAGAATTGCGATCGTCAATCGAGGCCATTCGTCTTGAAGAGGATAGCATTTGGCAAGCGCTGCGGCATGTTCCTGATCAATTCAAGCGCCAGGCTGAACAGGCAGGAAGATTGGAAGCGCTTTTGGTGCTGGCCGATGAGGTGCCGGCTGCGGTTTTTCAACACAGTTTTGACCCGTTATTTGCGGTGTTACGTCCGTATGGAGATAATGTTGTCATTACCGCGGTCGGCTATATGATGTACATCGGTGGAATGGCTTGTGCTTGGGAACTATTGTCTGATCTTGAAGGATGGGAGACAAATCCGTTTCACTTTCTCATTGCTGTGCTAGAACGCGGTCACTGGCCGTTAGGGGTTATCAACGACCAGTTTGTTGTTATTTAGATGATAGGAAAAGCCCAAGAGATCCGTTACGGAAACTCTCTTGGGCTTCTTTTATGGCCGCGAGAGATCCCGGCGGTATGGGCATGGGGGGACATTCGAGAGCTCTTATAGTGACCGGTTGGCAAATGGAGTGATTTAAGCGGATTAAGGAGCCATCGTGTTTGGCGGAACGCCGAACGAATTGAATATCCACGTCAAAAACAAGTATTTGCTGTTGAGTTCCTAGTTTTACGAACTGCTAGAAGGTCGGTGAAAAAGTCCCCCCGAGACATAGGTCGGGGGGATGGTTTCAAAAAAGAAGAATTTTAGAATAGGAAGCAAGTGATGCTGAAAGCCTTTTGCCCCAGTCTCAGTTGCTTCCAATCGTCTAGCCGATGGGGCTCGGATGGTGCTCTGCTGTCTCTGAAAATGGGCGAAGAACTCCCAAACAGGGGAGAAAGAAGATTTTCGCGGCAAACCTTTTTCCGAGAAGGAGCTGCTAGGATCGTTTGGCAACGCTCGGTCGATGAAGGCGACCCATCCCGGCAGCAAAAGAACGCTCCATCCCAATTCGCTAGTCTTTTAACACCCGAAATGCCTCTCGCACTTTACGGGCAAACTCAAGCGGGGGCTCGATCGACTGAAAGTGCATATACATGGCCCGCGGTTGCTCAAACAACCAATGGTTGTGGACAGCGGTGACGGGAATGCCCCGTTTTGTCAACTCCTCTGGATGAGTGAAGCAAAGATGAGAAACAAATCGAGAGGAAAGCAGCGAAATGGTAAAACGGGCGAAAGGATCAGCCTTAATACAGGTTGAGCGCCGTCTTGACCCGCTTGATCTCCTTTTTGTTTTCGAACAGCTCTTCCACTAAAATTGTTTGGCCGTTGGCGACATCGGTGAGCCGCTGGTCCATGTCGGACACTTGTTCGCTTAACCGGTGCACTTGTTCGTTTGTTTGTTGCACTTGTTTGGTGAGCTGTTCGACTTGTTCGTTCGTTTGTTGCACTTGTTTGGTGAGCTGCTCGACTTGCTCGTTCGTTTGTTGCACTTGTTTGGTGAGCTGCTTGACTTGTTCGTTCGTTTGTTGCACTTGTTTGGCGAGTCGCTCGACTTGTCCGTTTGTTTGTTGAAGCTGATCGGCGAGCTCTTTGATGGCTTGCCAAATCATTTCATTGGTGATCTCCCCCATTCGACAATCCCCTTTCTCGTTTGATTCTTTTCTCTATCATTATACATGACGAAAGATGGGAACGATAGGGAAAAGATGACGAAATGTTTTTCTTTGCCGCGCTCCCTCTGAATGTGATATAACAAAAGAATGTCAACAGCATTGCGCATATTGGGGGATGAATGTCGTGATCCGTGTCAGCCATTTGCATAAATCGTTCCGCGTCCATCGCCGCGAAGCCGGATGGCTTGAGGCGGTGCGCCATTTATGGCGCCGTGACTACCGGATCGTCGAGGCGGTGAAAGACGTTTCGTTCACGATCGAAAAAGGGGAGATTGTCGGTTTTTTAGGCCCGAACGGGGCGGGGAAGACGACGACGATGAAAATGCTGGCCGGCCTGTTGCATCCGACGTCGGGGGAAATCACGGTCGGCGGTTTTGTGCCGTTTGAACAAAAGCCGGAGTTTAAAAAGATGATGAGCTTAGTGATGGGGCAAAAAAGCCAGCTTATTTGGGACATTCCGCCGATGGAGACGTTTTTGGTCAATAAAGCCATTTATGACATTGACGATCGGGTGTTCCGCCAGACGCTCGAGGAGCTCACCGAGCTGCTTGATTTGGCGCCCCTGTTGGACAAACCGACGCGCAGCTTGTCGCTCGGCCAGCGGATGCGCTGCGAGCTGGCGGCGGCGCTGTTGCATCGGCCGCACGTGTTGTTTTTAGATGAGCCGACGATCGGACTGGACGTTCATACGCAAGAAAACGTGCGCCGTTTTATCGTTGACTACAATCGAGAGCACGAGACGACCATTTTGTTGACGTCGCATTACATGGGTGATGTCGCCGCGCTTTGCGACCGGGTGATGATTATTAACTACGGGCGGCTCATTTACGACGGCGAGCTTTCGGTGCTGACGGAGAAACTGGCGCCGTACAAGCGGCTTGAGGTTCGGTTTTCGCGGCTGCCGAAGGTGAATTGGAGCGAGTATGGCGAAGTGGCGGAAGTCGAAGAGGGGGCGGTCGTGCTTAGAGTGGCGCGCGAGACGGCGGCGGAAACGGCGGCGCGGCTGCTTCAGCAGTTTGAAGTCCGTGACATCAATATCGAAGATCCGCCGCTGGAGGAAGTGATTGCGCGCGCGTTTCAGGAGGAGCACGTATGATTCGCAAATATATTGCCCTGCTGCGGATGAAATACATTGAAATGCTCGCGTATCGGCTCGCGACGTTCGTCTGGATGACGGGCGCGGTTACGCAGCCGCTCATCACGATGTTCGTCTGGATGAACATTCATCCGGAAGAGAGTGAGTCGTTTGTCTTTTATTTTATGGCGGTCATTTTTGTCGAGCGGATGACGAGCGCGTGGGACGTATGGGAGTTGGACCGTGAAATCCGTGAAGGGACGTTTTCGAACTTGTTGTTGCGGCCGCTTCATCCGATCCATTGGGCGATTGCGGAAAATGTCGTCTATAAATGGTTGTTTCTCGTCATTTTAGTGCCGGTTTGGGCGGTGGGGGCGGCGTTTTGGCCGGCGCTTCGCCCGCATATGACGGGAAGCCAAATTGGGTGGTTTTTGCTGGCGGTCGTGTTGGGGGCGGCGCTTCGTTTCTTGTTGAGTTACTCGTGCGGACTGCTGGCGTTTTGGGTGACCAAAGTGGCGGCCGTGTACGGCGTCATCGATGTCATTTCGCTGTTTTTGTCGGGAAGAATCGCGCCGCTTGAGCTGCTTCCGCCGCGGCTTCGGGAATGGAGCGAGTGGCTGCCGTTCCGCTATATGATCAGCTTTCCGATTGAAATCGCCACCGGAGCGGCGGATGGCGGGGAGTTGGTGCGCGGTTTTGCGATTGCTGGCGGGTGGATGGTGGTGTTGACGGCCGCTTTGCAATGGTTGTGGAGAGCGGGAATGCGAAAAAATCAGGCGGTAGGTGGATGAACGTGCGGCGGTATGGACGGGTGTTCCGCGAATTTTTCCGCGCTTGTTTGGTCGAGGAAATGGAATATCGGAGCGAGTTTTTCGGCAATGTCATCTCCAGCTTTTTCGGCATTGGCATGGCGCTGCTCACCATCCAGATCTTTTTTTTACCAGACGGATCGCTTAGGCGGCTGGACGTATGGGGAAGTGCTTGTGTTGCTTGGTGTCTTCAATACGTTGCGTGGATGTATCGATTTTGCGCTCCGCCCCAACATGCCGAGACTGCTTGAACACGTCCGGCGCGGCACGCTCGATTACGTGTTGACGAAGCCGGTCGACAGCATGTTTTACGTCAGCTTCCGTCACCTTGTTTTTTGGCGGCTCATCGATGTCGTGCTCGGCTTTGGCGTCATCGGCTACGGCTTGTATGTCGAACGCTACGTGCCATCGGTGGCGGACGTATTGGTGTTTCTTGTCGTCATGGCCGCTTCGTTCTTACTTATTTATTCCCTATGGATGATGCTCATGACGACGTCGTTTTGGGTGGTGCGCATCGACGACTTGTCGTTTATTTTCGACTCGTTTTTTGAAACGGCCCGCTTCCCCGGCAGCATGTACCGCGGCGCGGTTCGGATGGTGATCACCTACATATTGCCGGCCGTATTAATCACGAACACGCCCGCGCTGGCGCTGCTTGGCAAATGGAGTGCTCCGATAGCGTTTGCCGCTTTGGTTGTGGCTCTCCTCTTTTTATGGATTGCCCGCCGCTTTTGGCGCTTTGCCTTGCGCTTTTATACAGGAGCGGGCGGGTGAGGATTCATCCATCTTCAGGCAAAGGGTGTCTCGTTTTTGCTGAGACATCCTTTTTTCTTTGTTCCTCAAGCAAGATGTTGATTGACTTTTACGTCAACGTAAAATAAAATAAAATTCAGAATATTATATCTAAGAAGGGATGACGATGCACTATTTCACCATTTCCGATTTGGCGCACGAGTTTGATGTGAGCACGCGGACGATCCGCTATTACGAAGAGCGCGGGCTGCTTGCCCCGATTCGCACGGAATCCGGGCAGCGGCTGTATACGAAAAAGGAGCGGGCGAAGCTCAAGCTCATTTTGCGCGGCAAACGGTTCGGCTTCTCGCTTGACGAAATTCATGAGATGATTGCGCTGTTTGAGGAGGACCGCACTGGGAAGAAACAACTCGAAAAAACGGTCGAATACGGGCGGCGAAAACTGAAGGAGGTGAACGAACGGATCGAGGATTTGCTGCAACTGAAGGCGGAGATGGAATCCCTGCTTTCCGATTTTGAAAAGCGATTGCGAGAATGGGAGGAATCGGGCGGATGAACATTTCGGAGTTGCTTGCCCGCCAAGCGAGGAAATTTCCGGCGAAAACGGCGGTCATTGATGGGGAAACGGAGCTTTCGTATGCCGAAGTCGATCGCATGGTCAACCGTTTGGCTTCGTCATTGGCTCGACTTGGCGTCGGCCGCGGTGATAAAGTCGCGCTGTATATGCCGAATACGAAGGAGTTTGCCATTTCGTACTTTGCTGTTTTGCGCCTTGGCGCGGTTGTCGTGCCGATCAACGCCCGTCTTACGGCGGCGGAAGTGCAATACATTCTCGGCCATAGTGAAGCAAAATTGCTCATCGCCCACGATTGGGTGCATCAGGCGCTCGCCCCGCTTGTTGGTGGAAGCCATATCACCTGGATTAAGACAGGGGAGGCGGAAGACGGCTGGCTGTCGCTTGAGGAGTTGATCGGTTCAGGTGATCCGCAAGCGATCGTCTGTCCGGCCAAAGAGGACGATGAGGCGACGATTTTGTATACATCGGGAACAACAGGGCGGCCGAAAGGCGTGTTGTTCACGCACCGCAACATTCTCACGGTCGCGGACATGATCGTGATCGAAACGAAAATCGACCGTCAAAGCCGCCTGTTGCACCTGATGCCGCTCAGCCACTCGGCGCCGCTTCATCTGTTTTTTGTCGGCGGCACGTATGTGGGCGCGACCCATGTCTTGGCGCCTGCATTTTCCCCGGATGCCTTGCTGGAACTGGTCGAGCGTCATAAGATCACCCACTTTTTCGGTGCGCCGGTGGTGTATTTGTTGACGGCGAAGCATCCGCGGTTTTCGGATTATGATCTTTCTTCCGTCCGTTGTTGGATGTACGGCGGGGCGCCGCTGTCGCGTGAGGAAGTGCGGTTTGTCGCCGACTGCTTTGGCGTCGAGCGGATGATGTGTTTATACGGTTTGACCGAAGCCGGCCCGAACGGCACGTACTTGGCGCCTGAGGAGCATGCGGAGAAAGCAGGAAGCGTCGGCCGCTATGCTGCCCTCCATTGTGAAGTGGCGATCGTGGACGAAAACGGGCAGGAAGTCGCGCCCGGCGAGGTCGGCGAGATCGTGCTGCGCGGGGAGGGCGTGATGAAAGGATATTACAAAGACGAGGAAAAAACGAATGAAGCGATCCGAAACGGCTGGCTGTACACAGGAGACTTGGCGCGCCGTGACGAGGACGGCTACATTTGGATCGTCGACCGGAAGAAAGATGTCATTATTTCCGGCGGTGTCAACATCTATCCAAAGGAAGTTGAAGATGTGTTGCGGACGCATCCAGCGATCGCCGATGTCGCCGTAATCGGCGTGCCGCATCCGGAGTGGGGGGAAACAGCGAAAGCGTTCGTTGTGTTGAGTGCACCGCTTGAGTCGCTTGCTGAGGAGTGTAAGCGTTTCCTGTCTGGCAAACTGGCTGACTATAAAATCCCCCGCTTGTATGAGGTGATCGCTGAATTGCCGCGCAATGCGACGGGAAAAGTGCTGAAACAAGCGCTGCGGGCGCGGGAGGCGGCAACACAGAAGACACAGGCATGAATAAGAAGGGAGGAAAGGGGAAAGAGGATGAAACCGCTTCGTGAAGCCGATCCGAATTTGCTGGCGAATTTGAAACGGCATTTGGATGATGAGTTGTACCAATATGCAGAGGAAAAACTCTCATCGTTTTACGAGTTTTGTTTGACGGACGTCGACCGCCGCGCCGTGCATACCGATCGTGAAGGGCAGCCGCGCCTGATTAAATATGACCGCTTTGGAAACGACATTTCCGAAGTGTGGGTGAACGAAGGGTACGAGCAGACGGCGAAACAAACGTACGAAACGGGAATCGTCGGGTATGTGCACAAACCGATTCCCGAGCTTGGGAGAAAAGGAAACTACATGTATTCGTACGCCCAAGGGTACATTTTATCCCAAGCCGAGCCGGGGTTTTATTGTCCGGTGACGCTGACGATGGCAACCGCCTATGTGCTTGAACATTTTGCCGACGACGAGTTAAAAGCACGGTACTTGCCCCATGTCATTTCCACCGGCGAGGTCGAGCTGTATGAAGGGGCGACGTTTTTAACGGAGCGGCAAGGCGGGTCGGATGTTGGCGCCAACGCCGTGCGCGCCGTGCCGTGCGGCGATCATTATCAGTTATACGGGGAAAAATATTTTGCCAGCAACGCCGGGCGCTGCGGTGTGGCGCTCGTGTTGGCGCGCATTGACGGGAGCGGTCCGGGGACGAAGGGGCTGAGCTTGTTTCTCGTCCCATGGCGCAACGAGGATGGAACATTAAACGGCATCACCATCCGCCGCTTAAAAGATAAATTAGGGGTGCGCGCCGTGCCGTCGGCCGAAGTCGTGTTTGATGGCGCCAAGGCGTATGTCGTCGGCGATCCGCGCAAAGGCTTCTATTATATGATGGAAGCGCTTAATCTCTCGCGCGTCTGCAATGCGATCGCCTCGGTCGGCATCATGAAGCGGGCGCTCGAGGAAGCGAAACAATACGCTGAGCAGCGCACGGCGTTTGGCCGGCGATTGACCGATTACCCGATGGTGCGCGCGACGCTTGCCGACTTGACGGCGCGGCAAGAGGTGGAAACGAGCGCCTGTTTTGACATGGTCGCCTTGTTTGACCGCGTCATGACCGCGCCGCACGAGGCAGATGAGGGAGAGAAAGCCTGGCTCCGGCTTCTGATTGCGCTCCTTAAGATGCGTACGGCCGAAGAGGCGATCGCGTTTAGCCATGAGGCGATTGAACTGCACGGCGGCAACGGATACATTGAAGATTTCGTCACCCCGCGCCTGCTCCGCGACGCCCAAGTGCTGACCGTTTGGGAAGGGACGGCCAACATTTTGGCGCTCGAGGTGCTGCGGCTCATGCGCAAATACCGCATTCACGAGCGGTTTGCCGCCGAGATGAAGGCACGGCTTGAGTGGGTGGCGGACGAGATGAAGCCGCTTGCCCGCCCGGTTGAAGAAGGGGTGAAGGAATGGATGGCGGCGCTCGCGCGTCTTGGCGGCCAAGCGGACGAGGTGCAGACGTTTCATGCGAAAACGGTGGCCAATCGGATGTGCGATGTGTATTTGAGCGTCATCGCCCTCGAACGCGGGCAAGAAAACGAGCGGAACAAGCGGATCGCCGAGCTGTTTTTGCGCCATGTGTGGGAGCGCGGGCTTGTCGACGAGCGGATGACATCGGTGCGTGAGTTTGACTTGATCGTCAGATGTAAAGGAGCGTCTGCGCCGCTTGCTCATTCGTAAGTTGGCGGCATGGAGCGGGCCATGGACAAAAGGGATGTTCGTTTTTGGCGGACATCTCTTTTTTTGATTGCCAAATGAGCCATTCAACAAGTAGGATGAAAGAAAGGAAGGGGGAAAACCGATATGGAAGTGGTGCGCACACCGCGCCGAGCGAAACGGCGCATTTGGATTTCGGCGGCCATTGGCGTTGTCATTTTCGGGTTGCTCGTTTGCGTCGGTTTATCCGTTTACGTCGGCTGGCAGTTGACGCATAAACCGCGCGCACCGATTACCGTGACGCCGAAAGACTACGGCATGGCGTATGAAAGCGCGACATTTACAAGCAAAGATGGGAAAACGGCGCTCAAAGGCTGGATCATTCCGCCTAACGGGGCGGCGAAGATGACGGTCATTTTTGCCCACGGATACGGCAACAATCGCATTCAAGAAAATGTACCGTTTTTGCCGCTCGCCAAACGGCTGGTTGACGAAGGGTACCGCGTCGTCTTGTTTGATTTTCGCGCCAGCGGCGAGTCGGGAGGCGATATGATTACGATCGGCGTCAAAGAGAAGGATGATTTGCTTGGCGTGATCGATTACGCGAAGAAACACTTCCATGAACCGATCGCACTGTACGGTGTTTCGATGGGGGCGGCGACGTCGATTTTGGCAGCGGCAGAAGACAGTGATGTTCGCGGGGTGATTGCGGACAGCCCGTTTAGCGACCTCGAATCGTATTTGCGCGCCAACATGCCGGTATGGACGCACTTGCCGAACGTGCCGTTTACTTACTTGATTTTAGCGATCGTCCCGGCGCTTGCGGATTTGGATTTGGGTGTGTCTTCGCCCATCCATGCGGTCGATCGTGTCGCGCCCAGGCCGATTTTGTTCATCCACAGCAAAGACGACCGTTCGATTCCATACAAAGAAAGTGTGAAGTTGTACAACACCCATCCGGATGCGTTTCAGCTATGGCTGACGGACAAAGCGGATCATGTGAAAAGTTTTTCTCTCTACAGCAATGAGTATGTAGAACGAGTGTCGGCGTTTTTGCGCTCATTGGTAAAAACTTCTTCCTAAGGCGGCTGCGATTCGTGTTCGGCCGCTTTTTGTATTATAATGGAAGAAATAGAGAATTAAGATGGCATTGATCAACGAATCAAGGAGTGAATGCCATGTGCGGTCGGTTTACGTTGACAGCTGATTTGGAAACATTGCGGGCGTTGTTTCGTTTCCGTTATCAAGGTTCGCTTGCGCCTCGGTTCAACATCGCCCCGGGTCAAGATGTGTTGACCGTCGTCACCGAAGGGGAGGAGAGAGTCGGGAAAATGATGCGCTGGGGGCTTGTGCCGTTTTGGGCGAAAGACGTTCGCATCGGCGCCAAAATGATCAACGCCCGGGCGGAAACAGTCGATGAGAAGGCGAGTTTTCGCCATGCGTTCAAGCGGCGGCGCTGTTTGATTTTAGCCGATGGATTTTATGAGTGGAGAAAAGAGGGAGCGAAAAAAGTGCCCTATCGGTTTACGCTCGCAACGGATGTGCCGTTTGCGTTCGCCGGTCTGTGGGAGCGCTGGGAGGGAGCGAGCGGGCCGCTTGAGACGTGCACGATCATTACGACGAGGGCGAACGAGCTCATCGCCCCCATTCACGACCGGATGCCGGTCATCCTGCCTTCTGAGCGGCATGACGACTGGCTGGATCCAAGCTTGGATGACAGCGAGTATTTGAAAATGTTCCTGCAGCCATATCCGAGCGAACGAATGCGAATGTACGAAGTGGCGCCGCTGGTCAATTCGCCGAAAAACGATGTGAGCGCCTGCATTGAGCCCGTCAACAGCCGGCCAATGGAGGGAACGTGATGCATCCTGTCATCTTGTTTGATGGCGATTGCCTATTTTGCCGTGGGAGTGTACACTGGATCGTTGCCCGCGACCGTCAGGCGGTGTTCCGCTTTGCGGCGCAACAGAGCGCCGTTGGTCAAGCATTGTTGGCCAAGCAGGAGATGTCAGCGGGAGACAGCGTCGTCCTCATCGAGAACGGTTGCTGTTATGTAAAATCTGATGCTGTCCTGCGCATCGGACGTCGTCTTGCTTGGCCTTGGAATTGGCTGGCAGCGTCTGGATTTCTTGTCCCGCGGCTGTTGCGCGATCATATATATGACACGGTCGCCAACCATCGGCATCGTCTTGCTCTGAAGCGCGATCATTGTCAGCTGCCGCCGCCTGAGCTACGATCCCGCTTTCTTGATGAATGGCCGCTGCGGTGAAGAAGGAAAATACGCCCGTTTGTCGTATTGAAAAGGGAAAGAAACGAGGGAGGGGAAATGGGTATGGCAAATGGAACAACACGGTGGCTTAATGATTGCACGCCTCGGGCGCTTGAGCATTTTGCCGATGAATTGATCGCTATGGCCGAGCAAAGTGCGGACGAGGCTCGGCGCCGGTTTTACGAAGGGATGGCGGTGGCGGCGAAACTCATCGCGCTCCGGTGGGAAGGAAAATGCGCCTATATTGATGATCAGTTGCTTGATAATGTATACGAGGCGTTGACGGTCTTCTCATTGGAAAAAATTGAGGAGACGTTGTCCTTGGAGGCAGAAAAGGCGCATGGCGGCGGCCGTTGCTCGTTTTGTCTCAAAGAAAAACCAAGGCTGGCCCAAGGTCCGCTGGCGGCGATTTGTGACGATTGCCTGCAGTTTGGGCTGCAAGTGATCGCCAAGCGGCCTTGAGCAAGACGGCGGTCATCGTGAAGGCGATGGCCGTCGTTTTTCGGCAAAATGGATAAGCGGATATGATAAGGCGCAAGGCGGCGTTGATCTTCTTCCCCCCTACTTGCCTACGGTGGGAACGAGGTTCTTCGTGGTGAAGATATGGTAGAAGATATGAGGATTGTGTGGCAGTGGCGCGTCCCGGCTGTTGGTGTTGCTTCCATCTCCATTTCGGTTTTCCTCCTTAATTACCTGTTGGCTTTGGCGGTTGCCTTCTGCAGCTTAAGGGAAACGTTTCGGCGCGTCTTCCCTTGTGAAAACATGGTACATCAAACATAGCAGTGGAAATCGAAAGGGGAAAAAAACATGATTCCGATCGTAACATCTAATGAGATGTACGCCATCGACCGAGAAGTGACGGAGCGGATCGGCATCAGCGCTGATTCGTTGATGGAAAACGCCGGACAGGCGCTGTTTTCAGCACTGAAAGAACGAATTTCACGCGCTGCTAACGTGGCGGTGCTTGCCGGGGCGGGCAACAACGGCGGAGATGGGTTTGTCGTTGCCCGCATGTTGAAAAGCTACGGCTACGAAACCGATGTATGGCTCGTTCCACCAAAGGAAAAGGTGAAAGGAGCGGCGCGCACCGCGCTTGAGGTGTACGAGCGGTCCGGGTATTCGTGGATTCCGTATGAAGGGAATGAACAAGAGTTTGCGATGCGTGCGCCGCACTACGACGTGATCATTGATGCGCTCCTTGGCATCGGCGTGAAAGGCGAGGTTCGCTCTCCGTATCAAGAAATCATTGAACAACTGAACCGCTCGCGGGCTGTTGTGTACGCAATCGATGTGCCAAGCGGGGTGCCGGCCGAGGGCGGTGATGTGGCTGCAGCCGTTCGCGCGGATGTGACGTTCACCATTCAATGCCCGAAGCTTGGGGCGTATACGTTCCCAGCGGCCGATTATTACGGAGAGCTTGTTGTTGTGGATATCGGCATTCCGCCGCTCGTGGTCAAAACGAATGCAGCCCGTCGGTTCGTGTGGGAGCGAAGCGATGTCATGCGGACGATGCCAAAGCGGAGGCGGTCCTCGCATAAAGGAACGTATGGCAAACTGCTTGTAGTCGGCGGATCGAAAGCTATGGCAGGAGCGGTGACGCTCGCCGCCAAGGCAGCGCTGCGAAGCGGGGCTGGGTTGGTGACCATGACTGTTCCAGAAACAGTGTACGAAGCCGTTGCCAATCGGATGCCCGAGGCGATGTGCAGGCCATGGCCGGCCGAAGGGGGAGCGTTTGCCGGAGCGACCGATTGGGACGGGCTGGATGTCGATGCGCTCGCCGTTGGTCCAGGCATGGGGAGAACGGAGGGGGCGCGCCGCCTGGTCTGCGAACTTGTGCGCCGGCCGGTGCCGCTTGTCCTCGATGCGGACGCCCTGTTTTTTTGGGAAGATTATGCTGAACAAGTGCGACGCCGAAGCGCGCCGACGGTGATCACCCCGCATCCGGGGGAAATGGCGCGCATCGTCCATCGCTCCATTCGCGAGGTCGAGCACGACCGCTTTGGGTTATCCAAGCGGTTGGCGATGGAATATGGCGTGTATGTCGTGTTGAAAGGGCCGTACACGATCGTCACCACGCCGGATGGATCACAATATGTCAACACGACCGGCAATCCGGCTTTGGCGAAAGGCGGCAGCGGTGACGTGTTAACGGGCATTGTGGGGGCGTTTTTGTTGCAGCACGAGGCGGTGCAGCCGGCGGTGAGCAATGCGGTGTTCGTGCATGGAAAGGCTGCTGATTGGCTTGTTCAACACGGTCATTCGCCCTGGGATGTATTGGCGTCGGACGTTGTGGAGGCCTTGCCGGCTGTGCTCGCTTCGCTGGCGTGATCAACCGGTCCATTGAAAGGGGCGCTGGGGGATGAAAACGATCCAGCTGGCTTGCGAATAACCGGCTGGCGTTTTTCTTTCTCTCAGCCTTCTGCGCATAAGGCATGTGGTTTGGGCGCAAACTTTACATGCATTTCTTATAGAAGGGAGTGATATATGGTGAACAAGAAGCCATGGTTGTTGTTGATCCTTTGCCTTGCCCTGCTGCTGCCGGGATACAGTTATGCTCTGAACGTGACAAGCCGGACGATTCAATACAAGGACAAACTCATCGAAGTCAATATAGCGATTCCGATCATATCGGGGGCGGTGAATAAGCCGTTTCAGCAAAAAGCCAATCGCCTATTGCAAAAACAAGCTCTTGATTTCAAAAGGGAAATAGAAAAACAGGCCAAGCAAAATTTTGTCCTCAGCCAGCAGCAAGGGTTTCCGTATCATCTCCATACGGCGGTCAGCCGGTTTGATGTCACGTATAACCAAAACGGCATTGTAAGCATCCCTGTCGAGTTTTACAGCTATACGGGAGGCGCTCATGGGATGACGGTGAAAATCCCTCACAATTTCGATTTTAACCAGGGCAAAGAGTTGAAATTAAGCGATTTATTCAAAAAGGGAAGCCGTTATCAACAAGTGATTGTTGAAGAAATCGTCAAGCAGATCGAAAAAGAGCCGGACATATATTTTGAAAACGCGGTAGATGTGGTCAAAGAGTTGAAAAACGGCCAGCCATACTATCTCACTCCGAAGGGGATAGTTGTGTACTATGGGCTGTATGAAATAGCCCCTTACGCCGCCGGCATTCGCGAATTCCTGATCCCATTTTCAACGCTGAAGCCATATTTGCGGCTGCAGCTGTAATTGCTGGTTTATCAGCCGACATTCATCTTCCACTGATCGCTGGGCTGCGCCCTTTACGCGCTTGAAGCGGAGTCTTCTTTCGAAACGATGATCAACGTTGCGGAAAGGCGGCAGTTTCACTTTTGGACAAACATTGATATCATGAATGTATAAAGAGAAGGGAGATGGGAATCATGCCGCAATTCGTTTGGCTCGAAACGGAGGAGGAAGTAAGAAGCGCTTTTCCGGTCATGCGCGAGCTGCGCACCCATTTGGATGAGGAAACATACGTGGCGCTTGTGCGTGAAGCGCAAGAAAAAGAAGGGTATAAGCTCGCGGCGCTTTACGAAGGGGACAAAATGGTTGCTGCTGTCGGATTCATGCCGATGATCACGCTCTATAACGGCCGTTTTATTTGGGTTTGCGATTTAGTCACGACATCAACCGAGCGTTCGAAAGGGTATGGAAAAGTGCTGCTGTCGCATGTGCACGAATGGGCGAGGGAGCATGGCTACGGGATTGTCTCGCTGTCATCCGGCCTGCAGCGGATTGACGCCCATCGCTTCTATGAGGAAAAAATGGAATATCAAAAAGTAAGTTATGTGTTTTTGAAACGCTTATCGATTTAAATCCAACAGCGTCCGTTGAGCGGGCGCTTTTTATTTTGTGGTAGAAAGTTGTTTCACTTTTCATTTTTCATTATAATTAAGAAATAGATAACTCGTATTTTGGAATTGATATTCTGATATTCGGAACAGAGGGGCGACGATGAACAAAACGGTGTTAAAAACAAAAGAACTGCTTGATTTGTTTCTCGATTGTGAACGATTGACCTTGCCGGAGATGGTCGAGCGGCTGGGGATGCCCAAAACGTCGGTGTACCGAATGGCGCAGTCGCTTGTTGTCCTCGGTTTTTTGCAAAAGCGAGGCGATCACTATGAGTTGGGGCTAGCCTTCTTGACGTTTGGCGCGCTCGTCGCCGAGCGGCTCGATATTCGCCGAGCGGCGCTGCCGGTGATGAAGCGGCTGAAAGAGGAGACGAACGAAGCAGTCAATTTAGTCATCCGCGACGGCGATGAGGCGCTGTATATTGAAAAAGTCGAGACATCCGAGCCGGTGCGCGTTTATACGAAAGTTGGGCGGCGCGCTCCGCTGTACGCCGGTGCGTGTCCGCGCGTGTTGCTCGCGTTTATGGACAAGGAGGATCGGGAACGTTATTTAGAACACGTCGAGCTTGTAAAAATCGCCAAACATACGGTGACCGACAAAGAAGCGCTGCGCCGGTTGCTGGAGATGGATCGGGAGCGCGGCTACACAGTCAGCTATTCCGAGCTGGAAAATTATTCTGCCGCCGTTGCTGTGCCGATTTTCAACCATGAAGGCGCGGCGGTCGCCGGGCTGAGCGTTGCCGGACCGGAACAACGCTTTTCGTCGGATGATGTGGTGCGCATCGTTCCGCTTCTGAAGAAGGCGGCGATGGACATTTCGCGCGAACTCGGCTTTCGAGGGAAGGGATGAGGATGGAGTATACGTTGTTTCCGCTATGCGAATATGCGGTGACGGTTCGGTTCGCCGACTGCATTGATGAGGCGGTGAACGAAATCGTCCATGGGGCGGCAGCCCGTCTTGAGGCAGAGAAAAAAGAAGGCATCGAGGAGATCGTGCCGGCGTTTTCGTCGCTCACCATCTACTATGATCCATTGGTCATCGATTACATCAGCATAGGCGCATGGCTAAGAAAAAACATCAGGCAGCCTGAACAAACGGCGCGGCGTTTGGCGCGTACGGTCGTCATTCCCGTCTGTTACGGCGGCGAATTCGGTCCGGATTTGTCGGATGTCGCCCGCTTTCATGGGATGACGGAAAACGAGGTGGTGACGCTTCATTCGACCGGACGCTACCGAGTTTATATGATCGGCTTTTCTCCTGGATTTGCCTATTTAGGAGGGCTGTCGCCGCGCTTGGCGACGCCAAGGAGGCCGGTGCCGCGCACAAAAGTGCCAGCCGGTTCGGTCGGCATCGCCGGCGGACAGACAGGCGTCTATCCGCTTGCCACGCCGGGCGGCTGGCAGTTGATTGGCCGGACGCCGCTGAAGATGTTTGACCCGCGCCGGCCTGAGCCGAGTTTGCTTGCCGCTGGCGATATCGTCGAGTTTCAGCCCATTGACGCCAAGGAATTTGCACGTTGGAGCGAGGAACATGATTGACGTCATCGAGAGCGGATTTTTTACAACCGTCCAAGATAGCGGACGCACCGGTTACCGGCATGCCGGTGTGCCAACGAGCGGAGCCATGGATGCATGGGCATATCGTCTTGCCAATGCGCTTGTCGGCAACAGCGGTGATGAAGCAGTGCTGGAAGTGACGATGGCCGGACCGACGCTTCGGTTTCGCGTTGAGGCCGTCGTTGCGGTGTGCGGGGGCGATTTCCCGTGCGCGCTCAATGGGCAGCCGATTTCCCTTTGGAAACCGGAGATCGTCAAACCGGGGGATGTGCTTGAAGTGGGAGTGTGTCGGACGGGGTTTCGGGCGTATATCGCGGTATCAGGCGGCATCGATGTGCCGCCCGTGATGGGCAGCCGCTCCACGTATGTTCCAGCGCATCTTGGTGGTTTGGCGGGGCGGCCGTTGCGCCGTGGAGATGTGCTTCCGGTCGGCGCTGCGCACCCGTTCACTGCGGTTGGCTCGATCCGCTGGGGGCTTTCGCGTCTAGCCGCTTCCTATATTGACGGGAAAACAAAAACGGTGCGCGTGATTCCCGGTCCGGAGTATGATGAATTTACGCCGGAGAGTCGCCGCCAGTTTTTCGCCGCCCGTTATGAAGTGACGCCGCAGTCCGACCGAACCGGCTATCGGCTTTCTGGACCAGCGTTGGCGCTTGTACGCGAGCGGGAGATGGTCTCGGAAGCAGTCGTTTTCGGTACGGTGCAGGTCCCGGCATCCGGCCGACCGATTGTATTGATGGCCGACAGCCAAACATCGGGCGGCTATCCGCGCATCGCCCAAGTCGCGGCGGTCGATTTGCCGATTTTGGCGCAGGCTCGCCCGGGCGATTGTCTGCAATTTCAGTTGATTACTTCGGAGAAAGCAACGCGTCTTTATAAGGAACAACATCATCGATTGCTTCGTTGGATTGCCGCCATTCGCCGTCAATGGGAGGGAGAACGGTGAGGACGATTGATTTGAATTGCGATTTCGGCGAAAGCTTTGGGGTGTATAGGCTTGGACAAGAAGAAATCTTATCGTATGTGACTTCCGTCAACATCGCCTGCGGGTTTCACGCCGGCGACCCGCTCGTCATGCGGCGGACGGTGCAGCTTGCGATTCGTCATGGAGTGGCCATCGGCGCCCATCCGGGGTTTCCGGACTTGTTTGGCTTTGGACGGCGCGCCATGGCCGTTTCGTCAGAGGAAGTATACGCCTATGTCGTCTACCAAATCGGCGCGCTGGCTGCGTTTGTGAAGGCGGAAGGCGGCGTGATGACGCATGTGAAGCCGCACGGCGCTTTGTACAATATGGCGGCGAAAGACGCGGCGCTGGCCGAAGCGATCGCCAAAGCGGTGCATGATGTCGATCCGATGCTTGTCTTATACGGCTTGTCGGGAAGCGAACTCATCCGCGCCGGCCGCGCCTACGGCTTGCGGACGGCGAGCGAAGTGTTCGCCGACCGGACGTATCAGACGGATGGTTCGCTCACCCCAAGAAGCGATCCGCGCGCTATCATCGCGGATGAAGACGAAGCGGTCAAGCAAGTGCTCATGATGATCCGCGACCGGCGCGTCCGCTCGGTGCAAGGGACGGATGTGGCAATTGAAGCTGACACCATCTGTCTCCATGGCGACAATGAACAGGCGGTGCGATTTGCCAAGCGGCTCTATCAAGCCTTGCAAAACGAAGGAATCGCCATTCAGGCGGTGCGTCGGGAGGAGAGATGATGAAGAAGAACGCAGGATCACCATATTTGGCGCTCTTGCCGTCTTCTTAATGGCGTATATGGGTGTGTACCTTCATGCGGGCAACGGACGGGAAACGGCGGTGTGAGTGGAATGTGCATTCAAAGAAAACAAAGGCCAAAGGGTGAACTGGTGCCCTTTGGCTTTGAGCAAGATGGGAAACGGAGGGCGCAAAGAAGCTAACGTTCACAGGCGATCCCATCTTTATCTCGATCCAATCGTTTGTTGGCATCGTATAATGCTTTCGAGACATAAGGCTTATATCTCGTTTTTCCTCCTTTGTTTTTGACAGAGGCGGAGCGGGCCACGCCCCCTGGATAATCTTTGTTGAGCGCAGCGCAGTTTGGATACGTTTGGATTTTGGCTGCCGCTTCGGCCAAACGGAACGAATCGAAGAAAAAGCTGGCTGCGAGCGCAAAGGAAAGGACAAGCGAGATCACGAATCTCATCATGTGTTCCTCCTCTTTGCAACATGATGGTAAGCTTTTCTAGAATCATATTTTGCCATATTGGCGTTCGTCTATCAACCAAAAACGAACAAGCAAATGATGACGGGCCAAGAAAGGGGAAACGGTATGCACGGGGCAGACATCAAAGCGATCGTCTTTGATTTGGATGGAACATTATACGAGGAAACGGAGCATTTTGACCATTATGCCGAGCGGGTGGCGAAACGTCTTCGTGAAGCAGATCGGCCGCGGTTTTGGGACGATTACCGCGCCGTGCTCGCCGGTTGTCATCCGCTTCGCATCGGGAGCGTGTACGATGCGAAAGAAGACTTGATTGTTTGGCTCGAAGAAGGCGCGGTTCGTGAGGCGTTCCGCTGGAGCGGCGAGCCGTTGACGAAGCGGGAGATTGAAACGGTTTACACGAAGCCGGTGGCGGTTGACTTGGACCGCTTTTTCAGCATCGGCGACCTTTGGTGGGTGCCAAGCTCGATCGGCCGCCATTACGGATTGACGAACGAAGACACCTATGCAGCGTTTTTGGAGACGCGCGAATGGATGATGGGGCCGGAATTCAAAATGAACGGGGCGCCGGGGTTGGCGGAGACGCTCGCCGAATTGTGTGAAAAAGCGGCGCTTGTGTTAATGACGAACAGTCCGGAGCCGGACAGCGAAGCCATTTTGCGGAAGCTGGGGTTGGCAGATGTATTTCACCATAAAATTTTCCGAGCTGCCAAACCGATTCAAACGGCCGCCCACTTGGAAGCGATCCGGGCGCGTTTTGGCGTCGACTATCGGCAAATGCTTTGCGTCGGCGACAACATCGGCAATGACATCGCGCCGGCCCGCCGGCTCGGCTGCCGGACGATGTTGATCGACACCTATGGCTTGGCGAAACAAGGGGATGCAGATTTCATTGTCGCTTCCACGTCGGCGTGTGTGCCGGTGCTGCGCCGCCTGTTGTAGGCGGTGTATTTTTTTTGTTTTTTATATTCTGAAAATTATTGAAAATATTTATGAAAGCGTGTACAATAAAAACGGATGGTTATATACCAACCGGTCAGTAAAAAAAGCTATTCAATGCTGCTTGCGCGGAGGCTGCCGCATGGAACGATCGCGTGAAAAGGAGGAGGGGAACGGAATGAATACGAGACATTACCCGTATTGGCCGAAACGGCTCTCGAAAACGCTGGCTGTGCCGGAGACGACGCTCATCGATCATCTCGAAACGTCGGCGAAGCGCTATCCGAACAAAGCGGCGATTTACTATTACGGAGCCGTGTATTCGTACAAACAGTTGCTCGGTGAAGTGAACGCGTTGGCCGGCTATTTGCAGCAAAAGCTGTCCGTCAAACCAGGTGACCGCGTTCTCTTGTACATGCAAAATTCACCACAGTTTGTCATCTCCTACTATGCCATCTTGCGCGCTGAAGCGATCGTTGTGCCGATCAACCCGATGAACACTTCAGAAGAGCTTTCCTTTTACGTCAATGATTGCGAAACGAGAGTCGCCTTCGTTGGACAGGAGCTGCTTGACAAAGCGACCCCGCTCCTTGGACGAACGCCGTTGGAGCAAATCATCGTCGCCGCTTATTCCGATTACGCCTCCGATGAATCGCCGGTTTCGCTTCCGGCGGAAGTGGCAGCGCCGCGGCGGGTTTTGCATGATGAGCGAATTCGCCTGTGGAAAGACTGCCTTGATGCCCAATTGTCGCCCCTTCCGTACAACGGCCATGTCGATGACATCGCCGTTTTGCCATACACATCCGGGACGACCGGGGTGCCGAAAGGCTGCATTCACCCGCATCGAACGGTGAACGCCAACATCGTCGGCGCCTACCATTGGGGCGATGTGACGAGCGACTCGGTTGCGTTGGCGACGCTGCCGTTTTTCCATGTCACGGGGATGGTCCATAGCATGCATACGCCGATTTTCGCCGGCGCCGCTATGGTGTTGATGACGCGCTGGGATCGGGACGCGGCCGCCCGGCTGATCGAGTTGTACCGTTGCACGCATTGGGTGAACATCAGCACGATGCTCATCGACTTTTTGGCCAACCCGGCGCTTGGCCGGTATGATATTTCCTCGCTTTCGAGCATTTCCGGCGGCGGAGCGGCGCTTCCGGAAGCGGTCGGAGAAAAATTGTTCCAGCTCACCGGCGTCCGTTATTTTGAAGGTTACGGGCTGACAGAGACGATTTCGCAGACGCATTTCAATCCGCCGGATCGGCCGAAATTGCAATGCCTCGGCGTCCCATCGTTTGACGTCGACGCACGCATCATCGACCCGGCGACGGGGCGGGAGCTTGGCGTCGGCGAAGTTGGGGAGATCGTCGTTTGTGGCCCGCAAGTGTTCCGCGGCTATTACCGGCGTGAAAAAGAAACGGAAGAGGCGTTCATCGAGCTCGACGGCAAGCGGTTTTTCCGCACCGGCGACATCGGACGGATGGATGAGGAAGGCTACTTTTTCATCGTCGACCGCGTCAAACGGATGATCAACGCTTCTGGATACAAAGTGTGGCCGACCGAAGTCGAGTCGCTTTTGTACAAACATCCGGCTGTTCAGCAAGCGTGCGTCGTCGGCGTGCCGGATTCGCGCCGCGGCGAAACGGTGAAGGCGTTTATCGTCCTTCATGACGAGTATGTCGGCAAAGTAACGGAAGAAGAGATCATTGAATGGTCCAAGACGCAAATGGCTGCTTACAAATATCCGCGCCTCGTTGAATTCCGCTCGTCGCTGCCGATGACGTCAAGCGGCAAGCTGCTTTGGCGAAAATTGCAGGAAGAGGAATATGAAAAAGCGGGGAAAGGGGTGAACGCCTGATGGCGAAGACGGTCGAAACCGTCCTTGGCCCAGTGCCGGTGGAACGGCTTGGCAAAACGCTCATCCACGAGCATTTCCTTTTCGGTTATCCAGGGTTTCAAGGCGATGTGACGCGCGGTCCGTTCCGCGAAGACGGGGCGCTTCGCGTCGCAGTCGAGGCGGCGGAAAAGATGAAGCGGCACGGCATTCAAACGGTTGTCGATCCGACGCCGAACGACTGCGGGCGCAACCCGGCATTTTTGCGGCGCGTTGCTGAAGAGACGGAGCTGAACATTATTTGCGCCACCGGCTATTATTATGAAGGGGAAGGTGTCATCAAGCTCGCCTCGAGCAAAGGGCGCATCACCGAGTACGAAAAGATGTTCTTCCGCGCTGCCGCCCGCGCGCAAAAAGAGACGGGCGCGGTCATCATCACCCATACGCAAGAAGGGACGATGGGGCCGGAACAAGCCGCCTATTTGCTTGAATCCGGCGTCGATCCAAAGGTGAATAGAAAACCGCCGTCATCCGGCTGCAACTGGCCGACGGCGGTTTTTTTGTTTGGACGGGAGGTCCGTTTTTTTCCATTGCCATGAATAATTTTCCTGTTTGGTTGAACAATAAGGAAAGACATGAGTAAAGCGAAAGGGGGAGAAAAGGTGCCGTCCATTGAAAAGCGACTCCTGCTCTTCTCTTTCGTTGCCATCGCCTTGTACGTGTCGCCGTATTTTGTGCTCGGTGAGGATGCGCATATGCGCGTCCACGACAATTTGGATTCGAACATCGCCTGGTATAAGGTGCTGGTCCGAAGCGGCGAGCTATTGGGACCGGTCGATGGCGTCATCCCGCAAATCATCAATGGACTGCCGCGCAACGCGTTCGGCACGGAATTCAGCGGCATCGTTTGGCTTCACGCATTGTTTCCGTCTATTTACGCCTATGGGCTCAGCCAAGCTATCACCCGTGTCTTTGCCTTTATCGGCATGTATTTGTTGCTGCGAAAACATGTGCTGCCGGATGAGCGATGGGGATGGATTCGCATCGGCGCTTCTTTGGCGTTTGCGTTGACGCCGTTTTGGCCATCGGGGATGCTAAGTACGCTCGGGATGCCGTTGGCGCTATGGGCGTTTTTAAATATCCGCAACGGCGAGCGTTCGTGGGTGAACTGGGCGGTGTTGACGTTCTTGCCGCTCTATTCGAGCTTCGTGCTAGGGTTTTTCTTTTTCTTGAGCGCGCTTGGGATTTGGTGGTTCATTGATGTCATCCGCGGCAAGAGGTGGAATTGGCGGTTTTTGGCGGCCATCGCCTATATGACGATGCTTTATTTGGCGGTTGATTACCGGCTTGTCCATTCGCTGTTGTTTTCCGATGAGCCGACAAGCCGCGACGAATATTTCCACGCTCGTCTGCCGCTTTGGCGCGTCATCCGATTGACGTTCAAAAACTATGTGCTCGGCCATACACACGTCATGACCGTGCATGGGCTCGTCGTTTTGCCGTTGACGCTCGTTGCCTTGTATATGGTATGGAAGCGGAAAAGCTGGCGGCGGGAGAAGCTGTTTTTGCTTTTGCACGGGTTGAATTTCGCGTTGTCAACATGGTATGCGTTTTGGTTTTACAAAGGATGGCTGCCGCTCACCGAACGGTTCGATTTGCTCGATAAGTTCAATTTCGCCCGCTACCACTTTTTGCGTCCGATGGTGATTTACGTCTTGTTTGCGCTGGCGCTGAAAATCGTTTGGCAGGAAGGACGAAAATGGCGAGCGGTCGGCGCGGCGGCGATCATCTTGCAGCTTGGCGTGCTTGCCTTATGCAATGAGGAAATCGTCTACCGCAATAAGCCGTCGTTTCGCGAGTTTTATGCGGAAAAGCAGTTTGCCGCCATTCGTGAGTATATCGGCCGCCCGGTTCATTCATACCGCGTGGCGAGCATTGGCATCCATCCGGCGATCGCCCAATACAACGGGTTTTACACGCTGGATACGTACAACAACTTTTATCCGCTCGAATACAAGCATCGGTTTCGCCGCATCATCGCCAAGGAGCTTGCGAAAAACAAAAAACTGCGCGAGTATTTCGATGAATGGGGCGGGCGCTGCTATTTGTTCGTCGATGAGCTGGGCAAGCGGTATATGTTTCAGAAAAATTCGAAGCGGACGATTCGCCGCTTGGAATTGAACACAAACGTGTTTTATGACATGGGCGGGCGCTACATTTTTTCAGCGCTGCCGATTGAAAATGCCGACGAAAACGCCTTGCGCCTTGAGCGGGTGTTCCGTTCGAACGAATCCGCCTGGACGATTTACTTATATAAAGTCGTGCCGAAGGGAGGAAGGTGGCATGATTGAACCGACGTTGGCCATTGTTGTGCCGTGCTACAACGAAGAAGAGGTGCTGCCGGAGACGATCCGCCGCCTGCGGGAGCTGCGCGATCAACTGGTGGAAGAGCAGCTCATTTCGGCTAAAAGTGCGCTTTTGTTCGTTGATGATGGCAGCCGTGACGACACATGGAAGATCATATACAAAGCGAGTTTGCGCCACCCGGAAGTGAAAGGGCTGAAGTTGGCGCATAACGCTGGGCATCAAAACGCGCTGCTTGCTGGGCTGTTCGCCGCAAAAAGGCATGCCGATTGCCTCATTTCGATCGACGCCGATTTGCAAGATGATGTGGCGGCGATTCGTGAATTTGTGCAAAAATTTCGTGAAGGCTATGACATCGTCTACGGCGTGCGCCGGCGGCGCGATGCCGATACGTGGTTCAAGCGTCATACAGCGCAAGGGTTCTACCGGCTGATGAAGGCGTTGGGCGTCGATCTCGTTTACAATCATGCCGACTACCGCCTGATGAGCCGGCGCGCTGTGGATGCGCTTGAACAGTTCGGAGAAGTGAACTTGTTTTTGCGCGGCATCGTCCCGCTTTTGGGATTTCGGTCGGCAACAGTTTATTATGATCGAAAAGCGCGGCTGGCCGGAAAAACGAAATATCCGCTGAGCAAAATGATCGCCTTTGCGCTCGATGGCGTGACGTCGTTCAGCGTCACCCCGATCCGTTTTATTTCGTTCGTTGGGTTTCTCTCGTTTGTTGTCAGCCTGATGTTTGGCGCCTATTTTCTTTTCCTCAAATGGGCCGGGCATACGGAAACGGGGTGGACGTCGCTCATTACGTCTATTTGGCTGTTAGGAGGGTTGCAGCTAATGGCGCTCGGGCTGATTGGGGAATATATTGGGAAAATTTACAAAGAGACAAAACGGCGGCCGCGCTATATCGTCGATTTGGATTTGTGGAATTGGCCGCTGCCGCAGCGGCTGTCGCCGTCTGACGAAGGGGGCGCGACAGAACTGACCAGGCTTTAGTGCGATCAAAAGGCAGCTACAGAGAGGGAGCTGCCTTTTTTCTTTGTCTTGCAATTCAAAAAAAGAAGGAGTAGACTGATGGGTGGGACGAACGGGTTGGTTCGTTGGCCAAACATATGGCGGCTGTCAGTGCACGGTTGTGGAAAAGGGCGCGAAAGGGGAGAACGAGAAATGGCCAATTGGCATGAATGGGCGGAACTGCTCGAGCGGGTGAGAGAGAAGAATCCGCTCGTCCATAATATCACGAATGTCGTCGTGACGAATTGGACGGCGAATGGATTGCTTGCGCTCGGCGCTTCGCCGGTGATGGCGTATGCCAAGGAAGAAGCGGCCGAGATGGCGCAGCTCGCCGGCGCACTTGTCCTCAACATCGGGACGTTGAATGCCGAAGAGGTAGAAGCGATGCTGATTGCCGGCCGGGCGGCCAATGAAGTTGGCGTGCCGGTCATTTTCGACCCGGTCGGGGCCGGGGCCACGCGCTATCGGACGGAGACAGCGCGCCGCATCGCGGAACAGGTCAAGCTCGCTGTCGTCCGCGGCAATGCGGCGGAAATCGCCAACATGATCGGTGAGGCGTGGGCGATTAAAGGGGTGGATGCCGGCGAAGGAGGCGGCGATCGAGTGGCGTTGGCCAAACGGGCGGCGGAGCAGCTTGGCGCCGTTGTTGCCATTACCGGAAAAGAGGATGTCGTCACGGACGGGCAGACGACGCATCTCATTCAGAACGGCCATCCGCTGTTGACGAAGGTCACCGGGACAGGCTGTTTGCTGACATCGGTGATCGGAGCGTTTGCGGCGGTTGAGCGCGATGCGGTGAAGGCAACGGTGGCGGCGCTTGTGTATTACGGCGTCGCAGCGGAGCAGGCGGCGGCCCAAGCCGAGGAGCGCGGGACAGGCAGTTTCCAGACAGCGTTTTTGGACGCATTGGCGTATACAAGCGTCGATGATGTCAAACGGCATGGCCGGGTGGAACAACGGTAAAAGGGGAGGAGAAACACAATGGTGTACAAAGCGTTGACGATTGCCGGGTCGGACAGCGGCGGCGGCGCCGGCATTCAAGCGGATCTCAAAACGTTTCAAGAGCTTGGCGTCTTCGGCATGTCAGCGATTACGGCCGTGACGGCGCAAAACACGCTCGGCGTGCAAGGCGTCTACCCGCTGTCGGCGGAAGCCGTTGCCGCCCAGATCGAATCGGTGGCGGTGGATTTAGGCGCGGATGCGGTGAAAACTGGCATGCTCTTTAGTGCCGAGATCATTCGTACGGTTGCTGAACAAGTGAAAAAACATAAGTGGGAGCGGCTGGTCGTCGACCCGGTGATGATCGCTAAAGGCGGCGCGCCGCTGTTGCAGGAGGAAGCGGTGGCTGCTTTGAAAGAAGAGTTGTTGCCGATGGCGCTTGTCGTTACACCAAACATTCCGGAAGCGGAAGCGTTGACGGGCGTTGTCATCCGCACGATGGATGACCGCCGCGAAGCCGCGCGCCTCCTCCACCGGATGGGCGCCCGCTATGTCGTCGTGAAAGGCGGCCATGACGATGATGGCGAAGAAACGGTTGACCTGCTGTATAACGGCAGCGAATTTTCCTATTTTAAGAGCAAGCGAATTGATACGCGTCATACGCACGGAACGGGGTGTACATTTGCCGCAGCGATCGCCGCTGAGCTGGCGAAAGGTCGCCATCCTGCTGATGCTGTGGCGACGGCGAAGGCGTTTGTGCAATCAGCGATTGCCCATCCGCTCGGCATCGGCCGAGGCCATGGACCGACGAACCATTGGGCGTATCGTCAATACGGGGAGTGAGAACGATGGGGCGCATTGCGAGCGGCGAAATGAAGGAACGGCTCGCCGTGTACTTCATTATGGGAAGCCAAAACAGCGAGCGGCCGGCTGTCGACGTGTTGAAAGAAGCGCTTGACGGCGGAGTGACGCTCTTTCAATTCCGCGAAAAGGGGCAGGGCGCTTTAACGGGGGCGGACAAAGAGGCGCTCGCTAGGCAGCTGCAGCACCTTTGCCGAGCTTATGGGGTGCCCTTTATCGTCAACGATGACGTCGAGCTGGCTCTCGCCATTGATGCCGACGGCGTCCATGTCGGTCAAGACGATGAGGACGCACGGCGCGTGCGGGAAAAAATCGGCGATAAAATTTTGGGCGTCTCAGCGCACAACGTCGAAGAGGCGATGGCGGCCGTTGAGGCGGGCGCCGATTACCTGGGCGTCGGCCCAATTTACCCGACCAGTTCGAAAGAGGATGCAAAGGAAGCGCAAGGACCGGATGCTCTCCGCCGCTTGCGCGAAGCCGGGATCACCATTCCAATCGTCGCCATTGGCGGGATTACGACAGACAACGCAAAAACCGTCGTTGAGGCGGGAGCGGATGGGGTGTCTGTCATCAGCGCCATCGCTTCGGCTCCATCGCCAAAGGCGGCGGCCGCCGCCTTGGCGGAAGCGGTGCGGGCTGCCCGCACGCGCTGAATGAAAAAGGCGGCTTCCACTTGTAGGCAAGGCTCCATAATGGAAAAAGGGCTGACCCAAAAGGCCGTCTGTCTTCCAGATAGATACAAGATATAGCATAACAAAAACATTCAGTGCGTATATACTAGTGATGAAAGAGGGTGTCCCGATCCTTTTGGGACACCCTCTTCTTTTTTGACGGCTAGGTCATTGTCTGGCGCCAGTTCGGCCATCGCCATTCCAACAACGGCCGCACGAGCCGGACGACCGGCTTGCTTCCAAGGATGAGCATCATGGCAACCGATAGGGCAAACAGAAGCGGATAGCCGTGCACATCCATAATAAAGTCTGGGAATGGCGTCTCGTGCAAATATTTTAAAATAAACCCGTGCAAGATATAGATGTAAAACGTGCGCGCCCCGAGCACGGAAAAGGAGAAGCGCCGGCTCGGGATGAGCGACAGAAAGCCAAACATCATGAGCAGGCTCGCCCCATAAATGGCGAGGCGGCTCGCAATGCCGGCTGATTCCGAGACGCCAAGCGTATCGTACGATTTTGAGCCGTACAGCCAATCTTGCGGCAAATCCGGAAACCCGAAATGGATGACGAAAAACATGCCAACGAGCACTGCAAGCGAAACAAGCCGCACTGGGGCGGCAAACAAGCGCTCGATCGCCGACTTTTGAAAGAAAAATCCAAGCAAAAAGAATGGGAAAAACGTGAGCGTCCGCGACAAGCTGAGCCATTTTTCCGCTTCCATCATGCCGCCGGCAAGGCCGAAAAGAAGCGCCATCGGCAATGCGATCCGCTTTGGCAGCCGGCCGAACCATAACAGCAGCACGTTCCAGCTAAACAGGCTGAGCAAAAACCATAAGCTCCAATGCGGGGTCAATAAGTCAAGTTCCAGCGACTGTTTGTCATACAGGAAGAAGTAGTAGATCGAATACAGCAGCTGGAACAGAACGTACGGGATGAGCAATTTTCTCGTGATCTTTTGCAAGTAGCCGTGCTCATGGAATTTTTTTGCGAAATAGCCGGAGATGAAAATGAACGCCGGCATGTGGAAAAAGAAAATCCACGTATACAAGCTGTGCACCCATAAGACGCCGTCAATGTACGGGCGCAGAAAGTGGCCAAACACAACGAGGAGCATGAGCGCGCATTTCGCGTTGTCAAAATAATAGTCCCGCTCCTTCATAGTGTTTTCCTCCTTTCTGTATACACCAATTCGAATCATACTCCTTCTTTTTGAGGGAGTCAACGCAGGAAACGAAGCGATGGGCTGTCCGCTGTCATCAGTTTGCCAAAGAAAGGTGATGATTCGGTGAAAAACGATCGGCGCAAAATGGACGATATGACGCAGTTACTTGAAATCATCAACGCCAAAGGAGACGAAGGCGAGCTTCACGAGATCGTCTGCAGCGACGAGTTGTTTTGGAAAAGCTTGCGGGCGCAGGCGGAGGACAGTGCGAAAGGAGGGGAGTAAATGGAACTGTTGCGGGCGAAGCGAATTGCTGAAGCTGGGGAGATCGTTCCGGTGATGTATAAAGGGAAACAAGTGGTGATTCAGCATGTTGACGATGAGCGTGAAATGGCGCGCGTTTATTTTGCCGATGAGCCGGAACACGAACAAGACGTACCGGTGCGACTGCTTGAGGAACAATGAGAGCTGTGCAAATTGTCGCTGTTTTGTCAAGGGAAAGCCGATGACACCGTCCGTTTTTCTATGGTATAATGATTCAAGAAACGACGTTTGAACATTGGAGTGACCAACATGAACATCGGCTTTGGAGAAATTGCGCTCATCGTCTTTTTCGCTTTGCTCATTTTCGGGCCGAAAAAGCTGCCGGAGTTGGGACAGGCGGCTGGGAAAACGCTGCGCGAATTTAAGAATGCGACAAAAGGCATCATCGATGATGACGAGACGACAAAAGCGCAAAAATAAGAGGTTGGGCGTAGGGGCCTAGCCTCTTATTTTTTGCCATAGCCAAACAATGGCCATTTTCCTCCGCCGTAAAAAAGAGACAAGCTCTGTTGAGCGGAGCCATATACATATTATGAAGGCATGTTGACCCGTTGGGATAAGCCGGTGGCGGAGGGGTTTCATGATGATCAAAAAAATGGCGGCGATTCTCGTCGGCAGCCTGCTTCTTGGCGTCGGCATCAATGTCTTTTTAGTCCCTCACCATTTGCTTGATGGGGGGATGATCGGGCTTGGACTGATCGCCAAATACGTGTGGCACGTTCAGGCTGGGTTGACGATGATCGTCTTAAGCGTCCCGCTTTATGTAGCAGCTTGGTTCTACTACCGTCCGTTTTTTTACAACAGCTTGCACGGACTTTTATTTTCCTCATGGATGATTGACGTATTGTCCGTTTTGCGCGGCGTGGTGGTGTTGGATCCGCTCGTAAGCGCAGTCATCGGCGGGATGCTCGTCGGCGTGGGCATCGGCTTGATGCTGCGCGAGGAGACGAGCACAGGCGGAACTGACTTGCTCGCCCAGTTTATTGCTAGATGGACGAACTGGAACGTCGGGATGATTATTTTTGTGATTGATGCTTGTATTATTTCGGCCGGAAGCATCGTCATCGATTCCGTGCCGTTCATCCACTCGCTTGTCGTTGTCACGGTCGTCGGAGCGGTGACGACGATGTTGACGCGCGAAAAAACGATGGGGGTATAGTCCGAATTCCCCATCGTTTTTCGTTTCAGCAGAAATTTAGGCGCGCCTCTATGGAATATGGCATCGCTTGCCGGCGTGGGCTGTTCGCCCCCAGAGGCGCCGTTTTCGGCTGTTTGCTGACTTGATGCTGCGGATGCCGTTTCAGCATCGTTCACACAGGGGGGAGCATCTTGTCTGTTTGATTTTTCGCAGCGGCGTGTTCCCCAATGTCGCTGGAAGGAGACGCGCCGGTCATCGCTTAGCCAGTTCGAGCGCGCGGTAGACGTTAATCAGCCCATAGCCGTAATACGGATCTTTTCCTCTCTCTCCCAAATCGTCAGCGCTTTCGAGAATAATGTCTCGCACTTCATCGTTCGAGAGCCGTGGATTGACGGAGCGGATCAAAGCGGCGAGCGCCGTGACATGCGGCGCGGCCATCGACGTGCCGGAAAGAGCGGCGTACCGGTGGCCGGTAAACGTGCTGGCAATGTTCGTTCCAGGCGCGACAACGTCCACATAGTCGCCGTAGTTGGAATAAAGCGCATAGGAGAGATCCGGGTCAACCGCTCCGACACTGATCACTTCCGGATAAGCGGCTGGAAAGCTTGCCTGTGACGTGCTGTCGTTGCCGGAAGCGGCGACAAGCACGACATCATGGGCATCCGCGTAGCGGATCGCCTCCTCAAGCACCGAGGACGGTTGGTAGTTGCCAAGGCTTAAATTGATGACTTTTGCCCCGTGGTCGACTGCCCAGCGGATTCCTTTCGCTACATCAATGCTCGTCCCATATCCGTCCGCATTTAATGCTTTAATGGCCATGATTGGGTTGAACCATGTCATGCCGGCCACTCCTTCGCCATTGTTTGGTTGCGAGGCGATGATGCCGGCGACATGGGTGCCATGGCCGTTTTCGTCATTCGGAGAGCGGTCGTCGGCCAATACGTTATATCCGGGCAGAAGGCGACGGGTTAAATCGGGATGGGTCAAATCGACTCCGCTGTCGATGATGGCGACAGGCACATTTCGCTTGCCGCGCGACAGCGTCCAACCAGCTTCCGTATGAATGGCCGGCAAGTTCCACTGGTAGCGGGCGTAAAACGAATCGTTCGGCATCGGCACCGGCTTGTTCCACTCATTTTGCATGTAAATGTAGTGCGGTTCACAATAATCAACCATCCGAAGGGATCGGAAATAACGGCGCATTTCCTCATACGTTTGCTCGCGCGAGCGGAATACAAACACGTGGTCGACCTGCTTCGCGAGCTGGCCGGCGATGGCTGCTTCCATTTGTTGAAGACGGCTTTCCGATGGCAACACTCGAAAACGGACCACAATCTCATTGGCGAAATAATGGCTTCGGTCGCCGCGGCGGTTATGGCGAATTTCCCGGATGCGCGGATGCTTGTTCAGCTGCTGTTTCAGCTGTTCGCCCGCACCAAGGCTGTCCAACGCCACAACGGTCGGATGCGCGGGTGCGTCTTCCATGTGAAACGGTTTCAGCCGGGGCGGGGCAGGGGCATTCTCCTCGGGCGTCGGACGGACGAAGGCAGCCGCCGCTATGATGAGGGTGATAACAGCGCCGGCTGCCGCCCAAGTCGAGTAGCGTTTCACGTTGTTCACCTCCTTCATTGTTAGGATGGTCGATTGACCGACAAATCATGAAAAATGGGATTCACCTTTTGCCACGGCGAATCCCATTTTCTTCTTCAGCGGCCGACCGATTGCATACAGATGCCATTTGACATGTTCACATTTACGGCTTTTACCAAGATGATTTGTTGTCGCTCACCTCGCGCCGACTGCATTGTGCGGTCGTTTGTTCTGCGCTCATGCCGTTGGGAATAGTTCCCTTGCAACGCCGTTATAAGACGGTTCACACTAATAGGCAGGGGAGGGAAAGTGATGAGTGAAACATGTTTTTACTGTCAATGCGAGTGCAATGACACAGTGCATTACGTGTCGTTCCATACGAATGGCGAAGAACGCGAAGAAACGCTTTGCCCGGAATGTTACCGAGAATGGCTGCAAGGCATGAAAGGTTGACCTTTCTTCCTGCTTTCATTATTGCTTGGCAGCGAGGCTTTCTTCGCGAAATGATGATGAGAAAAACCGCACCGTGGTCAAATCGGTGCGGTTTTTTGGGACAGGGGCGGAGTGGCGATGATGTCCGCCAAATCACTGTCTTCGTCATAGGCGCGGTAGACAGCGGCTTTCGTACGCGGAGCATGGACCGATAAAAAGAGAATGCGTTCCTTGCCTTCGCGGGTGACTTTCGTTTCCATTTTCAATGCCACTCCGTTTATAGCGAGCGAGTAGAACCGGTACGTCAAGCCAAGCCATGTGCGTTCTGACCGCACGGTATCTGGATGATGGCGGATGAACGCAGCGAGTTCGGCGAACGAATGCGCTTCCCGCTCGAGCCATTCGCGGATGGCACTTGCCGCCTGCTCCAACCAGCTTTTCCAAGACGTTTTCATCGGCATCACCTTTTTTCCTCCATCTTGCCCATTTTCGCTGTTCGTTATGCAGGGAGGCGGATGGAAAACGTCGTCATGTTGTCGTCGGAAGAACAGCAGATATCCCCGCCGTGGTCTTCGATCACTTTTTTGCAAATGTACAGGCCGATGCCGGTTCCGAGTTTTTTCGTTGTAAAAAACGGCTCGAAAATCGTTTCAACAATGTCGGCCGGAATCATCGGGCCGTTGTTGGCGATTTCGATGATGATGATTCCGTCTTGGCAGCGGGCGGCGATGTTGATCCGCCGTGGTTTTTCCCTTTCTTTCACCGCTTCGATCGAGTTGAGCAAAATGTTCACCAGCACCTGGCGCAGCTGGTCTTTATAGGCAAATATATGTATGGATTCATCGATTGCCAGCGAAAGGTCGACATCACTGTCGACGATCGTGGCGTACAAAAACTCGATAATTTCCTCTAGCAGTTGGCGTAGCGAAAACGTTTCTTTCTCACTTTCGACAATTTCTTTGCGTGAGGCATGCAAAAATTGCGAAATGCGAAATTTCAGCTGCTGCAGTTCATGATCGATAATGTCTAAATAGGGAAGATGCGGATGTTCAAATTTCAATAATTGAATAAAACCGATAATGGCTGTCAACGGGTTGCGGAATTCATGGACAAAGCTGGATGACATTTGTCCAAGCAGCGTCAGCCGGTCCTGATGCGACTTGGCAATGAGCGTGTTTTTTTCATGCAGCTCTTTTTCTTTTAACTCGTTGTATTTTGTGACAGCATGAAACAAAAATTGGTCAAACAGCTCGTTTAAATGGTCGATGAGCGGAGCCAGCTCGTTGACCGACAGCGGTGCGGTCAACGTGTGATTGATGATCAGCCGCCGTCCAAGGTTGACGTTGTAGACGAGGGTGCCGATGCCGGCGTTCATTTCCGCTCGTTCTTTGGCGATTTTGTTGGCTAACCGTTCGACCGTATCGCTAGATAGCGACCGCAACAGTGCTTCTTTCACCAACTCAAACACTGCTAAGCCGTTTTGTTCGACATGATCGATGTATTTGTCATCGTCGGCGATTTTCATATGTTGCCGCCAATAGGCGAGAAAGCTCGGCAAATGGGCTTCCAAATGGGTGACGAGCTGCTGTGCGGCAGATGCCAAAAAAGCCACCTCGCTTTCCATCGTTTATTTTTTATTATAAGGGGGAATATCCGACTAGAACAGAGGAAAAATCGCAATCGGTCCGACCCAACGAATTTCCGTTTGCAAACAACGATTGGAAAACGCCCGATGCAGCCGGCGGGACAGACTGTTTGAACGAAAAAAGAAAAATCATCTATAATGAAAGGGGAAAACCAATACTTTGCTAAAGGTTGGGGACGGTCGTGAAATTGTATGATTCGATTTTAGATTTGATCGGCGGCACGCCGATTGTCAAGCTGCGCCGCCTTCCGGACCCGAACGGGGCGGATGTATACATGAAGCTTGAATCGTTTAACCCTGGCGGCAGCGTCAAAGACCGACCGGCTTGGGAAATGATCCGCCGCGCCGAAGCGGAAGGGAAAATTGCGCCGGGAAAAAGCACGATCATTGAACCGACATCCGGCAACACCGGCATCGGCTTGGCGATGGTGTGCGCCGCCCGCGGGTATCGCTGCATCATCACGATGCCGGATAATGCGACGGTCGAGCGGGTGAAAATTTTAAAGGCGTACGGGGCCGAAGTCTATTTGACGCCGGCGGAGAAACGAATGCAAGGGGCGATCGATGAGGCGAACCGGCTCGCCCGCGAGATCCCTGACAGCTTCATCCCGATGCAGTTTGAAAACCCGGCCAACCCGGACGCGCATCGGCATACGACGGCGGTGGAAATTTACGAAGCGTTCGATGGGCGGCTCGATGCGTTCGTGCTCACCGCCGGCACCGGGGGAACGGTGACGGGAACGGGAGAAGAATTGAAAAAGCGGATCCCGAATTTGCGCATTTATGTCGTTGAACCGTACGGCTCGCCCGTCTTGTCGGGCGGCAAGCCGGGGCCGCACAAAATTCCCGGCACGGGTCCAGGGTTTATCCCGAAAATTTTAAACCGCTCGATTTACGATGACATTTTTTTGATCAAAGATGAGGATGCCCAGCAAATGGCGCGCGAACTGGCAGCGAAGGAAGGCATTTTGGTCGGCGCTTCGGCTGCGGCGAGCGCCTATTACGCCATCAAAGTAGCCAAGCAGCTGCCAAAAGGAGCGCGCGTCCTTTGCATGGCGCCGGACTCCGGCGAGCGGTATTTGTCATCTGATTTATTTGCCGATTAAGCGAATGGCGCAAAAGATGACGGCACGTTTCCTTGCCGTTCGTGGGCAAGGGAAGAATTCCTCTCCGCCAAACAGGAGAGGAATGTTTTTGTTTGCCGTTTCTTCGTTTACCAATCGTAAAGCGGCTGTTGCTGTCCCTTTTTGCCCAAAGCGTCGCCCTCAAAAAGCGGAAGGGATCGTTCGGTAACGGTCGCTCACTAAAGGCGGAGGGAAGTGTTCCATTTGGCTTCGGGAGGACAACAAGGGAAGAACAACCTGATGCGCATCGCCTTGACGTTTGTGATCGCAGCGTCAGGCGGCATCGGATTTGCACTTTTGCGCGTCCCGCTTCACTGGGTGCTTGGTCCGGCGGCGGTGTTGCTGATAGCGGAGCGTTTTTTGAAAGGAAAGCTGTATTGGCCGATGGCCATTCGCAATGCCGGGCTCATCCCGATCGGCTATACGCTTGGCACATCGATGACGGCGGCGACGCTCGCTGAGATGGGCCGACAGCTGCCGTCAATGTTGTTGGCGACAGTGTTGATTTTATTGTTTAGCTTTCTGCTCTCTTGTGCGGCGGCGCGCATAACCGGCATTCCGCTCCGCTCGATCGTCACCGGCAGCATCCCTGGCGGGTTGTCGCAAATGCTCGTTCTCGGCGAAGAGCTAAAAGGAGTCGACATAACGGTCGTGACGCTCTTTCAAGTGACGCGCCTTATGGGCGTTGTCTTTCTTGTTCCGCTCATCGCTTTAGGCCCGATGTTTTCCGGCAGCTCCGGAGCGGCTGCGGATGCTGGAACCGAGCGAGGGCCGGATTGGACGGTGGGCCTTGCTTTATTGTATTTCATCGTTACCGTTGCCGGCGCATTCGTTGGCAAGCGTCTAAAACTGCCGACCGCGTATTTGCTTGGCCCGATCATCGCGACGGCGGCGCTGGTGATCGCTGGGGTGCCGGCGCCGAACTTGCCGGCGCCGATATTGGACATCGCGCAAATGACGATGGGGGCGTATCTCGGTTTCACGCTTAAGCCGGCTGGTATGAAGGAGAAACGGAACATGATGCTTGCGGCGGCTGCCACTGGTTTTTTCCTTATTTTGTTTTCTATGGCTTCCGCGTTTGTGCTGACAAGCTGGCACGGTGTCCCTTATTTGACCGCCTTCATCGCTTTGGCGCCGGGCGGCATGGATCAGATGGGGATTTTGGCGCAGGAAGCGCGCGCGAGCCTTGCGATCGTGACGAGCTACCAAATGTTCCGCATTTTCTTCATCCTGTTCGTCGTCCCGCCAGTGCTGAAAAAACTGTTCGCGACCCGCTGGTTTCAACGGATCGAACGTTGGCCAATGCGGCACGGCGGATAAGGATGGCGCGATGGCTATGGCAGCGGAAAAAAGAGGGGACTGTGACAAGAAACAAACATATGTTAAACTAGAAAGAAAAAGGAGGGGGTTGCCATGAATCATTCGACCGTTTATCGTCCGCACAGCCCGGTGGCGAAGTTGGCGGTTTCATTTCTCGCGGGGTTGGCCGTTGCGACAGTGGGGCTGTATGCTGGGCAATGGATGCCGGCCGGCCTTTATTTGCCGCTTTATGCGCTTGAACTCATTTTGCTTTTGGTGATGATCTTCGCCCGCAGCAAAAAAGCGGTCGGCTATCCGCTCATGTTTGCCTTTATGTTTGTCTCGGGGGCGACGCTTTATCCGCTCATCGGCTATTACATTTCCATCATCGGCGCGGCAGCGGTGTTCAAAGCGTTTGCCCTAGCGGTGGTCTCGTTTACGGGCGTTGCCATTTACGCGGCGCGAACGAAAGAAGATTTTTCGTTCCTCGGCGGATTTTTGATGCTTGGCGCGTTTGCGCTCCTTGGCTTGTTGATCATTCAATGGTTCATCCCGTTCTCGAGCGTCGGGCAAATGGGAGTGGCGGCGCTAGGGATTTTGATTTTCCTTGGCTTTACGATTTACGACATCAACCGTTTGGCCCGCTACGGCTTTACGGAAGCGGACATTCCGATGATTGTCGTCAATATTTACCTTGATTTCATCAACTTGTTTGTCTATATTTTGCGTTTTTTCGCCAGCGATGACGATTGAGCATCGAAAAGGGCTGCCAAAAGGAGCAGCCCTTTTTCTATGACGACGGCACGGATCAAAGCGACAAGTCGCGCTTGGTAAACAGGCCAATCCCTGCCGTGTAGCCGAGGACGCCGATCGTGAATAACAACAGGGAGACAGGGAGCCATTCCGCTTGGCCTTGGGCGATGTTTCCAGGCTCGAAGGCGGCAAAGATCGACCCATATCGGAGCCATTCGGCTTTCTCGGCCAGCTTGCCGATGAGATCCAAGCTGTAAAACAGAACGGTGGCTCCGCCGGATAACGACAGCGCCCGTTTTTCGTCATTGGCCATAGCGGAAAAGAAAAACGAATAACCGCTGATGGCGAAAAAGAGAAGGAACCCAACCGCATTCATGATCAGGAACCGCTCTGCATCGAGAGCATCATCGGCAACGAACCACGCGTCGGCGGCAAAGCCCGCGGCGATGGTCGAGACGCCGATCGCCGCTAATCCCGTAAGCAGTACGAGCGCTTGGGTGAAGGCGATCGTTCGCCGCGAATTCGGCGTCGCAAGCAAATAGGCCATCCAACCGCGGTCGATGGGGCGCGCCATCAGGTGATTGGCGGCGGTCACGCAGTAAATGGAACCGATTAAAATAAACAGCAAACCGTAATACTCCCCGGCAATGAATTCGAGCAGGTTGTCCATGCCGGTGATGTTGAACGCTTTGAGGATCTCGCTCGGCAGTTGCTGCAGATAATGGTTGATGGCTTTCGAATCGGCCAACGATGGGTAGATGGCGGCCATCAGCGCAATATAAAAGGCTGATCCGACCGAATAGCTGATGATCGTTTTGGCCTGCGCTTTGACCATATGTTTATATAAAGCGGTATTCATCGTTCATCCCCCCGGCGATCATAGTAATGCAGAAAAATATCTTCTAAGCTTTGCGCATGGATATCGAGGCTTTGCACCTTGTATTGGGCCAGCTCACGAATGAAGGCATCGTAGTTTCCTTGCACGGCGATGCAGACGCGGCGGCCGGCATGGTGGACGACCTCGAGCGGCGAGGCGAGCAGTTTCGCGACATCCTCTTCGCGGGACAAAATGACGTCAAACAGTTTCCGTTGCATCGATTGCAGTTCATGAACGTCATTGACCGCTATCAGACGGCCGTCTTTCATGATCGCCACTCGGTCGCACGTCCGCTCGATTTCAAGAAAGATGTGTGAAGACAAAAAGATCGTTTTCCCTTTTTGCTTTTCTTCACGGATCAGATCGATGAACGTTTGCTGCATGAGCGGGTCAAGGCCGGATGTCGGCTCATCGAGAATGATCACTTCAGGATCATGCATGAGCGCGGCGACAAGGCCGACTTTTTGCTTTGTTCCCTTGGACATTTTCCGGATCGGGAGGCGGACATCCAATTGCAACCGTTCAATCAGCTCGTCGCGGTACCGGGTCGTGTTCATTCGCCGCATCCCGGCCAGCAGGTCGAGAAATTCCATCCCGGTCATTCCTTCGGGGAAGGCGATTTCACCGGGCAAATAGCCGATTAACGCCTGCACCCGAACCGACTCGCGCCAACAGTCGAACCCTTTGATGGCGGCGCGTCCTTTCGTCGGTTTCAGAAATCCAAGCAAGTGCCGGATCGTGGTCGACTTGCCGGCGCCGTTCGGCCCTAAAAATCCGAATACTTCTCCTTCACGGACGGTTAAGGTAACATCAAAAATGCCTTTGCCGTTTGGAAAGACTTTGGTCAACTGTTGCAGTTCGATCATGGCGCGATCTCCCCCAAAATCGATTTTTGAAATATATTATATTAAATATTTTATTTTTATTATACGATGTGATTTAGAGATTCATCAATGAATTTTGTAATTTGTTTTTATTTATATTTCATTTTATTGAGAGGTAAAATAAGAGAAAGAACAATAGGGCGGAAGGTGGTACTGGATGAACGGCTTTGCTAGGCGGACAGAACAAAAAAAGCAGGCGATCAAGCAGGTGGTATTGGAGTTACTCCAGAAAATGAGGGACCCGCGCGAGGTAACGATCCAAGAGATTGCGAGACAGGCCCATGTATCGCCGGTCACGATTTACAATTATTTCGGAAGCAAGGAACATCTCATCCGCGAAACGCTCCTTGATGACGTGATCCGGCAAGTGGATGAATACGAGGCGTTTTTGAAGCAAGCGGAATCGTTTGAAGAAAAGGTGAAGCATACGATTTTCCAAGAGGTGAAATTGTTTAAAGAAGGTTGGACAGATGTGATGCTCTGCTGGATGCAGGAGGATGAAGAATTTCGCCGTTCAATCGAGCTGATAAATGAAACGCGGGTGCTGCCGCTGGTGGTGGACATGATTCGCGAAGCCCAGAAAAAAGGGGAAGTGGACCCGCGTTTATCGATCGAGGCGCTGTTGCTTTACTTGAACGGATGGCGGGAGCTGTCGGAAAAAATTCCCCCTTCCTTGTATAACGAGCGATTGGTCGAAGACATGGTGCGGCTCTTTTTTTACGGTGTGAAAGGGGAGACGCGGTGAAGCAGGAATCGGCGGGGAGTGAGGAGAATAACAAAAGAGAACAAAGGGGGAAGGAGTCACAGGATGAAGTTTGCCGTCAATGTATCGACCATGTTTACGGAGACGCCGTTTCTCGCCCGGTTTGCCAAGGCAAGGCAGCACGGATTTTCATTGGTAGAGTGCCAGTTTCCGTATGCGGCAGCGCCGGAGGCGATTGCTTGTGAGTTGGAAGCACACGAACTGTCGCTTCTGTTGATCAATTTGCCAGCGGGCGATTGGGAAAAGGGGGAGCGCGGACTCGCGATTTTTCCCGATCGTCATGAAGCGTTTCAGCGGGCGCTGGAAGAGGGGCTGCGCTATGCGGTTGAGCTTGGCGTGCCGCATCTTCATTGCATGGCTGGAGTCGTGCCGAAGGAGATGGCGCGCGAGCAGGCGAAGGAAACGTATATGCGCCGCATCGACGAAGCGGCGGCAGCGCTTGCGGTTCATGGGTTGACGCTGATGATTGAACCGATCAATCCGTTCGATATGCCCGGCTACTTTTTAACGGACATTGCGGAAGCAGCGGCGATCATCCGCGATCTCGGCCGGCCGAACATCAAGCTGCAGTATGACATCTATCATATGGCGCGGCTTGGCTTCGATGTGGCGGCCACGTTTGCTGCTTACGAGCCGCTCATTGCCCATGTCCAATTCGCCGATGCCCCCGGGCGGCATGAGCCGGGGACGGGGGCGCTGCCGTATCGCGAGATGTTCGCCTTTTTGCAAAAGCGCGGCTACAATGGAGCGATTGGCCTTGAGTATATTCCATCGCGGGAAAGCAGCGAAAGTTTGGGCTGGTATGAGGAATATCGTCGGCAGGAAGGAGGAGGACGATGACACGCGTCGGCTTTATCGGCCTAGGCGTGATGGGCTCGCGCATGGCCAGACGCCTGCTGGAAGCGGGATTCAATGTCACGGTGTACAACCGTACGCCAGAAAAAGCGGTTCCGCTTGTCAACCTTGGCGCCCGACAGGCGGCGACAGTGGCAGAACTGGCCGGCGGGGCGGATGTCATTTGCACATGCTTATCGATGCCGGATGATGTCATCAATATGTACACAGGGGAAGGTGGCATTCTCGAGGCGGCCCGTCCGGGAACGGTTTGCCTCGATTTTACAACCGTCGGCCCAAAGACGAGCCGGCTTGTGGCCGAACGGGCCCGTCAGCGCGGCATCGCCTATTTGGATGCGCCGGTCAGCGGCGGGCCGGAAGGGGCGGAACAAGGAACGCTCACGATGATGGTCGGCGGCGATCAAGCGGCGTGGGAGCAGGTGCGCCCGCTGCTTGGCGCGTTGGGAAAAACGGTCGAATATTTAGGAGAAAGCGGCGCCGGCAGCGCAGCCAAAGCGATCAACCAGTACTTGGTCGCCGTCCATTCGGTCGCCGCGGCGGAAGCGATGGTCGCCGGCGTCGCTTACGGGCTCGACGCCGGGAAGCTGTATCGGCTGCTAAAAGAAAGCTACGGAGACAGCCGGATGCTGCGCCGCCATATGGAGCAGTTCGTGCTGCCTCGTCGATTCACTCCTGGCGGGGCGGTGAAATACGTACATAAAGACGTGCGCTTGGCGAACGAGTTGATGGATGAAATCGGCCTCGGCCGCCGGCTCGGCATTCCAGCAGAAGAAGCGTTTGCCGAAGCCATCGCCGCCGGACTGGCCGATTTGGATATGTCAGCAGTCATCCAGCTGCTCGAGCAGCGGGTTGGAGTGGTGGTGAAAGAGACAGAATGAACAAAATGATCGTCAAATTCAAAAAATTCATTGAAAAAATGGAGGCGCGATGATTTAATTAGAAGTAGGGGGGGGCTGGCCCCAAAAGGTTGTTTGGGGCGAAACCGCCTGTCGATATGACGGGGATCAGAAAAGGTGTCCGATCCTCTCGGGACGCTCTTCCTGATGAAGAAAGCGGTTCGCTTTTTTTACAGATAAAAAGAAACAATGTTTCTTATTACGAAACAAAGGAGGGCGCTCATGCTTTCATTGGCATGGATTGAGGAGCTGCAGGCGTTTTTGCATCCGGAACAAATCAAACGGAATGAATCGTTCCATCCCCTTGGCAATGATGGGGCGGTGACGGTCTATCCACAAACAGAGGAAGAAATCGCTGCGGTGCTCCGCTATGCCGACCGCCATGGCAAAAAAGTCGCCATTGCCGGACGCGGCACAAAACGGGGGTTTGGCGGGCAGCGGGCGCAGGCGGACATCTTGCTGTCGTTGGAACGCTATGCCGGCATTGTCGAACACGCGGCCGCCGATATGACGGTCACGGTCAAAGCAGGAACGGTGTTTGGCGAGTTGCAGCGCGCGCTCGCTCCGTATCGGCAAAAGGTCGCCTTGGACCCGTTTTGGCCGGAGGAAGCGACGATCGGCGGGGTCATTGCCGCGAACGACAGCGGTCCGAAGCGGCTCGGCTATGGGTCAGCGCGCGATTCGGTCATCGGGCTGCGCGTCGTCTATCCCGACGGCACGGTCATCCGTTCTGGCGGCAAAGTGGTGAAAAACGTCGCCGGTTATGACATGAACAAACTGTTTATCGGGGCGATGGGGACGCTCGGCGTGCTGAGCGAGATTACGTTCAAGCTCCGGCCGCTGGCGAAATATGAAAGCGTTGTGCTGTTGTCGTTCCCAAGCGGCGATCTTCATGACATTCGCTCGTTCGCCGTTTCGTTCCTTGATACGATGATGGAGCCGGTTTGTTTTGAACTGCTCAACCCGGCGCTTGCTGAGCGGCTGACAGGACGACCGGTTTATACGCTTGTGATCGGGTTTGAAGATGTGGAAAGCGCCGTTCATTATCAAGAGCAGTGGGTCGAACGCCTGCGGCCGCAAACAGCGGAAATGGCCGTTTTCGCCGGCGCGGAGGCTTCCGCCTTTTGGCGGACGTTTTATACCGTGGCGCCAAACGGGCGTCTGGCGCCGGCAGAAAACGGTGTGGAAGCGGCAGTGAAAATCGGGGTTGTCAACTTGGATGTGCTCTCCGTCTTGCGAGAAAGCGCTTTAATTGCGGACCGCTGCCATGTCCGCCTCGAAGCGCACGGCGGGTTGGGCCATGGGCTTTGTCAGGCGTACGTGCGCGGCGGCGAAAAGGACGTGTTGACGGCGATCGAGGAGCTGCGTCAAACGGCAGTTCGCCTCGGCGGCTACGCGGTGGTGAAACATTTGCCGTTTTCGCTGCGTCAGCGCATCGATGTCTGGGGCGCCAAGCCATCGTACTTTTTCTTGCTTGAGGGCATCAAACGGAAAGTCGATCCAAACAAAACGGTCAACGATCAGCGCTTTATTGGGGGGATTTAATGATGAACGCCATGACAAGTGAGCGGACGGGCAGTCCGGCGTGTGCGGCCGCGAGCCTTGGCAACTACCGGTTCGCCGATTTGCCCGACCCAAGCAAGTGGGCCGATTGCGTCCATTGCGGCATGTGTTTGGAGTCGTGCCCGACGTACGAACAAACCGGCCAGGAGCAGCACTCCCCGCGCGGCCGCGTCCATTTGATGAAGTCGGTCGGGGAAGGGAAGCTTGATTTAACGCCGGATTTGCTTGACCCGATTTTTACGTGCTTGGATTGCCGCGCCTGTACGACGGCTTGCCCGGCCGATGTCGACGTCGGCGGTCTGATTGAACAAGTGCGCGGCCAGCTTCGCCAGGCGGTGCCGCTTACAGGCTGGAAGGCGTTTGTCAGCGACTTTTTCTTAAAAGGGGTGTTCCCGCACCCGTCGCGCCTTGATTGGCTGGGCCGCTTGTTGAAGCTGTACCAAAAAAGCGGGCTGCAGACGGTGGCGCGCAAAACCGGCTTGCTGCGGGTGATGCCGGACCATTTGGCGGAGATGGAGGCCGTTTTGCCCGAGGTCGGCACGCCGGTGCGGAAAAAGTATAAGCGCGCGCCGCTCATCAAGGCGAAGGGGGAAACAAAGCGGACGGTCGCGATCTTGACCGGTTGCGTGATGGACGTGATGTTTAGCGACATTAACGAGGCGACGATCCGCGTATTGGCGCGAAACGGCAACGACGTCGTCATCGTGCCGAACCAGACGTGCTGCGGGGCGCTTCATGTGCATGCCGGCGACCGCGAAACGGGCCGGAAGCTCGCTAGGCAAAACATCGAGGCGTTTCAGCATGTCGACCATGTCATTGTCAACGCCGCCGGCTGCGGCTGCATGTTGAAAGAATATCCGGAACTGTTCCGCGACGATCCGGAATGGCATGAAAAAGCAGAGCAATTTGCCGCCAAAGTCGAGGATGTGTCAAAGTTTCTGCATGATACCGGTTTTGAGCGGCCGCGAGCCGAACTGAACGTGCGCATCACGTACCATGATGCGTGCCACCTTGCCCACGGCCAAGGCATCCGCCAAGAGCCGCGCGCCTTGCTTGAAAGCATTCCGGGGGTGGAAATGGTTGCCATGCCGAACGCCGACCGCTGCTGCGGCAGTGCGGGCATTTACAACATCACCCATCCGGAGATGGCGCAAGCGGTGCTGGAGAGCAAAATGCAACACGTGCCGCAAGAGGTGGAACTCATCTCGATGGGCAACCCGGGCTGCATGCTGCAAATGGCGCTTGGCGTCATGAAACATGGCCGAACCCAAAAAATCGTCCATACGGTGCAGCTGCTCGATTGGGCGTATCAAAAAGAAGAAGGGAAGGACGTGCGCATATGAGAAAGCGGCCGATTGCAACGAACGACCCGCACATTCAGGCGCTCGCCGGCATCGTCGGCGAAACGGCGATTTTGTACCGCAAGGAAGACTTGATCGCCTATGACTGCGACGGGTTCACCGTCCACCGCCATTTGCCAAGGGCCGTTGTCTTTCCAAACAGCACTGAGGAAGTGGCGGCAATCGTCAACTATTGCCATAAGCATGACCTTCCGTTTCTCGCCCGCGGCGCCGGCACGGGGCTAAGCGGCGGAGCGATTCCGTTAAACGGCGAAGTCGTCATCAGCTTAACGCGGATGAAGCGGCTGTTGCATGTGGACTTGGAAAATCGCCGCGCCGTTGTCGAACCGGGGTTTGTCAATTTGAAGCTGACGAACTCGGTCGCCCACCGCGGCTATTACTACGCGCCCGACCCGTCAAGCCAATATTGCTGCACGATCGGCGGCAACGTCGCGGAAAACGCCGGCGGCGCCCATTGCTTGAAATATGGGGTGACGACAAACCATATTTTAGGGCTTGAAGTCGTCTTGCCAACCGGCGAAGTGATTGAAATCGGCGGAAACGGCGTCCCCGATCCGCCCGGCTACGATTTGCTCGGGCTGCTGACCGGGTCGGAAGGGACGCTTGGCATCGTGACGAAAATTACCGTCCGCCTGTTGAAAAATCCCGAGGCGAAACAGACGGTGCTCGCTTATTTTGATGAAGTCGAAGACGCGAGCCAAACCGTTTCCGACATCATTTCCGCCGGGATTGTGCCGGCGGCGCTCGAGATGATGGATCAAACCGCCATCGAGGCGGTCGAAGCGGCCGCGTTTCCGGTGGGGCATCCGAAAGACATCGCCGCGCTGTTGCTCATTGAAGTGGATGGCATTTCCGCTGGAATCGACGAACAAATCAACGATATTTTAACGATTTGCCGCCGCCATCGTGTGCGCGAAGTGAAAGTCGCTCAGTCAGAGGAAGAACGAGCCCGCTGGTGGGCGAATCGGAAAACCGGCTTTGGCGCCATGGGGGCGATCTCGCCTGACTATTTAGTGCAGGATGGCGTCATTCCGCGCAGCCGTCTGCCGGAAGTGCTGCGGGAAATCGCCGCGATCAGCCGCAGGTATGGACTGAGAATCGCCAACATTTTCCACGCCGGCGACGGCAATTTGCACCCGCTTGTGCTGTTTGACGCGAGCAAGCCTGGGGAGACGGAGCGGGCGCTTGCCGCCGGAAGCGAATGCCTCAAGGCGTGCGCGGCGGTCGGCGGATCGATTACAGGGGAACATGGCGTTGGCATTGAGAAAAAAGAAGAGATGCGCTTCATTTTCACTGATGAGGAAATTTTGGCGCAAACGGCGATCCGCGATGTGTTCAATCCGAAAAATTTGCTCAATGCCGGCAAGCTGTTTCCGACGCCGGGGCGGTGCGTCGAGACGAAACAAGCGCCGTCGACAGTCAAATGAAAATGTTGCAAAAACGATTGCCAGTCGTTTGCTTTCATGGTATCATCTTTTTAAGCCAATTAAGAAACAGTGTTTCTTAATAAGAAACAAGAGGGGGAGAAGAGAACGATGGGCGAATACGTACAAAAAGGCAACATTCAAGTCGCGAAAGTGTTGTACGACTTTGTCAACGAGGAGCTTCTGCCGAACAGTGGGGTGGATCAAGACAAGTTTTGGCGCGATTTCGGCGCGCTCATTGCCGATCTGACGCCGCGCAACAAAGAATTGCTCGCCCGCCGCGACGAAATTCAAAAACAATTGAATGAGTGGCATAAAGCGCATCGCGGCCGCTTTGATTTCAATGAATACAAATCGTTTTTGACAGACATCGGCTATTTGGAGCCGGAAGTGGAAGATTTCGAGATTACAACGGACAACGTGGACGACGAAATCACCGTGCAAGCCGGGCCGCAGCTCGTCGTGCCGCTGACGAACGCCCGCTATGCGTTAAACGCCGCCAACGCCCGCTGGGGCAGCTTGTATGATGCGCTTTACGGGACGGACGCCATTAGTGAAGAAGACGGCGCTGAGCGCGGTTCGTCATACAACCCGGTGCGCGGGGCGAAAGTGATCGCCTACGGGCGGCAGTTTTTGGATGAAGCGGTGCCGCTGGCGCAATATTCCCATAAAGACGCTGTCCAGTACGCCATTGTGGATGGGCAGCTCGTCGTGACCATCGAAGGGGGGGCGACGACGGGGCTGAAAGAGCCGGAAAAATTCGTCGGCTTCCAAGGTGAGCCGCAACGCCCGACGGCGGTATTGCTCAAAAACAACGGCCTTCATATTGAAATTCAAATCGACCGCGAACATCCGGTCGGCAAAACAGATCAAGCCGGTGTGAAAGACATCGTCTTAGAAGCGGCGGTGACGACGATCATGGACGGCGAAGATTCGGTCGCAGCTGTCGATGCCGAGGATAAAGTGGTCGTGTATCGCAACTTGTTTGGTTTGATAAAAGGTGATTTGACCGCGACGTTTGAGAAAAACGGCAAAATGATGACGCGCACCTTGAATCCGGACCGCGTCTACAAAACGCCGGATGGCGGGGAGCTCGTGCTGCCGGGCCGCTCGCTCATGTTCGTGCGCAACGTCGGGCACTTAATGACGAACAACGCCATTTTGGATGCGAACGGCGAAGAAGTGCACGAAGGGATCATCGACGCGGTGATTACCAGCTTGATCATGAAACATTCGCTGATCGGCAACACCCGCTACTTGAACTCGCGCAAAGGTTCGATTTACATCGTCAAGCCGAAAATGCACGGGTCGGCGGAAGTGGCGTTTGCTAACGAGCTGTTTGACCGCGTCGAAGATTTGCTCGGCCTTGAGCGGAATACGATCAAAATCGGCGTGATGGATGAAGAGCGCCGCACGTCGCTTAACTTGAAAAACTGCATCTACCAAGTGCGCGACCGCATCGTGTTCATCAACACCGGCTTCCTTGACCGAACAGGCGACGAAATTCACACGTCGATGGAAGCGGGGCCGATGTTGCGCAAAAACGAGATGAAATCATCGACGTGGCTGCAGGCGTACGAAAAATCGAACGTCGCCGTTGGGCTTGCCGCCGGCTTCCGCGGCCGGGCGCAAATCGGCAAAGGGATGTGGGCGATGCCGGATTTGATGGCGGAAATGCTGAAGCAAAAAGGAGCGCAATTAAAAGCCGGCGCCAATACAGCATGGGTGCCGTCGCCGACAGCGGCCACACTTCATGCGCTTCATTACCATCAAGTGAACGTCGCCGCTGTGCAAAGCGAGCTGGCAAACGAACGGCGCGATTACCGCGACGACATTTTGCAAATTCCGGTCGTCGACAACCCGCAATGGACGGCGGAAGACATTCAAGAGGAGCTTGACAACAACTGCCAAAGCATTTTAGGCTATGTCGTCCGTTGGATCGACCAAGGGATCGGCTGCTCGAAAGTGCCGGATATCCACAACATCGGACTGATGGAAGACCGGGCGACGCTTCGCATCTCGAGCCAAATTCTCGCCAACTGGCTCCATCACGGCATTTGCACGAAAGAGCAAGTGCTGGAAACGCTGAAGCGCATGGCGAAAGTCGTCGACGAACAAAACGCCGGCGATCCGAACTACCGCCCGATGGCGCCGAACTACGACGATTCGGTGGCGTTCCAAGCGGCATGCGATCTCATTTTCCTCGGCTACGAACAGCCAAACGGCTATACGGAGCCGATTTTGCACCGCCGCCGTCAAGAAGCGAAAGCGAAATTTGCCGCCATTCAGCAGTAAATGCCGAAAGCTGTATAAGGAACAAGGAATGGATGACCTTGTTCCTTCTTATCTACTTTGGTCAGAAAATTAAGAAAATAAAACAAAGAAAGGAGGCAGCTCCTAGTTACTACTGGCCGGTTGTTCAGTGCAAAGCAGCACAAAAGGCGGTACAACGGAATAGGGGAAGGCTAGTAGCTAGGGATCAGTGATGGAACATTTGCGAGAACGAGCGTTGCTTGTCCATCGGCAGGCAAGAGGAAAGCTGTCAGTTGAAGTGAAAGTGCCGGTCGTGAATGCCAATGATTTAAGTCTCATTTATTCGCCGGGAGTGGCTGAACCGTGCAAAGAAATTTACGTCGACCAAGATGAAATGTACAACTACACCGTGAAAGGCAATTTCGTCGCGGTAGTTTCCAACGGCACAGCGGTGCTTGGGCTTGGCAACATTGGCGCGCGGGCGGCGCTTCCGGTCATGGAAGGGAAAGCGGCTTTGTTTAAAGCGTTTGCCGGCATTGATGCCGTGCCGCTTTGCCTCGATACCGAAGATCCGGATGAGTTTATTCAGGCGGTCAAGTTGCTTGAACCGACGTTTGGCGGCATCAACTTGGAGGACATCGCCGCTCCGGCCTGCTTTGTCATTGAAGAGCGCCTCCGCCAAGAGATGGCGATCCCGGTGTTTCACGATGATCAGCATGGCACGGCGATTGTCGTGGCCGCCGGGCTGACGAACGCCTTGAAAGTGGTTGGCAAACCGCTTGCCGATTGCCGGGTGGTCATCAACGGCGCCGGCGCCGCCGGGGTGGCGATCGCCAAACTGTTGCTGTCGATGGGGGTTGGTGAACTGATCGTTTGCGACACAAAAGGAGCGATTTATGAAGGGCGCCCGCATGGGATGAACGTCATCAAGGAAGAAATTGCCCGGCAAACGAACCACCGCCGTATCTCCGGGACGCTGGCGGACGTCATTCACGGTGCGGATGTGTTTATCGGTGTCTCGGTCGCCGGGGCGTTGACGCCGGCGATGGTTCGGACGATGAACCGCGAGGCGGTCGTATTCGCTTTGGCCAATCCGGTGCCTGAGATCATGCCGGATGAGGCGAAAGCCGCTGGGGCGGCCATTGTCGCGACCGGCCGGTCGGATTTGCCGAACCAAGTGAACAACGTGTTGGCGTTCCCTGGCATTTTTCGCGGCGCGCTCGATGTGCGGGCGACGCAAATTAATGAGGCGATGAAGATTGCCGCTGCCAAAGCCATCGCCGGGTTGATCCGGCCGGAAGAGCTGACGGAAGAGTATGTCATCCCGAATCCGTTTGACCGGCGCGTCGTCGAGGCGGTCGCTTCCGCCGTCGCCCGCGCCGCCATGGAGACCGGGGTGGCTCGAGTCAAGGAAAAAGCTGAGGAACAAAATCGGGTCAGAGAGGGGTAGCCATCGATGAAATTTGCCCGTTTTCTTGCCGACGGCGCCATTCGCGCCGGTGTGGTAAACGGTGAAGTGATCCGCGAAATCGAAGGAAATATGTTTACCGCTTGGGATTATACGGGAAACGTCTTTCACTATGATCGCGTTTCGCTCGTGGCGCCGCTTGTCCCGCGCCATGTGATCGGCATTGGCGCCAACTATGTGGCCTCCAGTGAACAGCTGCCGGTGGAACTGCCAGATATTCCTGTCTTTTTCTTTAAACCATCCTCGTCGGTCGTCGGGCCGGAAGCGGAGGTGGTCATTCCGAGCGGGATTGGTGAAGTGAAATTTGAATCCGAGCTGGCGGTTGTGATCGGCCAAGAGGCAAAGCAGGTGAGCGAAGAGGACGTGTGGTCGTATATTTTCGGCTATACAGTCGCCAACGATGTCACCGCGCCACAGTTTTTCCACCCGGATGGCCATTGGACGATCGGCAAATCGTTTGATACGTTCACTCCGCTCGGCCCCGTGATTGAAACAGAGCTTGATCCTCGAACCGTATCGGTGAAAGCGCGGGTGAACGGCGAGGAAAAGCAAAACAGTCCGACCGGGCTGATGATCATTTCGCTCAGCAAAATGATTTCGTATTTGTCCCATGTCATGACGCTGCAGCCGGGCGACGTCATTTTGACGGGAAGCCCGGTCGGCGCCGAGCTTGTCGGCCCGGGGACGGTGGTGGAGTGCGAGGTGGACGGCATCGGCATGCTCCGCAATACGTTCGTTGCCGCCCAAACGCCGGCCGTTTCCATCCGACGTTCATAACGAACATGCGGCATCCTTGGGCCAAACACGGCATCAGGCGCGTCCTGATGGTGAATGCGTCCCGTCCGTTAAGGCGGCGCTGCCGTTGCCATGCGCGCCGGTGTGGCTCTTTTTGCCTGCAAAAGCCCGGCCGTTCGTGTATAATGGCGAGCGGAGAGAATCAATCGAGGTGAAAGTAATGGAAAAGGAAAACACGGTCAAATCGGTCCGCCGGGCGTTGCAAATTATCGAAATCGTCAGCACGAAAAAGGATGGGCTGGGTGTGACGGAAATCGCGAAGCAAATGGACATCAACAAAAGTTCGGTATACCGTATTTTAACGACGCTTGCCCAATACGGCTATATCGAACAACATCCGGAAACGGAGCGGTACAAGCTTGGCTACAAGTTTTTGGAGCTCAGCTCGAAGCTGCTTGATTCGATCGATTTGCGCCAGGAGGCGAAGCCATATTTGCGCCAGCTCGAAAAAGAAACGAATGAGGTGATCCACCTCGTCGTCTATGACCAGGGGGAAGTCATTTATATTGAAAAATTGGAAGGGACGGAGACGTTGCGCATGCACTCGAAAGTCGGCAAGCGGGCTCCGATGCACTGCACGGCGGTTGGCAAGGCGATTTTGGCGCATTTGCCGCCAGCGGTGGCTTCGGAGATCATTGAGCGGAAAGGACTGCCGAAGCATACCGATCGGACGATCACCAGCCGCGAGGCATTTTTCTGTGAGCTTGAGACTATCCGGCAAAACGGATATGCGCTTGATTTGGAAGAAAACGAGTACGGCATCCGCTGTGTTGCTGTTCCGATTTTTGATTATACTGGCAGCGTCGTCGCGGCGATCAGCGTTTCCGGCCCAACGATCCGCATGACGGACGACCGTATCACAGCGCTCGCTGTGCGCATGCGCCAGATCGGCAAAGAACTGTCAGCAAGACTCGGCTATCGTGGAGCCCATTCCGTCCAGCTGTAGCGGCTGGACGTTTTTTGTGCGAAGAAGAATGGCCAACAGGCCGCCCGGCCCATGTGGACGCCGCCTTGGCGGGGAAGATGGGGGAAGGCATCCTTTTTCCCAAACCGTTCAAATACAATGGAAAAGGACTGCCTCCTCGTGGGTGTTTTTTGTAGTGAAAACAGATGGAATGTATGTACAATAGAAGCGAGGTGATATGTGACGTGAAAAAACAGACGCTTTCGGAATGGATGGAACAGCTTCGCCAAGATCCGAATGTCGTGTATTGGCATGAAATCGAACCGAAAGAAGCGAATTTCGCGCCGTTTCCAGATGGACTTGATCCGCGCCTGCGCGCGGCGCTGGAGGTTCGCGGCATCGGCGCGTTGTATACGCACCAGGCCGCAGCATACAAGGCCGTGCAAAGCGGACAAAACATCGTTGCCGTTACGCCGACCGCTTCTGGGAAAACGCTTTGCTACAATTTGCCGGTTCTTGATGCCATTGCTAAAGAGCCGTCGAGCCGTGCTCTGTATATCTTTCCAACGAAAGCGCTCGCGCAAGATCAAAAAAACGAATTAAACGAGATCATCGCCAAGATGGGAGTGCCGATTTACAGCCATACATACGACGGCGACACGGCGCCGGCGCTGCGGCAAAAAATCCGTCAGGCAGGCCATATTGTCATCACCAACCCAGACATGCTCCATACGGCCATTTTGCCGCACCATACGAAATGGATTTCTCTTTTTGAACAGCTGCGCTACGTCGTCATTGATGAGCTGCATACATACCGGGGCGTGTTCGGCAGCCATGTGGCGAACGTCATCCGCCGCTTAAAGCGCATTTGCGCCTTTTACGGGAGTCGACCGACGTTTATTTGCGCCTCGGCGACGATCGCCAATCCGAAAGAGTTGGCGGAGCGACTGATTGGCGAATCGGTGACGCTTATTGACAACAACGGGGCGCCGCGCGGGCGGAAATATTTCGTGTTTTACAATCCGCCGGTTGTCGAGCGGACGATGAACATCCGCCAAAGCGCGACAAAAACGGCCGTGGAGCTCGCAAGACAGTTGCTTGTCAACCGTATTCCGACGATCGTTTTCGCGCGCAGCCGTGTCCGTGTGGAGTTGATTTTAAGTCGCTTGCAGGCGGCAGTGAATGAACGGATCGGCGAAACGACGATCCGCGGCTACCGCGGCGGCTACTTGCCAAACGAGCGGCGCGCCATTGAAAAAGGGTTGCGCAGCGGCGAAGTTATTGGAGTGGTCAGCACGAATGCGCTCGAGCTCGGCGTTGACATCGGTCAATTGCAAGCGTGCATCTTAACAGGGTATCCGGGAACGATCGCCAGCACGTGGCAGCAAGCCGGACGCGCCGGCCGGCGCCAAGACGATTCGCTCGTTGTCATGATCGCAAGCGCAAGCCCCCTTGATCAATACATCATCTCCCATCCGGAATACTTTTTTGCCCGTTCGCCGGAGACGGCGCGCATCAACCCGGACAATCTGCTCATTTTGGTCGATCATCTCAAATGTGCCGCCTATGAGCTTCCGTTCCGGCGCGGCGAGACGTTCGGCGGCGTTGAGGTCGAAGAGGTGCTCGATTTTTTGGCTGAGCAAGGGGTGCTCCACGAACGCGCTGGGCGTTGGCATTGGATGAGCGACGCATTTCCGGCGCATGATATCAGCTTGCGCTCCGCGGCGCAGGAAAACGTCGTCATCATTGATATTTCTGACACCGCCCGCCATCGCGTCATCGGTGAAATGGACCGCTTCAGCGCGATGACGCTGCTTCACGACGAAGCGATTTATTTGCACGAAGGAACGCAATACCAAGTCGAAAAGCTCGACTGGGAGGAGAAAAAGGCGTACGTCCGCCAAGTCGATGTCGAATATTTCACCGATGCGAATTTGGCGGTGCAGCTTGAGGTGCTGTCAGAAGACCGGAGAGAGGCATACGGATCCATGACGGTGCATTACGGAGATGTATCGGTTCGGGCGATGGCGACGATTTTTAAAAAGATCAAGCTGTCGACATTTGAAAATATCGGTTCCGGGCCGATTCGGCTTCCGGAGGAAACGCTTCATACATCGGCCGCGTGGATCGAATGGGAGGCGGTGCCGCCGCGCTTTTCCTCGGCGCTGTTTGAGCAATTGCTGATTGGCATCGCCAATGTGCTTGGTCATCTCGTGCCGGTGTTTGTCATGTGCGACCGCTCTGACGTTCACGTCGTGCCGCAGCTTAAGGCGCCGCATTCTGGACGGCCGACGATTTTCCTTTATGATCGCTATCCAGGCGGAGTCGGCCTGTCGGAGGCGGTATTTGAACAGTGTGAAGAGATCATGGAGCGCGCGAAGGAATGGGTTGAACGTTGCCCGTGTGCGGACGGGTGTCCATCATGCATCGGTGTTTCGGGCGCCAACGGATTGTCAGTGAAACGCGAGCTTGTTATGTTTTTACACGAACAGACTGTCGATCGAACGGGTCCATCGATTTAGGGGAATGATGTACAATGCGATGGAGTCGGCGTCGACAAAAGGAGGGTCGAACGGATGAAGCCGAAGTTGGCGCAATGGAAACAATTGCTTGCCGCCCGGCATAAAAAGGAGAACGATGAAGAAAAAGAAGAAGAGAAACCGGGCGGGCAGCCTGTGACGGACGTGCCGTATGCCGACGTTTGGCGGGAGTACGGCGCCAAGCCGCATTGGTTTGCCGGTGATTATTGCCTCATTCGGGAAACGGTGTATCCGCTTGACTATCAGCACGGCCGCTATCGGCTCGGAGCGCTGTATGAGGTGCACGAAAGATGGCAGGAGGCGCCGTTTTCCCATCCGCTCTCCTGCCGCGGCTTTGCCGTTAGCGACTTATTCTTTTTTGATACAGAAACGATGGGGCTTTCAAGCGGAGCGGGGAACATCATGTTTTTGCTTGGCCATGCCCGCGTGCTTGGCGACCGCATCGTTGTCCGCCAGCACGTTTTGCCGCATCCGGGGGCGGAAGCGGCGCTCTATCAAAGTTTTTTATCCGATGTCGATTATACGACCCTTGTGACCTATAACGGAAAAGCGTTCGACTGGCCGCGTCTAAAAACGCGCCATGCCCTCATCCGCGATAGGGTGCCAAAATTGCCGGCGTTCGGCCATTTTGATTTGTATCATGCCGCCCGCCGCTTATGGAAAGAGAAATTGGATTCGCTGCGCCTGACGGAAGTCGAGCGGCACATTCTCCATGTCGAGCGTGACGATGATGTGCCGGGCTTTTTGGCGCCGATGATGTACAAGGAGTTTTTGCAAACCCCTCATCCAGACCGGCTCATGCCAGTATTGCGCCATAACGAGCGCGACGTGTTGTCGCTCATTGCTCTCTACATTCACTTATCCGTTCAGTTGCTTGAAGCGGATCGGCTCGCTGACCTACAGGAGCAGTTGGCCGCCGCCCGTTGGTTCGAAGCGGTCGGGGAAACAGCGGCTGCTAGAGGGGTGTACGAGGGAGCAAGCGGCAAAGAAGCGAAGGAAGCGCAGGCGGCGAAATGGCAGCTTTCGCTTTTGTATCGAAAGGACAAACGGTACGAAGAAGCTGCTCTCCTTTGGCGCGACTTATTTGTTCACGGAAATGGCTATTGGAAGGCGAAGGCCGGGCTTGAACTGGCGAAGGTGTATGAACATTATTTCCGGGATGCGGCGGAAGCGTACCGCTATGCCGCTATGGCGTATGAAGCGTGGCGATCGCTCGCGAAACGGAGCCGGCAGCATAGTGAAAAAGAAGAGGCGGAATGGCGCAAACGGCTCGTGCGGCTTGAACGCAAAAAGCAAAAGGAATAAATGAGCGTCCGCCCATTTCCCTGGCAAGCGCAAAATGTGACAGAAAACGAAAACATTTCGTCTTTTTGTTGAGAATCTTGTAGAAAAAAGAAAAAATGTGTACAATGGCATCGGAATCAATGAAAACGATGGCAGGGAGAAGAAGACGATGCGGAGCATGTACAAGAAAATTTTGTATCTCTTTTTTATTGTCGTCGGTTTGACGTTTGTCGTGTTCAATTATGTATATTGACGAATGGCGAGACATCCCGCAACACATAACGGCTTCAAAAAGACGAACGACGATGCCAAAACATCCGAAGCACCGGGGGCGGGAGAGCCGGCAGATTGTTGGCGCCAAATGGCTGCTCAAAATGGGTGTCTATACTAGTACGAGTCCGCTCCGTTCATCATAGGCTAGTATTGTCAAGCAACAGCCTAAATTGATGAAAGGAGAGGTATGTTATGCATTGTCTGCCGAATGTAACGGCGCCAATCGTTCATCCGCCTCGCTGCAACGTTTTGCATCACTTCGAAGCAACGGTTGTGCCGCATATTCATCCTTCGCATACGACACATGTTTATCATCACCTGTATGAACATCAACATTATTTCCCGCATACGGAATCGGCGGTGGCTCAGGTTGCCAATCGCCATCTGTACTGCCCGGGTCCGGGGCCGATGCCAGGGTTGGCTCCGTTTCCGCCGTTTCCGTTGCGATAGTAAGGACCAAAAACAGAAGCCGCTTTGTCGGCTTCTGTTTTTTACGGATGGAAAACAATAGAAGCCAGCAGTGCTTGGCTCGGAGGACGGCGTTTCGGCGCCGTCGGGAAGTCTGCCTGGGCGCCATATAGCTTCCCGCTTGATGCGGCAAGCCAACCATCAATTGACAACCGGCTGAATTTCTGAAAAAATAAAGAGAAGATGATTGTTGAATGCGGATTGAGGTGAAAAAACGATGTCAGCCCATCAGGTGAAACTGACGCCAAAAGACATTTTGGAAAAGGAATTTAAAGTAAGCATACGGGGGTACAATCAAGACGAAGTGGATCAATTTTTGGATCTCGTCATTAAAGATTATGAAGCATTTCAGCAGGAAATTGACGAGCTGCGCCAAGAAAACGCTCGGCTGAAACGGCAAGTCGAGGAGCTGCAAAAACGGCCGACGATGTCGGCGGGAACGACGAACTACGATATTTTGCAACGCCTTTCCAACTTGGAAAAACACGTATTTGGCCGGAAATTGTACGAGTGAGCAGCTGGTCGGAACGAAATCGGTGTCGATTTACCGATTTTTTCTCCTTGATTCCTGTGACCAAATCGATTATACTGTAAGATGCTTGCAGCGTTAATCATGTTCGGGTAATCGCTGCGGCCGGTTTCGGCCGTAGAGGAAAGTCCATGCTCGCACGGTGCTGAGATGCCCGTAGTGTTCGTGCCTAGCGAATCCATAAGCTAGGGCAGTCTGGCTTCGGCTGGGCTGACGGCGGGGAAAGAACCTACGTCCGCTATGCGGATATGGTTCGATTACCCTGAAAGTGCCACAGTGACGCAGCTCTAAGGGAAACCTTAGAGGTGGAACGCGGTAAACCCCACGAGCGAGAAACCCAAATGATGGTAGGGGCACCTTCCCGAAGGAAATGAACGGAGGGAAGGACAGGCGGCGCTCGCTGCCTGTAGATAGATGATTACCGCCGGAGTACGAGGCGAAAGCCGCTTGCAGTACGAAGGTACAGAACATGGCTTACAGAACATGATTAACGCGGTGGTTAGAACCGTGAAAAGCCCTCCTGCAGGAAGGAGGGCTTTTCCATTTCTTTTTGCGGTTTTTTCGCTGTCATGGCTATAATGAGGAGTAGAGAAACGGAGTTTGTACATACGTCTGTCAGATAGGGGGAACATAATGACTTCATTTTCGTTGATTGCCACGGCCGCGATGGGGCTCGAATCGGTCGTCGCGGAAGAAGTGCGCCGGCTTGGCTACGACTGCCGAGTGGAGAACGGCAAAGTGACGTTTGAAGGCGATGCGCTCGCCATTTGTCGGGCCAACCTTTGGCTGCGCGCCGCTGACCGTGTGAAGCTGAAAGTCGGCGAGTTTCGGGCGACGACATTTGAGGAGTTGTTTGAGCAAACGAAGGCGTTGCCGTGGGCCGATTATTTGCCGAAAGACGCCGCGTTTCCGGTGATCGGCAAGTCGGTCAAATCCACACTGTTCAGCGTTTCCGACTGTCAAGCCATTGTGAAAAAGGCAGTCGTCGAAAACTTAAAAGCGCGCTATCATTTGTCGTGGTTTCCGGAAACCGGCCCGCTGTATCGGATTGAGGTGGCGCTTCACAAAGATATCGCGACGTTGACGATCGATACAAGCGGCGCCGGGCTGCATAAGCGCGGCTATCGCGTTCGTCAAGGGGAGGCGCCGCTAAGAGAGACGCTCGCCGCTGCTTTAGTGCTGCTCACCAACTGGACTCCAGAACGTACATTCGTAGATCCGTTTTGCGGGTCGGGCACGATTGCCATTGAGGCGGCGCTGATCGGGCAAAACATCGCCCCCGGGTTTAACCGTGACTTCGTTTCTGAACAATGGCCGTGGATCGGAGAAGATTTATGGGAGAAGGCGCGCGGGGAAGCAGAAGAGAGGGCCCGTTATGACCAGCCCTTAGATATTGTCGGCATCGATGCCGATCCGCAGATGGTGGAAATCGCCAAGGCGAACGCAGCGGAGGCGGGGCTTGCGGATTTGCTGTCGTTTCGAGTCGGGCGGGCTGAGCAGTTTCGTACTGCTCAACAATACGGAGTGATCGTCGGCAACCCGCCATATGGTGAGCGGCTCGGTGAACGGCGGGAGGTTGAAGCGCTCTATCGCGCCATCGGTCGCACCTTCACCGCCTTAGATACGTGGTCGGTGTACATTTTAACCGCCCACCGCGGTTTTGAAACGCATTACGGCCGTCCGGCGACGAAACGACGCAAATTGTTTAACGGCTTTATTGAAACGCATTACTACCAGTACTGGGGCCCGCGGCCGCCGCGCGAAGCTAAAAGTTGACTTCTTGACGGCCATCGATCATAATATTGTCTTGTTACTAGGGATCGAGCGCGCAACAAGAGTGTTGCGCGCTTCTGCATGATAGGCGGGGGAGTTTATGCCAATTGGAGGGGTGGCGACGATGAGTCGTGAGCGTTATCCGTTTGTTGTAGAAAAACATGAAAACTTTTTTGATAAGTTGAGCCAGTGGATCGGCGATGTTTTTTATGACATTTTGCCGGAAGCCGGTTTTGAGCTGCGCGATGAGCAAATTTATATGGCGTTTCAGCTTGAGCGGGCGTTTCGCGAGAAAAAGGTGATCTTTGCTGAAGCGGGGGTCGGGACGGGGAAAACGATCGTCTATTTGCTGTATGCGATTTGTTACGCCCGCTATACTGGCAAACCGGCCATCATCGCCTGCGCCGATGAGACGTTGATTGAGCAGCTTGTCAAAAAAGAAGGGGATATCGCGAAGCTGTCGAACGTACTGGGGCTTGAGATCGACGTTCGATTGGCGAAATCGCCGGATCAATATTTATGTTTGAATAAACTGGAAGAAGTAACGACGTATGATGATGACGACATCGAGCTGTACGAGCGAATTTACGATGAACTTCCGTCCTTTGTCCACGACAACAAACCCATGCAATCGTTTTATCGCTACGGCGACCGAAAAGAATACGCCTATCTGACCGATGAACAGTGGAAAAAAATCGCTTGGGATCCGTTTCAAGACTGTTTCACGTGCGAAAAGCGGCATCGCTGCGGCCAGACGCTTTGGCGCGACTATTATCGGAAGGCGACGGATTTAATCGTCTGCTCGCACGATTTTTATATGGAACATGTTTGGACGTATGAAGCGCGCAAGCGGGAAGGCCAGCTGCCGCTGTTGCCGGAAGCGAGCTGTGTTGTATTTGACGAAGGGCATTTGTTAGAGTTCGCTGCGCAAAAGGCGTTGACCTATCGAATGAAAGAGACGACGCTTGAGACGTTGCTGACACGGCTTCTTGAAAACGACATCCGCGAAGAGCTCGCCTATTTAATTGAGGAGACGCTGGAGACGAGCGTGCGCTTTTTTGATGAGCTGAAAGCGTGCGCGAAAGAGGTTCCCGGTTCGAATCGGAAAGAAATTTTGCCGTCGCCGCGCCTTGAGCAATGGGCGAAGCGGCTGCGCGGCCAAATGGTCGAAATCGGCAACGAGCTTGTGTTTGAAAGCGAGACGTATACGATCGATCATTATCAGCTGAACATTGTGGATGAATATTTGGACCAAATTCAGTATTCACTCGACTTGTTTCTGACAAACGCCGATGCCATTACGTGGCTTGAGTCGTCGCGTCAAGAGGCGACGTTTGTCGTCATGCCGCGTACGGTTCAGGAAGTGCTGCGCGAAAAAGTGTTCAGCAAACGCATGCCGTTTGTCTTTTCATCGGCAACACTATCAAACGGAAAATCATTCCAATATATAGCGCAAAGTTTAGGCATCGATGACTATTTGTCGTTCAGCGTGCCGTCGCCGTTTGATTATGACGAACAGATGGCGATTTATATGCCGACGTTCCGCGCGGACGAGACGCTGTTTGCCAAAAAGTACGAGTATGCGCTCAACAAGCTGCGCGAAACCGGAGGGCGGGCGCTCCTCTTGTTCCCGACGCGCGAGGAGCTGCTCGAGTTCAAAGAAGCGGCTGCTGGCGAACCGTTTTCGTTTTTGTTTGAAGGCGACCGCGAAATCAGCGATTTGGTCGCCGAGTTTCAGCGCAACGAAGAGACGGTGCTTTGTTCGGAACATTTATGGGAAGGGCTTGACATCCCGGGACCGTCGCTTTCAAACGTCATCATTTGGTCGCTGCCGTATCCGCCGAACGATCCGGTGTTTCAGGCGAAGCGAAAAGCGTATCGCAATCCATTTTGGGACGTCGATGTGCCGTATATGTTGCTTCGCCTTCGCCAAGGGGTCGGACGGCTCATCCGAACGCGCGACGACCGCGGCATCGTTTCCATTTTCGTCACCGACCGGGAAGATGAACGCGTCATTGCGGCGATCAAAGACGTGTTGCCGACAACGGTGAGGGGAGAATAAGATTCTCCCCTCCTTGTTCATTTTGGGCCGAGTGGGCCGAGCACAACATTTCACCATTGGCAAGCAGGAAAAAGGCGGTTCATGATGGAAATGATGATGTGCCGACGAAATACATAGGGGGACTGAGCGCGATGAAGCAGATCAAAAAGCAGTTTTTGCAATATGTCAAAAAAATGATGGGCTACCGCGAAGCGATTGGCCTCATGTACTGGGATTTGCGGACGGGCGCTCCGAAAAAAGGGGTGGAGCAGCGGTCCGAAGTCATCGGCATGCTTTCGGAAGAAGTGTTTCGCATGTCGACATCGGAAGAAATGGCGGCGTTTATCGCCAAGCTGTCGCCGCAGGGCGTTTACGAACAGCTTGATGAAGTGACGCAGCGCACCCTCGATGAGTGCAAAAGGGAATATGAGCGCAATAAAAAAATTCCCGCCGATGAGTATAAGGAATACGTCATTCTTTGTTCCAAAGCGGAAAGCGTTTGGGAGGAGGCGAAGGCAACCGCTGACTTCGCGCTGTTTCGGCCGTATTTGGAGCGCATCATTGAGTTTCAGCGCCGCTTTATCGGCTATTGGGGATATGAAGGGCATCCATACAACACGCTGCTCGATCAGTATGAGCCGGGCATGACGGTGGAGCTGCTTGACGAATGGTTCGGCCAATTGCGCGAACGCATCGTTCCGCTTGTGCAGGCGATTTCCGCCGCGCCAGACAAGCCGGACACGTCGTTTTTGTTCGCTCCGTTTCCGAAAGAAAAACAGCGCGCCTTTTTGCTGGAGCTGCTTGTGGAGCTCGGTTACGATTTCGGCAAAGGGCGGCTTGATGAGACGGTCCACCCGTTTGCGATCGGGCTGAATCCGAACGATGTTCGGATTACGACGCGTTACGACGAGCGCGACTTCCGCACCGCGATCTTTGGCACGATCCATGAGTGCGGCCATGCGCTGTATGAGCAGCACATTTCCGAGGCGTTCATCGGCACGCCGCTGGCGGGCGGGGCGTCGATGGGCATTCATGAATCGCAGTCGCTTTTTTTTGAAAATATGATCGGACGCCACTACGCGTTTTGGAAGCGCAATTATCCGCGCCTCCAGCAATACGCGCCCGCACAGTTTGCCGGCGTGTCTTTGGATGCGTTTTACCGGGCGATCAACGAAGTGAAGCCGTCGCTCATCCGCATTGAAGCCGACGAATTGACGTATCCGCTTCATATCATCATTCGCTATGAAATCGAAAAACAACTGTTTGCGGGCGAGATGGAAGCGGCAGACTTGCCGGATGTCTGGAATGCGAAGTATGAACAATATCTCGGCATCCGTCCGCACAATGATGCGGTCGGCGTGCTGCAGGACGTTCATTGGTCGGGCGGCAGCTTCGGCTATTTCCCGTCCTATGCGCTCGGCTATATGTATGCGGCGCAGTTGAAGCGAGCGATGGAGAAGGAGCTCGATTTGGCGCAGCTGCTTGAGGAAGGAACGATTGCGCCGATCCGTGAATGGCTGACGGACCGCATTCACCGATTCGGCAAAACGAAGAAGCCGCTCGACCTTGTGCGTGACGCGACGGGCGAACCGCTCAAAGCCGATGGCTTGATTCAATATTTAGAAGAAAAATATCAAGCGCTGTATCGGTTATAAAGTGGAGCGCGGCGGCAAACGGCCGGCTCTTCACACGAGGGCCTTGAGCGCATCGGCGGCTCAACAGCCGCCGCATTTGGGTGAAGAACGAAAGGCCGGACTGATGAACGAAGTGCAGATCGGCGCAACGATCAAAGAGGGCGTCCCGCTGCCACCGGGAGACGCCCTCCTTTTTTACCATAGTTTGTATCCTTTCGACCCCGGCGGGGCGTTTTGAATAATGTCGATCAACGGCACCGTATAGGCGATCAAAATCAATGCAACGACAAGGCCGAGCCAAAGTTTCCAGTTTTCAAGCGCCAGCGCGGCTCGTTCCTGCGGGGCGGCCGCTTCGGCGACGGGAAATTCCGTTTCGCCTTTCGGGGCGAAAAACGCCAAGTTGATGACGATGACAAGAATGAGAACGATGCCGATGAATAAGATCGTTCCACCGACAGCTTGTGCGATTTGATACGGAATCCATTCGAGCGCCTGCGGCGAATTGCCGTACGTCGAGAAGGCGGAACGTCTCGGCGCTCCAAGCAAGCCGGCCAAATGCATCGATCCGGACATAAACGTCATTCCAACCGCCCAAACGACCGTTTGCATGATGGCGAGCCGGTTCATCGCTTTGGTCATCACCCGGCCGGTCAAATGCGGGATGAGCCAGTACGACGCACCAAAAAACGTTAAGACGACCGTCGTCGCTACGGTCAAATGGAAGTGGCCGGTCACCCAAATCGTGTTATGGACGACTTGGTTCAGCTGATGCGAAGCATTGATAATCCCGCCGGTGCCGGCCGGAATGAAAAACAGCATCCCGACAAACGGCGCGAAAAAGCGTGCATCGCCCCACGGCAATTTCCGCAGCCATCCAAATAAGCCTTTGGCCCCTTGCGAGCGGCCGTATGATTCAAACGTCGCAAACATGGCAAATGCGGTCATGAGCGACGGAATGATGACCATAAACGTCAAGATGACTTGCACGTATTTCCAAAACGGCGAAATCCCCGGCTCGAGCAATTGATGGTGGAAGCCGACCGGAATCGAAAACAGCAAAAACAAGATGAACGCCAGCCGCGCGAGCGAATCAGAGAAGATTTTGCCGCCGATCACTTTCGGAATGACGGCGTACCAAACCATATACGCTGGCAGCAGCCAGAAGTAAACGAGCGGATGGCCGAAATACCAAAACAGCGTCCGGCTTAACAGCACGTTCACCCGGTCGGTGAGCCCAAGCGACCACGGAATGAGCTGACAGACGACGGTCGCGGCGACGCCGAGCGTGCAGATGAGCCATAGCACCATATTCGTCACCGACATAAACGCCAGCAGTGGGCTCGCCTCGCCGGGGTGCGCTTTTCGCCAGCGCGCATAGTGGGCAAATATCGCGAATCCGCTCACCCAGCTGCCGACAACGACAAGCGCCAACCCGATGTAAAAGCCGGCATGCGCTTGCAGCGGCGCGTAAAAGGTATATAAGACGGACGCTTTTCCCGTCAAGATGAAGAAGGCGCTCATGCCTGTGCCGATCGTCATCATCCAAAAGCCGATCCAGCCCAACCGGCGTGTACGATTCGTGAACGCCCCGGTCGTGCGGCTGACGGCGGCAAACTGAAAGCCGATGATGAAAAACGTCGTCAATACAAGCCCGAGCAGGACGCCGTGCGTTGTTAAAATCGTATAGTAGCTGATGCCGGCCGGCAGTTCAAACTTGCCGGAACGGACGAGCGTTTGCAATAGGCCGGCGAAGCCGCCCAATGCGAGAGCAACAAAAGCGACAACCAAATGCGCCAAGGCCAGTTTGGCGTCACGGCGATCGACTTTTTCCAACGATTGTACCATGTTACTCCACCACCTTCATGCGCGCCGTCATCATATGGTGGCCGGCGCCGCAATATTCATTGCACAGAATCGTATATTCGCCGGGCTGATCAAACGTCGTCGTCAAGCTGTTGATGTAGCCGGGTTCGACCATCATGTTGATGTTGGTTCCCGGGATTTCAAACCCGTGGATCACATCCTTCGAGGTGACGTTGATCGTCACTTTCGCTCCTTTCGGAATTTCAATGGCATTTGGCGTAAAGGAAAACGCCGCGACGACGATGTTCAGTTCGTACTCGTTGTTTCCTTTTTTGACAAGCCCCGGCTGATTGAAGGGCGGGGTCGTGTCCACTTTCTCTGGATCGATCGTTGTCAAGCAGCTTGGCGGCTGCTGTCCGGCAGCGAAAGCGCTCACGCCGACGACGGTCAAAAAGACAACGAGACAGCCGATGCCAAACGTCAGCCAAATTTTTTCGTACTTATGCATGTGCATATCCAGTCCCTCCTTTGCCGGTTACAGGCGGTGCAAAAATAAAAAGTAGACGCTGACCCAGGCGAAAATGATGAAAAAGCCGAGCAAAAACACAGACGCCAGCGTGCCGCCGAGCGCCGGCTCTTTCTCTTTTTTTGTTTGCCGGATCGCCGCCGTCGGTTTTGTCCACTCTGGTTTTGCCATGTTGCATCCCTCCTCTTTTTTGAATTCATCCCCCATAACATCGGTGAGGCAGGCGCGCCAACCGGCAGATTTCCCTGCTTTGACACTATCATAACTGTAGAAAACAAAGGCAACAGTGACTTTTCTCACAAAAACGATGCGGGAAGTTTGAACAAATGGTGACGATTGTGAAAAATGCATGAAAACGATGGGGAGGAACGAAAAGCCCCCACGGATGATTGTCCTTCGGTCGAGTGCAACTCGAAATGATTTGAAATCAAAAACCGAAGCGTGGATTCGTGCCACCAAAGGGATAAAAACGAATAATCCATATTTTTTATAATTTAACGTTCGTCTTTTTAGCAAAAAACGCTTCTCAATCGTTGTTGCTCATGGTATACTGCTAATAACTGAATCACGCTGACTCACTCATATAATCGCAAGAATACGGCTTGCGAGTCTCTACCAGCCGACCGTAAATCGGCTGACTATGAGTGGCAATGTCCGAAAGGGGGGCGGCCATGGCCGCTTTGCGCCTTCTGCGTTTCTTGGCTTAAAAGACATTGCCTGACTCATGGAATGAGTGAGGCCGGTGTTTTTTAAGCTTTTTTTATGGGAGGGAACCGGTATGCGCGCATTGCTCGAGAAAATTGCCGCTGAAGGGGAGGTTGTCGCGAACGGGGTGCTCAAAGTCGACCGCTTCTTAAACCACCAAGTCGACCCGCGTTTGATGAAGCGGATCGGCGAGGAGTTCGCCGATCAGTTTCGCGGCGAGCGGCCGACAAAAGTGTTGACGCTCGAGTCATCAGGCATCAGCCCGGCGCTCATGACGGCCTATGAGCTCGGTGTTCCTCTTGTCGTTGCCCGCAAGCGGCGGCCGCTGACGATGACCGGTGAGGTGTATCGCGCGGAAGTGTATTCGTTTACGAAGCAGGAGGCCAACGAGATCGTTGTTTCCCGTTCACTGCTTGATGGCCTTGACCGGGTGCTCATTATTGATGACTTTTTAGCCAACGGCCAGGCGGCGCTCGGGATGGTGGAGGTCGTTCGTCAAGCGGGAGCAGCTGTCGTTGGCATCGGTATTGTCATTGAAAAAGCGTTTCAAGACGGCGGCCGGCTGCTTCGTTCGCGCGGATTCCGCGTCGTTTCGCTCGCCCGCATCGCTTCGCTCGCGGATGGCGTCATTCGATTTCACGAAGAGGTGATGAATCGATGAACATGAAATGGTGGCAAATTGGGTCCTTAGGCATCCAGCATGTGTTGGCGATGTACGCCGGGGCGATCGTTGTCCCGCTTGTCGTCGGCGGCGCGCTTCGGCTGTCGGGGGAGCAGCTTACGTATTTAGTGGCCGTTGACCTACTGACATGCGGCATCGCAACGCTTTTACAAGTATGGAAAAATCGATGGTTTGGCATCGGCTTGCCGGTCATGCTTGGCTGTACGTTTACAGCGGTCGGGCCGATGATCGCCATCGGCGGACAATACGGAATGCCGGCCGTGTATGGGTCGATCCTTTGCGCCGGGCTTGTCGTCGTGCTGATCAGCCCGTATTTCGGCAAGCTGCGGGCGCTGTTCCCGCCGGTTGTCACCGGTTCCGTCGTCACGGTGATCGGCTTGACGCTCATTCCGGCAGCCGTGAACAATATGGCGGGCGGGCAAGGGGCGAAAGATTTCGGTGACCCGGCCAACTTGGCGTTGTCGTTTGGCGTGCTCGCGCTTATTGTTGTGCTCTACCGCTGCTTCAAGGGGTTCGTTCGTTCGATTGCTATTTTGCTTGGGATGGCCGTCGGTACCGCTGTCGCGGCCGCGATGGGAAAAGTGGACTGGACAGCCGTCGCCGCAGCGTCGTGGGTTCACCTGCCGCAGCCGTTTTATTTCGGCGTTCCGTCGTTCCATGGTCCGGCCGTGTTGACGATGGTGTTGGTCGCCATCGTCAGCCTCGTTGAATCGACCGGCGTCTACTTCGCTTTGTCTGACATTTGCCGCCGCCGGCTGACGGATGAGGATTTGGCGGGCGGCTACCGCGCCGAAGGATTGGCGATCATGATCGGCGGGCTGCTCAATGCGTTCCCGTATACGACATACTCGCAAAACGTCGGCCTTGTGCAGTTGTCGGGCGTGAAAACGCGAAACGTCATTTACGCCGCCGCTCTGTTTCTTATCTTGCTTGGATTTGTGCCGAAAATCGCGGCCGTGGCGACGATCATTCCAGCCCCAGTGCTCGGTGGGGCGATGCTCGCCATGTTTGGCATGGTCATCGCCTACGGCGTGAAAATGCTAAGCCACGTTGACTTGGCGGTGCAAGAAAACTTGCTCATTATCGCCTGCTCGATCGGCGTCGGGCTCGGGGTGACGGCGGTGCCGAACTTGTTTGCCGAGCTCCCGGCTGGCCTCCGCATTTTGACGGACAGCGGCATCGTCGCTGGCAGCATGACGGCCATCATCTTAAATGCTGTCTTCCATTTCGGTAAGGTAAGAAAATCGGCTGCACTGCCGCTGCAGGAACAAAAAATCTCGTAAACGTGTAAAGGTCATCGGTTTCATCGCCGTCTTTGCTTCCCGCGATCAGCTTGGGAAGCAAAGAGGGCTTTTTTGTTGCGTGTCGATTTGTAGAGAAAAGAGTAGAAGATGGTGGAAGTGCGATGATATAATGGAAAGGGAGAAGGAGGTGAAACCATGGACGAATGGGTGGTGCGCCTGTTTGACGAGCTGCGGCAAATGCGAGCGGAGATGGCAACGAAGTCCGACATCGCCCGGGCGAATGAGCGCATCGAGCGGCTTGAACAGACGATGACCGCGGTGAAAGAAGACGTGGCGCAGACGAACGAACGCCTCGGGCAGCTGGAACAAACGGTGGTGGCCATGCGGGAGGATGTGGCGTCGTTGGATGCACGCGTTGGGCGCATGGAAGAGCGCTTCGAGCACATGGATGTCCGCATGGGGCGCATGGAAGAACGCGTTGAGCGCGTCGAGCAGACGATGGCGACGAAAGAAGATGTGGCGCAGACGAACGAACGCCTCGGGCAGCTGGAACAAACGGTGGTGGCCGTGCGGGAGGATGTGGCGTCGTTGGATGCGCGCGTCGGACGCATGGAGGAACGCGTTGAGCACATGGATGTCCGTATGGGACGCATGGAAGAACGCGTTGAGCGCGTCGAGCAGACGATGGCGACGAAAGAAGACGTGGCGCAGACGAACGAACGCCTGGGGCAGCTGGAACAAACGGTGGTGGCCATGCGGGAGGATGTGGGGTCGTTGGATGCGCGCCTCGGGCGCATGGAGGAACGCGTTGAGCGCGTCGAGCAGACGATGGCAACAAAGGAAGATGTCGCCGAATTGCCATTTATTCGGCAAGCCGTTATGGAGACATTGGAGACGCTGCGAGACGTGTCAACGATCAAGCAAACCGTTGCCCAAATGCAGCAGAAAATCGATGAAATCATCACCGGACAAGCTAGGCAAGAGCTCGTTCTTCAATCCCTCGCGTTGCATCTGCTTGAGCATGAGAGCGAAATCCGCGCTTTAAAAGCGAAATAACGCTAAGCATCTCAGTTCATATCCTCACTTGAGACCGTTTTCCTTCCCAAAAAACAGGCCGGCTTTGTCCGCGCCTGTTTTTTGCATGTGTCCTTCTTTTGGATGATCAGCGGCTTTCCAATCATAAGACGCACGGGATGCTTTTTGTCTGCATACGGTTTGCTTTTTTGCGCATCCTAAGCAAAAAGAGGAACAAACCGAGGTGTTGGTATGCCGACCCTTTTATCGATCGGCACGGCAACGATGCCACATATCGTTTCCCAAGACGAAGTGAAGCGGCATGTCGCCGGGCTGTTTGCCGGGCGCCTCGGGCGCGCCGAGCGGCTGCTGCAGGCCTTTGACAACGGCGGCATTCGGACGCGCACGTTTGTTCAGCCGCTTGCCTGGTACAGCACACCGCGCGGTTTCGGCGAGAAAAATGCCGTGTATATGGATCTCGCCGTCCGCTACAGCGGCGAGGCAGCCAACAACTGCTTGCAGAACACCCCTGACGGCCCGATTCCCCATGAGGCGGTCGATGCGCTGTTTTACATCTCAACGACCGGTTTGTCCACGCCAAGCATCGAGGCGCGGCTGATGAACGTGCTGCCGTTTTCTCCTTCCGCCGTGCGGGTGCCGGTTTGGGGGCTCGGCTGTGCGGGCGGGGCAGCGGGCCTTGCGCGGGCGGCCGATTATTGCCGGGCGTTTCCGAAGGCGAAGGCGCTTGTGATTGCCGCTGAGTTTTGCAGTTTGACATTTCAGGCGAATGACGTATCCAAAAGCAATGTGATCGGCACATCGCTTTTTTCCGACGGCGTGGCCTGTGTGCTTGTCGCCGGCGATGAAGCAGCACCAAACAGCGGCGCGCCGCGCATCATCGCCGCCCGATCGGCGCTGATGCCTCGCTCGGAAGATGTGATGGGGTGGGAGATTCGTGATGAAGGGCTGTTTGTCGTCTTTTCAAAAGACATTCCGTCGATCGTCCGCGCATGGCTGCGCCCGCAAGTGGAGTCGTTTTTGCAGGAGAACGGGCTGAGGCTTCGCGACCTTCGCTATTTTATCGCCCACCCGGGCGGGAAAAAGGTGATGGAGGCGTATGAGGAAGCGTTCGGATTCGGCATGGAACAGACCAAGGCGGCCAGAGAGGTGTTGGCCCGATATGGCAATATGTCGTCAGCCACCGTTTATTTTGTGCTGGAGGAAGTGATGCGGCAGCCGCTTGCGCCCGGGTATGGGCTGCTCGTTGCCCTCGGCCCCGGCTTTAGCGCCGAGATGGTGCTGCTCAAATGGGAGGAATGATGATGCGGTTTGCCTTCGTGTTTTTCGCGGTGGTCGGGATGCGTTTGGTTGAGCTTTGGCTTGCGAAACGGAACGAACGGTATGTGAAAGCGCTCGGGGCGAAAGAGGTGGGCGCCCGCCATTATCCGTGGCTTGTGTCGCTCCATGTGCTCTTTCTTTTGTCGCTGGCTGTCGAGGCGCTTCGAAAAGGCGCCCGCCCGTCGCGGCGCTGGCCGCTTTTGTTTCCACTCTTTCTCGCCGTCGAAGGGCTGCGCGCGTGGACGATCTTGTCGCTCGGCCGCTTTTGGAATACGAAAATTTTGATTGTGCCCAACCGCCCGGTCGTGAAAAAAGGGCCATACCGGTGGATTCGTCATCCGAACTATGCGGTCGTCATGTTGGAGATCGCGCTGCTGCCGCTTTTGTTTCAGGCGCGGCTGACGGCCGTTGTCTTTTCATTTCTTAATGCGTTGCTGCTGTTGGTTCGCATCAAAACAGAGGAGCGGGCATTGGCGGCGTTGACAGACTATCAGGAAGCGTTTCGCACCCGGCCGCGCTTTTGGCCAAGCATCTCCCGAAGGTTGACGCCCTCCTAAAAAGATGGAGAGAAGCCCTCATTTCCCTGTTGATCGATGTTTCAATGCGCTCCCGCCTTGTTGATGGGCGGGATTTTTCGTTTTTCCTATTGGGAAACGGGACAAAATGCAGTAAAATGAATGTAAATGACATTGACGGAAACAAAGGGGTTTGAATCATGGGGAATGTTGCTGTTAGACCGCCGTCATTGCGGCCGTGGCTGGCGAAAATGATGAAGATGCATGAGCTGCTCCATCAAACGGGGGATTCAGATAATGCCAGTAAAGTGAAGCAGCTCATTGAAAAAACGGCGGCCGGGGAGCTCGTTGTCGCCTTTTGCGGCCATTTTTCCGCCGGCAAATCCAGCTTGATTAATGCGCTGCTCGGTGAGCCGCTGCTGCCGTCGAGCCCGATTCCGACGAGCGCCAATCTTGTGAAAGTGAAGGCCGGCCGGGATTATGTGCGCGTCTTTTATCGCCGCGAGGCGCCGGTGGAGTACGAACCGCCGTATGATCCGGACCTCATCCGCGCGCAATGCCGGGACGGGGAGACGATCGAGTGGATTGAAATCAGCCGTGAAACGGGCGCCATTCCGCCGGGCGTCGCCATCCTGGACACGCCGGGCATCGACTCGACGGACGACGCCCACCGGCTGGCGACGGAGTCGGCCCTCCATCTTGCTGATGTCATCTTTTATGTTATGGATTATAACCATGTCCAGGCGGAATTAAACGTTCAATTTACGAAACAGTTGACCGATGAAGGAAAAACGGTGTATTTGGTCATCAATCAAATTGACAAACATCGCGATGAGGAGCTGCCATTCGCGGCGTTTCGCGCTTCGGCGGTCGAGGCGTTCCAACGTTGGGGGATCGAGGCGGCCGGACTGTTTTTCCTCTCGTTGAAAGCGCCGTCCCATCCGCACAGCGAGTGGCAGGCGTTGTCGAGTTGCTTGCGCCGGCTGTTTGCCGACAAGGACGAATGGCTCGTTCGCGGCGCTGAATCATCGTTGAAATGGATCGCCGCCCGCCATCTTGAGCAGTTGTGCGTTCAGCATGAGAAGTTGGCGCAAGAGATGCAGGAGCGGCTTGCCGCGCTTGGCGGCGTTGCGGGTGAGGCGGCCGCCGAAGAGCTCCATCGCTTGGAAGTCGAGCTTGCCGAGACGCAAACGGCGGCGGCGCGGCTGGAAGAGTCGTTTCGCACGGAGCTGGAGCGCGTGCTGCACAATGCTTATTTAATGCCTTTTGAAACGAGAGAGCGGGCCGGGGCGTACTTGGAAGCCATGCAGTCTAGCTTTAAGGTCGGGTGGCTGTTTTCCAAGACGAAGACGGAAGAGGAGCGCAAACGGCGGTTGGCGGCGTTTTATGAGAGCGTGAAAGCACAGGCGACCGCGCAGATCGAATGGCATGTCCGCCAATTGCTGCTGCGGTTTGGACATGAGTGGGATGCCGATGCCGCCTGGCTTGGCAAGTGTCAACAGTGGACGGTGGAGTGGGATGAATCGCTGCTTGCAGGCCTCGTCAAACACGGAACGGATTCGCGCGGTGCGGCGCTGTTGAATTATACCGATGATGTCGCGGCGGCGCTCAAAAAACGGTACCGCGACTCAGCGCTCGCTTTGGTGGCGGAGCTTGGGGAACAAACGGCCAACCGGGCGGCCGAGCAAATCGCGGCATTGCGTGTCAAGTTGTCGGCAGCGCGCGAAAAAGCGGAGCTCGCCGCTCATTTGGCCCGCCTTGAAGCGGAGCGGGAAGAGCGGCGGCGCATGCTCGAGCAGCTGCTCGTCGCCCCCACCCCGAACGATGGCCAAACGCTCGATGAAAAACAGCTGGCTATGCTGACTGCTGCCCCTTCGTTCCAGAAGGTGCGCCATGCCGAGGCGGCGGTGCGGCCGCATGAGCCGCGGGAGGCCATGAATCGTGTTTCCGAAGAGCAAGCGCTCAGTCAGAAAAGAGCGGCCGGCAGCCGGGCGGCGCGAGAACGGGACGATTTCTCGCGGGCGCGGCCTGTCGGACAAAAACTGCGAAGCGAAGAAGCGGCCGAGCGGCTGGAGGCGGCGGCCGCTTGGCTCGAGCGGTCCGAACTGCTTGCTCGTTTTGCCAGCCCCCTGCGCGTCAAAGCGCGGCGGCTCCGTGAGCGCTCGTTTACGGTCGCTTTGTTTGGTGCTTTCAGCGCCGGTAAATCGTCGCTCGCCAACGCCTTGCTCGGCGCGCCGCTTTTGCCTTCATCGCCCAATCCGACCACCGCTGCCATCAGCAAAATCGCGCCGCCTGACGAAGAGCATCCGCACGGAATGGCGGTGGTCAACGTCAAAAGCGAGCGGCAAATGTGGGACGATGTTCAAACATCGCTCCGCCAGTTTGGACTAAAGGCCGCTACATGGGAGGAGGCGCTTCGCCTGTGCGCCCGCCTCGCCGAATCCGGAGCCATGCATCCGGCGCAAAAGCCGCACCTCGCCTTTTTGGCGGCCGTCGCGGCCGGTTATGAACGGATGGGTGGCCAGCTCGGCGCAGCGTTGTCGGTCGGCTTTGACAAATTAGAGCGGTATGTTGCGGATGAGGCGGTGTCGTGTTTCTTAGACGAGGTCGTCCTGTATGCCGATTGCCCGCTCACCCGCCAAGGGGTGACGCTTGTCGATACGCCGGGGGTCGATTCGCTCAACGCCCGGCATACCGGAGTGGCGTTCCATTATATGAAGAATGCCGATGCGCTGCTGTTTGTGACGTACTACAACCATGCCTTTTCGAAAGCGGATCGCGAATTTTTGCTTCAGCTCGGGCGCGTTAAGGATGCGTTTTCCCTTGACAAAATGTTTTTTGTCATCAACGCCGCTGATTTGGCTCAGTCGCGGGAGGAGCTCGATGCGGTCGTCTCCTACATGAACAGCGAACTCGCCCGCTTCGGCATCCGTTTTCCGCGCCTTTATGCGCTCTCGAGCCGTCTGGCGCTGGCGGAGAAAACCGGGGCGGGGCCCGTGTCGCACGATGTTTTGGCGGATTCAGGGCTACCCGCTTTTGAGGCCGATTTTTTCCGCTTCTTGACCGAAGAGCTGGCCGAAGTGGCGGTCGAGAGCGCCTGCGCTGAGCTTGCGCGGGCGCATCAGGCAGCCGCAGAGTACGCTCGGGCCGCTGGACAGAGTGAGGCGGAAAAAGCGGCCAAACAACAAATGCTGGCGCGCATTCGCGAAGAGATGCATGCGCTGCTCGCCGGCGTCGATGACGCCCACGGCCGGCAAGCGCTTCGCCAAGAGGTGGAGGAGCTGCTCTATTACGTGAAACAGCGCGTGTTCCTGCGCTTGAACGATCTGTTTAAGGAAGCGTTCCATCCATCGGTGCTCCGCGACGGCCAAGGGCCGATGCGCCAAGTGCTTGCGCGCTGTCTTGACGAGCTGCTTGCGGCGGTCGGCTTTGATTTGGCGCAGGAGATGAGGGCGACAAGCTTGCGGGTGGAGGCCTTTTTGCGCAAGCGGCTGGATGAGCAGTTTGCCCGTCTTGGCCGTGAGCTTCGAAGCCTCGATCCGTCAGTGGCTCTTACGCCGCCGGAAACGGCTGTTTTTGCGGCGCCGGAGTTCGCCAACGCCCTTAGCGATGTGGATCGGGCGCGGTTTGCCAAGGCGCTTTCGCTCTATAAAAACGCCAAATCGTTTTTTGAACGCGATGAAAAGCGGCGGATGAAAGAGGAAATCGAAACCGCGCTCATGGAGCCGGTCGATCAGTATTTGGCCGAGCAAAAAGAGCGGATCGTCTCCGCTTATGGTGAGCAATACGAGACGGCCGTCGCCGCGTTGGCCGCCGCGCTCGCCGACCAAGTCGACAGCTATATGGACGGTTTGATGGCGGCGCTCGCCAACAGGGGGGACGGTGAGACGCTCCGCCGCATCGAAGCGGCGCTTCGCCGCCTTCTTCCCGTTCAAAGCGAGGAGGCGCAGCCATGAACCGGTTTCACGCTTGTGCGACATGCATCCACTATGGCATCGAAAAACGGGCCGACGGGCTCTACACGTATTGCCGCCGGCTTGGCTATGCGACGAAACCAAACTACCGGTTCAACTGTTGGACACCGAAACCAAACGTCAAGCGGTTGATGGAAAAAGAAGCAGGAAAGGACGAGAGCCATTGAGTGAAGTGCATCAAGCGATTACCGCCCACGTACAAAAACAGCATGCCGTCTTGAAAAAGTTTGCCATGCTCGATGCCGAGCGCGAGCGGCATATCGAAGAAGCGGTCGAGCGTTGCCGCCGCGGCGAGCCGTTTACGGTCGAGCTGATCAACGAAGTGACGAAACAAATGAACGAACTGGCCAAAGGCGGCCTCGTGCCGGCGCGCCGGTACGTGACGCTGGAAATGGTGCGCGACTATGTGAGCCGGCTGGAAGGGAAACGGCCGCCACAAGGGAACAGAGAAGACGGCCAGCACGCTCGAGCCTAGAAGGTCGGTGAACAACGGCCGTTTCCCTCTCATCGGTGAGTGAACGTGCGAAAAGAAGGATCGATGCCGCCAAATGTTTCGATTTGAAAAACGAGGATGGGAAGCCACACGTTCCCTTCCATCACCGGCCGACTGGCGCGCCTGAAGCGCATAGGCAAGTGGATCGGCAGGCAAAACGAAAAGGGGGAGAAGAACATGGCGTCGCTCGTTTCCCACGAATGGCTGCATGCCCATTTGTCCGAAGAAACCATTCGTATTCTTGATTGCCGATTTTGGCTCGGCGCCCCGTCCAAAGGCGCCTCGGCTTACCGGGACGATCATATTCCCGGTGCGGTGTATATCGATTTGGAGCGCGACTTGTCCGGTCCGGTGGCGGAGCACGGCGGCCGCCATCCGCTGCCATCGGCCGAGCAAGCAGCGGCTGTGTTTGGCCGCGCCGGCATCGATGAAACGATGACGGTCGTTGCCTACGATGACCAAGATGGAGCGATGGCCGCGCGCTGTTGGTGGCTGCTTCGCTATTTCGGCCATGAGCGCGTTTACGTGTTAGACGGCAATTACAGCGAGTGGAAAAAGAAAGGCCATCCGGTGACGGACGGCATTCCTGCCGTAGCGCCGCGGCGGTTTCAGCCGCGGCCTGATCGGTCATGGCTGGCGACGGTTGAGGATGTGCGCGCCGCTGTGCGCGATCGCTCGGCTGTGCTGATCGATTCGCGCGAGTGGAAGCGGTACATGGGCTTGGAAGAGCCGATCGACCGGGTGGCTGGCCGCATTCCCGGTGCGGTGCATCGGTTTTGGAAAGATGGGGTGGCAGAAGGCGGCTACTGGAAATGCCCAGATGAGCAAGCGGCGCGATTCGCTGATCTTGACCGCGAGGCGCCGCTGATCGTCTACTGCGGTTCCGGCGTCACCGCCTGTCCGAACGTGCTCGCTTTAAAGGAAGCCGGTTACCGCAACGTCCGGCTGTATGTCGGCAGTTTCAGCGATTGGATTTCCTATCCGGACCATCCGGTCGAAACGGGCGATCCTTCCTCTTCAGCATAGGCGTTTTTCAAGCGTCTAGCTAGGAGCCCCGTGTCTTGTGCATAGTTTTTCTCCGGCGGGCGATACTATGTGTGAACCGACGGAACAAGAGGAGGAGAGCGCATGGGCCGGACAAAGCTTGGCAATGCGAATGCCCAACGGAACAACAATGCGAAAAAGAAAAACGGCTTTAATGAATGGACGAGCGAATTCGCTTCCTACGCGGAAGTGGAAGCGGAAAAAATGAAAAATGACCATCCCAACATCCGGTAACGACGAGGGCGCGCCCCTCGTTTTTTGTCGTGAGCAGCAGCGTTGGCAAAGACAAACGTATGTGCTATAATCATGGACAGAACGGCAAAGGGCGCTGGCCGACAGGGAGGGAAAAAGGTGCGAAAATGGTTGGTCGTTCTTTTGCTTTTAGCCGCCACCGGATACGGCCTTTGGGATGCGATGGCCGCCGAGAAACCGAATGAGACAAGCGAAACCGAGATCGGCCCGGAAATCGGCCATGCAGCCCCCGACTTGGCGCTGCCGATGCTTGGCGGCGAGCCGGTCAAGCTCTCCGATTGGCGCGGCAAAGCGGTCGTCCTTAACTTTTGGACGTCATGGTGTCCGCCATGCAAAGAAGAAATGCCGGAACTCGAGAAGTTTTACAAACAGCATGGCCATGAAGTCGCGGTGTTGGCGGTCCATTTGACCACCCAAGACACGCTCGATAACGCGGAGCGATTTGCGAAAAGCAGGAAATTGACGCTGCCAGTCGCCTTGGATGTCCGCGGCGAGGCGCTTCATCAATATCGAGTCCAGACCATTCCGACAACGTATATCATCGACCCGAACGGCGTCATCCGGCAAAAAATCGTCGGCCCGGTGACGGCAGCCCGGCTCGAGAACGCCACAGCGCTCTTTCGTTGACCGACCAACGGCTACGGAAAGCGCTTTTTTCATGCGCGGCTATTTTTCAAAAAGTTGTCATAATTTTTATCTTTTTTGGGCATGAATAAGATTACAATAAAAGTGAGGGGAGGTTGAAGCGATGAGACGATCCCGCAAAATGACTCTCCAAGAATTGATCAGCGAGAACAAACGGCAGTTATTGAACGATCGGGAAGCGCTCGAAAAAATCGAGAAAAAGCTGGAAGAGCGGATGCTCAAAAAAGCAGAATAACCCATGCATAGCGGTTCTCCGGGCGGATAGACTAGATGGCGAGGAGGCGAAGACAATGAGCAATCCGAAAGGAAGCCGAAAACATTTCGTGCCGAACCATATCGGCACACAGCCTCGCGCCGCAGGGGGAAATAAGGGCAAACAAATGCAGGACCAATCCGGCCAACACGCCCAAGTCATCCAAACGAAGGGCGAATAGCTGGAAACTCTTGTGAAGGAGGAAACAGGTATGCCGCGTCCGAAGCCGGATGACCGCAGCGACAATGTGGAAAAGTTGCAAGAAATGGTGCAAAACACCATTGAGAACATAGAAAAAGCCGAGGAAACGATGCAGTTTGCCTCGCCGGAGGAACAGGAGAAGATTCAGGAGAAAAACCGCCGCCGCGAAGAAGCGATCGCCGCGATGCGCGCGGAAATTAAGGACGAAGCAGCTGCACGGGAACACGGCTACCAGTAAACGAAGCAGCCCTCATGCGGGGGGCTGCTTCATTTTTTTGTCTGCCGCTTGAGCGAGCCGACGAGCGAATGGTAACATAGAAGAGGAGGCGCGGAAAAAAATGGAGGGAGAACGAACGTGAAAGTGGCAGAAAAACAAATTGAAGTGCGTTATGCGGAAACCGATCAAATGGGCGTCGTCTACCACGCGAACTATTTAGTTTGGATGGAAATCGGGCGTACGGAATTGATCAAACAGCTTGGCTTTCATTATGCCGAGATGGAGAAAAAAGGCATTATTTCGCCTGTTGTCGACTTGCACGTTTCGTACAAAAAGCCGCTTCATTATGGGGAAACCGCCACCGTTCGCACATGGATTGATGCTTATGACGGCATCCGCGTCACGTATGGCTATGAAATTCTTGCTCCGGACGGCGAAGTGGCCGTCACCGGCAAGTCGCAGCACGTCTGCGTCAAGCGCGAGACGTTTCGGCCGATTGTGATCCGCAAATATTTTCCTGACTGGCATGAAGCCTATGAACGGGCGAAGCGGTAAAGGGGAGCGGTGCGATGGCGTTTGGCATCCGCCGACATGAGCTCGCGGCGTGGAAAGAGAAAGTGAAGCGCGGTGAAATCGCCTTTTTGACTCACTATTGGTATGATGAACGGTTTCCCCATTGCACGACGGTGACGAAAGTCGGCTGCGCCGATGTCGAAAAACTCGCCGCTTGGGGGCGGCAGCACGGGCTGAAAGAAGAGTGGATCGACCGACGCGGTGAGTTTCCGCATTTCGACTTGCTCGGCGAGACGCAAACGCGCATTTTGCGTGAAGAAGGACGGCTGTTCGAACTGGAACGATTCACGAAACGGGGGAAGAAGAAATGATGATGGATTTGACCGCTGTGAAGGAAATGGCGAAACATACGTTGATCGATACGCTCGGCATCGAGATTGTCGAGCTTGGCGAAGGCCGCGTCGTCGCGACGATGCCGGTTGACCACCGCACGCACCAGCCGGCAGGGCTGTTGCATGGCGGCGCCTCGGTCGCGCTCGCTGAGACCGTTGCAAGCATCGGCGCATATGCGCTTGTTGATCTACATAAGGAAAATGTTGTAGGATTAGAGATTAATGCCAACCATGTTCGCTCCGTCCGCAGCGGGACAGTGACGGCGACAGGGACGGTGTTGCACCGCGGGCGGACGACGATGGTGTGGGATGTGCGCATTACCAATGAGCAAGGGGAGCTTGTTTGCATCTCCCGCTGTACGATCGCCATCATTCGAAAAAGCTAGCTCTGACGCTAGCTTTTTCCTTTGTCGCGAACCCGTGTGAAGGACGTTTTGACGGCGCCGGCGGCAGATTTCAATGAAGCAGAAACACCGGCTCGTCGCTTTTTTCGTCCCAATCAACCGTTAAATTGCCGCCGTCGAAATACCATTGGTCGCCCTCTTCCACAAAAAAGGTGATGCCGTCCACCGTCGTCTGCGCTGCCGGTTCATCCACCGACTCTTCTTTGCTCATGCCAAGCGAGAACCCTCTTTGCACCGTGCTGCATCCCCCATAGCGGACAAAAAAGCGGACCGCATCTCCCGGTTTCAGCCCGAGCTCCCGCTTGTACCAATTGAACGCTTTTTTGGTGATCACAATGTTCATGGTTTCCCCTCCTCACTTGTTTATTATAAGTGAATGGACGGCGCCGGTAAAACGATTGTGTGAACATTGACTGACAATTTGAGGGTGAAACAATTTGTGGAAAATAGATTACTCTAACCCTGACTGGCTCGAGTAAAATGCCGGCCGACGGCGAATAGTAAAAGCGAGGGGGTGAAGATGATGAACAAAAAGCGGCCGTTTGCGCCAAGCTACGAATCGGATGGGGTGATGGGCCAAAAGAAAGAACAACGCCCGCCCAGTTCCAATCGCCGGCAAATTGACAAACAAGCGCCTGATTTTTTCAACACGACGCCATCGAGCGAATAAAAAAGCCGAATCGAGCAGAATGGTTGAACATCGCACTGTTTTGTGAATAAAGTAGCCAGTAGGCTGCTTTTTTTATGGCACCTACTATACAAACGGGCCGGTCCGCGCTATCATTACTTGAGGGACATCTTTTTTGAAAGGAGTGGCGTTTTCGTATATGAGTAGTTCAAGCCCGAACGAACCGGAACCGGAATACAGCGGGGAACGCGGCCTGTTCCTTTTCTTGCCGGCTGCTCATCATACGAAAACGAGCTCCGGACGGAAAGGAAAAGGCGCCGCCTTCCTCGCGTGAAAAGGAGGAAGGATGCCAGATGATGAAAATGTATTTGTCCGATGCCAGCGGCAAAATGCGCGAGATCGATCATATTGAAAATGGTTGTTGGATCAACCTCGTTGCCCCGACGGAGGAGGAAATTCGCTACATCGCTCACCATTTGGACATTCCGATCGATTCGATCAAAGACGCGTTGGACGACGAGGAGCGGTCGCGCGTCGAAAAAGAAGACAACCATGTGCTCATTATCGTCGACATTCCAATTGTCGCCCATGATGAAGTGGACGGCCCGATTTACGAGACGATTCCGATCGGCATGATTATCACGAACACGTGTTTTATTACGGTGTGCTTGCAGGAAAATCCGATTTTCGAAGAATTCTCCAAAAATAAAATCAAAAACTTTTACACGTTTATGAAGACGCGCTTTGCGTTGCAAATGTTGTACATGATTTCCACGTATTATTTGCGCTACTTGAAGCAAATCAATCGGCGGACGAGCGAAATCGAAAAAGAGTTGCACCAATCGATGAAAAACAAGGAGCTGTTTTCGCTTCTCAGCATGGAAAAAAGTTTGGTGTATTTCATGACGTCGCTCAAAGCAAACAACATCGTCATGGAGCGGCTCATGCGCCTCAACTATTTGCGCATGTACGAAGATGACCAGGATTTGCTGCAGGACGTCATTATCGAAAACAAGCAGGCGATTGAAATGGCGGAAGTATACAGCAGCATTTTAAGCGGCATGATGGACGCATTCGCTTCGGTCATCTCAAACAACTTAAACATTGTGATGAAGTTTTTGACGGCCATTACGATCGTCATTTCGCTGCCGACGATGGTGGCGAGTTTCTACGGCATGAACGTACCGATTCCGTATCAACACTCTCCGTATGCCTTTTTGATCGCGATGGCGCTCGCCGGTTCACTGTCAGCGGCGACGGCGTACATCTTTTGGAAAAAGCGATACTTTTGACGGCCAGACCGCGTTTTGGATGGCCATACGAACGGCTGCCCATTGTCATTCGGGCAGCCGCTTTTGCTTTCGGACGGCCATACCGCCGGAGAGGATGAATTTCATCGCCTCTTCCGGAGAGATGTCGACGGCTTCCACTTGATCTTTTGGAACGAGCAGGGTGAACCCGGCGACTTGAAACGTCTGTGGGATATAGACGGCGACGTAGTCGGCGAGAGGATCGTGCCAAGCACCGACATCATCCATCGTCATGAAACCGAGGCATTTCCAGCCGCTTTCCGGCATGGTAACGAGCACAACTTGCGAAAACGATCGTTTTTCTCCGACGAAGGAAGCGATTGTATCTTTGGCCACGGAATAAACCGTTTTCATCAAGGGAATGCTTTCAAGCAACCGATCGATCAATCGAATCAGGCGGCCGCTTATGTATTGCGTCGACAGCCAACCGCAGACGGTAATGAGCGCAACAGTCGCCAATAGGCCTAGGCCGGGAATGTAGCGGCCATCCAAATACGGACGGACATATTGACCAAGCAACCCATCCAAAACGGTGAACACTTTGTAGCACAGGTAGACGGCGAGTAAAATCGGCACGATTGTCAGCATGCCGTTCAGAAAATGTTTCACGAAAAACCGCATTCCTTTCCCTCCCTGCTATTCATTCTCTATCACCATATCAATTTTTTTAGCTTTATACAAATCTCTATTTTATCGAACATTTCTTGTTATATTCGGTGTTAAAGTTCGTGTTTTCCTTGACGAACCGCCAAATGTTCCGTATACTTTCGAATGGAACTTGAGAAATGGGGGATGGATCATGAACAATCATTATGATGTCATCGTGGTCGGCGCCGGGCCGGCCGGCATTTTCACTTGCTACGAACTGACGCTCAAACTGCCTGGAGCGAACGTGCTCTTGATTGATAAAGGGCATGATATCTATAAGCGCAACTGTCCGATTTTACAGAAAAAAATTGAGAAATGCCCGCCGCCGGCCGGAAAAAAAGATTACGCCGGCTGTGTGCCGGCCTGTTCGATCACGAACGGCTTCGGTGGAGCGGGGGCGTATTCGGACGGCAAGTTCAACATCACGAGCGAATTCGGCGGCTGGATGACCGACTATTTGCCAGCTTCGACTGTACTTGAGCTCATCCGCTATGTCGATGAGATCAACTTGAAGCACGGAGCGACGACATCGATCACCGACCCGATGACGGACAAAGTGAAAGAGATCGAGCGGCGCGCCTATGCGGCCGGATTGAAGCTATTGCGCGCCTATGTCCGTCATTTAGGCACCGAACAAAACTTGGAAATTTTAAAAAGCATTTTTGAATATTTGCGCGAGCGGATCGCGATGCGCTTTACAACGGAAGTGGATGATATCGTGACCGAGCGGACGGAGAGCGGCCATCGAGTGAAAGGCGTTGTGCTGAAAAACGGAGAAACGTTGACAGCGGAAAAAGTCGTCATCGCTCCGGGGCGCGACGGCTCGGTTTGGCTGAGCAAAATCTTGCGCAAGCGCCGTTTGCGGATGATCAACAATCAGGTTGACATCGGAGTGCGTGTGGAAACATCGAACATCGTCATGCAAGAAATTAACGAACATCTGTATGAAGGAAAATTCATTTTCAACACGTCGGTTGGAACGCAAGTGCGCACGTTTTGCAGCAACCCGTCCGGACACGTCGTGGTGGAAAATCACTCCGGCATTATGCTCGCCAACGGCCACGCGTACAAGGATCCAAAACTCGGCAGCAACAACACGAACTTTGCCCTTCTTGTTTCACATAAGTTTTCCGATCCATTTGACAAGCCGAACGAATACGCCCATGAAATTTCTCGGCTGGCGAACGCTTTGTCCAACGGCGGCATCATCGTGCAAAAATACGGCGACATCCTCAAAGGAAGGCGCTCGACGGAAAAGCGCATAAAAGAAGGGTTCATCGAACCGACGTTAAAAGAAGCGGTGCCGGGCGATTTAGGCCTCGTTTTGCCGTACAACACGATGAAAAGCTTGATCGAAATGACGGAGGCGCTCAACCATGTCACTCCGGGGCTTGCCTCTGAGCATACGTTATTCTATGGAGTCGAAGCGAAATTTTACTCGGCGCGCCCGAAGCTGAACGACCGTTTTGAAACGGAAATTGCCGGGCTGTATGTCGGCGGCGACGGCGCGGGGATTACGCGCGGTTTGGCACAGGCGAGCGCCTGCGGCGTCTGGATCGCCCGCGATATTGTCGAAAAGTTGAGGCGCTGAATGAATAAAGAGGGAACAGGCTGTTCTATACGGCAGCCTGTTTTTTATGGTGAGGGCCTTCTAAAAGTAAACTTATAATAAAAATAAGTTGACAATTATCGTTTTTGTCCGCTACGATAAATGTAATGATGTGGAAAGGGGAGAGGGAAGATGGGAAATTGGCTTCACTTGGCTGAACAAGTGCTCAGAGGCCATGAGCTGACCGATGAGGAAGCGTTGGCGATATTAGACTGTCCGGATGAGGAGTTGCTTCTTCTTTTGCAGGGGGCGTACCGTATCCGTTCGGCTTATTACGGCAATAAGGTGAAATTGAACATGATCATTAACGCCAAGTCCGGCCTCTGTCCGGAAAACTGCGGCTACTGTTCGCAGTCCGCCGTATCGACGGCGTCGGTGAAAACGTATAAAATGGTCGATAAAGAAACGCTGCTCCGCGGAGCGGAAGAAGCATACCGTTTGCGCATAGGGACGTACTGCATCGTCGCCAGCGGCCGGGGGCCGAGCGATAAAGAGATCGACATCGTTGTGTCTGCGGTCAAGGAAATTAAAGAGCGGTTCGGGCTGAAAGTGTGCGCCTGCCTTGGGATCTTAAAGCCGGAGCAGGCTGCGCGGCTGAAAGAGGCGGGGGTGGATCGCTACAATCATAACATCAACACGTCAAAGCAGCACCATCCGAACATTACGACGTCCCATACATACGACGATCGGGTGCGGACGGTGGAAACGGTGAAGGAAGCCGGTCTTTCGCCTTGTTCCGGCGTCATCATCGGCATGAAAGAAACGAAACGGGATGTCATCGATATGGCGCGCAGTTTGCGGGCGCTTGACGCCGACTCCATTCCTATCAATTTTTTGCATGCGATCGACGGCACGCCGCTGGCGGGGACGAACGAACTGAACCCGCGCTACTGCCTGAAGGTGTTGGCGATGTTCCGTTACATGAATCCAACAAAAGAAATCCGCATCGCCGGCGGGCGGGAAGTGAATTTGCGCTCGCTTCAGCCGCTTGGCCTGTATGCCGCCAACTCGATCTTTGTCGGCGACTATTTGACGACCGCTGGACAAGAAAAGTCAGCCGATTATCAAATGCTTGAGGATCTTGGGTTTGAAATCGAATTTGCCCCGGCTTCGCAAGCCGGAGTCGTATCATGAACGATGCCGCCGGAAGATGGCGGCTTTTTGTATGTGCGCTCACCGAGGACAAGATCTCGCGAGGCGGGAGGCTCCGTGCGGTTTCAGATGGGGCCAAGCCTTGGCGAGAAGCGGGGGGCATGATCAGATGATAGACCTGACCTGTCTATGCTCTGACGAGAAAAGTGGATTGACTTCTATTGCGCCGTTCAACGCGCTTTTTTGGCATGAAAAGCCAACCCGACGCGTACGATGGGAATACAAGCGGCGAAAAAAGGCTTCACAAACAGCCAAAAGCTCATTATAATAGCAACAAAAGGAAAGGAAGAGGATGGGGGACATGGCAAAGTCATTCTACCGTTACTTGCTGCGCTTCCGCCATGGACACCAGGAAGATCCGGTCGTCCGATTTGCGAACGGAGCGTATGAAGACCACGGCTTTCCGAAAGGGTCTGCGGACTATGAAGAGCTGAGCGGCTATTTGGAGCTTAACGGTGACTATTTGGAAAGCATGGTTGTGTTTGATGAACTGTGGGAGCAATTTTTGCATGAAGCGTAACTAGGGAAAGCGTTCCCGTTTCATAAAATGGGAGCGCTTTCAAACGGCTTTTTCCGCGCGGCTGAAGGTGTCCACCCTTCTCTGCATGCATATACTATACTAACCATTTGTTTCAAAGGGTGGAGATGCCAATGAGCGCGCCGAAACGCCCGAAATTTTCCGTCGGCGACATCGTCGTCAATACATTGTATGGAACGGTCGGAACGATCACCGATATTCAGCAGATTGACGGTGCGTTTTTATACGAAATCAACCATGGTCGTAGTTTGTTTGCCGAGCAAGCGCTCATTTTACTGTCTGAGTTTGCGGGCGATTTATGGATCGCCGAAGAGATTGAAATTGAGCTGCCGTTTTTTCTCGGCGAAATTGTCCGCGTCCGCGATTATGGCGGCCATTTGTTCAAAGTTATTGGGGTGCGGACAGAAATTTACCGCTACTACGGGGAAGGATGGGAAGAGACGATTTACGAATTGAAACGGCTGACGGATGGCTGGGAGATTGAAGTCCATCTCGAAGACATCATTCCGCTTGCCGATGGAGAGGAGACGTCCGTCACGCTCGTGCAAGATATTGTCATCGCCGCGCCGGTGAAAGCGACGCTTTTATTGCCGCCGGCCGAGAGTGGAGAGAAAGGGCCGTCGGTCGACGAGCTCCTTGACATGTACAACGATTATAAAGCGTTATATGAATGGTTCGGTGATGAACAGTACCAACGGATGATGGAAACGGTTGTAAAACGTTTGCGGGCAATCATCGATCACCAGGATAGGAATTGATAAAGAATAAAAAGAAAATAAGGAATGCCGACGAAAATGACGATCGCGCCCAATCCATTTACAACTGTTTCCATTAATTTATCGATCGCAGTGGGTTTGTCCATTTTGTCCGCCTCCGTGTTTTTTGTTTTGTTGGTACATATGTATGGGGGAGACCGAAAAAATAGTACAACATGATTTTTGACATAAAACGGAAGGCGGCGACATACAACAATTACAAAGGGGGCGAGATGTGGTGAAGGAAATTGAAGTGATTATCGATACGGAAGAAATCGCTGAGTTTTTTTACCAAGAACTCATCCGCCGCGGCTTTGTTCCAACGCAAGAGGAGCTTGAGGAGCTCGCGGACATTACGTTTGACTATTTGCTTGAAAAATGCATTATCGATGAAGAGATTGACATCGACGGGGAGTAGTCCTCGTCGTTTTATGATGAAGTGGATTGGGCCGCCGCGATGGCGGCTGTTTTCATCATGGCCAAATGCCGCTCGTAGCGGCTCGTCATATTGCCGGAGGCCGGAAGCGGGAGTGTTTCAAGCGCTTGCATGATCGCCTCATCGATGAACCAATCCCGATCGTCATGGAACGGATGCGCAAGATCCGGCCAAGCCGCCTCAAGGCGGGGGCTGTAAAGGCGGCGTCCATCGGGCGTTTCAGTGAACGACTGCGGCCAGAAGTCGGCGCGTGAGCCGCTGTGAGGAACGCAACGAGCAAAGCGGCAGGCGCCGCGAAACAACCGGGCGTCAAACAGCAACAGACTGTACAGCGTTTTGCCGATATGGATGCGGTGGTGAACGTCGGCGAAATCGCGCACGGTCGTTCCGGCAAGCGCTACGTGGCGGCCTTTGGCATATGGGATGAGCACATCGTTGAACCCGAGCCATTGCTCGACAATAAACGGCCAACTTGACAGCACGCGGGTGCGGAAAAATGGATGTTCAATGACGCGAAGCTGGATGTACTGCTGCTCGTTGATGATCAGAGCAACCGTAAGAAGCGCGGCATTCCCCGTTTCCCAAAAATGTTCCCACATCGGCTTCATAAACGAAGACACCGCTAGCACCGGCAACAAATGAAACAGCGGCGTCCTCCTCCGTTTGCTTTCTTCGTACAGCAAAAGCTGCGGATAGGCGTCATGAAAAATGAGGGCATTGGCGCGTTCCAAAAACAAAAAAAAGGGGCGCAACGATTTGTTCCGGCAGCAAAAACGGAAGAAGGCCGCCGCGCAAATCAGTCATGTTCCAACCGCCGTTGCGCGAGACGAGATGAGCTAAAAATGCCCAATGAATTTCTCGATGGCGCTCAAAAAACGTCAAGTAGGCAGCGGTGCGCGTCACGTTGTTGCGGTTATGTTCCGCCGTTTTCCGGCGAATGGCGGCCACAATGCTCTTTTCTTCCGCGCTCAGTGGTTCGTCAGTTGGGACAGTTGCACGAGCGGCCATCCGGCAAAGCAGGCCGTCATCGGCGAGGCGGATCGGATGGCGGTACAAAAAGGAGCGGTAGGTATACTGAAGCGGATGGCGCAGCCAAGCGAGCAGGCGAGTCGGCATCAGGCTGTCTCTCCTTTGCATCATTTGTGGACTTTTGTCAGAAGACCGCGATCGTTTCGACAAAAGGAGTGCTCATTTGCTGAAGGAATCGACACGCCAAATCACCAAATAAGTACAATACACATGTTTCTCGGCTTCGAAGACGATTCGCGACTGAACTTAACATCAACCATAGTATGGGACACGAAGGGCCGATTTATTGGGAGAAGGGAGAGGAAAACAATGGTTCGTTTATGGAGAAAACGGATGTGGATGACAAAACGTGCATATGAGGCGGTCGTTTTTCAAACACCGCGCTTTGGGGAAACGAAAGGCTACCGGCAAGTGTGCCGCATGACGGTGATGGCGGCCGGACATGATGAAGTGTTGGCGGTGTTGTATCGGATGTTTAATGTCGCCGATCTGATGCCGAAAAACTGTCAAGCTCGGTTTATGCGGACTGGGGACGTTGTGCTGATCGATGAAGGGCGAAAAGGACAGACGTACTATCGCCTTTGTCCAGACGGATGGAAACAAGTAGAACGTCAGCTCATCTGTTGACGGAATATTCAAAAATATAGTCGCCAGCAAGAGCTAGAGATGATATAATGATGAATAAAGCCTCCTTGTTTCGGGAACGGATAAGAAAGGAAAGGGGGCGGACTTGATGAAACATGACGAACGGCGGCGCGACATGCCGACGGTGGCCCCGGGCATCGACGACGATGAGGAGCTGAATGAAAGAGCGACAAAAGAGGAAATTGAACGCGGGGAATATACAAAAGTCGTCACGCTTGCTTGGGACGAATCCGAGCCGTCGGAACCGCGATAGAAACCCTTGTATCGCACAAGGGTTTCTGCGGTTTGTCACGATTCGGGGTTGTCATGATGCCCCGGACCGTTTTTCCGGCCGCCGGCGGCGGAATATTCTTTGGCATGCGCCTCATCTTCGGCGATCAATGCTTCTTTTGGAATATGGTTGTTCTTTTTCTGCCCGTTAATGCGGTTGCGGTGTTTTTTGCCCATCGTTTTCCCTCCTTGAACCGTCGTCGTCGTTAGTTTATGCGGTCTGGCGGCGGTTCATCGACGGAAAATGTTTGCAGGCGGCATAATGCGGCGGGCGCAGGAGAAAAGAGGGAAGGGGGCGAAACGATGGCCGCACTGGCGCTGTCGCTGCTCTTGTGCGTCGTCTCGATTGCGGTATTGCTTTGGATCAAAGGGCAAGTGGAGCGGCTTTTGTTCCGCTGGAGAAGCGTGCCCCTTCTTCATGCGGTCAACGTCGTCATCATCGCTGCCATCGTTGCTGACATGTACTATCGGCTCAGCGGCATCGACGTGTACTTGCGCGATTTGGCCAATATCAACGGTTTTTGGTATGTCTTTGCCGGCGCGATGCAGCTCGTTTTTCCGCTGTATTTGTTTTCTTGTTGGCTCGTCGCCAGGCGGCGCGAGCGCGAGAAAAAATATACGCGCAGCAAAGACAAAAAGGTGCTGTATATCAATGAGCGGTATTTGGCGCGCCGCCATCGCGGCGATTACCGCCGATCCAAAACATCATAAAAGGGAGCGGCTCCCCCGCAAACGACTCACCCCCTACGCGAGTGCATAGGGGGAGCTTTCAGCGATTGGCATATGTGCCAAACGACAAGCCGCACAAGGACCATTTCCGCTTCCCTTCGTTTCGAAGGGGCCCGTTTGAACAACATGTGATTCGATCCGACGGCCATTGCCGGCCAACATTCATCTCCCACATTGACGGGTGCTCGTGCACCTTTACGTCGAAGTGGGAGATTTCTTTCAGACTGATGTTAGAATTTGGTCTTTTCCTTTTTCGATGTGGACGGCTGATTGTTTGATTTGGACGATGGATTCGTTTTGTTGGCGTATTCCACTGCTTGTTCGAGTTTCTTTTTCATCGGTCTTTTCCTCCTTTCTCCTCGGGCAGGCACACATAGTATGCCCGTTCGCCGCCTCGGCTACTCGAAGGAAGACTGCCATTTTCCGCAAACATATGATATGATAGACGAGGGCATGGCCCGACAACGATCGTTCAAACCAAAGGAGGAATCCCATTGAGCGTGCATATCGGAGCGAAGACAGGCGAGATCGCGGAGCGCATTTTGCTGCCGGGTGATCCGCTGCGCGCCAAATACATTGCCGAAACGTTTCTCGAAGGAGCGGTATGCTACAATGAAGTGCGCGGCATGCTCGGGTTTACCGGGACGTATAAAGGGGAGCGCATTTCCGTGCAAGGGACCGGCATGGGTGTGCCGTCCATTTCGATTTATGTGAACGAACTGATCCAAAGCTACGGTGTAAAGACGCTCATCCGCGTCGGAACGTGCGGAGCGATTCAGCCGGATGTGCGCGTCCGCGACGTCATTTTGGCGATGAGCGCGTCGACCGATTCCAACATGAACCGGCTCATTTTTCGCGGCCGCGATTATGCGCCCACCGCTGATTTCCATCTGCTGCGGACGGCGTATGAAGTAGGTGTGGAAAAAGGGCTGGCTCTAAAAGTCGGCAATGTGTTCACCGCCGACATGTTTTACAATGATGAACCGAACTGGGAAACGTGGGCGCGCTACGGCGTACTAGCTGTCGAGATGGAAACGGCGGCGCTCTATACGCTGGCGGCGAAATTTGGCTGCCGGGCGCTGTCAGTGCTGACGGTCAGCGACCATATTCTCACCGGAGAAGAAACGACGGCTGAGGAGCGGCAAATGACGTTTAACGAGATGATCGAACTGGCGCTGGAAACCGCGGTTCGGCACAGCGCGTCGTGACCGGGCTCTCGAGCCAGGGAAAAAGGAAAAGGGGAAGGAACATGAAACAGCGATGGCAAGCGGTGATGTTGGTGTGCCTGCTGCTCGCTGGCTGCCAAACAGGGGAGAGCGGCAGCAACGGTGCGTCCGGCCCGTCCGGCCAGCCGCCGGAAAGCGCGGTGCATCCAAGCGACCATCAACAGGGGAAAACGAGCGAGAGCCCCGTCGATCCCGATTTGCAGCTTGAGGCGAAATATTGGAACATCGTCGAGGTGCAAAACGGACAAAAAGTGATTAAAAACCCTGAAAACATTTTGGTGCTCGTCAATAAAGAACAGTCGCTCCCGCCTGGCTATAAGCCGGCGGACTTGGTCGTGCCGCGCGTGCCGTTTTCGTTTGCTGACCCGAACGCGGAAAAACGGCATATGCGGGCCGAAGCGGCCGCGGCGCTTGAGAAGATGTTTGCCGCTGCACGCCGCGATGGCATTGAGCTGGTGGCCGTGTCCGCTTATCGTTCATACGAGCGGCAGCAGGTGATTTTTGCTGAAGAGGTGCGGCAAAAAGGGAAGGAAAAAGCGGTTCAAGCGGTCGCTCACCCAGGGCAGAGCGAGCATCAGACAGGGCTGGCGGTCGATATCAGCAGCCGCTCGGTCGGCTGTCAGCTGACCGAATCGTTCGGGGCGACAAAAGAAGGGCAATGGGTAGCCGCCCATGCGCACGAGTACGGATTCATCATCCGCTACCCGAAAGGAAAAGAAGCGGTGACCGGCTACAAGTATGAGCCGTGGCATCTCCGCTATGTCGGGCGGAAGGCGGCCGCGGTGATGAAAAAGCGTGGCTTGACGCTTGAAGAATATTTCAAGGTAGTGAAAAAAGTGTGAAAACGGCGCCTCATCGAGGGTGCCGTTTTCCTTGCTTGATTATGGTTCGCAGCAAAAGACGCAATAGCCAAGACGGTCGCCGAATTGAGCTGTCAACTGTTGGTGCATCTGCCACATGCTCGCCATCTCTGGTGTCGGCGGAAGGGCGATGACGATGGGTGCCCCAAGGTTTGGCGCTTCGGCCGCAGCCGCGTAGGAAAACTGGCGGCAGCGGAAGCCGCTTTGTTCGAGCACTTCTTTCCACTCCGCTGATGTCATTAGCTGACGGAACCCGTAAAAGGCGGCGATTTGCTTTTGTTCGGCGGCGGTCAGCCGCTCATGACACGCTTCAATGCCGACGAATAAGCTGTCTTTTTTGAGCACGCGGCGGATTTCGGCGAGCGCGTTTGGCAATGAAACGAAAGCAAGCACCGATTCAGAAAGCGCGAGGTCAAACGTCCCGGCGGGAAACGGAAGCGCTTCGACCGAGGCGCGATGCAAACGGACCGAGACCATCTTGGCGGCAAAACGCTGTTTCGCCTTGGCGATCATCGTTGGGTGGATGTCGATGGCGGTGACGTTGGCCCCGTACTGTTCGGCGATATAAGCCGCTGTCTGTCCAGTGCCGCAGCCGACGTCAAGCACGGATGTCGAACGGTCAATCTTAAGTTTACGTAAGATTTGTTTTGTTAACTCAAAACCGCCTGGATGAGCGCCATCGATCCCCATGTCCGCCAACCAGTCTAAATATGCAGACATTTGTTCCTCTCCTTTTTTTGTTTCGACTTGGTTTATCATACGCAAATGCGCTCGATTTTGCCTTTAGACAAAAAAATTTGCTTGTCCCTATTCTTATGAAAAAAGGAAATTTTCTTGCTGTAGACCCAACCGGCTTCAAGCTGGTACACTGATACGTGCAAAAATGAGATGGCTAGGTTGGTGAAGAAAGTGGATAGAAAACAAGGAGCCGAGGCGGGCGCACTGCTGAGCATTTTCGTCTATCTTCTCCTTTCGACCGGCAAGCTGTTGGCTGGGGCGATGTTTGGCTCGGATGCGGTGGAAGCGGACGGTTGGAATAATTTGAGTGATATTATCGCTTCCTCGGCAGTCTATATCGGCATGAAAATCGCTAAAAAACCGCGTGATTGCAACCACCCGTACGGACATTCGCGGGCGGAGAACATCTCTTCGCTGTTGGCCGCTTTTTTGATGATGTCCATTGGCATTGACGTGATCACAAGCGGTGTCCGCTCGCTGTTCGGCAAGGAAAAGGCAGCGGCTCCTGACGTTTTAGCGGCTGTGGTTGCGCTCGCCTCGGCGGCCGTTATGATTGGCGTTTATGCAATCAATCGCTGGCTGGCGCGGCGGACGAACAGCATGGCGCTGTCGGCCGTGGCGAAAGACAATTTATCGGATGCGCTGGTGAGCATTGGCGCCGCCATTGGCATCGCCGGCGCGCGGCTTGGATGGCCATGGCTTGATCCGCTGGCTGCGCTTGTTATCGGGGCGATGATTGGCAAGACGGCGTGGGAGGTGTTTAGGGAGACGGCGCATACGCTCACCGACGGTTTTGATGAACAGCAGCTCGCCGTTTATAAAGATGAAATCGCGGCGGTGAGCGGCGTGCGCGATGTTGCTGACATTAAAGCGCGCATGTTAGGCAACGACATTGTGCTGGAAGTGACGATCCGCGTTGACTCGCATTTGACAGTGGCCAAAAGTCATGAAATCGCTGATGAAGTCGAGCTTTTGATGCGAAACCGGCATAACATTCGGGCGACGCACGTCCATGTGGAACCGGAAGCGGTGCGCTGACTGGCTTCGGGCGCATTGGTGGGCGGACGCGGCGAGGCGCCTAGTAGCGAATGATTTGTCAGGCTATAATAAACCATTGCCGCTGGCTTGTTTTGGGCGGCGGGAGAGGAGTAGTTTTGCGGCAAACAGCAAACAATACAATTAAAATCGTTTGCATGGAAAGGGCGTCAGTCTATGGCTATCGAGCAGAACTTTCGTTTGACGGTTGACGGAGCGTACAAACGCCATGCGCCAGCGGGGGGACAGTCGTGCTGGCTTCATTTCACCGCCGCTGCCAAGCCGGATTTGGAGCGCCTTCTTTCTTCGCTGTCCATTCACCCTCTCGCCCAACAGCGGCTGATGAATGGCACAGACATTCCCACGTTTGATGAGTACGAAGGATGTTTCTTTTTATCGTTGTTTATCGTCCGTCCATCCGTCCGGACAGTGAACGTTCGTTTGCTTGCCGGCAGCCAATATATGATCAGCTATATGGATGAAGACGATCCGCTTGTTGATCATGTGAAAGAACGTTTGTTGAATCATCGCGATCAGGCGCTGTATCCCGGGTATGTGCTGTATCACTTTTTAGACTTGGCCGCCATCCGTTTTTTGCAAGTCATCGATCAGATCGCTGACCGCATTCAGACGCTTGAACGGCAAGTGTTTGCGACCCCGTTTGCCAACGAAATCGGACGTGAGATTTATCGGATGAAAACACATCTTCATGAGCTGCGCCAAATTGCCGAGGCGCAGGAGGAAACGATCAAAATGATTCGCCATGCGGATTTGCCGTATATCAACCAAGAGACGAATCCGTATATCGAGGAAGTGGCGTCGCGATTCTCTCGCGTGCCTGCCGCGCTCGACACGTTTAAGGAATCATTGTCCGCCATTTTCGATTTGCAGCTGTCGCTCAAATCGGATCATATGAACGTGATTATGAAGACATTGACATTGGTGAGCGTCATATTTTTGCCGATGACGTTTATCGCCGGTGTATATGGCATGAACTTTGCGTTTATGCCAGAGCTGAAATGGAGATACGGCTATCCGTTTGCCTTGTTGCTCATGGCAACCGTTGCTATGCTCATCGCCCTCTATTTTAAGCGAAAAGGCTGGTGGGGAGAGACGGGGACGAAAGAAAAATAGGCGTTTTTCTAGATGGTTGGTGAAAAACGATTGTTTCTCTTGAACGATGGGGGGAGCGTGTGAAAGGCGATACTGATGCGACAGGTCTTTTCTATTTGAGAAACGAGGCTGATAAGCGGCATACTTCTTTAAATCACCGGGCTTCTAGAAGGTCGGTGATTAAATGGAGAAAACGCTCCACCAAAGAGCTTTTGCCAATGGATCAACGGCTCTTCCTTGCGTTCGAGGACCAATCTTTTTGAAGAAAACGCGGTTGTTCATCAATCTTCTAGAAATTTAGGCATTCGCCCGGCCGTTTGGGCGGGTGGGCGCATATGATGGCCCCGTGAACCGATGAAGGAGGTGCCCGCCGTGAGCGGTTTTGTCAACAGCGGTTATACGGTCGTCATCGTCCTGTTCATTTTACTGATTATTGTTGGCTGTGTCTGTGTCGCTTGATGAGCGAAAAAATAAGAAAGGGCGGCCAAACGGGCCGCGAAGGAGGGCGGGCGCTCATATTCAGTTGCGCCCCTTCTCCATTGGCAACGGCGTCGGGCAATGCGGGCGAGTGTTTTGATGGATAAAGTGAAGCGGCGGCGGTATAATGAAACAGAAACGACCATGGAAAAGGAGAAGACGACGTGGGACATTGGAGCGAAGAAAAGCAGGGCATCTTGTATACGGCCGCTTCGTACTTGCTGTGGGGAGTATTGCCGCTGTACTGGAAACTTCTAGAGGCGCGCCCGGCGCTTGAGATTTTGGCGCACCGCATCGTGTGGTCGTTCGTGTTTATGGCCGTCCTTTTGGCAGCGACTGGGCAGCTTGGCGCCTTCCGCCGGGAGCTTCGGGCGATGCGCCACCGGCCGGCCATGGCATGGGGGATCGCCGCTGCTGCCGTACTCATCAGCGCCAACTGGTTTGTCTACATATGGGCGGTGAATCATCATCATGTCGTTGAAACGAGCCTTGGCTATTATATCAACCCGCTTGTCAGCGTGACGCTTGGGACGATCGTATTGCGCGAGCGGTTGAGCGTTGGGCAGTGGGCCGCTGTTTTTCTTGCCGCCGCCGGCGTGGCAGCGATGACGGCGGAATACGGATCGTTTCCGTGGGTCGCCATATCGCTCGCGTTGACATTCGGGCTTTACGGCCTAGTGAAAAAACTGGCCACCGTTGACTCGTCCATTGGCTTGACGCTTGAAACAATGGCCGTCATGCCGCTTTCAGCCGTTTACTTATTATGGGTGTACAACGAAACGCCAGCCCTCGTCAAGACGGCCGAATGGTGGCAATGGGCGCTGTTGGCTGGAGCCGGGCCAGCGACGGCCGTGCCGCTTTTGTATTTCGCCAAAGGGGCGAAGCGTGTGTCAATGACAACCCTTGGTTTTTTGCAATACATTTCGCCGACGATCAGCCTTCTCCTTGGCGTCTTTTTGTTCGGCGAGCCGTTTAGGAAAGCGCATTTTTATGCGTTTAGCTGCATCTGGACGGCGCTTATTTTGTTTTCCGCTGTTCAAATCAAGCAAGCGCCGGGGCGAAAAAAATGGAAGCGAAACTCGCTCGGAGCATAACATCGGTCCGCGGATGGACCGTTTTTTTTTACGTTGCGGCAAATACCCATTTTTGCCGAAACATCTAACCATTTCCTCGGCTTCTGAATAGTCTACTAGTACAAAAATGAAGGAGGTGCTGGCAAATGGGTGCAGCTTACGGCGGCGGATTCGCGTTGATCGTCGTTCTGTTCATCTTGTTGATTATTGTCGGATGTGCATGTATCGGTGGTTGGGTGTACTGATGCCTCTTACTTGCTAACAAGGAGGTGACGAATATGCCATATGGCTTTTATGGCGGCTGGGGCTGGGGCGGCTATGGCTTCGGTTATCCGGGTTACGGCGGCTACGGCTACGGCTTTGTGCTGATCGTCGTCTTGTTTATTTTGCTCATTATCGTCGGGGCAACATGGTGCTAGGCGGATGATGGGCATGCGGGGGGAGGCGGCCGGGCAACGGCTGTTTCCCCCACTATTTTTTTGAAAAAGGGAGGAAGATGGGAGGGAAGAGGAGAACTATAAAAAAATAAAAAATGGAAGCAGCGTGGAGGGCAAGAAAATGAAACGCATTCCGAAAGATGTTGTCGCGACGTTTTCGATCGTCGCGTTTGATCCGGCGACCGAGGAGCTTGGAATCGCTGTTCAATCGAAATTTTTAGGCGTTGGTGCGGTTGTTCCGTGGGCGAAAGCGGGAGTCGGAGCGGTGGCGACGCAATCGTACGCCAACACGGCGTACGGACCGTGCGGCCTCGAATGGATGGCAAAAGGGAAATCGGCGCAAGAAACGCTTGAGCGGCTTGTTGCCGATGACAGCGAGCGCGATTTGCGCCAAGTCGGCATCGTGGATGCGAAAGGACGGGCAGCGACGTTCACCGGAAAAAAATGTTATCCGTGGGCCGGAGGCATCACCGGGCCGAACTATGCGGCTCAAGGCAATATTTTAGCCGGCGAAGAAACGGTGCTGGCAATGGGAAGGGCGTTTGAGCAGATAAAAGGCTCGCTCGCCGAGCGATTGCTAAAGGCGCTTCAAGCTGGTCAGGCAGCGGGGGGCGACCGCCGCGGGCAACAGTCGGCCGCTTTGCTTGTTGTGAAAGAAGGAGGGGGATATGGCGGCTACAACGACCGTTATATCGACTTGCGCGTCGATGACCACCCGCGGCCGATCGATGAGCTCATTCGCTTGTATCAGTTGCGCCAGCTTTACTTTGAGAAACCGCGTCCCGAAAAAGTGGCTGCGATTGAAGGAAGGGTCAAGGAAGAGGTGGCCGCTCACTTGGTCCGCCTCGGTTACTTGTCGAAAGAGTGCGCGGCGGATGGCGAGGCGCTTCATGAGGCGCTGACTGTGTATATACATACAGAAAACTTTGAGGAGCGTGAATTGGAAAGGGGAAAGATTGACCTTGACGTGCTCGCGTATATGAAACAGCAGCTGTCGCCGCAGAAGGGAAAATGAAAAGCTCGCTTCTCTTTGAGGAATGGATCGCGTTATAGCAAACAAAGGATGCCGCCGCATATGCGGGCATCCTTTTGTTGAGCCGTCCTCTATGAGGCGAGCGGCGTGCGCCCGCTGTCATGCCTGCGCCAAACGGCCCGCAGGCGAAAGCTGAGAAACAGTGCGCCTGCAGCCAATCCGGCGATCAAGCCGATCCAATAGCCGAACGCCCCGGCGGCAGTCAGTAGAGCGAGCGCGCAGCCAAGCGGAAGGCCGACGCCCCAATAGGCGAGGAGAGCGGACCAAAAGACGGCGTTAACCTCTTTATAGCCCCGTAGCGCTCCTTGGATGGGAGCGGCGATGGCATCGGAAACTTGAAAAAAAATCGCATAGAGCAAAAACTTCCCCGTCAACGCCGCCACTGTCGGATCGTTTGTATACAGCCGCGCGACATGGCTGCGGAAGGCGAAAAGAAACAGCGCTGCTGCGGCGGCGACGGCCAAGGCGAGGGTGATGCCGATCAAGCAATATTGTTTGGCCGCTTCATAACGGTTGGCCCCGGCTTCAACGCCCACGGCGATCGTCAGCGCCATCGATAAGCTGAGCGGAATCATATACAACAGTGAAGCGAAGTTGAGGGCGCTTTGATGGGCAGCGACCGTTTCCGCACCAAACCGACCGACAAGCAGCGTCACCGCAGCGAAAATGCTCGTTTCGAAAAAGATGGCCGACCCGATCGGCACCCCGGTTTTCAGCAACTCTTTCCACGCGGTCCATGACGGACGGTAAAAACGGACGAGCACGTGATAGGGAGCCAAACGGCGAAATTTCACAGCGGCAAAGGCAGCGGCCGCGAAGCAGTACGCATACGTGATCGCCGTCGCATAACCAGTGCCGATGCCGCCAAGGCGTGGAAATCCGCCATGCCCGTAAATCAGCAGCCAGTTGAACAGCATATTGACCGGCAAGGCGGTGAGTGTAATCCACATCGTCACTTTCGTTTGCCCAAGCGCATCGATGAAATAGCGGAGCACAGAATAAAGAAACAGCGGGACGATCCCAAACGACAAGGCGCGCAAGTAATGAAAGGCGATATGCCGAACGTTTTCGTCCAAAGACATCTGCTTTAAGATAAACGGCACGGCAGCGGCGCCGATCATGACAATGGCGACAGCAAGCGCGGCAGCCAAGTAGAGCGCCTGGGTGACGGCGTGAGCGATCGAGTCATGCCGCTCGGCGCCGAAATGGTGTGAGACGATCGGGGACAGGGCGAGCAAAATGCCGCCGATGCCGGTAAACACCGGCACCCATAAGCTGGAGCCGATCGCGACGCCGGCAAGATCTTCAGGGCTCGCATGACCGGACATGGCGACATCGACAAAGTTCATGGCATATTGACCCGTTTGCGAAACAAAAATGGGAAGAAACAAGGCGAACAGGCGCCGCCATTTGCCGTTGGGCGGAGCGGGCGTTGCCATAAGGGGTCCTCCTTTTCTGTGATAAAGTGACACATTGTTCTAAATCATCAATCTCCCCGCTTCCGAAGCCGAGATGGCTTCTCCTCCTTCGGAAGAGATTTATGATGAAAGAAACGGCGGTTGGTTGCAAAACGGAAATTCGATCAAAAAACATGTGCCGCGCGCGTCGCTTTGCACTTTCATCGTCCCCTGGTGCAACTCGACGATTTTTTTCGATAATGACAGGCCGAGTCCGGTTCCCGTTTCTTTCGTTGAAAAAAATGGATCGAAAACATGGTCGATGACTGACGGTGGAATGCCGGGGCCATCGTCGCAGAAGCGAAGCTGAACGAGATGGTTGATTTTTCGGCTGCGGATCGACACCGTCATCGTTTTCGCCACTTTTGCTTCCACGGCGTTGCGAAATAAGTTTAAAAACACTTGCAAAAGCTGGTTGCGGTCTCCGTTCATTTCGTAATCGTCAAGCTGGTCATCAAGGTCAAAATGGACGTCAACGTTATGCAACAGTGCTTCGCTTTGCAACAGAACGCCGACATCATCGCGCAAAAAGCGGTGCAAGTTGAACGTCTCCATTTTGACGTCGGCCGGCTTGGCGATGTTCAAAAAATCTGTGATAATGTCGTTCGCCCGGTCGAGCTCAGGGATTAAAAGCCGCTCAACGAGCGAGGCGATGCGATCTGGCAAGTCGCTTTTCAATAGCTGCAAATACCCGCGCACCGTCGTCAGCGGATTGCGGATTTCATGGGCGATGCCGGCGGCGATGCGGCCGGCGACGGCGAGCTTTTCTGTTTCTTTCATCATATTGAGCGATTGAAACATACTGATGACTCGTTTGATCGATCCGTCATCGTTGTAAATAAAACGGGTGTTGACGATGCCGTAAAATCGGTCAAGCACTTCGTAATTGTAAAGCGGCTCGCCTTTTTCAAGCGATTGGAGCGTCGCGATCAGCTCATCGGGGAGCTTGACTAGTTCGCGAATATGTTTGCCGATGATGGCGTCGCGATCCACGCCGGTGTCCACAGCCGCTTGCAAATTACAAAGGGTGATAATCCCTTGGGCGTCGACAAAGACGATATGATGTGGAACAAGATCGAGCAACGGCGTCAAAAAGGCTTCTACTTTTTCAAACGGTACATCGTGATATAAATCGATGTCCCATTGCCATTCGGCATCCCTTTCAGGGGAGGGCGGAACGGAGCAAAGGCGCGGTAGAGTTTCGCCGCGCTTTTTTTCAATGGAAATTCCCACTTCGTAATCAGTAAACACGAATGGAAATGGAAGTTTTTCAACCAACCGCTCATAGGCGCGCAGTTTTCGTTCGAGCTCTTCGATTTGCGGTTGTACAAGTCGATCGTTCATCTTTCCCAACCCCTTAGCTACACATCGCGTTTTGATGTATTCCGAACGTCTTTCTTTCATATTAGCAAATTCACTCGCATTTGCCTATCATCGATCTTCCCAGTTGCTTTCTCTCGTCAAACTGGCGAAGGTTTCGTTGGCGGTATTAGGTTCTGATGGAGCGGGATCAAACGGAGAAGAATGGCCTAATCAATAAAACAATGTGCTAAATCATCAACTAACATTGTTTCTGCATCGCATGATGAAGTTCACTAAAAAACGCTTGTCCAAAGCTTCTCAACTGGAAAAGAATCCGTTGTAAATCAATCCCTCAACGTTCACACAGCTGACAAAACGCAATGGATCGCAGCGACGATTCGTCAAGCAGCATAATTTTCTATTATAAAACTATGTGCTAAATAATCAACAAGACAAGCCCAAAAGCGGGCTAAGAAAAGATGCAAGGACGGATTATGCCATTTTCAATACCGAATATTGATAAAAAACATTCACGAGCAAGCCTTGCTCCCCACTCTGCATGAAAATGACGGATCAAGGCGGCACATTTTCACAGAAAATAAAGCCGAGCCCTGTCGCGGCGCCGATGGCACCCATGGCCTTTCCACGTTCATTGGGCGCTGTGATGCCAGCGGCATACACGATCACAGTCGGCATCGCCGTTGCTGACAATTTGTCGGCCATGAAACGTTTTGTATATAATAAAACGGAGCGAAAAGAACCGATCGCCGGTCAGAAAGGGTGGTTTGATGATGTTGACATTAGCAGACATTGAACAAGCGCGGGAAAAAATGAAAGGCGTCGTCCATCAAACGCCGCTTGAGCATTCGCAAACGTTCAGCCGGCTGTCCGGCAACGACGTATATATGAAACTCGAAAACTTGCAAAAAACGGGTTCGTTTAAAGTAAGAGGTTCATTCAATAAAATTATGTCGCTCACGGAAGAAGAGCGGGCGCGCGGCGTCATCGCCGCCTCGGCCGGCAACCACGCCCAAGGGGTGGCCTACGCAAGCGGTATGCTTCATATTCCGTGCACGATCGTCATGCCCAAAGGGGCGCCGCTCAGCAAAATCGAAGCGACGAAAAGCTACGGGGCGGAAGTCGTGCTGTACGGCGATGTGTTTGACGAGTCTTTGGAATATGCGTTAGAGTTGCAGCGCGAGCGGGGAATGACGTTTGTACACCCGTTTGACGACTTGGCGGTGATGGCCGGCCAAGGGACGATCGGCTTGGAGCTGATCGAACAGCTGCCCGACGTCGATATCGTTCTTTGTCCAGTCGGCGGCGGTGGCCTGCTTGCGGGGCTGGCGTTTACGTTAAAACAGCTGAAGCCGTCGGTTGAAGTGTACGGCGTCGAGTCATCGGCTTGCCCGGGCATGACGGCGGCCATACGCCATAAACAGCCCGTCTCCATTGCTGCGTCGAATACGATCGCCGATGGGATTGCCGTAAAAAAGCCGGGCAATATTACGTACCAATATATTGAACAATACGTCGATGGTGTCGTTTGCGTGGAAGAGGCGGAAATTTCACGGACGATGCTGTATGTGCTCGAGCGGAACAAGCTGTTAATTGAAGGGGCGGCCGCTTGTCCATTGGCGGCATTGTTGTATCAAAAGCTCCCGTTTCGCGGCAAAAAAGTCGCCGCTGTGCTAAGCGGCGGCAACGTCGATGTGACGCTCATCTCCCGCATCATTGAGCGGGGGCTTGTCGAAGCCGGGCGATTCGTTACGTTTACAACGGTCATCTCCGACAAGCCGGGCCAGTTGAACAAACTGCTGCGCATCATTGCGGAGCTCGAGGCGAATGTCATGTCGATTCATCATCAGCGCATCGGCGCCAAAGTGCTGCCGGGCCAGGCGGAAATTCACTTTTCGCTCGAGACGAAAAACGAAGACCATATTCAGCAAATTTACCAAGTGTTGTTGAAAGAAGGATATGATGTGCAATTGTACCGTTGAATCGGCCGCGCGAAGATCGTGCGTCCCGTTTGTTCGAACGGGCGGTTTTGTCCGAAGCCGTCCCGAGCAGGCGCTGAGGCATCTCCTCTAAAGCGGCTGTCCCGGTCAGATGGCGGCGTCTGTACCGAGGGACAGCCGCTTTTTCAATGCACGCGCGGCACATCTTGCGGCCGCGTCGCGCCGAGGCCTTCGCGGGCCATTTTCGCTTTCAAGCTTTCGAATACGTACAAGCCAAACATCCCAAGCAACTCTTCATCGGTCATCTCATCAATCAGCTTGAGCACATCGCGGCGGTCAAGCTCATCTAAAATCGACATCGCCACCGCTTCGGCGTCTTCTTCATCTCCGGTCAGCCGGTCTTTGTAATATTCGTACAGATCGTCGATCAACTTCATGCGCATGCCCGCCCCCGCTTGTGGAGGGCGGACTCTTCCTCCTTTTCTTCTCAGTCGGCCGAAGCTGGCCGCGTTTTTGGCCATTGGCAACGGATATACGCTATAGTATAATGGAAAAAATATCATTCGAAAAGCGGGGGAGCGCCATGATTCGTCGGTTAACGAAGGAAGACCATGAGCAAGTGTTTTTATTTTTACAGCAAGACCCGTCGTTCAACTTGTTTATTATCGGCGATATTGAGTCATTCGGCTATGACGCCGATTTCCAGGACGTCTGGGGGCAGTTTGACGGCAACGGCTCGCTGAAGGCGGTGCTGCTCCGTTATTACGATTCCTACATTCCGTACGCGCCTGGCGATTTTGATGCCGATGGCTTTGCTCGTCTCATCCGCGAGACGGCCGGCCCGTCCTTGTCCATTCAGCTGTCCGGCAAAGAGGAAGTTGCCAGGCAGTTCGAAGGGCGGCTGCCGCTTGGGACGAAGCGAACGCTTTACTTTTGCGAGTGCCGGACGGATGAATACGCCCGCCAAGAAAAGGGGGCGTTCGCCGTCAAGAAAGCCGGATTGGCCGATGTCGACCGGATTCTCGACTTGCGGGGCCGCATTGCCGAATTTGAGACGAGGCCGTCATCCCGCGATATGCTGGTGAAGGGGATGGAAACCAATTCAGCGAGAACGTACTACATGGAACAAGACGGCCGAATGGTGGCCGCGGCATCGACATCAGCGGAAAACTCATTGTCGGCGATGATCGTCGGCGTCTGCACGGATCAGGAGCACCGCGGGAAAGGGTATGCGAGCGCCATCGTGGCGAAGCTCGTTTGCGATTTGCTTGCTGAAGGGAAGATGCCGTGCCTGTTTTACGACAATCCAGCCGCCGGCCGCATCTACCACCGCCTTGGTTTTCGCGATATCGGGCTGTGGGCGATGTACCGCTAGCAACGAAAAGCGGAAGCTCCGCCGGCTTGCTTCTGTGCAGAAGCAAGCCGGCGTTTATTGCCCGTCTGCGCCGTTCAGCGTGACGCGGCGAATGTGCTGATCGCCGTGCTCCCGCATCGCTTTCGCCTTGTCGTTGACGAGCTGTTTTTGGTCAACGATGGAAGAAGGTGTTTGTTTTTTGTTCGCCATATGGAATCACCTCAATGGAGACGATTTGGCGCGCTGAATGAACATGTCCGCATCTTCGATCAGCCCACAGACGCCGCATTGGACGCGGTAGCTCGGGCCGCGGTATGGGAGATGGAACGGTTCGAGCGCTTCGTTTGTGTATTCGTGCTCAATGTCGCCGGTGTGCGGGTCGAGCTTGACCGCCCGCGGGTGTTGCTCAATGAGGTGAAAGCGCGTCCGGTTCGTTTTGCAGTTTGGGCATAGCATCGGTTCCAATCGAAGCCACCTCCATCTTTATCATTTGAAAACATGGCCGCCATTATGTATCGGCAGGCCCTGTACGATCGTGTTCGGCATGGAAAGCAATGGTTGACAATCATAGTACAGTTCAGGTATGGTAAAGGCAAAACAAAAAAATATTTCACTTTTTCAGAAAATAGTGTAATATAAATGGCAAAGGAGATTTTCTATGGCTGACAAACCGCTCAGAGACCGCATTATCGATACGGCGCTTCATTTATTTGAGAAATATGGCTACCATGGCGTGACGGTCGACCGCATCGTTGCCGAAAGCAACACATCCAAAGGCGGTTTTTACCATAATTTTAAATCAAAAGACGAGCTCTTGTACCATATCCATGATGTCTTTATCACGTATGCGCTGACAAAAGCGCAGGAGGCGTATGAGGGCTTCCCTACGCCGACCGAGCGCTTGTACGCCATCGTTCAGTCGTTTGTCAAAGTGTTTCATTTGTATAAACCACACATCACCGTGTTTTACCAGGAAAGCACGTACTTAAAACCGGAGTACGCCGAACCGATCAATGAAAAGCGCGAAGAATTTAAACAAATTATTTTTCGCGTCATCCGCGAGGGGATTGAAGCCGGCGAGTTTCGTCCGGAGCTGTCGGTGGAGATTACCGGCATGTCGATCATCGGCATGGTCAACTGGACGTACAAATGGTACAATCCGGACGGTCCGCTGTCGATTGAGGAGATCGCGGCGTATTTTGCCGATTTCATTTTGCATGCGGTGCTCCGCACACCGGAAAACCCAACAGCGGCGCAGTTTTTGTTGCGGCCGGCCGCGGAATAATCCGCACACCGCTTACAGACCAACTAGTCGGTTTTAAAAGCACTTTTCCTACTGTGTTGCTTATGGCTGTTTTCTTTGGATAAAACCGACTAGTCGGTTTAAACCAATACAATACGTTTATGGGGGAGAGGGACAGGATGGATTTTTCATTAACCAAAGAGCAACAAATGATTAAAGAAATGGTTCGCGACTTTGCCGAGAAGGAAATTGCCCCATACGCGGCGAAATGGGATGAAGAGGCGCATTTTCCGCTGCATGTGTTCCGCAAGATGGGCGAGCTGGGACTGTTGGGCCTGCCGTTTCCGGAAGAATACGGCGGCGCTGGGGGCGATACGATTTCGTATGCCATCGCCGTTGAGGAAATCGGCCGCGCCTGCGGCGGCACCGGGCTAAGCTATGCGGCCGCTGTGTCACTTGGGGCGAGTCCGATTTATTACTTTGGAACAGAGGAGCAGAAACAAAAGTGGCTCGTGCCGATGGCCAAAGGAGAGACGCTTGGCGCTTTTGGGCTCACGGAGCCAAACGCCGGGTCCGACGCTGGCGGCACGCGCACAACGGCGGTGCTCGACGGCGATGAATATGTCATCAACGGCGAAAAATGCTGGATCACGAACGCCCAATACGCGCGGCAAGTCATTGTCACCGCTGTGACAGGCAAAGATGCGCGCGGCAAAAACATCATCACTGCTCTCATCGTGCCAACTGACTCCCCAGGATTTACAATCCGTTCGAATTACGACAAGATGGGCGTGCGCGCGTCCAATACGTGCGAGCTTGTTTTCGAGAACGTCCGCGTGCCGAAAGAAAACGTCTTAGGCGACCCGCAAAAAGGGTTTAACCAGTTTTTGTACACGCTTGATGGCGGCCGCATTTCGATCGCCGCTTTAGCCGTCGGCATCGCGCAAGCGGCGTTTGAGAAAGCGCTTCAATATGCGAAAGAACGCATTCAGTTTGGCCAGCCGATTTCCAAGTTTCAAGCGATTCAGTTTAAGCTCGCTGACATGGCGATGGAAATTGAGCTTGCCCGCAATATGGTGTACAAGGCGGCTTGGTTGAAAGATCAAGGGAAACCGTTTACAAAAGAAGCGTCGTTCGCTAAGCTGTTCGCGTCGGAAATGGGGTTTCGCGTCTGCAATCAGGCGATCCAAATTCACGGCGGCTATGGTTACATGAAAGAGTACGGCGTTGAACGCCATTTGCGGGATATCAAGCTCATGGAAATCGGCGAAGGCACATCGGAAATTCAACGGCTCGTCATCGCTCGCCAGCTCGGATGCTAAAAGCGGAACGATGCGCATATCCATAACAGTGAATTCGGACAAAGGGGAGGAGAAGGCCGATGTTGACGGTGACGGTGGGGAAATTGTCGGAAGAGAGGGCCAGGCAATATGCGGATCGCGAGGCGGTCGTGTACGCCGACCGCGGTTTGCGTCTGACGTATCAACAGTTGAACGACTATTGCCGCCTCGTCGCGCGCGGCTTGATGCGGCTTGGCATTGAAAAAGGGGAGCATGTCGCCATTTGGGCGACGAACGTTCCGGAATGGATCGCCTGTCAGTTTGCGACCGGGAAAATGGGGGCTGTGTTGGTGACGGTCAATACGAACTACCGCGCGGCGGAGCTTGAGTATTTGCTTCGCCAGTCCGATTCGACGACGCTCTTTTTGATTGAGCAATATCGCGACTCGTCGTATATCGATATTTTATATGAAATCGTTCCCGAGTTGCGCACGTCGGCGCCCGGACAGCTGCAATCGAAACGGCTGCCGAAGCTGAAAAACGTGGTTTTTCTTGGCAACAAACGGTACCCGGGCATGTTTACATGGAACGACATCTTGGCGATGGCGCACGACGTGTCAGAAGAAGAGCTCGATGAACGGATGGCGAGCCTCGACCCGCACGATGTGATCAACATGCAATACACGTCCGGGACGACGGGATTCCCAAAAGGGGTCATGTTGACGCATTACAACATCGTCAACAACGCTCACCAAGTCGCGCAATGCATGGGACTTGGCGAAGGCGACCGCCTTTGCATCCCCGTGCCGTTTTTCCACTGCTTCGGCTGCGTGATGAGCACGTTGGCTTGCGTGACGGTCGGGGCGACGATGGTGCCGGTTGTCGAGTTTCATCCGAAGCGGGTGCTCGAGACGGTGGCGGCGGAACGGTGCACGGCGCTCCATGGCGTGCCGACAATGTTTATCGCCGAACTGAACGACCCGGATTTCGACAAATACGATTTGTCATCGCTGCGCACCGGCATTATGGCTGGTTCTCCTTGCCCGGTCGAAGTGATGAAGGCGGTCATCGAAAAAATGGGGATGAAAGACATTACGATCGCCTACGGACAGACGGAAGCGTCGCCGGTCATCACGCAAACGCGCACCGACGATCCGCTTGAGCTGCGCGTCGAAACGGTCGGCCGCGCCTTGCCGGGCGTGGAAGTGAAAATCGTCGAGCCGGGCACGAACAAGGAAGTGCCGCGGGGGGTGCAAGGGGAGCTGTGCACGCGCGGCTATCATGTCATGAAAGGATATTACAACAACCCGGAAGCGACCAACGAAGCGATCGATGCAGATGGTTGGCTGCATACCGGCGATTTGGCGACGATGGATGAAAACGGTTACTGCCGCATCACCGGCCGGCTGAAAGATATGATCATCCGCGGCGGGGAGAACATTTATCCGCGCGAAATCGAGGAGTTTTTGTACAAACACCCGAAAATTTTGGACGTTCAAGTCGTCGGCGTGCCCGATGAAGTGTACGGCGAAGAAGTGATGGCGTGGATCATCTTAAAGGACGGTGAAACAGCGACAGCCGAGGAAATTCGCGAGTTTTGCCGCGGCAACATCTCCCGCCATAAAATCCCGCGCTACATCGAATTTACCGACTCATACCCGATGACAGCGTCCGGGAAAATTCAGAAATTCAAATTACGGGAAATGGCGAAACAACGCCTCGGGTTGACGACGTAAACCGCCGCGCCGGGCGGACGAAACCGCCCGGCGGCATTCTCAGTTTTCGTGAAAGGGTGAGACCATGTTTTCGAAAGTGTTGATTGCCAACCGCGGCGAAATCGCCGTCCGCGTCATCCGCACGTGCCAAAAGCTCGGCATCCGAACGGTTGCCGTCTACTCGGAAGCGGACGCCGATTCGCTCCATGTCAAGCTGGCGGATGAGGCGTATTTGATCGGCAAGCCGCGCGTGGCGGAAAGCTATTTAAATATCGAAAAAATCATTGAGGTTGCCAAAGCGGCGAAAGCGGAGGCCATTCATCCCGGCTACGGGCTGCTCTCGGAAAACCCGGCGTTCGCCCGCCGTTGCGAGGAAGAAGGAATTGTCTTCATCGGTCCGAAGGCGGACGTCATTGCGGCGATGGGCAGCAAAATCGAAGCGCGGCGGACGATGGAAAAAGCCGGCGTCCCGATCGTTCCAGGCGTCACGTTTGCGTTGGACAGCCCCGATGCGGCGGCGGAGGCGGCGGCTTCGATTGGATATCCAGTCATGCTGAAGGCATCAGCCGGGGGCGGCGGCATCGGCATGCACATCGCTCGCGACGAAGCGGAGCTGCGCCAAGCGTTTGAAGGGAGCCAAAAGCGGGCCGCTTCGTTTTTCGGCGACGGGACGATGTACATTGAAAAATATATTGAACGCCCGCGCCATATTGAAATTCAGCTGCTCGCCGATTCCTACGGGAACTGCATCTACTTATGGGAGCGCGAATGCTCGATCCAGCGCCGCCACCAAAAAGTGGTCGAAGAGGCACCGTCGCCGTTTTTAGATGAAGAAACGCGGCGGAAGATGGGGGAAGCCGCCGTGCGCGCCGCCCGTTACATCGGCTATGCGAACGCCGGCACGATGGAATTTTTGGTCGACGAACAAAAAAACTTTTATTTTCTTGAAATGAACACCCGGCTGCAAGTCGAGCACCCGGTGACGGAAGAAATCACCGGCATCGACATCGTCGAAGAGCAGCTGCGCATCGCCGCTGGCGAACCGCTCCGCTATCAGCAGGAAGACATTCGCCGCGATGGGCACGCCATTGAAGTGCGCATTTATGCCGAAGACCCGAACACGTTTTACCCGTCGCCCGGCCGCATTACGGCGTTTTCGGCTCCGCAGGGCGAATGGATTCGTCATGAAACAGCGGTTCAAAGCGGCATCACGGTCACGCCGTTTTACGACCCGATGATCGCGAAGTTGATTGCGAAAGGCCCGGATCGACAAACGGCGATTGAACGCTTGCTCGGCGCGCTTCGCGACTACCGGGTGGAAGGGATCAAAACGAACATTCCGCTGCTGGAAGCCGTATTGTCCCATCCGGCGTTCCGTGCCGGGGAAACGACGACCGATTTTCTCGCCAATTATTGGCAGCCAACGAAAACAAAATGAAGCAGAAACGGAGGAAGAAACGATGAAGCAAGTTGCCGCCACGATGGCCGGAAGCGTCTGGAAGATTGTCGTTGCGGTCGGCGACCGCGTCGAAGAAGGGCAAGACGTCGTCATTTTGGAATCAATGAAAATGGAAATTCCAGTTGCCGCCGAGACGTCCGGCGTTGTGAAGCACATTCATGTGCAAGAAGGAGATTTCGTGAACGAAGGCGACGTACTCGTTGAGATCGAGTAGGGAAGCAGACGGTTCCGCCAACAGGTAGCGTCCAACGTTTTATGAAAACTCCACACCGACCCCATTGAGCATCAAGGGGGATGGGGAGAGTCGGATTCGCCCTTGACTAACACCCGCCAACGATAGGGGAAGGGAGCCGTTTGACACGGTCAACGACAAAAAGGCGGAGACGAAGCGAAAGGGGGGAGCAGAGCATGAGCCGATGGCCGGCGAAGGTGACGATCAAAGAAGTCGGCCCGCGCGACGGCCTGCAAAACGAACCAGCGCCGATCGCAACCGCCGATAAAATCGCTTGGATCAACCTATTGTCAGAAACGGGGCTGTCGTACATTGAGGTGACTTCCTTCGTCCATCCGAAATGGATTCCGCAGCTCGCCGATGCTGCCGAAGTCGCAGCCGGCATTCGCCGCAAAGACGGCGTCACGTACGCGGCGCTCGTCCCGAACGAAAAGGGGCTTGAGCGGGCGCTTGGCGCTGGGGTGGATGAAGTCGGCGTCTTCATGTCAGCGAGCGAAACGCACAACCAAAAAAACATTAACAAAACGATCGCCGCCACGTTTCCGGTGCTTGAAGCGGTTGTGAAGATGGCCAAACAAGCCGGAAAAACGGTGCGTGGCTACGTCTCGACCGTGTTTGGCTGCCCGTATGAAGGGGCGGTCCCCGTCGATCAAGTGCTCACGGTCGCCGACCGGCTGCTGGCGATGGGGGTTGACGAACTGTCGCTTGGCGATACGATCGGCGTGGCGACGCCCAAACAAGTTGAAGACGTGCTTGCCGAGGTGCTCCGTCGTTTTCCGGCTGATCGGATCGCGATGCATTTCCATGACACGAGAGGGACGGCGCTCGCCAATATTGTAGTGTCAATGGAAATGGGAATTACGACGTTTGACAGCTCGCTCGGCGGCCTCGGCGGTTGCCCGTACGCCCCAGGGGCATCGGGAAACGTCGCCACCGATGATTTAGTGTATATGCTTCATGGCATGGGGATTGAAACCGGCATCGATGTCGAGCGGCTGACGAAAGCGGCTTTGTTTATCCGCGACAAAATCGGCCGCCCGCTTCCGAGCCGCTATTTGCAAACGGTTGGATCATAGGGGGGGAAACACGTGGGCACACTTGTATCGTTTGAAACACAAGAACATGGCCTCGCCGTTGTGACATTAAACCGTCCGGAAGCGGCCAACGCGCTTTCAAGAGCGCTTCTGTTCGAGCTTGGCGCGCTCTTTCAGGAGATCAAATTTCGGAAAGACGTGCGCGTTGTCCTGCTGACCGGAGCAGGAGACAAAGTGTTTTGCGCCGGCGCTGATTTGAAAGAGCGGGCGGGGATGAATGAAACGGAAGTGCGGCAAACCGTTGCCTTAATCAGCAAAACGATCAACGAGGTGGAGAAAGTGCCGCAGCCGGTTATCGCCGTTTTAAACGGCTCGGCGTTTGGCGGCGGGTTGGAGCTTGCCCTGGCTTGTGACATCCGGTTTGCTGCCGACGACATCCAGCTTGGGCTGACGGAAACGTCGCTCGGCATCATTCCGGGAGCGGGGGGGACGCAGCGGCTCCCACGCCTTGTTGGCATCGGAAAAGCGAAAGAATTGATTTTTGCCGCCAAGCGCATCACCGCCAAAGAGGCGGAGCGAATCGGCCTTGTCGAATACGCCGTGCCGCGCTCCGAGCTGATGGATCGTGCTCTTGAATTGGCCCGGCAAATCGCCGAAAACGCGCCGATTGCCGTCCGGCAGGCGAAACGGGCGATCCAAAGCGTATTTAACGTTGATTTGGAGACCGGTCTTGCCATTGAACAGCTCGCCTATGAGGCGACCATTCCGACGAAAGACCGGTTGGAAGGCTTGCAGGCGTTTAAAGAAAAGCGGAAGCCGGTGTACAAAGGCGAGTAAGCCCGCTTAGACAAGGAGGGGGCCGGAAGCCGCACGAAGCGCTTTCGCCGACCCGGCTTTTCGCGGGGATCCGACACGGCATCCAACCTTGTTCCAGACGAACACGCGGGATGGAACAGCCAGATCCATCAAAACAAGGAGGGGAAACAACGAGATGAAGGAAACAGCCAACCAACACGACACGCTCGCAGCGGAGCTGGAGAAAAGAGCGGCGGAGATCAAGAAAGGTGGGGCGCCAAAATATCATGAAAAAAATGCGGCCCAAGGGAAATTGTTTGTTCGCGAGCGGCTGAACTTGCTGCTTGATAACGGTTTGGAAGTGGAAGACGGATTGTTTGCCAACTGTTTGGCGGGCGATTTGCCGGCTGACGGGGTGGTGACCGGCATCGGCAAAATCAATGGCCGCATTGTCTGCGTGATGGCGAACGATTCGACCGTCAAAGCCGGCTCGTGGGGAGCGCGCACGGTCGAAAAAATCATTCGCATCCAAGAGACGGCGGAAAAGCTGCGCTGTCCGATCATTTATTTGGTGGACTCGGCCGGCGCCCGCATTACCGACCAGCTGGAAATGTTCCCCGGCCGGCGCGGGGCGGGGCGCATTTTTTACAATGAGGTGAAGCTGTCCGGCAAAGTGCCGCAAGTGTGCCTGCTGTTCGGTCCATCAGCAGCCGGCGGCGCCTATATTCCCGCGTTTTGCGATATCGTCATCATGGTGGAAGGCAATGCCTCGATGTACTTAGGCTCGCCGCGCATGGCGGAAATGGTGATCGGGGAAAAAGTGACGCTCGAAGAGATGGGCGGCGCCCGCATGCATTGCACCGTCTCCGGCTGCGGCGACGTGCTCGTGAAAACGGAAGAAGAAGCGATTGCCTATGCGCGACGTTATTTGTCGTATTTTCCATCCAATTACAGCGAAAAGCCGCCGGTGGTCGAGGCCAAGCCGCCGAAATCGTTTGACAAAACGATCGAAGACATTGTGCCGGAAAATCAAAATGCGCCGTTCAACATGTATGATTTGATTGAGCGGATCATTGACGAAGGATCGTTTTGTGAAATCAAAAAACTGTTTGCGCCGGAAATCATTACGGGACTGGCGCGCCTTGCCGGCCAGCCGATCGGCATCATTGCCAACCAGCCGCGCGTCAAAGGCGGCGTGTTGTTCCACGATTCGGCTGATAAAGCGGCGAAATTCATCACGCTTTGCGACGCGTTCCATATCCCGCTTTTGCTTTTGGCCGACGTCCCTGGCTTTATGATCGGCACGAAAGTCGAGCGGGCCGGCATTATCCGCCATGGGGCGAAAATGATCGCGGCCATGTCGGAAGCGACGGTGCCAAAAATCTCGGTCATCGTCCGCAAAGCGTACGGGGCCGGACTGTACGCCATGGCCGGGCCGGCGTTTGAACCGGATTGCTGTTTGGCGCTTCCGAATGCGCAAATCGCCGTCATGGGGCCGGAAGCGGCCGTCAACGCCGTTTACGCCAACAAAATTGCCGAGCTGCCGCCAGAAGAGCGGGCGGCATTTGTCGAACAAAAACGCGAGGAATACCGGCGTGACATCGATATTTACCGGCTCGCTTCCGAGCTGGTCGTCGATGGAATCATTGCGCCGAACGAGTTGCGCAACGAGCTGATTCGGCGATTTGAGGCCTATATGTCCAAGTATATGGTCTTTTCTGAGCGGAAGCATGGGGTGTATCCCGTTTGAAAAAATGGATGGCTGTCCCTCTTGTCAAGGAGCAGCAGATCATGTATCATAATAATCACCAATCCGCTGCTGCGTTGTGCGTTGTAGAATGAAGTTTCAACCGATGGCAATAGAAAGGGAGTTCTACATTGAAGCGGGAATGTCATGCCTCAATATTCGTGATGGAGGACGGCAGGAACGCTTCTGCGAACACCCACTTGGTGGAGCGTGGTTGAGAAACTGCATTCAGTCGACGGCAACCGCGGCGCGGATTCACGAATGAGAGACGGCAAAAGCGTCCAACTGGATGAAGGACATCCAGTTGGACGCTTTTTTGGTCTTGATGTTGGTCGCGTATGTTTGGTCAAAAACACGAAACAATATAGTTGATTTTCCCTGTTTCCATGTTATAATCATATTTCGTGCAGGAATAATTCGTATTGAAACTATTCCAATAAGAAAGATGAGGCAAGGAGGGGGGAGGTATGGAAGGAATCAGCCGAGACATCATGTACGCCGTCTTCCGGACGCAAAAGGCGCTGTATCGGCTCATCCGTGAAGATGCCGCTCGCGTTGGGATTACGGAAGTGCAACTGGTCGTGCTGTACACGCTGATGAAAAAGGAATATATCCGCCTTCAGGATTTGGCGGAAAAGCTCAATTTAAGCAACAGCAATGTGAGCGGCACGGTCGACCGGCTCGTCGGCGCCGGCCTTGTTGTCCGCGAGCCGTCGAAACAAGATCGGCGGGCGGTCATTTTGAGTTTGACGGAAAAAGGAAAAGAGACGGTGTTGGAAGCGTTTGGCGAGCAGTCGGTGCTGCGCCGGCGGCTTCGCCGCATTCAAGAACTCGTCTCTCCAGAGGAGATTGAACAGTTTTTGCATCTTCATGAAAAAATCAAAGCGATTTTACTTGGGGAGGAATAGATGGTGAACGTGAAACGATTGGTTGCGTTGAACATCATTGTGCTCATTTTGCTTGTCGGTGGAGGCTTTGCCGCCTACTACTATGTGAATGAAGCAACGAACTACATTAAAACGGACAACGCCCGCATCGACGGCCAGGTCATCTCGGTTGCTGCGCCGCTGTCCGGAAAACTGACATCCTGGCGGGGCGACACGGGAAAAACCTTCTCAGCTGGGGAAGAAATCGGCGAGGTGTTTGACGGCAAAACAACGGTGCCGGTGACCGTGCCGCATCGGATGACGATCGTGCAGCAAAACGCGGTCAAAGACTCGTTTGTCGCCGCGGGGATGGCGCTGGCCCGCGGGTTTGATTTGAACGATTTGTGGGTGACGGCGAATATTGAAGAGACGGATATTGAAGACGTAAAAGTCGGGCAAGACGTCGATATTTATGTGGACGCGTATCCGGATCGCAAGTTCAGCGGCAAAGTCGAAAAAATCGGCAACGCGACAGCGAATACGTTCAGTCTGCTGCCAAGTTCCAATGCAACCGGCAACTACACGAAAGTGACCCAAGTCATCCCGGTGACGATTTCCATTGACAACTACAGCGGAGCCGGACTTGTGCCGGGCATGAACGTCACCGTCCGCATTCATAAGTAGGTGATGGAAGATGACAGCATTTGTTATGGGATATACTGTGTTTGCCGTTTTGGTCTTGGCGGCGGTCAACATCGCGCTGCGCCGCCGCAAATCGGCTTCAGCCGCAGTGAAGGCGGCCGATGAAGCGGCGGAAGCCAACGCTCGACCGGTGGAGGAAACGAAAGCGCAGCCGTCGACAGAAACGGATGGGCGTTCGACCGCCCCAGCTGGGCAAGGCGGCCTCGGGGATATCGGCAGCCGCGGCAAGGTTGTGGCGACGGTCATGCTTGGCGCGTTTGTCGCCATTTTAAATCAAACGTTGATCAACGTCGCCTTGCCGCATATGATGCAAGATTTCAACGTGGAAACGTCGACGATTCAATGGCTCGTGACCGGCTATATGCTCGTCAACGGAGTGCTCATCCCGATCAGCCCGTTTTTAATCGCCAAGTTTCCAGCGAAACGGCTGTTTTTATCGGGCATGTCGTTTTTCGCCATCGGCGCGTTTGTTTGCTCGATCGCTCCATCGTTTGCCGTCATGCTTGCCGGACGGTTGACGCAAGCGGTGGGAGCCGGCATTATTATGCAGCTGATGATGGTCATTATGTTGTCGATTTTCCCGCCAGAACGCCGCGGGGTGGCGATGGGGACGGTGGGAATCGCCATGATGTTTGCGCCGGCGGTCGGGCCGACGCTGTCCGGATGGCTTGTGGAACATTATACATGGCGGCTGTTGTTTTACGTCGTTTTGCCGATTGCGCTGTTAGACATTGTGCTTGCCTCCGTCTGGTTGAAATATACGCCGCGTAAAGGCAATCCAGTGCTGGACGTGCAAGGGGCGGTCTACTCCACGATCGGGTTTGGCGGCGTTCTATATGGCTTCAGCGAAGCCGGCAGCAAAGGATGGGGCGAGACGGAGGTCGTGGTTTCGCTCGTCATCGGCGCCTTGTTCCTCATCATGTTTACATGGCGTTCGCTCCGCTCGGAGCATCCGGTGCTCAATTTCCGCGTGTTCCGCTACCCGGTGTTTACGTTGGCGACCGTCATCGGTTCGGTCATCAACATGGCGATGTTTGCCGCGATGGTCTTGCTTCCCGTGTATTTGCAAAACTTGCGCGGCTTTACGCCGCTCGATGCCGGTTTGCTGTTGCTGCCGGGGGCGATCGTCATGGCGATCATGTCGCCGATCTCCGGTTGGGTGTTTGACCGCATCGGCGCGCGGATGCTCGCTATTGTCGGCTTGATCATCACCGCTGTGACGACGTGGGAATTCAGCAAGCTCACGATGGATACGCCCTACAGCCAGTTGATTTGGCTTTATATTTTCCGGATGTTCGGCATGTCGATGCTCGGGATGCCGATCATGACCGAAGGGTTAAACGCCTTGCCGCGTCATCTGTACAGCCATGGCACGGCAATGTCGAATACGATCCGTCAAGTGGCCGCTTCGCTCGGGACGGCGTTTTTGGTGACGATCATGTCCAACCGGACAAAATTCCATGTGGAAACGTACCGCAATGAAATGACGGAAAACAATCCGTTGTTCATGAGCCTTGTCGGTCAATTGAAACAGGCGATCCCAAGCGATGAGGCGATCGCCCAGCTGTTGTATGGACTGGTGCAGCAACAGTCAACGGTCCAGGGGATCAACGACGCCTTTTTCGTCGCTACTGGCTTAACGGTGGTGGCGCTCGTCATGGCGTTCTTCTTAAAAGGAAAAAAGCAGAAATCGCCATCGGCGTAAACAAGGGAAGCGGCACACACGGCCGCTTCTTTTTTGTTTTGAGCCATGAAAAAGAGACGAAAACGGGCGGCCGGCTGCGAATCGTATAATCGTGACGAAGCGACAGGGGGGAACATTGTGGAGGCGCAAAGCAGGCAGCAAATGAGACAAACAAGACGAAGACGGTGTTGGCTGCAGGCGCTCGTTGCCGCCGCCTTGGCTTTGGCCGCCGTTGTTGCTGCGCTCCAGTGGGCGATTGATCGACAAAACATTGCCGCCTTGGAAACACCGTTGCCGGCAGCGACAATCATTTATGATGAACACGGCCGCATCGCGAGCAAGCTCGCGGCGGCAAACATCGAAGAAGTGCCGATCGATAGGGTGCCCAACTATTTTCTTGAGGCCATCGTCGCGACGGAAGACCGCCGCTTTTACGAGCATGATGGCGTCGATTATTATGGGCTTTTGCGCGCGATGTGGCGCAACATTCGCGCCGGGGCGTGGGTCGAGGGCGGCAGCACGATCACTCAACAGCTGGCGAAAAACGTCTTTTTAACGAATGAAAAAACGTTGACACGCAAATGGAAGGAATGGTTGATCGCACAAAAAATTGAGCGTACGTACAGCAAAAAAGAAATTTTAGAAATGTACATCAATCGCATTTATTTCGGTGCGGGGGCATGGGGGGTGGCCAGCGCGGCGAAAACATATTTCGGCAAAGACGTCTCTGAACTGACGCTCAGCGAGTCGGCTATGCTCGCAGGATTGGTGAAAGCCCCATCAGCTTTCTCTCCGCTTCGGCATTATAAGAAGGCGATTGCCCGGCGCAATGTCGTATTGTCGCTCATGAAAGAGCAAGGCTATATCGATGATCAAGAGTGGATCGCCGCGAAAAACGAGCACATTGCCATTCAACAGGAACCAAAACGCGACCCGTATGCCGGGAAGTATCCTTATTATGTCGATGAGCTGATCCGCGAAGCGATCACGCGCTACGGCTTGACGCAAAGCGATGTCCTTTCCGGGGGGCTCCGCATTTACACGGAGCTTGACCCGAACATGCAGCAAGCGCTTGAAGCCGTATATGCGAATGATTCGCTGTTTCCGTCCAGCCCGGACGGTGTGCCTGTCCAAAGCGGAGCAGTGCTTCTCGACCCGAAAACGGGCGGGGTGAAGGCGTTAGTCGGCGGCCGCGGCCGCCATGTGTTCCGCGGTTTCAATCGCGCCACTGAGCTCAGGCGCCAACCGGGGTCAGCGCTTAAGCCGCTCGCCGTGTATACGCCGGCGCTCGAACAAGGGTACGGGCCGTTTTCACCGCTCAAAGACGAGCCGCTCAATCTCGGCGGCTATCGCCCGCAAAACTACGACCACACGTACCGCGGCACGGTGACGATGTATGAGGCGGTCATTCATTCGCTCAACGTGCCGGCCGTCTGGCTGTTAAACGAGATCGGCCTTGACAAAGGGATGGAGGCGCTGCACCGGTTCGGCTTGCCGTTGGAAAAAGAGGACCGCCAGCTCGGCATCGCGCTTGGCGGCATGTCCCGAGGCGTGTCACCGCTTAAGATGGCCGAAGCGTACGCCGTATTCGCCAATGATGGCGTCCGTTTGGACGGCCATCTCATTACGAAAATCGTCGATGCTTACGGCCGCAAAGTGGCGGAGTGGAAGCCGCGGCGAACGGTTGTCACGTCCAAGAAAGTGGCGCAGCAAATGACGTTTTTGCTTGAAGGCGTCATCCGCGAAGGGACCGGGAAGCGCGCTGCCATCCCGGGGCGGGAGCTTGCGGGCAAAACCGGGTCGACCGAAATGACGATCCCCGGCATCGACGGGGTGAAAGACCAATGGATGGTCGGCTATACGCCGCAGCTGGTCGGTGCGCTTTGGCTCGGCTATGACCGGCCGGATCGCACGCATTATTTGACGACGACGAGCGGGGAAACGGCGGCCATCATTTTCCGCCATATGATGGAAAAAGCGCTGGCCGGCCAGCCTGTCGTCCGCTTCTCGCTGCCGCTTGTGAAACAAGCGGAACGAGAACACAAAAAACGTGAGCCAAAGGCGCCTGAATCCGTGCCGCCAAAGGTGAAGGAAAAACCGCGTCCGCCCGGCCATGAAAAAGGAAAAAACAAAAAAGAGAAAAAAGAAAAAAAGCACGGAAAAGGGCATGGCGGCAAGCGCGAATAGCTGTTGTCCAAGGCGTTCTCAACCTTTGTTTGGGCGCATATACATAAAGACAAGCCGCACGAAAAAGGAGGGGGAGCGCCCATGGCGCATTTCGGCTCGAAAGGATGGCTTGTGGCTGAGTTGAAAAAGGCAGGTATTGCCCGTCATCCGGTTGGACGGAAAAAAATTGAAACGTACAAGGCGACGGAGCTGTACGGGCTGTACCGAAAATATGTGCAAAAAACGCGCTGAGCCGGACGACAAGGATCCGGCTTCTTTTTTGGGGTACAATAGTTATAAGGAAAGGCCGTGAAGCCTTGATATGTCAACATTTCTAGTGGGAGGAGGGAGGGCGCGCCTCTTTGGCCAGGAAAGCGATGAAGAAAAAACGATTTACCGTAGCGGAAGGGGAAACGCTTGCCGCCTGTTTAGAACGGATGAAACGAGAAGGATACCGTCCCATCCGCCGCGTCGAGCAGCCGATTTTCCGCGAAGTGGAAGCGAACGGTGAAACGACGGTTGAGCCTTGTGGGCGCATCATTGAATTTGAGGCCGTGCGCGACGAACCGTAGCCAGAGGCGTCGCCAGAGGCGTCCTCAGCCGCCCGTCATGGCTTGCGTTTCGTTGCCGACTTTCCATGCCAACAGCAAAAGGAGGGAGTCTCCCAAAGGCAGTGAGCTCCCCCTCCTGATCCGCCGCATCAGGCGTATTCACGCCGCTGCTTCGGCCGAACACGACGGTTTTTTGAGGCCAACCTCTTCAGCTGTGCGGCCATTCGCGCGTTTTTTTCGCTTCCCGATGGTCGCCGGTCGGGTTGCCGCTGGACGCTTCGTAACCGACTTGGTACACGTAGTGTTTCGGCGCATGGGTGACGTTGTCCATCCGGTATTGGTCCAAGTCGTCCTGAAATTGCCGTTTGCTTTCTTGTTCGCTCATGTTTTGCGGCCTCCTTGTTGAGATGATCTAGAAGGCTGGTGATTTAGTGCAAAATACTGCTGATTCCATTTATTTCTCAATTAGAGAAACCTCGCAGAATCAGCTTTCTTTTCTGAATGAAAATGCCGCCGATTGGTGTGTGACAGCGGTTTTTCACCGGCCTTCTAGGATGTTTATAGCGTGCCCGCTGGGGCTGCGCTTTATCAAAAACCGTGGATTGTCATGCCGCCGTCGACAAACAGCGTTTGGCCGGTGATGTAGTTGGCCGCATCAGAGGCGAGGAACACAGCTGGACCGACGAGTTCAGGCAGCTCGCCGATCCGTCTGAGCGGGGTGACGGCGATAATGTCGTTCACGTACGCTTCGTCTTCAAGCAACGCTTTGGTGAGCGGCGTGCGGAAATACCATGGGCCGATGGCGTTGACGAGAATGCCATAGCGCCCCCACTCAAACGCCAGCACTTTCGTCATTTGGATGAGCGCTGCTTTGGTTGCGGCGTACACAACGCCGGTGCGCAAGGCGACATGACCGGCGACCGAGGCAATGTTGATGATTTTGCCGCCCCGCCCTTGTTCTTTCATCACGCGCCCCGCTTCTTGCGAGACGAGAAACGCGGACTTCAAGTTGGTGTTCATGATCAATTCCCATTCGTTGTCTGTCACCTCCAAAGCCGGGGTGCGGATGTTCATTCCGGCGTTGTTGACGACGATCTCAAGGGATCCAGCCTGTTGCTTGACGCCGGTGACCGCCTCGTGCACCGCTTCCCGGTCAGTGACATCGATCGGCCATATGTACGCTTTTCGCCCGAGCTGCTCAATGTGGCTTGCCGTTTCTTCCAAATCGGCTTTCGTCCGGGCGATGAGCGCTACGTCCGCTCCGGCTTCGGCGAATCCGATGGCGATCGCCCGCCCGATGCCGCGCCCGGCTCCGGTCACAAGCGCTGTTTTTCCGTCCAAACGGAACGAAGGCAAAAACATCAGCATCTCTCCTTTCAGGCATGATGGCCTAGCTTGTCGGCGGGTGTGCGCACAGTTCCACTATAGCACGGCTGTCCGCCGCCGCCAACGGCGAGGCGGCCTGCTGGGCGCGGAACGTTGCAAGGAAAGAGTTCGGCCGTTACAATAATAAGGGGAACAGCATAAAGAAGAAGGAGATGACGCCATGATCCATTACACATGGGCGACCCGGCCGACGATCAAAAAAGTGAAATGCGTCCATACGAACGCGGAAAAGTACATGGTCAGCAATGTGTTGACGCCGGGCAACGTGTACGAAGTGAAAAACGAAACGGACGAGTTTTATTTTGTGATCGACAACAGCGGGAAAGTCGGCGGGTTTTACAAAGATTATTTTGAAGAAGTCCAGTGATCGCGCCAATCACTAAGAACAAAACGGATGCCTGAAATCAGGGCATCCGTTTTTTCGCTCAGCCGGCCGCGCTTCGTCCCGCTGTCGGTGGCTGCACCCGGCTTGCCGGCAAGGTGATCGTCAACGTCGTTCCTTTTTGGACGGCGCTTTCGATTTCCCACGTTCCGCCCATTTGCTCGATGATTTTGACAGCGACCATCGCGCCAAGCCCCGTTCCTTTTTCTTTTGTGCTGAAGTATGGTTCGCCGAAACGGCGCACTTGCTCTTTCGTCATGCCGATGCCGTTGTCAGAAATAGTGATGACGATCGACGTTTCTCGGTTTTGGACTGCGACGCGGAGCGTTCCGCCGTTTGGCATCGCCTCAATACTGTTTTTCAACAAATTGAGAAAACATTGTTGAAAATATTGCACATTTCCGATGACCACGCCATGCTCAAGAGAAGAAAACACATCGATGGAATGCATACGAGCCATCGGTGTAATCATTTGCAGCACTTTTTGAAGCTGGGCGGCGACATCGATCGGCTCCATCTCTTTTGGCGCCGGTTTGGCGAACGTCAAATAGTCGCGAATGATCGTTTCCGCCCGCTCAAGTTCTTCTAAAGCGATGCGGATGTACCGCTCCTCCGTTTCGCGCGGCAAACGCCCCGTTTGCAACAATTGGATGAACCCTTTGACAACGGTGAGCGGGTTGCGGATTTCATGCGAAATGCTCGCCGCCATTTGGCTGACAATTTCCATTTTTTCCATTTTTATTAGTTCTGCGCGGGCGCACTGCGCTTCAAGAAGCGTCTCCATCACATAGACGGCAAACATCGTGACAAACGGTGGCAACAGAATGAAATAGACAATATACGGTTTTGTCACGGGAAAATCGGCGATGAGAATGGCAACAAACGTCACCACCACCGCCAGCAAAAACGTCAGTCCGAGCGACATCATGAGCTTGCTTGTTCGGGGCAGCTTGCGAAACAGAGGAGAAACAGCTGCTGTGATGGCGAACATGATGGCGTAAACGATGAATGTCAGCGGTTGAAAGCCATACAAAATAGTGCGCGCTAGCATCAAGACGACAAACAGCACCGCCCCTAAGCCGCCTCCGCCATACAGCGTTCCAAGCAAAAACGGAATTTGCCGGAAATCATGGACGCAAATCGGATCGATGTAAATGGGAAACTTCATGCACAGCACAGCCGCCAGCGCCAAGCAGACGCCAAGCAGCGCCCGGCCATAGAACGGCCGGCGCTGAGCCGCACGGCTATGATCATAAAGAAACGAAAAAGCAAAGACGGTGACCAAAATATAAAACAAGTTATTGAGCACGTGCTGATTGATATAAAAACCTGCCATACAAAAAATCTCCTAAATGATAATGAACATCATCGTTTTCCATTATAACTCGGAAAAGGTTGAAAGAAAAATAGATTTGTGGCTTATAGATTCTATACGTCCAACAGCACGCATTGCCTATAAGGCCAACCAAAAATTCGGCGCAAAAGCAGCCTCGGCCATGCCGAGCAAACTTGCCGCCATGCCGAGGAGCGGCAGAAAGTACGGCGCCGGCGTCCGGGTCCGTCCATAAGCCGACGACCGGCTGCATGACAGATGACGTCAAAACGCGGTCCAACCGATTTGTGTATACGACAGCTTCATTGACGGCTGCAAAATCGGAAAGAGCGCCGGGATGACCGCTTGCATCGCCTCGTTCAAAAAGTGGCCGAGGCTGACGGCGAACAAAATGGGGGAGATGGTCATGCCGACGGCGCTCGTTCGCTCTGTACGGGTGTTCATCGTTCTCCCCCGTTCAAAATATATCGTAATATTCCTAATTATACTTTATTTTTTTGTCTTTTCAATCACCGGCCCGGTAATTCAACTTTTCTTTTCCGGATGCCCCGATCGCCAGCTTGACGCTCACGGACAGCGTGTTGTCGCCAAGGGGGATGAGGCCGTTGGATTGATGTTGCTTCCAAATATCCGGACGCTGGCGATACAGCTGCTCCGATAGATTCAATAGATCGATCTGCCGCTTCCTGCCCAGTTCATACAGGTGACGGATCTCTCGCTTCACCGTTTGCTCCGCCAGTTTGGTCAGCTGTTTTCGCGAGAGCGGCTTGCGCAGTTCGATGATGCTTCCTTGGGCCTCGACTTGGACAGTAAAAGCGGGTTCTCCGTCCTTTGTCTTGACCGACCATTTCGTTTTCGGGTCCCGGACGACAAGAGAAGCGACCGTTTTCCCTTTTTGTTTGACATAAATTGGGGTGCGGCGAATGTCGTGTTCGAGCCAGCGCAACCCCTCTAAGTCGGAACGGCGGCTGCATCCTTGCAGAGTGTAATCGTGAAGAAAACAGACACCGGAAACCGCCAACATCGGTTTCGGTTTTTTATTTTCGATCCAGCGCCGGCGGTCGACCGTTAAGGAAGGAATTCTTGCCGTGGCGGCTTTTTCATCCATATCGGCAATTAGTCGGCTGAGCCGGATGGGACGGATGAACGAACTTTGTTGAAAGATTTCTTCCGGGTTGGACAACAGCGAATAGTATGAGGAAGCGTTCAACAGCGGCGTCGCTTCAAACAGCTCGGAAAGCGGCTCATCGGTGGCGTACACCCACGACGTATGACGAATTTCGTTGTAACGGTTGAGCACGTCGATCACATCGGCCACGATGCCTTTTTGCAAGGCGCGTGTTGTAAAGACAAAGCTTTTGACATGGCCCCACGACACTCTTTGTTGAATGGAAGGGTAAATTTTGTCGGTTGCGATGTTAAACGTTTCGCCGGCCGCTTTACCGATGGAAACGGCGGCTTTTTCCTTGCCGCCCCCCGCTTCGACTTTGGCGAGGCCGCTGAATCCAACCAGCTGGACGTAGGCGATCACTTGGCCATCTTTATAATCCACCCCAATGGCATGAATATACACAATGTGGTCGATGTTGCGCGTATCCCAGCAGCCGCCAAGCAGCATAGCGGAAGCGATGACGGGAATGAGCCGCTTCCTCATTTTTGTTCCCTCTCTTTCGCAATGAGATCATTGGGGCGCACAATGCGGTCGCGCGTGCGGAACTGCTTCCATGTGCTTGGAATGAACACTTTCCCGATATCTTTTGATGGCGGCGCCAGCGGCGTCAAGTACGGAACGCCAAAGGTGCGCAAGTTGACCGCATAGGTCAAAATCAAAAATAGGGACAGAATGAAGCCGAACAGGCCGAGAATGGAAGAGGCCGTCAAGACAATAAACCGCAGCAGGGTGACGCTGCCGGCGATGTTTTGGTTGACGAGCGTGAACGTCGAGATGACAGCAATGGCGGCAATGACGAGCGTCGCTGGAGCGGCGAGCCCGGCATTGATTGCCGCTTGGCCGATAATCAAGCCGCCGACGACCGACAGCGTCTGCCCAATGGCGATCGGCAGCCGCATCCCGGCTTCCTTAAACACCTCAAACAAAATCATCATAATGAACATCTCAAGCGGCACGGGAAGCGGCACCCCTTGGCGCGACAAAATGAGCGTCGCCAGCAAGGTGAACGGCAGCTGATCCGGATGGAAGGAAGTCAGGGCGACCCAGGCGCCTGGCAAATAAATGGCGACTGATGTGCCGACAAGCCGGAGAAGGCGCTGAAACACGACAAACAAGAAAAACGTGTTGTTGTCTTCCGATGTGTTCAGCAAAAAGGTTAAATTGCCAGGGCCGATCAGGGCGGTCGGCGCCCCGTCGACTAGGATGATAAAACGGCCGTTGAGGAGCGAATTGACGGCAAAATCGGGCCGCCCGGTATAGCCGAACATCGGAAACAAGGAAAACCGGCTGTCCGACAGCCATTCCTCAATTTGATTGGTGCTGGTCACGGAGTCGATGTACAAACTGAGCAGGCGGCTTCTCACCTCGTCGATGATGGCCGTATTGGCAATGTCATCGACATAGAGCAGTCCCACTTTCGTCTGGCTGCGTGTGCCGATGATGAATCGTTCATAGACAAGCCGGTGCGAGCGCAGCCGTTTGCGAATGAGCGCGACGTTTTTGCTGATTTCTTCAATAAATCCATCTTTTGGCCCGCGGATCGACACTTCCGTGTTCGGCTCTTCCGGGTCACGGTTGGGCGGGCTGGCAAGCGGCATCGTGTACAAAACATCGGCTTCGCGAAAATAAATGAGCAAATCGCCGCTAAACAGCCTGAAGTTGAGATCATCGATCCGCACTTCTTTTCCCATATATTCAAGCGCCGCCGGTTTGCGCCTCTCGATGTCGGCGGCCGAAAAGCACGGATGCTGTTCGCACAGCTCGCGGAACATCGGATAAATGGCCTTTTGCAGCATTTGCGTATCGCACAATTCCTCACAATACATAAACAGCAAATGCACCACAGCTGAGCCGTCAAGCAATGGGGATGGAATCGCTGTTTCTGTCATGATGACGTCAGGGCATTTGGCGTACATCGTGCGCAACGCCTCTTCGGAGATGATGACGGTCTCGAGTCCTGTGTAATCGTCTTTCAGCCGCTTGCCTTCGGCGGCGCGCATCAGTCGTTTCATTATGTCACCCCTCTTTTCTGTTTACGGTATGCAAAGAAGGCGAACCCACTCAACAAAATGGACAGCACAAACCAAAACAAGAGTGATGCCGGCAGCACCCAATGTTTGACAAAATGCAAAAACTGTTCATCGCTGCCGGGTGCCAGTGCCGCCAATGTGATCGCCAAGTAGAGGACAATGAGCACCCAGCGGCGGGTGTGTGGATGACGGATCGGGAACAGCTCCACAATCAGTGCTGTCGATAAGGAGATGCGGATGAAAGCGCCGGACAACCATTGATAGACCGACAGAAAATCCACATGCTCAATATACGTCCCTAAACTGACCATCCGCCATTGCTCAAACGCCGGATAGCGAAGGCGCGTCGCTTGCTCGGGGCCGAATTCGGCAATGGCCCCAATCGTCGGCCCAATGCTCAGCCCGGCCGTGAAGAAGGCGATGGCGGCGAGCGCTTTCCATGAAAACGGACGGGGAAGCCGATGGGAAAGAAACAATAGAACGATCACTTCCGCATACCCCGCCCCTGCGTACATCATGCCGCGAAGCACGGGCGTCATGCCGTGTTCAAGCACGGGCTTGAGCAGTGAATAGTCTTTATGGGGAGTAGTCGACAGCATGACGAAAAAGCCGAAGACGATGACGAACGGCCAAATAATCATCGCTGTGTTGGCAATCGAGTCGAGGCCCCGATACGCGTTATAAAAACAAACGATCACGATGACCAAAATCAGCGCCCATCTCGGCGTCGCTGTCAAATAAGAAGTCGTCGTGAACGTGATGGTATCATTTAATGTGACGAAGCTGTGAAGAAGCAAAAAAGCGCTGCTGCCGCCGGCCGCCGCATAAGCGGCCGCGCTTGAAAACCGGGCTTTGAGCCAGTCAAACAGCCGCTCGCCGTTCAGTTGTCGGATGGTGAAATAAAGCAGCGGCAGCCAGACAAGCAAGCCCCCCAATGCGCCCAAGGCGGCGAGCCATGCATCGCGATGGGCAGCCTCAAGCATAAAGGGGATGATGATCACGTGATTCATCAGCCCGACTGACAGCATGACCATACATAACAGTTGCAGGGCGCTAAGCGGCTGTTCGTTCATCATCGATCCCTTTCTTTCCATGCACTCTCTAGAAGATCGGTGAGAGCGGTGCGTTTTCAGCCCATCGAGTAGGAAGGACGAAAGACAGCAGATCACCGAACTTCTAGAACCATAGTGTTTCCAGCTGCGGAGAATTTATCCGTGCGAACGCAAAACAAACAGCGAAACTTCTCAGACGGCAGAGGGCACAATACAGGGAAGAAAGGGCGAACATCAACGGCATGCAAGGGGGGCGCAGCATGAAGTGGCTTCATCTGACCATCGAATTGGTTACCGGCTTTATTCTATTGTTCGCCGTCGTTAAAATCGCCGGCAAAAAGCTGATCAGCCAAATGAGCCCGTTTACGTTTATCTCGGCCATTGTCCTTGGCGAGCTGCTCGGCAATGCGCTGTATGACGACCATATTCACCTTTGGTACATCATCTATTCGATTACCCTTTGGGGAGCGATGCTGCTTCTGGTCGAGTATGCGAGCCAAAAATGGTTGTCGTTCCGCTTATGGAGCGAGGGGAAGCCGACGGCGCTTATTCGAAACGGCGTCATCGATTATGAGGCTTTGAAAAAAAGCCGCTTGACGCTCAATCAGCTGCAAAGCTTGCTCCGCAAACATGAGACCTTTTCGATCCGCGAAGTGGCGTTTTGTTTTTTAGAAGCCGATGGGGAGATCAGTGTGCTCAAAAAAGCCCATTATCAAAAAACGACGCGTGAAGATTTCCGTCTGCCGCCCCACCCGGTGTATGTCCCGGTGACGCTGATCCGGGATGGCCAGCTGTTGGCAGATGAATTAGCAGAGCTTGGAAAAACGGAGCAATGGCTGACCGCTGAACTACAAAGACAAGGAATTGCCTCGCCGAAAGACGTATTGATCGCCGAGTGGCTCGAAGGGGATGGATTGTTTGTTCAGACGTATCAGCCCAGCGAGCTGCAACGGTCAACACGGCGGCCGACGGCGCTGGAATGAGAGGAAGAAAGAATCCGGGGATGGATTCTTTCTTTATTTTGGAAAACACTCTTGCCTTTCTTCTGTTTTATGTGTACTATTAGTTATAGTACGGTTGTGACAATGAGAGGAGGAGGGGAGATGTTTGAGCTTGATATCCGCAGTCGCCAGCCGATTTATGAACAATTGATTGACAAAATGAAAGAAATGATCGTTCGCGAACTATGGCAGCCGCATGACCAGCTGCCGTCGGTTCGGACGATGGCGAAACAGCTGATGGTCAACCCGAACACCATTCAAAAAGCGTATCGCGAATTGGAGCGCGATGGCTGGATTTATTCGATTCCAGGGAAAGGAAGCTTCGTCGCCCCGCGCTCGAAAGAACCAAACATCGAGGCGATCGCTGCCGTTCGCGAACAGTTGATCCGTTTGATCAAGGAAGCGCGGTTTTTAGGGGTAACAAATGAGCAGTTATGGCAATGGATTCGAGAAGGGGAGAAAGAGGGGGAGAATCGTGATTCAACTTGTGGACGTGACGAAAACGTTTGACCGGTTGGCCGCCGTCAAGGGAGCGAACGTGATGGTGCCCAAGGGAGCGATTTATGGCTTGCTCGGACCGAACGGCGCCGGGAAAACGACGCTGCTAAAGATGATGGCTGGCATTCTCCGCCAAGATCGCGGAACGATTGCAGTGGACGGGGAAGAGGTGTGGGAAAATGTCCGGGTGAAGCAACGCCTTTTGTTTTTGCCCGACTTTGTCTACTTTTTTCCCCACGCGACGATTCGGCAAATGGCAGAGTTTTATGAGTGCGTGTATCCGTCGTTCAGCCGCGAGCGGTTTAGAGAATTGCAATCCGCTTTTTCGCTAGATCTTGATCAAAAAATCCAGCAGTTTTCCAAAGGCATGCAGCGCCAAGCGGCGTTTTGGCTCGCCTTTTCCGTCCAGCCGGATGTGCTCATTATGGATGAGCCGCTTGATGGGCTTGATGTATTTGTCCGCCGGCATGTGAAGCAGCTGCTCATTGAAGAGGTGGCCGAACGGGAAATGACGGTTGTCATTTCGTCACACAATTTGCGTGAGCTCGAAGATTTATGCGATATCGTCGGGTTGATGGCGCAAGGGACCGTACGGATGGAGCGCGATGTAAACGAGCTGCGCGCCGGGATGCATAAAATTCAAGTCGCATTTCGCGGCGGGTTTCCGAGCGAGTTAACGGAACGCCTTGACATCGTGCATCGCGAAGAGCGCGGCAGCATCGCCCTGCTTGTCGCCCGCGGCGAGAAACGGTTCATCGAAGAGACGGTGCGTGCGTTTGCTCCGCTCATTCTTGACGTCTTGCCTCTGTCGTTGGAAGAAATTTTTGTGTATGAAATGGGGGATGTTGTTGATGTCCGCGAAACGGTTATCGGCTAGCCAGGCCATGTGGACGCAAAATGTTCGCCAAATCGGCTGGATTACCATCGTTCATTTGCTGTTATGGCTGGCGGCGATCGTATTGCCGATAGGGCTTTCGTATTCGCAATATGATCCAAAAGTCGGAAATGTGCCGCCATGGAAAGACGTTTACGATATATCCAACGGGTTCGAGACGCTGATTGCTTGGCTTGTCCCGATCTTGGCGGCGGCCGGTGTGCTTCGCTACATGCACGAGAAACGGTCGGCTGATTTCATCCATAGCTTGCCCATTCGCCGCACCGAGCTGCTTGTGGGGCAAGGGCTATTTGGCTGGATGCTTTTGATTGTGCCGCTTGCAGTAACAGCGTTGGCTGCCATTGGGTGTCTGTATGGGCTCGATCTTCCGTGGCCGATTGGGGCGGCAGATGTATGGCGATGGTTCGGCGAGACGCTGGTGGTGGAAACGGTTATTTTTGCTCTTGGCTTTGTGGTTGGGATGCTCGTCGGCCAATCGGTCATTCATGTCGTCTTGACGAACATTGCCCTCTTTTTCCCGGCCGGCATCATGGTCCTTATGTTTAGCAACTTGTCGCTATTATTGTACGGATTCCCCGATATGTACTATTTATCGAGCGAACTGAATCAGTGGGTGATCCCGATTCGTTATGCGATGCTGACGGATCAAGCGATGGGTGCGGGAGAAGCCGGGCTGTTGCTGCTGTTGTCGCTTCTGTTTTTCGGTTTGTCCATTTGGTTGTACGAGCGGCGGCCGACGGAAGCGGCCGGGCAGGCGCTCGCCTTTCCAGCGCTCCGCCCGCTGTTTGTGTACGGAGTGGCATTTTGTTTTTGGCTGGTTGGCGGTTTCTATTTCGGAAACGTGGAAAGCAAGTGGAACTGGACGGTATTCGGCTATATTAGCTTTTCCTTGATCGGGTATGCGATTGCCCAGATGGTCATTGCGAAAACGTGGCGCATCTTTCACCGTTGGAAAGGGTATATCGCGTTTGCGGGAGCGATGGGGGCCATCTGCCTGCTTGTTCATTGGGATCCTCTCGGTTACGAACAGCGTGTGCCAGCGCTTGCAGACATCAAACAAGTATATTTTGGCCAATCGACTATGAATTTTGAACATCCTGGAATGATAGGACGCTCCTTTGAAGAGGTTGACCAGTTTTTGCGCAGTCAAGAAAATATTCAGGCTGTAAGAGCGTTCCATGAGCAGCTCATCCACGATCAGCCGTCGCCGTCCCGCTTTGACAACGCACGGCCGGTTGTGATCGGTTATGTGCTAAAAGACGGCACGCGCCTCCTCCGCCGCTACGTTGTGCCGGTTGAACCGTACATGTCGCATTTTCAGCGCATCATGGGTTCAAAAGAATATAAGCAGCAATATTATTTGTTGCTTCGTCCAAGCGGCTATTTGCCGATCCGCCAAGTGACGATTCGAAATGTGGAAACCGGGCGGGCAGAAATTGTGCTTGCCGAGCCGAAGGAGATCGACTCGTTTCTTAACGCTTTGAAACAAGACTTGTGGAAAAAACCGGCTGAAAGTTTCTTCGGTGGACGCGGGTGGAACGGGGAGATCGAGCTTTTGCAAAGCGATGGCGACACGTTCAGCCTTTCGCTTGATGAGTACAATCCCCATGTGCGGCGATGGCTTGAAGAGCGGCATTTATGGGAGAAAATCCAAAAATAACGAAAAAAAAACGGGGCTGGTCCAAAAGCGCGAGTGCGTTTGGGGAGCAGCCTCCCTTTTTTACGCCTGTTCGTCAAGACGTTTTGTTTTTTCGTTTCCACATCCAAACGTTCAATAGATCGAGCAGCAACAAAAAAATGAACAAGGATAAAATAAAGAGTTCCGGTGCTTCCATTACCCGAAAGGGATTCAGCGCGATATGCAACGATTGATGCAAGGTCATCCCCATCAACCGATCCATGCTTACCGTCGTTCCTATGGCGAGCAAGGCAAACATCAGCCAAACAACAATTAGTTTCATGGCGCTCCACCTGCTGTTTTTCTTTAGTTTTTGCTATTGATTCAAAACCGATGCACAGTCAGTATGTCCACCCGGTTTCGTGTCAATAATGAGGGATAATGAATAAGGAAGCGGAATGAGGAGGAAAAACATGTTGTTTCAATGGGGAATGGGCCGCCAAAAAAAGCAGATCAACGCCGGGATGAAACAAGAAGGACCGGATCGTAGCGGTGAGGCGGCGGATGTCCCGCAAGAGCCGATGTCAGCCGAATTGGCCGTCAACCTTGACATCATCCGCCAAGCGACGGGACAAAGCAGCGATGTCGTCATCCGTCGGTTTTCGCTTGGCCAAGAGAGGCACATCAAAGCCGCCATCGTCTTTGTGGATGGCCTTGTTGACGAAAAACATGTATACGAGTTTTTGCTGACGCCGCTGCTGGAGGCGTCATTTCCACTGTCATTAACAGAAAAAGAATGGTTTCCGTGGATCGAACAAAAGTTGACCGCGGTGGGTGGGGTGAAGCATGTCGGCGATTGGGAACACCTGTTTTTGGAGCTGTTTTCCGGAGAAACCGTCATCTTGTTGGACGGGGTGCCGTCCGCTGTCAGCGCCACCACCAAAGGCGGCCAATATCGCGCGATCGAGGAGCCGCAAACGCAAATCGCGGTCCGCGGGCCGCGCGAAGGGTTTACGGAGTCGCTGCGCACAAATACCGCGATGATTCGCCGTCGCATTCGAAATCCCAATCTTTGGCTGGAAACGATGCCAATTGGCACCATGACGCAAACCGATGTGGCGATCATGTACATCAAAGGCATTGCCAATGACGAGGTGATCGAAGAAGTGAGAGCGCGCCTGCGCCGCATTGATACGGACAGCGTGCTTGAGTCCGGTTATATTGAACAATTAATCGAAGATCAAACGTTTACGACGTTTCCAACGATCTATCATACTGAGCGTCCTGACGTGGTGGCGGCGAATCTGCTGGAGGGGCGGATTGCGATTTTGATTCAGGGGACGCCGTTTGTCCTGATCGTACCGGCTTTGTTCATCCAGTTTTTCCAAGCGGTGGAGGATTATTATGCCCGTTTTGATATCGCCACTGCTCTTCGCTTTTTGCGCGTATTGATTTTTTTTCTCTCGCTCGTTGCACCGGCCATTTATATCGCGGCGACGACGTTTCACCAAGAAATGATTCCCACACAGCTTGTCATCGCGATTGCTGCCCAGCGAGAGGCCGTGCCGTTTCCTGGTTTTGTCGAGGCGTTGATGATGGAAGTGACATTTGAGATTTTGCGTGAAGCGGGGATTCGACTACCGCGTGCAGTCGGACAGGCGGTGTCGATTGTTGGCGCCTTGGTCATCGGGCAGGCGGCGGTTGAAGCTGGATTTGTATCGTCGGCGATGGTGATCGTCGTTTCGATCACGGCGATCGCTAGCTTTGCAACGCCGTCGTTTGCCATCGCCATTTCAGCGCGCCTCATCCGCTTCGGGTTGATGTTTTTAGCGGCGATGTTCGGGTTTTACGGCATCATGATGGGGTTGTTGGTTATGATTCTCCATTTATGCAGCTTACGCTCGTTTGGGGTGCCATACATGTCGCCGCTCGCTCCGTTCACCCCATCCAATATGGGCGATACCTTGTTTCGAATCCCGACATGGATGTACCGCGAGCGGCCGCGCCTGATTAACCAGAAAAATATCATTCGCCAATCGGGGGATCAGAAACCGCAGCCTCCGGCGCCAACACGCCAAGAAAAGGGGGACGGATCATGAAACGGTCTATCGCCATATTGATGTCCTTTGTTGTCTGTGCGGTGTTGCTGGCTGGCTGTTGGAGTAAAAAGGAGCTTCCTGACTTAGCGTTTGTCATTGCCGTTGGTCTTGATAAAACAGAAGACGGCAGATATTTGGCCTCGTTTCAAGTCGTCAACCCGGGCAACGTCGCCGGCGCCACCCAGCGTGGCGGCGGGGCGGCCGGCGTGCCCGTTTCCATGTATACGTCCACCGGAGACACGTTGGTCGAGGCAAGCCGAAAAGCCTCAAAGAAGTTGTCGCGCATTCTGTATTACGGCCATACGAACTTGGTGGTCATCGGCGAAGAAGTAGCGCGTGAGGGGCTGAATGGGGTATTCGATGCGATGGAACGGAACAACCAGTTTCGGACGACCTCACGGCTGGTTGTTGCCCGTGGCCATTCGGCGAAAGACGTGCTAGCCGTGTTGACACCGATTGATAAAATTTCCGCCAACCAAATTATTAAGACGTTGGAGTTTTCTGAGACGTCCTGGGGTCAGACAATCAACAACGATGTCTGGTGGGCGATTCGCAGCTTGTCTGGAGCCGGAAGAAATCTGGTGATGACCGGTATTACCATTGAAGGGGATCCCCAGCGCGGCAAACAGCAAACGAACGTCCAGTCATCGATCCCGAACGTCCGAATTAGTTTGGATGGATTGGCGTTATTTAAAAAAGACCGCCTTGTTCGCTGGGTGAGCGGGTCGACATCAAGAGGCGTGCTTTGGGTGCTGGATCGAATGAAACAAACGAATATCACGATCCCCTGGAATGAAAAAAAAGAAGCGATTGGCTATCGAACTGTGCGGGTGAAAACGGAGGTCAAGCCCCAATGGAAAAAGGGACGGCCATCGATTTTGGTTCACATTCAAACGGAAGGGGATATCAGTGAGACGTACGTCCCGATCAATTTGGCTGATTACCGATTATTGTTTCAATTGGAAAAGGCGATTAGCCGGGATATTGAACGGGAAGTGAAGCGGGCCATTGAAACAGCCCAGCATGAACAAACGGATGTTTTTGGTTTTGGCGAGGCGGTGCATCGCACCAATCCCCGCTTGTGGAAAAGAATCAAAAAAGAATGGGATGACCGCTATTTCCCCCATCTTCGGGTGACAGTGAAAGTGGATGCTTACATTCGACGCACGGGATTGCGAAATACGCCATACATCAAATAAGCATTTTCAACCCAAAAAACGTTGGATACGGTAGAGTGAGGGGCGATGGAGCGAGATGGAACATAGTAAAATCAATATGCGCCAGCTGTTTGTCCTGATCGTGCTGTTTGAGCATGGGAGTGCGATCGTCATTCCGCTCGGCGTCAGTGCCAAGCAAGATGTGTGGATCGCCATTTTGCTCGGCCTAGCACTTGGGCTGTTGCTGCTTTTGGTTTACGAGCGTTTGTTTCATTATTACCCCGATCAGCCGCTAACTTCCTATATGATGCAGATCGTCGGCAAGCCGTTCGGCAAGTTGTTGGCGGTTCTCTATATTACCTATTTTTTCTATATCGCCGCCCGTGTGTTGCGTGACTTTGGCGAATTGTTGCTCACATTTGCTTATCCGGAAACGCCGCTGTTTGTTTTGAATGCCCTTATGGCGATGACGGTCATGTACAGCGCTTATAAAGGCATCGAAGTATTGGCGCGCACCGGCGAACTGCTTTATGCGCTATTGCAAATACTAGCTGTTGTCGGATTTACCTTAGTTATCGCTTCTGGAATTGTTGATATAACCCAGCTCCAACCGGTGTTAGAGGAAGGATGGAAACGGGTGTGGAAAACGGTGTTCACGGAAACGTTGTACGTGCCGTTTGGTGAAATGATCGTGTTTACCATGCTGTTTCCATACTTGAATCGTCCGGAAAAAGCGCGGCGGGCCGCCGTTGCCGGGATGGTGTTGACCGGGATCAACTTGGCGATCATTATGGCTGTTAATACGGCTGTCTTGGGAGCTGATGCGGTGTCACGTTCATCGTTTCCACTGCTCGATACAATCCGCCGCATTCAAGTCGCTCACTTTTTAGAGCGGCTTGATGTCTTTTTTATGGTCGCTTTAGTGATCGGGGGGTTTTTTAAAGTCTCCATCTTTTTTTATGCCGGCGTCGTGGGGGTGGCTCATGTATTCGGGTTTTCGAACCACCAGCGGCTGGTTTATCCGTTTGGGGCGCTTGTCTTATTGTGGTCGGTGGCGATGGCAAGCAACTATGTGGAACATATTCATGAAGGATTAAAGATTGTCACGTTCTATCTGCACATCCCGCTGCAAATCATCATTCCGGTGCTGTTGCTGGCGGTCGCTGCGATTCGCCAGAGGTTTGGACAATCGGCAAAATAAGAAAAATGGCCTAGAAGATTTATGCTGCAGCAAGCAGGAAAAACCGTCAAAAAACAAGAATACAACAATCATCTTGTTCCTATAGGGAACAATGGAACGAAAAATGGTGCTGAACATGCAACCCGAAGGCGGGGTGGAAACAGCCCGGCGCCGATGCGCGTTTTGGTTTCGGGAGGCCGGTGTCAGCTGAGGGTTATCGATTTGATTACAAAGAAAAAGGGTTGAACGATGGTGAAGGCGAATGTACAGGCGATCGATCAGGTAGACGCAGAGCAGTTGGGCAGCGGCATGGTGATTACCGACCATCAACTTTTGATTGTTGCGGTCAGCGAGCCGACGCCAAGATGGCTCGGATTTGCCAAACACGAATTAGTCGGGCGGCCGGTCGGCGTTCTGTTTTCAGCCGAGTGGTCGGCTGCGTTGTTGGATGGCATCGCCGAGGCGGTAAAAAGGGACGGATGTTGGCAAGGAGAAGCGCGCCATGTAGCGAAAAGCGGGAAAACATGTACGAGTTGGATGAACGTCTATCGGCTATCAGGCAGCGAAGGAGAATGGCTCGTTTGGCATTTTGTTGAACAAACCGTTATGCCTTCGGCTAATCGATCGACGCCGTCTGAGTTGCTCGAAGTCATTTGCGATTCCGCCCCGTTTGCGGTTGTTCCGGTGGCGGCGGATGGAATCGTGCAAGATTGGGGGCTTAGTGCAGAGCGGCTGTTTGGACGCCGAAAAGAAGAGGCGGTCGGCCGCCCGATATGGTCGCTCTTTCGTTGCGGCAGCCAAACATGGCTTCCGTTTCCTCCCAAAGAGCAGCGATGCGGCGAAGGGATGGTTCAGCGTCCGGACGGCACGTCCGCCAATGTCGCCTATACGGTCATTCCCGTGCTTCAGGGGGACGGATATATCGTCCTTATCGAAGACGAGACGAAGCAAAAGCAAAAAGAGGCGGAGCGGCGGCGCCAAGTCGAGCTGGCCAAAAAAATTCAGCAAAATTTGCTGACGCCGCTCATTCAAAACGAGGCGGTGACGATGGATGCCGTCTATATTCCATCCGATGATTTGTCGGGCGATATTTATGCGTGCTATCAAATCGATTTATACCGCTACGGGGTGATCGTCATCGATGTGATGGGCCACGGCATTTCGTCGGCCTTGGTGAGCATGCTGCTCCGCTCGCTTTTGCGCGGGTTGATCGTGCGCGTCATCGACCCGGTCTCGGTGGCGAGCGAGCTGGAAAAACATGTGCAAACGTTGTTTCCAGATGAGACCAACGATATCCGTCACCTGTTTTCCATGATTTATTTAGTGATTGACACGAAAGAGCGAAAAATTGAATATACGAACGCCGGCCATCCGGCTGGGCTGCTCGTTTTTGACGATGGAAGCGTCCACGAGTTGGACAAAGGCGGTTTGGCGATCGGCAGCCCGTTTTCCTTGCCGTTTGAAAAAGGGGTCATTCATTACGACAAGCGAGCCCGCCTACTTTTGTATACGGACGGTATTTTAGAGGAGATTGACCCGTCAATTTTGCAAAGCATTGAAAAAATTCGCTCATGCACGCAAATGTACCGCCATTTGCCGGATAAATGCTTCCTCGAGCGTTTAATCAGCCAAGGTCCGCCGCTCGTCAGCCCTTCCGACGACATTTGCTTATTGTCCATCACGGTTCATGGATAGGCGGGGCGATTTGTGGTGTGTGAATGGATCGTGCGCTGCCGGGCGGACGAGGAAGCGGTTTTGGTTTGCCATCTCCTTGCGGAGCAGGTTGCTTCGTTGTTTGCTGTCCGTGATGCGGAATTGTTTGTGTTGGCGGTGCATGAAGCGGTCGTCAATGCTGTCAAAGCTGTTCAACGGGCGGGGATGGAGGCGGGGACGATTTCGCTCTCCTTTTTCGTCACGAGCGCTGATGTGGCCGTGGCGGTTGAGGACGAGGGCGGCGGCGTTCCGGTGGAAGTGATCCAACAGCTCGATCAAATGACGCTCTCTGATGTATTGCTCGCCGAATCGGGGCGGGGGCTCTTGCTCATCCGTGAAATTATGGATGACGTTACGTGGATCGAGCGGAAGGGAGGCCGTCGGATGCTGGTCATGAAAATGAGCCGAAACGCAACATAACTGGCTTTGGTGCAAGGACGCATCCATATGATCGAAACGAATGCGGGTGGTGGCGGGGGCAGGGCATGGCTGGTCAACGATAGGGGGATACAATGAAACAGCATCGTTTGTCGTTTGAATTGGAAACGGTTGTGGAACGCGCATACGAATGCATCAAGCTAACCGGACGGCTTGCCTATGATACGCAGCTTGCGGCGGAACAAAAGCTGACGACGGCGATGGCCGCCGTCAAGCGCCGCCTTGTCGTCGTCGACGTGAGCGGCCTCCAATTTTTGGATAGCACGGGCCTTTCGCTCCTTGTCCGCTTTTTTAAGCAAATCGTCAGCGCCGGCCGCGCCATGGCCATCGTCGTCCGGGATAACGCCGCTGTAGAAAAGGTTTTGTTGATAGCCAAGCTCGACCGGCTGCTGCCGGTCTTGGCCGACGAACAACAGCTGTTGTCCCTTGCCCCGTCAAGCTCTTTCGACCATATGAGCCAAGAGGCGTTGTATTCCGCCTGGCGCCAGTGCGAATGGTAGATGGCATGGTGCGCTGCCATCATGACAACAGATCGTTGTTTTCACATCGCCGTCAATAGCCCCCGAGCGACGGATGTTCGCCCGGGGGCTATGTCCGTCTTGGCCGGGAGCATCGCCAGTCGATGCATAACCATTGTCAAATCAATCTTTCGGGTTTAGAATGAAATCAAATAAGCAATGACGGGCGGCTCGGCGCCGCAGTGGCAACGGAGAGGAGAGTGTCGCAAACATGCGGCGGGTTCTTGTTTACTTGCGGCCATACCGGAAATGGATGGTGTTGGCCTGGCTGTTTATGTTGACTGAGCTCGTCATTGAGCTTTGGCAACCGTTGTTGATGGGGAAAATCATCGATGATGGCGTCATGAAGCAGGACGAGGCCGCCATTTTTACATGGGGCGCCGTCATGCTCGGCGTATCGTTGTTGGCGTTTGCCTCGGGCATCGCCAACTCATTTGCCGCCGCTTATGTCGGGCAGGAGTATGGATTTAGGCTGCGGACGGCGCTGTTTGCCAGCATTCAATCGTTTTCGCTTGCACGCATTGAACAGCTGTCGCCGGCTTCGCTCGTTACCCGGATGACGAACGATGTGACGCAAGTGCAAAACATGTTGTTTATGAGTTTGCGCATCGCCTTGCGCGCGCCGCTTCTCGTTGTCTTCGGCGTCGTGATGGCGTTTGTCATTCATGCTCGTCTGGCGTTGGTTTTAGCGGTCGCTGTTCCGCTTTCCGCCGCCTTTTTATTATGGGTGGTGCAAAAGGCCGCTGCCTCGTTTTCCGCCGTCCAGCGGGCGCTCGATCGAGTGAATGGGGTGATGCGTGAAAACTTGGCCGGCATGCGCCTCATTAAAGCGTGGATGAGAAAAGAATATGAAGAGGAGCGGTTTACCGAGGCGAATGATGCGCTCATGGATCGGACGATGAGCGTGCTTCGCCTCGTTGAAACGATCACCCCAGTATTGCTGTTGGTGATGAACACTGCCATCATCGCGCTGTTGTTTTTCGGCCGTCTTCATGTCGAGGCGGGAACGGCGAGCGCCGGGCAGGTCGTAGCAGTCATCAATTACGCCACACGGGCGACGGCGGCGCTGTCGATGTTTACGTTTATTACGATGGCGTTCTCACGGGCGCGCGCTTCCGCCGGGCGCCTAGCTGAATTGCTTGAAGCAGCGGGGGAGCGAAAGGAAAGCGAGCGAGCCGACGGACCGAGCATCCGGCGCGGGGAAATTCGCTTTGAGCATGTTTCATTCCGCTATCCGGACAGCAGGCACGATGCACTCTCTGACATTTCGTTTGTCATTCGTCCGCAAGAAACGGTGGCGATTTTAGGAGCGACCGGCTCGGGCAAATCGACGCTTCTTCAGCTCATCCCGCGATTGTATGAGCCAAGCGCCGGGCGGGTGTTGATCGATGGCATCGATGTGCGCGAGTTTGCCGCGGAGCAGTTGCGCGCCTATGTTCGTTTTGTTCCGCAGGAAGTGTTGTTATTTTCCGGCACGGTTGCCGACAACCTCCGCTTCGGCAAGATGACCGCGACGATGGAAGAGATCGTGTGGGCGGCTCGTGATGCGCAAATTCATGAAACGATCGCTCGGTTTCCGGATGGGTACGGGGCGAAAATCGGTCAAAAAGGCGTCAACTTGTCCGGCGGGCAAAAGCAGCGCTTGTCCATCGCCCGCGCGCTTGTGGGAGAGCCGCGCATTTTGCTTTTGGACGACAGCACAAGCGCGCTCGATGCGGAGACGGAAGCGAAACTGCTTTCGGCTTTGCGGCAATACGCGTGCACGACGGTGATGGTGACACAAAAGGTGAGCGCGGCGATGGCGGCCGACACGATTTTCCTTTTGGAAGACGGCCGCTTGGTGGCGCAAGGAAGCCATGAACAATTGTTGGCGGAAAGCGAGTTATATCGTCGCATTGTCGCGACGCAGGAAGGAAAGAAGGGACCGATCGATGTCACTACGGCATAGTCCTCACGGAGCGCGTTTTGGAGCAAGTCCGCAGCGGGCAAAAAACAGCGTCGGCACTTTGCGGCGGCTTTGGGTGTTCATCGTTCCGCAAAAGCGAAAGCTGTTTGCAGCCATGGCCATGGTGATGGCCAGCTCGGCGCTGGCGCTCGCCGGCCCGTACGTCATCGGCCGGGCGGTCGATGGGTACATTGTGGAGCGGAAGACGGAAGGGTTTATGGCGACGCTCGTTTTGCTTCTTGTCATTTATATCGCCCTTGGCGCGGCAACGTTTTTGCAAAACTATTGGATGATCGATGTCGGCCAGCGGACGGTGCGTGGGATTCGCGAGCGGCTGTTTCGCCATTTTCACGAGCTGCCGATTTCGTTTTTTGACCGTCGCCAACAAGGCGAGCTGATGAGCCGGATTACCAATGACATCGACAACATGAGCCAGACGTTTAACAGCACCGTCGTACAAGTCATCTCGAGCACGCTCACGCTGATTGGCGCGATGGCGGTGATGCTTTCGCAAAGCGTCTTGTTGACGATCGTCGCCCTTGTTGTCGTGCCGCTCATGTATGCCGGCATGCGCTGGATCACCAATCGGACGCGGGTGCGTTTTCGCGAGCAGCAACAGGCGCTCGGCGAGATGAATGGCTTTATCGAGGAAGTCATTTCCGGACAAAAAGTCGTCAAACTGTTTTCGCAAGAAAAGCGCATGGAGGCGGAATTGGCGAGCAAAAATGCCGAGCTGAAACGCGCCGGGTTTTGGGCGCAGACGTATTCCGGCTTTATTCCGAAGCTGATGAACTTTTTGAACAACTTCAGCTTCGCCCTCATCGCCGGCGTCGGCGGATGGATGGCAGCCAAAGGGGCGATTTCGGTCGGCACGATCGTCGTATTTGTGGAGTATGCCCGCCAGTTTACCCGCCCGCTCAACGATTTGGCCAACCAATGGAACACGTTGCTGTCGGCGTTGGCCGGCGCCGAGCGGGTGCTGGAAATTTTAGATTTGCCGAAAGAAGAGGAAGATGAACAGGAAGCGGCGGACGTCGACAAGCTGGATGGGCGCATCGAGTTTCGCCACGTCGTCTTTTCCTATGACAAACAGCGTCCGGCGCTCGATGGCGTCACGTTTTCTGTCGCCCCGGGGGAGACGGTGGCGCTTGTCGGTCCGACCGGAGCGGGCAAAACGACCGTGTTGCAGCTGTTGACCCGCTTTTACGACCCGGATCGTGGGGAGATTTGGATCGACGGCCGCGACAGCCGGACGATCAAGCGGGCGAGCTTGCGCCGCCATATGGCGTTTGTGCTTCAAGATCCGTTTTTGTTCGCTGGAACGGTTCGCGACAACATTCGCTACGGCCGGCTTGGGGCGACCGATGAAGAAGTTGAGGAAGCGGCGCGCCGAGCGAACGCCCACTCTTTTATTATGAAGCTGCCGAACGGATACGACACTGTTTTGGCTCCAGGAGGCGGCGGGATCAGTCAAGGGCAGCGGCAGCTGTTGGCCATCGCTCGGGCGATGATCGCCGACCCGGCCATTTTGATTTTGGACGAAGCGACGAGCAACGTTGATACGGTGACCGAAGTGCGCATTCAAGAAGCGCTCGCGCGGCTCATGAACGGCCGAACGTGCTTGGTCATCGCCCATCGGTTGAACACGATTCAACATGCGGACCGCATCCTTGTGCTCAACGAAGGGAAGGTGATCGAACAAGGGACGCATGAAGAGCTGCTGGCCGCAAGAGGATTTTATTTCCAATTGTATCAGCGCTATTGGCTGCGCAGTGTGCATGAGGCCCGATGAGGAATGCGCCTGCGCGGCGACGCCGCTCTCCCGCTGAACTGAAAACGAGCGCCCCGATCGTTGAACCAAGCCATGTGTCGCGAGGGTCGACGATCAGGGCGCCTTTCTATTGTTGCGTGAAACGCCCGCTTGTGTCGGGTGCGTCTTGCCAGCATAGGCTTAAGGACGCGTTCGCTCGGAGAGGCGCTTTTGAAACACTTCGCGCCAGCTTGCGGATAAGGCTGGATGGCTGGCGATTTGCTTTATGGCGGCCGCATTGTCCCGCTCATGATAGTAAATGTGATTGATATAGGCGATCGACAACGCCTCCGCGCCCCGTTCGACGAGAACGAGCGGCGCGCCTGGAGCGACGACGCCCTCTTTGAGAACGCGAAAGTAAAACCCGCTTTTTCCTGTCTGGCAGACAGCTTTCGGCAAATCGGGCAGCTGATGTTTGAATGCCAATTTGGAGCAAGGTTGGCGCGGCTGCGACACTTGCACGAGCGCCGTGCCAGCGGCATAAATGTCGCCAAGACACACATCGTCTTCCGTCAAACCGAGAAGCGTCCAGTTTTCTCCAAACGACCCCGCCGTAAACGGACGGCCGTATCGCTCTTCCCAATAGACGAAATGCTCGGACGGATAGGCGCAAATCGCTTTATCTTCGCCGCCGTGATGGACGAGGTCGGCTTGTCCATCTCCAGCCAAGTTTTGTTTGCCGACCGCAACGGAATGGGCGACCGGCGTTTTGTCAATGCCGGTTGTGATCCGCTGGCCGGCGATGTGGATCGTTTTCGGCTTTCCAACATTAATGGAAAGAATTCGCATCGTGTTCACCCCCAGACGGCCTCGGCGATGAGCCGGAAACTCGCGAGTTTATCCTCGAAGTCGTATGTAATCGTCACGAGCATGATTTCTTCGGTTTCATACGCTTCACTCAGCTGGTGCAGCTCGTCTTTGACGCGCGCCGGACTGCCGACGATCATTCGCTTCCGATTGTCTGCGATCCGTTTGCGTTCATACGGGCTGTATGGGTAGGCGGCTGCTTTTTCCGGACTTGGCGTACCGTTGACAGCCATCCCTTGTTCGATCATGAGGAGCGTCAAGTCAAGGCTTCCCGCGATCCATTCCGCTTTTTCATCCGTTTCGGCGCAAATCGCAAATACAGCCACGAGTGTACGCGGCTCGTTCAAATGCGGTGATGGGGTAAACCGGTCGCGATACAGCCGCATGTACTCTTGGCCGCCTTCGCCGTTAGTGAACTACCCCCACTTAATTTTCTAGCGAAAATTTGAAGTGGAGGCTTCCAAAGAAGTTTGACTGCTTCAAGCAATCCTTATTCTTTGAGGCGTGTCCACTTCGCCGCTAGAGCATAAGACACTCA